>NZ_DASPLW010000066.1:0-264187 GCF_035627355.1 Ramlibacter sp.
CGTTCACCAGCACCACCAGCGGCACCGTCTTGAGGGCGGCCGGCAGGTTGCGCAGCGGATCGCTTCCGGAGCGGCGCTGGTAGAACTCCGGCGCCGCCTTGTAGACCGACTTGCTCTCGGACAGCTGGCCGTCGGTGGTGACCACCGTGACGTTCTCGGGCAGGAAGGCGGCCGAAATCGCCACCGCCGCGTCGAGCAGGCCGCCCGGGTCGTTGCGCAGGTCGAGCACCAGGCCCTTGAGGTTCGGCTCCTGCTTGTAGATCTCGTCGACCTTCTTGACGAAGTCGTCGACCGTGCGCTCCTGGAACTGCGACAGGCGGATCCAGCCGTAGCCCGGCTCGACCACCTTGCCCTTGACCGAGACCGTCTTGATCTCCTCGCGGGTGATGGTGACGGGGAAGCTGCGGTTCTCGTCCTTGCGGAAGATCGTCAGCGTGACCTTGGTGTTGGGCTCGCCGCGCATCTTCTTGACCGCCTCGGACAGCGACAGCCCCTTGACCATCGTGTCGTCGATCTTGGTGATCAGGTCGTTGGTCTTGAGGCCGGCGCGGAACGCGGGCGTGCCTTCGATCGGCGAGACCACCTTGACCAGCCCGTCCTCCTGGGTGATCTCGATGCCGACGCCGACGAAGCGGCCGGACGTGCCCTCGCGGAATTCCTTGAAGGACTTCTTGTCGAAGTACTGCGAGTGCGGGTCCAGGCTGGCCACCATGCCGGAAATGGCATCGGTGATCAGCTTCTTGTCGTCCACGGGCTCGACGTAGTCGCTCTTGACCATGCCGAAGACGGCGGCCAACTGCTGCAGTTCCTCCAGCGGCAGCGGCGCCAGGGAGCCGCGCGCGACGGTCTGCAGCGAGACCGTGGTCAGGGCGCCGGCCAGTGCCCCGACGGAGACCCAGCCGGCAATCTTGAGTTTGTGTCGCATGCGAAACCTGAAGTCCTCTCGACGATTCAATATACACCTGAGAAGACACTATGACGCCGCGCTTACCCGCGGGTTCCGGAAGAGCGCGGCCCGGCGTGTAAAAAGCCCCAACGGCTGAGTCAGCACTAACCCTTGCCCTGGTTGGCGACCGCCGCGGCGGCCTTCTCGGCGGCCTCCGCATCCCCCAGGTAGTAGTGCCGGATCGGCCGCAGGTCGGCATCCAGTTCGTAGACCAGCGGGATGCCGTTGGGGATGTTCAGGCCCACGATGTCGGCGTCCGAGATGCCGTCCAGGTACTTGACCAGGGCCCGGATCGAATTGCCGTGGGCCGACACCAGCAGCCGCTTGCCGGAGCGGATGGCGGGGGCCATCGCCTCGTTCCAGAACGGCAGCACGCGCGCCACCGTGTCCTTCAGGCATTCGGTCAGCGGCACCTCGCCGGGGGCCAGGCGGGCGTAGCGGGGGTCGCTGCGCTCGCTGCGGGGATCGCCGGGCTCCAGCGCCGGCGGCGGAATGTCGTAGCTGCGGCGCCAGACCAGCACCTGCTCGTCGCCGAACTTCTTGGCCGTCTCGGCCTTGTTCAGGCCCTGCAGGGCGCCGTAGTGGCGCTCGTTCAGGCGCCAGGACTTGACCGTGGGCAGCCACTGGCGGTCCATCTCGTCCAGGCAGTGCCACAGGGTGTGGATGGCGCGCTTGAGCACGCTGGTGTGGCAGATGTCGAACTCGTAGCCCTCGGCCCTGAGCAGGCGGCCGGCCGTCTTGGCCTGCTCCACCCCGGTGGGCGTGAGGTCCACGTCGGTCCAGCCGGTGAAGCGGTTTTCGAGGTTCCAGGTCGATTCGCCGTGGCGAACCAGCACGAGCTTGTACATGGCGGGGGTCCGGGGGCCGGGCAAAAGGCCGGATTCTAGAATCCCGGTTTTGCGCCCGCGGGGCGTGCAGGCAAGGAAGACATGGATTTCGTGATCGACAACTGGGTGCTGTTCGCCGTGGCATTCGCCTCCGGCGCGCTGTTGCTGTGGCCGATGGTGCAGGGCGGCGTGGGAGGCGGGCTGACGGCCCCCCAGGCCGTGCAACTGATCAACCGCGAGAAGGCGGTGGTGGTGGACGTATGCGAGGCCGAGGAGTTCGCCCAGGGCCACATCGGGGGCGCCCGCAACATTCCGCTGGGCCAGCTCGAGCAGCGCCTGCCCGAGGCGGTGAAGAACAAGTCGCTGCCGGTGCTGCTGGTCTGCGCCAGCGGCGCGCGCGCCAACCGCGCGCTGGCCACCGCCAGGAAGCTGGGTTACGAGAAGGCCCAAGTCCTGGGCGGCGGGCTGAAGGCCTGGAAAGAGGCTAACCTGCCGGTCGAGAAAGCATGACCCGAAAGACCGACCACCGAATGCAAGACGTCACCATGTACACCACCGCCGTCTGCCCCTACTGCATCCGGGCCAAGCAGATCCTGAAGGCGCGCGGGGTGGAGAGCATCAACGAGATCCGCATCGACACCCAGCCGCAGGAGCGCCTGCGCATGATGGAGATCACCGGCCGGCGCACCGTGCCGCAGATCTTCATCGGCGACACCCATGTGGGGGGCTGCGACGACCTGATGGCGCTGGACAGCCGCGGCGGCCTGCTGCCGTTGCTCAACGGCTCGGCCTGAAGCCAAGGACCACCCCGAAGCGCCTGCGGCCCGGCAAAGCAGGTCCCGCGGCGGCACTGGACCCAGCCAGGGTCGCTCGTGCATGGCGGCGGGATGGCGGGCGGTGGAGAACTGAGATAATTCTTCCTGCATCGGCCCGCTTCGGTTGCACCCGGCGGGCCTTTCCTTTTCACGCACGAAAGCACACACCATGGCCGACTCCCAGGACCCCGTCTTCCAGATCCAGCGCGTCTACCTCAAGGAGGCCTCGCTCGAGCAGCCGAATTCGCCCGCCATCCTGCTGGAGCAGGAGCAGCCCTCGGTGGACATCCAGCTCGGGGTGGAAGCCGCCCAGGCGGTCGAGGGCATTTTCGAAGTCTGCGTGACGGCCACCGTCACCACCAAGATCAAGGACCGCACCGTGTTCCTGGTCGAGGTGAAGCAGGGCGGCATCTTCGAGATCCGCAACGTTCCGGAAGAGCAGATGAGCGCCATCCTCGGCATCGCCTGCCCGCAGATCGTCTACCCCTACCTGCGCGGCAACGTGGCCGACATCGTCAACCGTGCCGGCTTCCCGCCGGTGCACCTGGCCGAGATCAACTTCCAGGCCATGTACGAGCAGCAGCAGGCCCAGCTGCAACAGGACCAGGCGCCGTCCATCGTCACCTCCGCCTGAGGCGGCGGGCGCGGCCATGAAGCTGCTCGTGCTCGGCGCCGGCGCCTGGGGCACGGGCCTGGCCCTCAGTGCCTGCGGGCGGCACACCGTCACCCTGTGGGCGCGCGACCAGGCCCAGGCTGCCGCCCTGCAGCAGCAGCACGAGAACCGGCGCTATCTCCCCGGCGTGCCGCTGCCGGCGACGCTGCGCATCGCTGCCGGAACGCCGTCCGGCGAACTCGCCATCGGCCAGGACCTGGTGATCGTGGCGACACCGATGGCGGGCTTGCGCGCCCTGCTCGGTGCGCTGGCGGACTGCCGCGCGCCACTCGCGTGGCTGTGCAAGGGGTTCGAGGCGGACACGGGCCTGCTGGGGCACGAGATCCAGGCCGAGGTGGCGCCGCGGCTGGCCGGCGGCGTGCTGACGGGCCCCAGCTTCGCGCTCGAAGTGGCGCGCGGCCAGCCCACCGCACTGGTGGCGGCCAGTGCCCACGCGGAGGTGCGTGACGCCCTCGTGGAGGCCCTGCACGGACCGGCGCTGCGGGTCTATGGCAATGACGACATCGTCGGCGCCGAGGTCGGCGGCGCCGTCAAGAACGTGCTGGCGATTGCCACCGGCCTGTGCGACGGCCTGTCCCTGGGCTTCAATGCGCGCGCGGCCCTGGTCACCCGCGGACTGGCCGAGATGACCCGGCTGGGCGTGGCCCTGGGTGCCCGGGCGCAGACCTTCATGGGCTTGTCGGGCCTGGGCGACCTGGTGCTCACCGCCACCGGGGACCTCAGCCGCAACCGCAAGGTCGGGCTGCTGCTGGCGCAGGGCCGCAGCCTGCAACAGGCGCTGGATTCGCTGGGCCACGTGGCCGAGGGCGTCTACAGCGCCCGCACGGTGGCGGCGCGAGCGGCCCGCCTGAAAATCGAGATGCCGATCACGCAGAGCGTGGTGGAACTGCTGGACGGCCGCCTGGCCCCGGAGCAGGCCGTGGCCCGCCTGATGGGGCGCGACCCGACGGCCGAAATGCCCTGGCAGTGAGCCTGCGGGGCGAATGGCCGCGCTTGAAGCGCTATCGCCGACGGAGAAGGGCACCGCGGTCACGCACGGATGCGGCCTGCCCCAGCTGGCCCGCACCGGCGGAGCCGGCCTGATGTACTGCTTCGCGGCGGACTGACGGCCGCCGTTCAGGCGATCTGCTCCAGCGCTCGGCTGATCGCTTCCGCGTCCCCCGGCCTCACCAGCCGCGTCACTTCCTGCCCGTCGCGCAGGAACACCAGCGTGGGCCACAGCTTCACGCCGAAGGAGCGGCCCAGCGGCCGGCCGCTACCGTCTTCCACCTTGACGTGGCGGATGCCGGGGTGGGCCGACAGTGCCTGCGCGATCTTGGGTAGGGCGCCGCGGCACCAGCCGCACCAGTTGGTGCCGAAATCCAGCACCGCCGGGCCGGTCCAGGCCTCCACCTCGGCCCGGCTCGGCGCTTTCTCGGAGTACGTGTCCATGGGCCGGATTGTCATGCGCCGTCCCGTTGACGCGCGTCAGCCTCGGTCCCGACCCAGGCATGGCGATCCGGCTATGCTCGACCGGATGCATGGATTCGATTTCAGCCCCGCTGCCGTGGCCGAGCTGGCGCGGGACGACGCGGCGCGCGCGCTGGCCGAGGACGTCGGCGCGGGCGACCTCACCGCGGCGCTGGTGCCGGCGCAGGCGCGGGCGCGTGCCCGCATCCTGGCGCGCGAGGCGGCGGTGTTGTGCGGCGCTCCCTGGGTGGACGCGGCCGTCCGCCAGCTCGACCCCGATGCGGCGATCCGCTGGCACGTCGGCGAAGGGCAGCGCAGCGCGGCCGACCAGGTGGTGGCCGAGATCGAAGGCAGCGCCCGCTCGCTGCTCACGGCCGAGCGGACGGCGCTGAACTTCCTGCAACTGCTCAGCGCCGTGGCCACCCGGACCGCCACCTACGTGGCCGCCGTGGCCGGCACCCGCGCGCGCATCGTGGACACCCGCAAGACCCTGCCCGGCCTTCGGCTGGCGCAGAAGTACGCGGTGCGCACCGGCGGCGGCACCAACCACCGCATCGGCCTGTACGACGCGGTGCTGATCAAGGAAAACCACATCGCGGCCGCCGGCGGCGTCGCCCCGGTGCTGGCGGCAGCCGCCCGGGCGGCCGCCGGTGCCGCGTTCGTCGAGATCGAGGTCGAGGACCTGGCCCAGCTGCAGGAAGCGCTGGCCGCCGGCGCGACCATGGTCCTGCTGGACAACATGGACCTGGCCACGCTGCGCGAGGCCGTGCGCCTCAACGCTGGCCGGGCAGTGCTGGAAATCTCCGGCGGCGTGACATTGGACCGGGTGCGCGAGCTTGCAGAAACCGGCGTCGACCGCATTTCCATCGGGGCGCTGACCAAGGACGTGAAGGCCACGGACTATTCGATGCGCCTGCAGGAACTAGGATGAATTCGGTGGTGATTCCGATCAAGGACGTCGAGTACGAGCAGCCGGTCGGCGACACGTGCGACACGCGGCACGCGTGGGCGCGGGTGCCGCCCGAGCCCGGCCCGGCCGAGCGGCTGGAACTGATGGACCGCATCCGGCGCCTGCTGAAGGAGCGCAACGCGGTCATGGTCTCGCACTACTACGTGCATCCCGACCTGCAGGACCTGGCCGAGGAGACCGGCGGCATCGTCAGCGATTCGCTCGAGATGGCGCGCTTCGGCCGCGACCACCCGGCCCAGACGCTGGTGGTGTCCGGCGTGCGCTTCATGGGCGAGACGGCCAAGATCCTGTCGCCCGAGAAGCGCGTGCTGATGCCCGACCTGGACGCCAACTGCTCGCTCGACCTGGGCTGCCCGATCGACGCCTTCAGCGCCTTCTGCGACCGGCATCCGGACCGCACGGTGGTGGTCTACGCCAACACCAGCGCCGCCGTGAAGGCGCGCTCCGACTGGCTGGTGACCTCCAGCTGCGCGCTGGACATCGTCTCGGCGCTCAAGGACAAGGGCCACAAGATCCTGTGGGCGCCGGACCGCCACCTGGGCGGCTACATCCAGCGCGAGACCGGCGCCGACATGGTGTTCTGGAACGGCTCGTGCATCGTGCACGACGAGTTCAAGGCCTTCGAGCTCGAGGCGATGATGAAGGAGCACCCCGGCGCCCGGGTGCTGGTGCACCCGGAGTCGCCGGCCGACGTGGTGGCGCTGGCCCATGCCGTGGGATCCACCTCGGCCATCCTCAAGGCCGCGCGCGAGATGGACGCCAGGGAGTTCATCGTCGCCACCGACAAGGGCATGATGCACAAGCTGCGCACGCTCAACCCGGGCAAGGTGTTCTACGAAGCGCCCACGGCCGGCAACAGCGCCACCTGCAAGAGCTGCGCGCACTGCCCCTGGATGGCGATGAACGGCCTGGCCGGCCTGGCGCACGTGCTGGAGACCGGCGCCAACGAGGTCTTCGTCGATCCCGCCGTCGGCGCGCGCGCCCGGTTGCCGATCGACCGCATGCTGACCTTCACCGCGGCCCTGAAGAACGGCCAGCCGGCCGGCTCGCTGGTCCCCGAGATCGGCGCCGCCTGAGGCCCCCTGCGACCGCGGCGGCCTGCTGCCTTAGACTGCGCGGCCAGACCAACGCAGAGGAGCAGGGCCCATGTCCGACATCAGCCAGGACTTCCGCCGGGAGTTGATCAAGCTCGGGATCATTTCCCACCGCGAGCACGAAAGCCTCTGGTCGATCGCCAAGCGCTGCGCGGTCACCACCGGCGTGCCCATGGGCGGCGGCGGCGCGGCGATGATGGCCAGCGCCGGCACCGTGATGGTCCCCGGCGTGGGCGCCGTTCCGGGAGCCGTGGCCGGCTTCCTGGCCGGCCTGGCCGCCGGCACGGCCATGTGCACGGCCGCCAACGTGGCCTACCGCAACGAGCTGCGCAAGCTGGCCGGGAACTAAGGCTCCCGCCCGCCCAGCCCCAGCGGCGGCGCCACTTCCTCCAGCGGCTTGCGCTCGGCGTCCACGCCCCAGCGCAAGGCGACCACCGCCGCCGCCAGCACCAGCACGGCGCCGACCAGGTAGCCGGCGAACACGTTGGCGCGGCTGCCGGTTTCGATCAGCACGCCGAACAGCGCCGGTGCCGCGAAGCCGCCGACTGCCGTGCCCACCGCATAGAAGATCGAAATCGCGATGGCGCGCATCTCCAGCGGGAACACCTCGCTGACGGTGAGGTAGGCCGAGCTGGCGGCGGCGGACGCCATGAAGAACACCGCCGACCAGGCGAGGGTCTGCGTCGTCGCATCGAGCACGTCGGTGAGGAAGCCCACGCCGGTGAGCGCGAGGCCGACGCCCGACAGCGCATAGGTTGCCGCGATCATGCGGCGGCGGCCGATGCGGTCGAACAGCGGCCCGAGCAGCAGGGGCCCCAGCACGTTGCCGGCAGCGAAAGGGAAGATGAACATGCCCACCCGCGCGGCATCCACGGCGTAGAAGCGGGTCAGCACCAGCGCGTAGGTGAAGAAGATGGCGTTGTAGAAGAAGGCCTGCGACACCATCAGCGCCAGCACCACGGCGCTGCGCTGCGGATAGCGGCGCAGCAGCACGTGCGCGACTTCGCCCAGGCTGGGCACGGTGGCGCGCCGAGCCGGTGGCGGCAGGGCGCCGGCGCTCGTCGCCGTGGCGGCCCGGCCGTGGACCGCCGCTTCGATGCCCGCGACGACGCGCTCGGCTTCCTGCGCGTGGCCGTGGGCCAGCAGCCAGCGCGGGCTCTCGGGCACGTGCCGGCGCACCAGCAGGATGGCCACCGCCATCACCGCGCCCAGCAGGAAGGCGGCGCGCCAGCCCGTCTCCGGCCCGAGCACCCGTGCATCCAGCAGGAACAGGCTCAGCAGCGCGCCCAGGGCCGCGCCAATCCAGAAGCTGCCGTTGATGGCCAGGTTCACCCGTCCGCGCACCCGCGCCGGGATCAGTTCGTCGATCGCGGAGTTGATGGCCGCGTATTCGCCGCCTATGCCCAGGCCGGTGGCGAAGCGGCAGGCGGCGAAGCTCACGAAGCCGGTGGAGAACGCGGTCGCCACGGTCGCCAGCATGTAGACCAGCAGCGTGACCAGGAACAGCCGCTTGCGTCCCAGCCGGTCCGCCAGCCGGCCGAACACGATGGCACCGATCACCGCGCCGCCCACGTAGAGCGAGCCGCTCCAGCCGATCTGCGCCGCCGACAGCGCCAGCGTGTCGGGGCGTTCCAGCACGCCGCCCAGCGAACCGACGATGGTGACCTCGAGGCCGTCCAGCACCCAGGCCACGCCGAGGGCCAGCACCAGCCGCCAGTGCCAGCGCGACCAGGGCAGGCGATCGAGCCGGGCGGGGATGTCGCTGCGCTGCATCGGGCCCACTATGCCGAAAATGCGCTGCCCCGTGTCCGGGCCGGCGCGAAGGCGGCGATCCACTACAGTGCGCTCCTCCGCATCCCGCCTTGCCTGCCTGGCCGAAGGAGCCGTCGAGGCTGCCCCCCATGAGCCGATCGAAACCCGCCTTGCGCGCCCATCCCTGGGTCGTTCTTCTCCTCGCCCTCGGGTCCTCCGCGGCGATGGCATCGCCCACGTCCAACGAATTCGAACCCTGTCGCAGGATCGCGGTCGACAGCCTCCAGCGATGCCTCGCCGAGTCGTCCCCCTGGGACGTCGACGAGGCCTGCTGGCAGCGGTCGCTGCAGTGGACCCGGTCCTGCCACGAAGGCGTGCACAGGTTGCACGCGAGGGATCCAGCCCGTGAAAGTGCCGAGCGTGCGGCGCGTGCCGCGGCCGAAGAGGCTGCTCGGAAGAAAAGCAGGGCTGGGGCCGCAGGCACCCGCGACTAGATCGCCCCGCCGGCGACCCAGCCTCGCCCCGAGTCAGGGCACCAGCGTGGTCGGCTTCGCGATCGGCGCCGTCTCCGGGTAGTCGCGGCTGAAATGCAGGCCGCGGCTCTCGTGGCGCAGGCGCGCCGAGCGCACGATCAGGTCGGCCACGGTGACCAGGTTGCGCAGTTCCAGCAGGTCGCGGCTGACGTGGAAGTTGGCGTAGAACTCCTGGATCTCTTCCTGCAGCAGCCGGATGCGGTGGGCGGCGCGCTCCAGGCGCTTGTTGGTGCGGACTATGCCGACGTAGTCCCACATGAAGCGGCGCAGCTCGTCCCAGTTGTGCGAGATCACCACCGATTCGTCCGGGTCCGTGACCTGGCTGACGTCCCACGCCGGCAGCGCCGGTACCGGCGGCATGGGCGTGGCCACGATGTCGCGCGTGGCCGAGCGGGCGAACACCATGCACTCGACCAGCGAGTTGCTGGCCAGCCGGTTGGCGCCGTGCAGGCCGGTGTAGGCGGTCTCGCCGATGGCGTGCAGGCCGGGCAGGTCGGTGCGCCCCAGCAGGTCGGTGTGCACGCCGCCGCAGGTGTAGTGCGCGGCCGGCACCACCGGGATCGGCTGGCGCGTGATGTCGATGCCCAGCTCCAGGCAGCGCGCATGGATGTTGGGGAAGTGCTCGCGCACGAATTCGGCCGGCTGGTGCGAGATGTCCAGGTAGACGCAGTCCAGCCCGTGCTTCTTCATCTCGAAGTCGATCGCGCGCGCCACGATGTCGCGCGGCGCCAGTTCGGCGCGCGGATCGTGCTGCGGCATGAAGCGGGTGCCGTCGGGCAGCAGCAGGCGGCCGCCTTCGCCGCGCACCGCCTCGGTGATCAGGAAGCTCTTGACCAGCGGGTGGTACAGGCAGGTCGGGTGGAACTGGATGAACTCCATGTTCGTCGCGCGGCAGCCGGCCCGCCAGGCCGCCGCGATGCCGTCGCCGGTGGCCGTGTCGGGGTTGGTGGTGTACAGGTAGACCTTGCCGGCGCCGCCGGTGGCCAGGATGGTGTGCGGCGCCCGGAAGGTGAGCACCCGGTCGGCCTGCTCGTCCAGCGCGTACGCCCCCAGGCAGCGGGGCGGCGCCTGGCCGATGCGCCGGCTGGTGATCAGGTCCACCAGCGTGTGGTGCTCGAACAGGCTGATGTTGGGCGTGCGCCGCACGTGCTCGATCATCGTCTGCTGCACGGCCGCGCCGGTGGCGTCGGTGACGTGCACGATGCGCCGCGCGCTGTGGCCGCCCTCGCGCGTCAGGTGCAGCTGGCCGTTCTCCTGCGAGAAGGGCACGCCCAGTTCGCGCAGCCAGCCGATGCTCTCGGGGGCGTGCTCGACCACGAAGCGGGTGGCGGCCGGCTCCGACAGGCCGGCCCCCGCGACCAGGGTGTCGTCCACGTGCGAGTCGAAGCTGTCGCCTTCGGCCAGCACCGCGGCGATGCCGCCCTGGGCCCAGCCGCTGGAGCCGTCGGCCAGCGCCCGCTTGGTGATCACGGCGACCCGGTGGGTGGGGGCCAGGTGCAGCGCCGCCGACAGGCCGGCCAGGCCGCTGCCGACGATGACGACGTCGAAGTCGAGGGAGTTCATGCCGGTTGGTACGCGAGCCGGACGTAGATGGGCGCGAACGCCTCGGCCTGGGTCAGCTCGATCAGGGACTCCTTGGCCAGTTCCAGCGTCGCGATGAAGGTGACCACCAGCACCGGCACGCCGCGCGCGGGGTCGAACAGGTCCTCGAAGGGCACGAAGCGGCGCCCCTGCAGCTTGCGCAGCACGATGCTCATGTGCTCGCGCACCGAGAGCTCCTCGCGCGAGATCCGGTGGTGCTGGACCAGCCTGGCGCGCTTGAGGATGTCGCGCCAGGCTTCCTGCAGGTCGGCGACGGCCACGTCCGGGAACCGGGGCTGCAGCGCCTGCTCGATGTAGACCTGCGCGCGCAGCACGTCGCGCCCGAGCTGCGGCACCTCGTTCAGGCGCGCCGCGGCCAGCTTCATCTGCTCGTATTCGAGCAGGCGGCGCACCAGCTCGGCGCGCGGGTCCTCCGGCTCCTGGCCTTCCGCGGTCTTGCGCGGCGGCAGCAGCATGCGCGACTTGATCTCGATCAGCATGGCCGCCATCAGCAGGTATTCGGCGGCCAGCTCCAGGTTGCGCGAGCGGATCTCCTCGACGTACTGCAGGTACTGGCGGGTCACCGCCGCCATCGGGATGTCGAGGATGTTGAAGTTCTGCTTGCGGATCAGGTACAGCAGCAGGTCCAGCGGGCCCTCGAAGGCCTCGAGGAACACCTCCAGCGCGTCGGGCGGGATGTACAGGTCGGTGGGCAG
Organism: Ramlibacter sp.; assembly: GCF_035627355.1. GTDB lineage: Bacteria > Pseudomonadota > Gammaproteobacteria > Burkholderiales > Burkholderiaceae_C > Ramlibacter. The sequence continues at coordinate 11,357 of NZ_DASPLW010000066.1, forward strand.
GGCGAACAGCGGTTCGCCGTACAGGCGCGCCAGCGCGACCTGGTCGACCACCTCGGGCATGCCGGTCAGCTCCGGCGCCCCGGGCTGCGGCAGGGTGGCCTCGCTGCCCTCGTCCACTTCAGGACTTCTTGCCCGGGCCCCAGGCGTAGTAGACGTAGGAGCTGGGACGCACGCGCGCCTGCTTCCATTCGGCCAGCGCGTCGCGGTCGATGTGCTTGTCCCACAGCAGGGCGCGGCCCGCGCGCTGCTGGGCCTCGATGTCCGGGCGCTGCGCCTTGAGCCCTTCGATGAACTGGGTGACGTCGGACTGGTAGTCCGGCCGGCGGAAGATGCGGAGCAACTTGGACATAGACTGTGCGCGGTGAACGCCCGATTTTACCTGCGCGCCTCGATGGGATTCCTCGCTGCCCTGCTCGCCCTGCTGCCCCTGGCCGGCTGCGACCAGCGCCGCATCGAGAAGCTGGAGGAAGGCGTGTCCACCGAGGCCGACGTGCGCGCCCAGTTCGGCGCGCCCGAGAACGTCTGGGACGAGCCGGGCGGCGCCCGCACCCTGGAATACAACCGCAACCCGGCCGGGCACGAGAACTACATGATCACCATCGGCCCGGACGGGAAGATGAGTGCCCTGCGGCAGGTGCTGAACCCGGACACGTTCGCGAAAGTGCAGCCGGGGATGGCCATGGAGCCGGTACGCCGCATGCTGGGCAAGCCGGCGAAGAAGACGCCCTATGCGCTCAAGGGCGAGGAGGCCTGGGACTGGCGCTGGATGCAGATGCCCAACACCTCGATGGTGTTCACCGTGTGGTTCGACAAGGACTACCGCGTGGTGCGCACCACGACCGGGCCGGACCCGGAGGCGCCGGAGAACCGGGGCGGCCCCAGCCGCTAGCCCCGGTCGTCGCTGCAGGCGTTCAGCCGGTGACGCCCAGTTCCTCGGCGAAACCGGCGTGTTCGATCAGCTCCCGCGGTTGCTCGTGCAGGTTCTCCAGCCGCAGCGTGCCGCCCTTCTGCTGCACCGCCTTGAGCAGCTGGCGCAGCGTGTCCAGACCGGAGCTGTCCAGGTGCACCAGGTGCAGCGCGTCCAGCACCACCTGCGGCTGTTCCGGGCCGCGCTCCACCTCGTCGAGGATGGGGTCGATCTTGGCGGTGGCGCCGAAGAACAGCGAGCCGTACAGGCTGAAGCGCATGGCGCCGTTCTCGCCGTCGCTGCGCTCCACGCCGAACAGCGAACTCATCTTGTGGATGAACAACAGGCAGGCCGCCAGCAGCCCCACCTGCACGGCGACGGTGAGGTCGAACACCACCGTGAGCGCGAAGGTGCCCAGCAGCTTGAGCCGGTAGTCGTTCGGATGGCGGCGCAGGTGCGCGAACTCGCGCCACTCGCCCATGTTCCAGGCGACGAAGAACAGGATGCCGGCCAGCACCGACAGCGGCACCAGCAGCGCCAGCGGCGCCGCCAGCAGCACGATCAGGGCGAGGGTGATGGCATGCGCCACCCCCGCCACCGGCGTGGTGCCGCCGGCGCGCACGTTGGTGACGGTGCGGGCGATCGTGCCCGTGGCCGGCATGCCGCCGAAGAACGGCACCACGAAGTTGGCCACCCCCTGGGCCATCAGCTCCTGGTTCGGGTCGTGCCGCGGCAGCCCGGACACCTGGTCGGCCACCCGCGCGCACAGCAGCGACTCGATCGCGCCCAGGGCCGCGATGGTGAGCATGGGCGAGAACAGCATCTTGACCGTCTCCCAGCTGAACTCCGGCAGCGCGAACGCCGGCATGCCGCGCGGGATGTCGCCGAAGCGGCTGCCGATGGTCTCGACCGGGAACTGCAGGAAGGACGCCAGCGCCGTCAGGGTGACCAGCGCCACGATGGGCCCGGGGATGCGGGCGCCGACCTCGCTGGCGCGCTGCAGTCCGGGAAGGTCCAGCGAGCCCTGCAGGCGGGCGCGGGCTGCCCACAGCCGCGGCCACAGCATCAGGCCGACGAAGCAGGCGGTGCCCAGGCCGAAGGCGTAGGGGTTGAAGCTGCCGATGTTCGCGCCGATCGTGCGCAGCTGCGCGAAGAAGTCGGCCGGCATCTTGTCGATGTCCAGCCCCAGCCAGTCCTTGATCTGGGAGGCGGCGATCAGCAGCGCGATGCCGTTGGTGAAGCCGATGACGATGCTCACCGGCACGTAGCGCACCAGCCGTCCCAGGCGCAGCAGGCCCATGGCGAACAGCAGCACGCCGGCGCCGGCGGTGGCGATCAGCAGGTTGGCCACCCCGTAGCGCTCGACGATGCCGTAGACGATGACGATGAAGGCGCCCGCCGGGCCGCCGATCTGCACGTGCGAGCCGCCCAGCAGCGCGATCAGCAGGCCGGCGATGATCGCCGTCCAGAGGCCGGCCTGGGGCGTCAGCCCGGAGGCGATGGCGAAGGCCATGGCCAGCGGCAGGGCGACGATGCCGACGGTGGCGCCGGCACCGAGGTCGCGCAGGAAACGCTCGCGGTCGTAGCCACGCAGCGCGTCCGCGATGCGCGGACGGAAGGCGAAGGAAATGGGCAAGGAAAGCTCCGGAAGTCGAACGAACGGGGTGTTCAGCTCGTCGCCGGAGGGCCGCAGTGGTGCAGCCGGATGATGAAGCGCCTGCGGCGCGTCAAGGGCAGGATGGGCGCGGGCGCCATGGCCGGCATTCTACGGCCCGCCCTGCGGTTTCAAGTCGCGGCCTGCTCGCGCACGTAGCCGGCCAGGGTGTGCAGCAGCCGGGTGAGGTTGGCCTGCAGCGGCGCGAAGCCCTCGTTCGGCTCGCGCGTGGCCTCGTCCATGTACAGCGGCCGGCGGATCTCCACCTGCAGGCTGTGCCGGCGCAGCTGCGGCTGGCCGATGCGCTCGATCAGCTGCACGCCCTTGTACGGGTCGTTGCGCGCGACCGTGTAGCCGAAGCCGCGCAGCTCGCGTTCGACCAGGTCGACGAAGGCCGGCTCGCAGGTGCGGCCGTCGCGGTCGCCCAGCACGAAGTCGGCCAGCGGGTGCGGGCTGGCGATCTGCAGCCGCTGGTAGGCGTCGTTGGGCATGGAGTGCAGGTTCAGGTGCCAGACGGCGCCGAACTCGCGCTGCGCCTGCTCGATGCAGCCCGCCAGCGCCTGGTGGTACGGGCGCCAGCAGCGCTCCAGGCGCGCCTGCACCTCGGCCACGGTGAGCTTGCGGTCGTAGATCGGCACGCCGGCGCGCACGTTGCGCCAGACCAGGCCGAAGCCGAGCCGGGTCTTCTCGGTCGGCGCCAGCGGCGCGGGCCAGGGCGCGTCCAGCAGTTCCGGGTCGAGGTCGTCCTCGCTGCGATTGGGATCGATGTAGGTGCGCGGGAAGTGCGCCGCCAGCAGCGTGCCGCCGACCGACGGCACCGCCGCCCACAGCCGGTCCACGTGCGTGTCCTCGCCGCCGCGCAGCAGGGCCAGCGGCACGGCGGGGCGGTAGTCATCGGGGTACCAGGTGCCGCTGTGCGGCGAATCGCACACCAGCGGCACCGCCGGGCCGGCGGGCCGCTGCAGGGTGAAGGGGCTCAAGGGCCGGGCCTTCAGTCGATCGCGATCTTCGCCATCTGCGCCACCCGCTGGTAGCGCTCCATGGCCTGGCGGATCTGCTGGGCGAACTGCTCCGGCGTGTTGGGGATCAGCGTCGCGCCGGACTCGTCCATCTTGCGAATGAACTCGGGGTTCTTCATGGCCTTGTGGAAGGCCTGGTTCAGCTTGGCCACGATCTCCGGCGGGGTGCCGGCCGGGGCGACGACGCCGAACCAGCCGCCGCCACCCATCTGCGGGAAGCCGAGCTCGCCGTAGGTCGGCACGTCGGGCAGCGCGGGCGAGCGCTTCTCGGACAGCACGGCCAGCGCGCGCAGCTTGCCGGCCTTGATGTGCGGCAGCGCCGAGGGCAGGTTGTCGGTGATGGCATCGACCTGGCCGCCGAGCGCGTCGTTCATCGCCAGGCCCGCGCCCTTGTAGGGCACGTGCAGCATCTTCATCTGTGCCAGCGCCATGAAGTGCTCGATGTTGGCGTGGCCCAGCGAGCCGGTGCCGGGGGAGGCGAAGCTGAACTTGTTCGGTTGGGCCTTGGCGGCGGCGATGAACTGCTTCATGTCCTGCGCCGGCACCTTGGGGTTGACCGCGAACACGCTGGGCGTGGTGGCCACGTTGGTGACGGGCGCGAAGTCCTTCACCGGGTCGTACTTCAGCTTGCTGCCATAGACGGCCGGATTGCTGCCGTGGGTGCTGACGGTGGCCATGCCCAGGGTGTAGCCGTCGGCCTTGGCCTTGGAGACGAACTCCATGCCCAGCGAGCCGCCGGCGCCGGCCTTGTTCTCCACCACGATGGACTGGCCCAGCTCGCGGCCTCCGTACTCGGCGATCAGGCGCGCGGCCAGGTCGGTGGAACCGCCGGGCGCGAACGGCACGATCAGCTTGATCGGCTGCGTGGGGTAGTTCGCCTGGGCATGGACGCCGCCGACGGCGGCCAGGGCGGCCGCGCAGGCCAGGGTCTTGAGGAAGTGGCGAGTCTTCATGGCTTGGATCTCGGCGGGTTGAAGCAGCGCCGCAGGGTAGGTGCGGGGGCGCACTCGGACAAACGACTTTTTCGCCTCCGGTGATGACATGTTGTAATCGCCGCATGGCCCTACGCAGCCCTTCGCTGGTGGAACTGCATGCCTTCGTCGCGGTGGCGCGCACCGGCAGCTTCCGCAAGGCGGCCGATCGCCTGTTCGTCACCCAGGCGGCGGTCAGCCGCGCCGTGCTGCGGCTGGAGGAGCAGCTCGGCGTGGACGTGCTCACCCGCTCGGGCGCGGGCGTGCGTTTGACCGACGCCGGCGCGCAGCTGCTGCGACGGGTGGAAAAGCCGCTGGCGGCGCTGGAGCAGGCCGCGGCAGACCTGCAGCGCCGGCCGGACCGGCTGCGGCTGCGGCTGTCGGTCGTGACCAGCCTGGGCAACCTGTGGCTGATGCCGCGGCTGGAGGACTTCCGCGCGCGCCACCCCGAAGTGGAACTGGAGTTCCGCCAGTACCACCACGACGAGGACTTCCGGCGCGAGGACGTGGACCTGTGGATCGCGCTCAAGCCGCAGCGGGGCCAGGCCTGGCCGCGCCAGATCGCCGCCCGGTACCTGGTCGGCCGCGAGATCGTGGCGGTGTGCGCGCCGCGCCTGGGCGCCCGCATCCGCTCGGCGGCGGATCTGGTTCGGCAACCCCTGCTCTACCACTCTAACTACCCGGACAACTGGGGGCTGTGGGCGCAGGCGGCGGGCGTGCACCTGCCCGCCGGCTGGCGCGGCACCGGTTTCGACCTGGTGATGAACCTGATCGAGGCCGCGCGCAGCGGCATGGGGGTGGCGGTGGTGCAGAAGTGCATGGTGGAAGCCGACCTGGCGGCAGGCCGGCTGGCGATGCCGGTGGCAGGGGCCGCCTCGACCGGCCGCGGCTACTTCCTGTGCAGCCGCCGCTCGCTGGGCGCCCACCCGGCTGCCGAGCGCTTCTCCGAATGGGTGATGGCGCAAGCGGCGGGGAGCGAACACGGCGACCCTGTCGAGATTCCGCGGAGGCGAGGTTCCCAGCGGTAGCGCAAGGGAGTCAGGGGGCAATTTAGTGCCAACGCGGGACCGGCTTGGCCGGGCCGCTAGCGACGCCCCTCGAGGGGCGCGCCAAAGGCGCTTCGGGGGTGGTTTATCTCACCCGCATGCCGGGTTCGGCGCCCGGCCAGGGTTCCAGCACGAAGATGCCCGGATTTGCCTTCTCGTCCGCATGGCTGGCGGCCAGCACCATACCTTCGCTCACGCCGAACTTCATCTTGCGCGGCGCCAGGTTGGCCACCACCACGGTGAGCTTGCCGGCCAGCTGCTCCGGCTGGTAGGCGGAGGCGATGCCGGAGAACACGTTGCGCATCCGGCCCTCGCCCACGTCCAGCGTCAGGCGCAGCAGCTTGGTCGAGCCCTCCACCGGCTGGCAGTCCACGATCTTCGCGATGCGCAGGTCGACCTTGGCGAAATCGTCGATGGTGATCCCGGCCGCGAGCGCCTCGCCGCCCGGCCGTGCGCCGCCATCCTCGGACGTCGTGGAGGCGGGTGCCGCCTTCGCTTCCTCGGCCACCTCGAACAGGGCGTCCACCTGCTTGCCCTCGACCCGCTGCATCAGGTGCTGGTAGGCCCCCACCTGGTGCCCGGCGCCCAGCGGCCGCGCCGCGTTCGCCCAGTCCAGGGGCTCGCAGCGCAGGAAGGCCTCGGCCTGCTGAGCCAGCGCCGGCAGGATGGGCTTGAGGCAGGCCGTCATGACCTTGAAGGACTCCAGGCACTCCGAGCACACCAGGGCGGCCTCGTCGGCCTTGCCTTCCTTCACCAGCTTCCAGGGCGCGGCGGCGTCGAAGCGCAGGTTCACTTCGTCGGCAAAGGCCATGATCTCGCGCACCGCCTTGCCGTACTCGCGACCTTCGTACAGGTTGCGCACCTCCTCGACCAGCCGGGTCGCGCGCGTCTCCTCGCCGCCGAAGGAGCCGACCAGCTTGCCGCCCGGGACGAACTTGGCGGCCCGGCTGGCGATGTTCACGTACTTGCCGATCAGGTCGGCGTTCACCCGCGCGATGAAGTCGTCGGGGTTGAAGTCGACGTCCTCCACCTTGCCATTGAGCTTGGCCGCGATGTAGTAGCGCAGCCACTCCGGATTCATGCCGATCGACAGGTAGCGCAGCGGGTCGATGCCGGTGCCCCGGCTCTTGCTCATCTTCTCGCCGCTGACGGTGATGAAGCCGTGCACGTTGACCTGGCTGGGCGTTTTGCGGCCGGAGAACTGCAGCATGGCCGGCCAGAACAGGGTGTGGAAGTACACGATGTCCTTGCCGATGAAGTGCACCTGCTCCACGGCCGGGTCGGCCACGTACTGCTCGAAGGTGGCGTCGGTGCGCGAAGGCGCATGCCAGTGGTCGCGCGCCTGCCCCTTGTCGAAGTGGTTCTTGAGGCTGGCCAGGTAGCCGATCGGCGCGTCCAGCCAGACGTAGAAGTACTTGCCCGGCGCGTCCGGTATCTCGATGCCGAAGTAGGGCGCGTCGCGGCTGATGTCCCAGTCGGCCAGCCCGGCCTCGAACCATTCGCTGGCCTTCTTCGCCACTTCGGGCTGCAGCTTGCCGTCCTGCGTCCAGGCCTTCAGGAACTCGACCACCTGGGGATCGGACAGCTTGAAGAAGTAGTGCTCCGAGCTGCGCAGCTCGGGACGCGCGCCGCTGAGGGTGGAGTACGGCTCGATCAGGTCCGTCGGCGAATAGACGCTGCTGCAGACCTCGCAGCTGTCGCCGTACTGGTCCTTGGCATGGCAGTTGGGGCACTCGCCCTTGATGTAGCGGTCCGGCAGGAACATGCCCTTGACCGGGTCGTAGAACTGCTCGATGGTGCGGGTGGCCACCAGCCCGTTGGCCTTGAGGGCCTCGTAGATGCCCTGGGCCAGCGCCGTGTTCTCGGGGCTGTCGGTGGAGTGCCAGTTGTCGAAGCGGACGTGGAAACCGTCCAGGTACTCCTTGCGGCCGGCGGCAATGCCCGCCACGAACTGCTGGGGCGTCTGGCCGGCCTTCTCGGCCGCGATCATGATGGGCGCGCCGTGCGCGTCGTCGGCGCCGACGAAGTGCACCATGTGCCCGCCCATGCGCTGGTGCCGCACCCAGATGTCGGCCTGGATGTATTCCATGATGTGGCCGATGTGGAACTTGCCGTTGGCGTAGGGCAGGGCGGTGGTGACGAAAAGCTTGCGCTGGCGCATGGGAAGCCTGTACGGGGGGAACCGGCGATTTTAGGGCGCCACCCCGCGCGGCCCGGCCGGCGCCGCGCATGTCCTCGTCCGTAGTCCCCTCGCGGCACAGGGCTGCCGGACGGAAGATGCACGCGGCCTGCAACAATGGGGTCCATGGCGACCTCCGAACAAGTGCTGGCCGCGATCGCGGCCGTCAAGGACCCGAACACGGGAACCGATTTCGTCTCGACCAAGGCGGTGAAGAACCTGCAGGTCGACGGCGGCGACGTCGCCTTCGACGTCGAGCTGGGCTACCCGGCCAGGAGCCAGGTGCCGGCCTTGCGCCAGGCCCTGGTGGCGGCGGCCAGGGGCGTGCCGGGGGTGTCCAACGTCTCGGTCAACGTCACGACCAAGGTGGTGCCGCATGCCGTGCAACGCGGCGTGCAGCTGCTGCCCAAGGTGAAGAACATCGTCGCCGTGGCGTCCGGGAAGGGCGGCGTGGGCAAGAGCACCACGGCGGTCAACCTGGCGCTGGCGCTGGCGGCCGAGGGCGCGTCGGTGGGCCTGCTGGACGCCGACATCTACGGGCCCAGCCAGCCCATGATGATGGGCATCGAGGGGCGGCCGACCAGCGAGGACGGCAAGACCATGGAGCCGCTGGAGAACTACGGCGTGCAGGTCATGTCCATCGGCTTCCTGGTCAACCAGGACGAAGCCATGATCTGGCGCGGCCCCATGGCCACCCAGGCGCTGGAGCAGTTGCTGCGCCAGACCAACTGGCGCGAACTCGACTACCTCGTCGTCGACCTGCCGCCCGGCACCGGCGACATCCAGCTCACGCTGTCGCAGCGGGTGCCCATGACGGGCGCGGTGATCGTGACCACGCCGCAGGACATCGCCCTGATCGATGCCCGCAAGGCCGTCACCATGTTCGAGAAGGTGGGCGTGCCCATCCTGGGCCTGGTGGAGAACATGGCCATGCACGTGTGCAGCAACTGCGGGCACGTGGAGCACATCTTCGGCGAGGGTGGCGGCAAGCGCTACGCGGCCGAGCGCGGCATCGACTACCTGGGCTCGCTGCCGCTGGACATGGCCATCCGGCTGCAGGCCGACGGCGGCAAGCCGACCGTGGTCTCGGATCCCGACGGCCAACTGGCCGGCGTCTACAAGAGCGTGGCCCGGCAGATGGCGGTGAAGGTCGCCGGCCAGTCCAAGGACTTCAGCTCGAAGATCCCGACCATCCGGGTGTCCAAGAGCACCTGAGCCGTTTTTCTCCGCGGCGCCCGACCCCGTTTCCCCACCGGGGCTAAGATGGCCCGAACCTTGCGGGGTGACGGAGACATCATGAGCAACAGGCCTTCGCTGGACGTCGCCGTCGTCATGCGGCGCGACCGCCTGGACAACCGCTGGCAACCCTGGCGCTGGATGCTGGACGAGGTGGTGCTGCAGCAGCCGGGGTTCGGCACCGAGGTGCGGCGCATCCACACGGACGAGCGCAGCGAGCTGTGGCTGCATCCCGGCTTCACCGTCGAGCTGTTCCGCGACGACGCGGAGGGCTACTACCTGAACGCGACTACCGCCGCGCCTGGCTGGTTCGTGATGTGGCGCATGGAAGAAGAGCCCACCGTCGCTGAGGAACCGATCGCCCGGCCGGTGGTGGTCAGCCTGAGCTACCACGATGCGGGCCGCTGGCTGGATGCGCAGGAAACCGTGGAGCAGGTGCCCGCGCCGCCCGAGGTGGTCGAGTGGATGCGGGCCTTCGCCGATGCGCACTACGTGCCGGAACCGCGCCGGCGCAAGCGGCCCGAGAGCTTCCGGCCGCTGCAGGACCGCTTCGGCAACCCGGCCTCGGTCACCACCCTCAAGAAGTTCGGCGGAGGCCCCGATGGCTGAAGGTTTCCTGGGCCGCTGGTCGCGGCGCAAGATGGATGTCAAGGAAGGGCGGGTGCCGGCGGAGCCGGAGCTGGCGCGGGATCCTTCGGCCCAGCCGTCCGTGCGCGCGCGAGGGAGCGATGCCGGCCAGGATCCGGCTGGCACGGCTGGCACCTCCGCCTCCGGTCCGCACGAGGTTCAGGCAGGAACCGACGAAGCCCATGCAGCGGCCGCCGAAGCGCCCCCGACCCTGGAAGACACGCAGGCCCTCACCCCCGAGTCCGACTTCACCCGATTCGTGCGCCGCGATGTGCCGGCCGACGTGAAGAACGCCGCGCTGAAGAAGCTCTTCGCCGATCCCCACTTCAATGTGATGGACGGCCTGGACGTCTACATCGACGACTACGGCAAGCCCGATCCGCTGCCCGAGTCGGCCGTGCGGCAGCTGGCCACCGCCCACTTCCTCGGCTGGTTCCGCGAGGACGAGCGCAAGGACGACCCCCGCGGCGGGCCAAGGGATGATGCGGAGGACCCGGCTGCGGCATCCGTGGCACAGTCGGCCGATGGCGAGGCGGCCGAGGAGTCCCGGGAGTCGCCGCCGCCGGCAGGACCCGACCATGGCCACGCTGATCTGCAATTGCAACCGGACGATGCCCCTGGATCCCCAGGCGCTCGGCCGGGCCCTGGATGAGAAGCTGACGCTTCACTCCACCCTGTGCCGTCGCGAGGCTGCTGCCTACCAGCAGGCGATCCGCAGCGGCGAGGAGGTGGTGGTCGCCTGCACCCAGGAAAAGCGGCTGTTCGGCGACATCGGCCGGCAGACCGAAGGCGCGGTGTCGCCGGTGCGCTTCGTGAACATCCGCGAAACCGGCGGCTGGAGCCGGGACGCAGCCGCCGCGGGTCCCAAGATCGCAGCGCTGCTGGCCGCAGCCCGGCTGCCGGAGCCCGAGCCGGTGCCCACGGTGGCCTACGACAGCAGCGCCGCGCGCCTGCTGGTGATCGGCCCGCTGGAGGAAGCCGAGCGCTTCGCCACCCTGGCCGGCGACGAGTTCCGCACCACCCTGATGTCCACCGGCGGCAGCGGCTCGCAGGAGCGCCGCTGGCCGGTGCTGGCGGGCCGCATCGACGGCCTGCGAGGCTGGCTGGGCGCCTTCGAGCTGGCCTGGACCCAGGACAACCCGATCGACCTGGACCTGTGCACGCGCTGCAATGCCTGCATCGCGGCCTGCCCGGAAAGCGCGATCGGGCTGGACTACCAGATCGACCTGCAGGCCTGCCGCAGCCATCGCGATTGCGTGAAGGTGTGCGAGGCCGCCGGTGCGATCGACTTCACCCGCGAGGCCATCGCCCACACCGACAGCTTCGACCTGGTGCTGGACCTGCGCGAGCAGCCCGGCTTCCTGCAGCACGCGGTGCCCCAGGGCTACTTCCACCTGCCGCCGGCCAAGGCCCAGGGCGCGGCCGCCCTGGAGGCCATGTTGCGCCTGCGCGAGCTGGTGGGCGAGTTCGACAAGCCACGCTTCGTCGCCTACAAGCAGAAGCTCTGCGCCCACACGCGCAACGGCCGCATCGGCTGCAACGCCTGCGTGGACGTCTGTTCGGCCGAGGCGATCTCCAGCGACAAGGCCCGCCAGCAGGTCAAGGTCAACTTCCACCTGTGCGTGGGCTGCGGCGCCTGCACCACCGTGTGCCCGACCGGCGCGATGACCTACGCCTACCCGCGGGCCACCGACCAGGGCGCCAGGATCCGCACCCTGCTGGCCACCTACGACAAGGCGGGCGGGCGCGCGCCCATCCTGCTGCTGCACTCGCAGGAGCGCGGCCGGACGCTGGTGGAGGAACTCGGGCGCGCCGCGCGCGTGGGCGCGGCTGAAGGGGTGCCGGCGCGCGTGATCCCGCTGGCGCTGTGGCACGTCGCGAGCACCGGGATCGAGGTATGGCTGGCCGCGGTCGCCCAGGGCGCCAGCCACGTGGCCGTGCTGGCCACCGGCGAGGAAGCGCCGCAGTACCTCGAGGCGCTGCAGTTGCAGATGCAGGTGGCGCAGGCGGTGCTGGAAGGCCTGGGCTATTCGGGCAGCCACTTCAGCCTGCTGCAAAGCCGCAACGCCATGGACCTGGACCAGGACCTGCAGCGGCTCGCCGGGCAAAGTGGGGTCGTGCCCCGGGAAGCGGCCCGGTTCGCGGTGCTGGCCGAGAAGCGGGCGACGCTGGACCTCGCGCTCGACCACCTGGTCGAGCACGCGCCGAAGCGGCCCGAGGACATCGCCCTGCCGGCGGGCGCGCCGCTCGGCGCGGTGGTGGTGGACAGCGGCAAGTGCACCCTGTGCATGAGCTGCGTCGGGGCCTGTCCGGCCGGCGCGCTGCTCGACAACCCTCAGCAGCCGCAACTGCGCTTCATCGAGAAGAACTGCGTTCAGTGCGGGCTGTGCGCGGGCACCTGCCCCGAGCAGGCTATCAGCCTGCAGCCCCGGCTGCTGGCGAGGCCCGAGCGCAAGCAGCCGCGCGTGCTGAACGAGGCGCAGCCCTACGCCTGCGTGCGATGCGGCAAGCCCTTCGGCACCGGCAAGGCGATCGAAGCCATGCTGGCCCGCCTGGCCGGCCATGCCATGTTCCAGGGCGCTGCGCTGGAGCGCCTGAAGATGTGCGCGGACTGCCGCGTGATCGACCTTTACTCCGCCACCGACGAGGTGAAGATCACCGATGTCTGAAGTCCTGCCACCCCGCTCCTCGGCCCTCGACGAGGAGACGGCGCGCGCCGAGGTCTACGGCCTGCTCGCCCAGCTCTGGTATGCACCGCCGCCCGAGGAACTGCTCGGGCGCCTGCAGGTCGCGGTGACGGAAGCGCCCGCATCGGGCGCCTTCCTCGAGGAGCCCTGGCGCGCCTTCGTCGGCGTGGCGCGCGAAACCACGGCCGCCCAGGCCCGGGACGAGTACGACGCGCTCTTCGGCGGCGTGGGCAAGCCCGAGGTCTACCTGTTCGGCTCGCACTACCTCACCGGCTTCCTGAACGAGCGCCCGCTGGCGCAACTGCGCGACGACCTGCGCGCGCTCGGCCTCACGCGCGACGAGGCCGCCATGCCCGAGACCGAGGACCACGTGGCCTATCTCTGCGAGGTCATGCGCTACCTGATCGCGGGCGACGACGTGGCGGTCTCCAACCTGACGCGACAGCGCGAGTTCTTCGCCACCCACCTGCAGCCGTGGGTCGCGGAGATGTGCAACACGGTCGCAGCGCATCCGTCGGCCCGGCTCTACGCCGCGCTGGCCCACTTCTCCCAGGCCTTCTTCCAGGTCGAACAGCAAGGCTTCGACCTGCTCGCCTGAAGCTCGGGTTTACCCGAGTTCTCGCCCCCGCGAGGGCGTGAAGCTGTCACTCTCTCCAGAGGCGTGCGACGGGCAGGAGTACTTTGGTATCGGGCACTTACCCTGTGCCCAAACGGCTGCGAATGGATATGCTGCCTATTGCATAAGGCTCTTCGCCGCTCCACGCAGCGCAAAGGAGAAAGCATGAGCAAGACCCCGACCAAGCTCTCGCGCAGAACGCTCTTCGCGGGTGCCGCCACCACCGGCGCCCTGGTCGCAGCCTCCGGACTGCTGCCAGCCGCGCGCCAGGAGAACGAGGCGCAGGCCGACAAGCCGCAACCCCCCGAGCGCGGCGGCGGCTACCGGCTCACCGAGCACGTCAAGCGCTATTACGAGACCACCCGTCTCTAACCCTTCACCACGGGGGCTACCCATGTTGCTGACCAAGAGAACGGGCGCCAGCCACGCGGCTGCGCGCGCCGATGAGCGTTCGCCCTTCGTGAACAGCCTGCAGCGCGGGCTGTCGCATGCGCTGCCCACCATGGACCGGCGCGCCTTCCTGCGGCGATCGGGACTGGGCGTGGGCGTCGGCGTCGCCGCCGGCAGCCTGTCGCTGGTGAAGAAGGCGCGCGCCGCCGAGGGCGGCCGCGAAGCCGCGGTCGGCAACGGCCGCATCGAGGTCAAGCGCACCGTGTGCACCCACTGCTCGGTGGGCTGCGCGATCGACGCTGTGGTCGAGAACGGCGTGTGGGTGCGGCAGGAGCCGGTGTTCGACTCGCCCCTGAACATGGGCTCGCACTGCGCCAAGGGCGCGGCGATCCGCGAGCACGGACACGGCGAGTTCCGCCTGCGCTACCCGATGAAGCTGGTGGACGGCAAGTACCAGCGCATCTCCTGGGACCAGGCGCTCAACGAGGTCAGCGCCAAGATCGAGGAATTGCGCAAGGCCAGCGGGCCCGACTCGGTCTACTGGATCGGCTCGTCCAAGCACAGCAACGAGCAGTCGTACCTGCTGCGCAAGTTCGTCAGCCTGTTCGGCAGCAACAACTGCGACCACCAGGCGCGCATCTGCCACTCGACCACGGTGTCCGGCGTCGCCAACACCTGGGGCTACGGCGCGATGACGAACTCGTACAACGACATGCAGAACAGCAAGTGCGCGTTCTACATCGGCTCCAATGCGGCCGAGGCGCACCCGGTCTCGCTGCTGCACATGCTGCATGCCAAGGAGAACGGCTGCAAGATGATCGTGGCCGACCCGCGCTTCACGCGCACCGCGGCCAAGGCGGACCAGTACATCCGCTTCCGTTCCGGCACCGACATCCCGGTCCTGTTCGGCCTGCTGTACCACATCTTCAAGAACGGCTGGGAGGACAAGAAGTACATCAACGACCGCGTCTACGGGATGGACAAGGTCCGCGAGGAAGTGCTGGCCAAGTGGACGCCCGACAAGGTGTTCGAGGCCTCCGGCGTCACCGAGGAGGAGCTGTTCAAGGCCGCCGAGATGATGGCCAAGAACCGGCCCTCGACGCTGGTGTGGTGCATGGGCCAGACGCAGCACTCGATCGGCAACGCCATGGTGCGCGCCTCCTGCCTGGTGCAGCTGGCGCTGGGCAACGTGGGCGTGTCGGGCGGCGGCGCCAACATCTTCCGCGGCCACGACAACGTGCAGGGTGCCACCGACATCGGCCCCAACCCCGATTCGCTGCCCGGCTACTACGGCATCTCCGAAGGCTCGTGGAAACACTACGCCGCGGTCTGGGGCGTGGACTACGAGTGGATCAAGGGCCGCTTCGCCAGCCCGGAGCTGATGACCAAGCCGGGCATCACCGTCTCCCGCTGGATCGACGGCGTGCTGGAGAAGAACGAGCTGATCGACCAGGGGCCCAACCTGCGCGGCGTCGTCTACTGGGGCCACGCGCCCAACTCGCAGACTCGCGGCGCCGAGATGAAACGGGCCATGGACAAGCTGGACCTGCTGGTGGTGATCGACCCCTATCCGTCGGCGACGGCGGCGATGGCGGCCATGCCCGGCCGGCCGGAGGACCTGAACCCCAATCGCGCGGTCTATCTGCTGCCCGCGGCCACCCAGCTCGAGACCAGCGGCTCGGTGACGGCCTCCAACCGCGCGCTGCAGTGGCGCGAGAAGGTGATCGACCCGATCTGGGAGAGCCGCAGCGACCACATGATCATGTACCAGCTGGCCGAGAAGCTCGGCTTCGGCAAGGAACTGGTCAAGAACTTCAAGATGCAGAAGATCAAGGGCATGGACGAACCCGTGCCCGAGGACATCCTCCGCGAGATCAACAAGTCCAACTGGACCATCGGCTACACCGGCCAGAGCCCGGAACGCCTCAAGGCGCACATGAAGCTGATGGCGCACTTCGACGTCAAGACGCTCAAGGCCAAGGGCAGCGTCAAGGACCCGGAGACCGGCTACGACATCGAAGGCGACTACTACGGCCTGCCGTGGCCCTGCTACGGCAACCCCGAGCTCAAGCACCCGGGCTCGGCCAACCTGTACGACAACACGCGGCACGTGATGGACGGCGGCGGCTGCTTCCGCGCCAACTTCGGCGTCGAACGCGACGGGGTCAACCTGCTGGCCGAGGACGGGTCGTTCCCCAAGGGTTGCGAGATCACCACCGGCTACCCCGAGATCGACCACGTCTTCATGAAGAAGCTGGGCTGGTGGAACGAGCTCACGCCGGCCGAGCAGGCCGCAGCGGAGGGCAAGAACTGGAAGACCGACCTTTCGGGCGGCCTGATCCGCGTGGCCATGAAGAACCACGGCGTGCACCCGTTCGGCAACGCCAAGGCGCGGGCCATCGTCTGGAACTTCCCCGACCCCATCCCGCAGCACCGCGAGCCTATCTACAGCCCGCGGCCGGACCTGGTGGCCAAGTACCCGACGCACGACGACAAGAAGGCGTTCTGGCGGCTGCCCACGCTGTACAAGACCCTGCAGCAGAAGAACCTGGCCGACAAGGTGCACGAGAAGTTTCCGCTGATCCTCAGTTCCGGCCGCCTGACCGAGTACGAGGGCGGCGGCGACGAGACGCGCTCCAACCCCTGGCTGGCGGAGCTGCAGCAGGAAGCCTTCGTGGAGATCAACCCCAAGGCGGCCGCGGCCCGCAACATCCGCAACGGCGACCGGGTCTGGCTCAAGACGCCGACGGGTGCGCAACTGAACGTGCAGGCCCTGGTCACGGAGCGGGTCGGCCCCGACACGTGCTGGATGCCGTTCCACTTCGCGGGGCGCTGGATGGGCGCCGACCTGCTGGCCTACTACCCGAAGGGGGCGGCCCCGGTGGTCCGCGGCGAAGCGGTCAACACGGCCACGACCTACGGTTACGACAGCGTGACCATGATGCAGGAAACCAAGACCACGCTGTGCAACGTGGAACGGGCCTAGCTCGCTGACGGGAGACGGACATGGCACGAATGAAATTCATCTGCGACTCGGAGCGTTGCATCGAGTGCAACAGCTGCGTGACCGCGTGCAAGAACGAGCACGAGGTGCCGTGGGGCGTCAACCGCCGGCGGGTGGTGACGCTCAACGACGGCGTGCCCGGCGAGCGCTCGATCTCGGTCGCCTGCATGCACTGCTCCGATGCGCCCTGCATGGCGGTGTGCCCGGTCAACTGCTTCTACCGCACCGAGGAAGGCGTGGTCCTGCACGACAAGGACACCTGCATCGGTTGCGGCTATTGCAGCTACGCCTGCCCGTTCGGCGCGCCGCAGTTCCCGGCCTCTGGCAGCTTCGGCGTGCGCGGCAAGATGGACAAGTGCACCTTCTGCGCCGGGGGACCGGAAGAGCACGGCTCGCAGGCCGAGTTCGAGAAGTACGGGCGCAACCGGCTGGCCGAAGGCAAGCTGCCGGCCTGTGCCGAGATGTGCTCGACCAAGGCCCTGCTCGGCGGCGACGGCGACACGGTGGCCGACATCTTCCGCAATCGCGTGATCAAGCGCGGCAAGGGGGCCGAGGTGTGGGGCTGGGGCACGGCCTACGGCTCCCGCCAGGCGGGCCAGCCGGGAGGGCAGAAGTCATGATGCGCACCGCCATCGTCATCGGGGCCGCCGCGTTCGTCCTTGCCGCCTGCGGCGAGGAGCCGCAGACCGCCAGCGGCAGCAAGCGCGACGCCGCGCTGTTCCAGGGCACGGGCAAGCCCTTCGTCACCACGGGCTGGAAGCCGGGCGACCGCGCCAGCTGGGAGCAGCACCTGAAGACGCGCACGCAGCGGGGGCAGAATGACTACACCAAGGTCAACTGAACTGTTCGCGGCCGCGCTCCTCGCGCTGGCCGCACTGGTGGTCGCACCGGCCGCCGCCCAGGCCCCGGCCCAGCAGGGCCAGAGTTCCGCCACCCAGCCTGCGCCGGCCCGCTCGCTCGACGATCCGGCGCCCGCGCCGGGCGGCATCCAGGGCCAGAACATCTTCGAGGTCAAGCCCGAGGTCAAGCGGGATGCGTCCAGCGAGCCCGGCTACATGGACCAGGACAACGGCCAGCGCAACGCAGTGCAACCGGGCAACAACTCGCCCATGTGGCGCAAGGTCAAGGACGGGATCGAGGGCTACAGCAGCCTGCCCCAGCAGCAGGCGCCGGAGGCCGGCGTGCTGATCCAGGAGCAGGTGCAATACCCCGGCTCGCGCCCCACCACGGCCGGCGAAGCCTGGCGGCAGGTTCGCAACAACTGGCTGATCCCCTACGGCGGCGCCTTGCTGCTGATCGCCATCGGGGCGCTGGCCATCTACTACTTCGCCCGCGGGCCCCTGGGCCACCAGCCGGCGGTGGGCGGTGGCGGCCGTCGGATCGAACGCTTCACCCCGTTCGAGCGTGCTGCGCACTGGGCCAATGCCATCGCCTTCGTGCTGCTGGCGGTCTCCGGCATCATCATGGCCTTCGGGCGCGCCTTCCTGCTGCCGCTGATCGGGCAGACCCTGTTCGGCTGGCTGACCTACGCGCTGAAGAACATCCACAACTTCGCCGGCCCGCTGTTCGCCGTGTCGCTGGTGGTGGTCATCATCACCTTCATCAAGGACGAGTTCCCGCAGCGGGGCGACCTGCGGTGGCTGGCCAGGGCCGGAGGAGCCTTCAGCAAGGATCGGCACGAGCCGCCCTCGCACCGGTTCAACGCCGGCGAGAAGGTGCTGTTCTGGATCGCGGTGCTGGTGCTGGGACTGGTCGCGGTTGGATCCGGCCTGGTGCTGGACCACCTGATCCCGGGCATCGACTACGTGCGCGGGACCATGCAGCAGGCGCACATGATCCACGCCACGGCCACCATCCTGATGATGGCCATGATGACGCTGCACATCTACCTGGGCACCATCGGCATGCGCGGCGCCTACGACGCCATGCGACACGGCTGGGTGGACGAGGCCTGGGCCCAGGAACACCACGCGTACTGGCACGAAGCCATCCAGGCCGGCCGCGTCCCGGCCGTGCGCAGCAGCCAGTCCCGCGAGCCGGGCGCTGCCCCGGAACAGGTCCGTCCCGCCTGAGAGGAACCCCACCATGAAGCTGCGCCTCCTTTCCGCCGCGCTGCTGGCCGCTGTCGCAGGCAGCGCCGCCTTCGCCAAGCTCCCGCCGCTCACCCCGGAGGCGCAGGCCAAGGCCGACGAGACCAAGGCCAAGGCGGCCTGGACCGCCAAGGTCTCGGCGTACCAGTTGTGCAAGGCGCAGGACCGCATCGCGGGCAAGTTCGGTGGCAAGTCCAAGGTGCAGGTGCCGGCGGGCGCCGTGCAGCCGGCGGCGGCCTCCAGCGCCGCGCCGGCCACGGCCGCGGCGCAGCCGTCCCAGCCGGCTCCGGCAGCGGCTGCAGCTGCCGCATCGGCCGCCCGTCCTGCCTCGGGCTCCGCTGCAGCGGGCACGCCGGTGGCGGCCGCGCCGGCGGCGCCCTGCGTGGATCCCGGCCCGTTCGCCTACACCGCGCCATCGGAAAAACCGCTCGAGACGTCCGGCGCCCACTCGCCGGCCGGCACGGCCGCCACGCCCCCCAGCGTGCGTCCCGAAGCAGCCGAGATGAAGCCCGGTGCCGCGGCGCCGGCGAGCAAGTAGCCCTGGCCCGCGCCGCCCTGCGCCCGCCGCATAAACTGGCGGCGATGTTGCCGCGCTTGACCCGGGCGCAAGCCCCGCTGACCCAGGAAGTGGACGTGCTCGACGAGCACGGCCAGCACCAGCGCGTGTCCATCCCGGCCGAGCGCGACCTCACCATCTACGTCGACAAGCGCGAGCTGGTCACGCTCATGACCCTGGGCGCGCACCCCGAGTGGCTGGTGCTGGGCTACCTGCGCAACCAGCGGCTGGTGCACTCGCCGGACGAGGTGGAGTCGGTCACCGTCGACTGGGAGGTGTCCAGTGCGGCGGTGCGCACGCGCGGCGGCATCGCGCGCATCGAGGAGCGCACCGCGCGCCGCATCGTCACCACCGGCTGCGGCCAGGGCAGCGTGTTCGGCGCGCTGATGGACGAGGTGGCCTCGCTGCGCCTGCCGCCGGCTGTGCTGAGGCAGGAGGCGCTGTACGGCATCCTCGAAGCCATCCGCCACCAGGAGAGCACCTACAAGTCGGCCGGCTCGGTGCACGGCTGCGCGCTGTTCCGCGGCAGCGAGCTGCTGCTTTTCGTCGAGGACGTCGGCCGGCACAACGCGATCGACACCATCGCCGGCTGGATGTGGCTGCAAGGCCTGTCGTCGCACGACGCCGCGGAAGACGAGCCCCTGGTCTTCTACACGACCGGCCGGCTCACCAGCGAGATGGTGATCAAGTCGGCGCAGATGGGCGTGGCCATCGTGGTGTCGCGCAGCGGCATGACGCAGATGGGCCATCAGGTGGCGCAGCAGCTCGGCCTGTGCACCGTCGGGCGCGCGCTCAACCGGCGCTTCCTCTGCTACACCGGCGCCGACCGCCTGCTGATGCAGCCGCCGGCCGCGGTCGCCGCCGCTTCGACCTGACCTGATCAGGAACTGGTCGCGCCGGAGCCCATGCCCGGCACGCCGGGCTGGGGCGGCTGGTACCAGCGCGAGTTGGGATGCGACCGGTTCCGGCGCATGCGCCAGTCCTCGTAGTCGGTGGTGACCTGGGCCAGCACGCGCGGCAGCCGGTCGTGCAGGTGGACCGAGATGCGCGGCAGGCAGGCCGGGTCGTCATCCGGCCGGGCACGCGAGCTGACGATGGTGGTCCCCAGCGTGTAGCCGGCGTCGCGCACCATCTGGACGTGTTCGGGACGGTGCTCGCCGTAGGGGTAGGAGAAACTGCGCACCTCGATGCCCAGTGCCTGTTCCAGGTCGTGCTTGCTGCCGGCGATTTCCGCGCGTGCGGTCTCGGCGTCGCAGGTGCACAGGTTCACGTGGTTGCGCGTGTGCGCGCCGATGTCCATGCCGGCGGCCAGCCACGCGCGCAGGTGGCCCAGGTCCATCATCGGCGCCGGCGGCGCGCCCTTGCCGTGGTCCCACACGTTGGAGCCGCCGATCTGCGAAGTCACGATGAAGGCGGTCGCGGTGAAGCCCACCTCGCGCAGCACCGGCAGGGCTTCCTCGAAGTTGTTCAGGTAGCCGTCGTCCAGCGTGATGCCGAACACCTTGCCCGTCTTCTCGCCGCTCAGGTAGGGCTCGAGGTCGCCCAGGGACAGGCCGCGCCAGCCGAGCAGGCGCAAGCACCACAGTTGCCGGGCGAAGCGGCGCGGCGGCAGCACGAGCGATCGCACCGGCGTGCCGCGCGCAGGCGGCCGCGTGGTCTGGTGGTACGAGAGGATCGCGATCGGCCGCCGGGCCGTCCGCTGGGCCGTGGCGGGCTCCTGGGTGTCGTGCTGCATGGCGGTGCTGGCTCAGGTTCGTGCGTCGAATCATGTGCCAATGCACGAGGTTGCTCGTAGGACCCGGCCTTGCCGGGCTGTAGTCGCGCCTTCGGGTAGTCCGTAAGGGCCATCGGGGCGCGCCCACAACGCGGAATGCCCATGCAAACATCCCCGGCAACAGGGCGCAACGGCTGTGCAACAGGGAACTTGGCATGCAAGGTGGGGTGCAAGTGTGGACGGCGAACCCGGACGGTCTCGGCTGCGCCGCCTGCCAGGCCTTCGCCGGCATGCTCGATCCGATGGAGCGCGAACGGGCGTCCCGGCTGCAGTTCGATAGCGACCGGCGCGCGTTCGTCGTCGCGCATGCCATGCGGCGCATGGCGTTGGGACTGGCCCTCGGCATCGATCCCCAGGAGGTGCGATTCGGCAGCGGCCCGCACGGGCAACCGCTGCTCCTGGGGAACGGCGGCGACGCGCCGTTCTTCAGCCTCACCCGCAGCCGCGGGCTGGTGGCGGTGGCCGTGGACTGGCGCGGCCCGGTCGGCATCGACGTCGAGCTCTTGCGCGACGGCGTCGACGCCGGGTTGCTGGAGGCGTACATGGACCACGGCGAGCAGCCGCCGCAAGACGACGAGGCCTTCTATGCGCACTGGACCGCGCTGGAAGCCTACTGGAAGGCCCGCGGCCTGGGGCTGTCCACCTCGCATCCGCGCATCGCGCTGCGGCCCTGCGGCGACGGTTGCCTCGAGGTGCTGGTCGGGGAGGCGCGCAGCGCCAGCGGGCTGGTGGTGATGCGGATGCCGGGCCCGGCCACGCACGTCCTCAGCCTGGCTTGCACGCAGGCGGCGCCGGTGCAATGGGTCGAACTGGAGGCCCTGGCGCCCAGGCCCCCTGCCCAACCGCAGAAAGCCGAGACAAGTTGTAAGTCTGGTGACTGCTGGCTCGACTCGATGCCTAGCATTTTCAGTTCGTAACCCGTGAAGCGAGGGACAGGGATGAAGACAAGCGCGGTGTTCGTGGGTGACGGCAGCCTGCTCGTGCAATGTGCGCAGGCCTGGCGCAGCGCCGGACACGAGGTGGTGGCCGTGGCGTCGGCCAGCGAGGCCCACCTGGGGTGGGCGGGGGAGCAGGGCATTCCCGCGATCCGTATCGAGCCCGGCTGGGAAGCGGCCCTGGCCGGCCTTCCCGGCTTCGACTACCTGTTCAGCGTGGCCAACCTGCGCATGCTGCCGACGGCGGTGCTGGCCCGTGCGCGCAAGCTGGCCATCAATTTCCACGACGCCCTGCTGCCCCGGTACGCCGGGCTGAACGCCACCTGCTGGGCGCTGATGGCGCAGGAACGCAGCCATGGCGTGACCTGGCACGAGATGACGGCCCGCGCCGATGCGGGCCGCATCGTGCGGCAGGCTTCGTTCGAGATCTCGCCGCAGGAGACGGCGCTGAGCCTCAACGCCAAGTGCTACGAGGCCGGCCTCGCCAGCTTCACGGCCATCGCACAGGACCTGGCGCGCGGCGAACCGACCCTGGTCGAACAGCAGGGCGAGCGGCAGTACTTCGGCCGGCACCGCCGGCCACCGGCGCTGGGCACCCTCGATTTCTCGCGGCCCGCTGCGGAGCTCGTAGCGCTGGTGCGCGCGCTGGACTTCGGCCAGTACCCCAATCCGCTGGGCCGGGCCAAGGTCCTCGCCGGCGACCGCCTGCTCGCCGTGCGTGGGGCCGAGCCGACCGGCCAGCGAAGCGGTGCCACGCCGGGCACCGTGCTCTCGGTGCAGGGCGATGCCATGCGCGTGGCGGCCGCCGATGCGGACGTGCTGCTGACCGGGGTCACGGACCTGCAGGGCCACGCGACCAGTGGCCTGGCGCCGAATGACTGCCTGGCGCTGCCCGCCGCGGCCGTCGCGCAACTGGCGCAGCGCAGCGAGTCCCTTGCGCGCGGCGAGCAGCACTGGACCGAGGTGCTGCATGCGGCCACGCCGGTGGAGTTGCCCTATCCCAGGCGGACCCACCCGGCGGCCGGGGCCGCCGAGCTCACCTTGCCCTTGCAGGCGCCCGCGCACGGCGCCACCACGCTGGCCGCCTTCCACGCCTGGCTGGCCGCGTTGACGGGGCAGGGCACCGCCTGCGTGCTCTACACCGATGCGTCGCTGGCCGAGCAGGCGAGGGACCTGCAGCCCTGGTTAAGCGACTGGGTGCCGGTGGCCCTGCAAACGGATGCGGCCACGACCACCCTGCAGGCGGTGGGCGCGGCTGAATCGGCTTTGGCGCGCACGCGTGCGGCCGGCCCGCCCACGCGCGACCTGCCTTGGCGCCTGGGCGAGCGGCAATCCCCGATGCCGGCGATCGCCCGGGTGGCGCTCTCGCTGCGCCCGTGCGAACGCCCCGAGGGCTGCGAGTTGCTGGTCCGGCCTGATGCCGGCGAGCGCTCGCTCGAACTGGTGCTCGACGGCGCGGCCTTCGATGCCGAAACGGGCATGGCGATGGCGGCGCAGCTCGGCGCCTGGCTGAACGCCTTCGCGGCGTCGGACGGACCGGTCTCGCGCGTGCCGCTGTTCGGTGCCGACGAGCAGCGCGCGCTGGACGAGCTCAATGCGACGCAGGTGGCCTTCGACGAACAGGGCGCCGTGCACAAGGCCATCGCCGCGCAGCTGGCTCGCGCGCCGGGGCAGGTCGTGGTCACCGGTGCCGGCGACAGCCTCACGGCGGCCCAGCTGGACGAGCAATCCACCGCGCTCGCGCAGCGCCTGCTGGCACGCGGCGTGCGGCCCGGCGACATCGTCGGCCTGTGCCTGCCGCGCACGCCCCAGCTGCTGGTCGCGGTGCTCGGCGTGTTCAAGGCCGGCGCCGCCTACCTGTCGCTGGATCCGGACTATCCGCAGGAGCGCCTGCAGTTCATGGTCGAGGATTCGCAGGCGCCGCTGGTGCTGGCAAGCGGCGCCACGGCGGCCGCGCTGCAACTGCCGGCGCAGCGCCTGCTGCGCATCGACGAGCCCGGCGCCGCGGCGCCCTTGCCGGCCGCGCTGCCGGCCGCCGACCCGCGCCGCGCCGCCTACGTGATCTACACCTCGGGCTCCACCGGCAAGCCCAAGGGCGTGGTCGTCACGCACCGCAACGTGATGAACTTCTTCGCCGGCATGGACGAACGAGTGCCGCGAAGCGACGGCGCGCGCTGGCTCGCCGTCACCAGCCTGTCGTTCGACATCTCGGTGCTGGAGCTGTGCTGGACCCTGGCGCGCGGGGTCGCCGTGGTGCTGCACGCCGACGACGCCACGGCCGCCGGCCGGGCCACCGATTTCAGCCTGTTCTATTTCGCCAGCGACGAGAACAACGAGCCCAAGGACCGCTACCGCCTGCTGCTGGAGGGCGCGCGCTTCGCCGATCGCGAAGGCTTCGCGGCGGTCTGGACACCCGAGCGCCACTTCCATGCGTTCGGCGGGCTGTTCCCGAACGCATCGGTGACCAGCGCGGCCATCGCCGCGATCACCTCGCGGGTGCAGATCCGGGCCGGCAGCTGCGTGGCGCCGCTGCACCACCCGATCCGCATCGCCGAGGACTGGGCCTTCGTGGACAACATCTCGCAGGGCCGGGTGGGCGTGGCCTTCGCGTCCGGCTGGCAGCCCAACGATTTCGTGCTGATGCCGGAAGCCTTCGCCAAGCGCCAGGACGAGATGCTGGACCGCATCGACACCGTGCGCCGGCTGTGGCGCGGCGAGACGGTGTCCTTCCCCGGGCCCAAGGGCGAGCCGGTGGCGATCCGCACCCTGCCGCGGCCGGTGCAGCCCGAGCTGCCGATGTGGATCACGGCCGCCGGCAACCCCAAGACCTTCGAGCAGGCGGGCGCGCTCGGCTGCCGCCTGCTGACCCACCTGCTGGGCCAGAAGGTCGAGGACGTGGCGGAGAAGCTCGCCTTGTACCGGGCGGCTTGGCTCAAGGCTGGCCATCCCGGCGAAGGCCACGTCACGCTGATGCTGCACACCTTCGTCGATCCCGACGAGGACCGCGCGCGCGAGATGGCGCGTGGCCCGATGAAGCAGTACCTGCGCAGCGCGGTGGACCTGGTGCGCCAGGCGGCTTGGTCGTTCCCCACGTTCGTCGAGCGAGCCTCCGCCAGCGGCAAGAGCCCGCTCGAGATCATGGAGTCGGCGCCGCTGTCCGAGCAGGACATGGATGCCTTGCTGGACCATGCGTTCGAACGCTACTACGGCACCAGCGCGCTGATCGGCACGCCGCAGCGATGCCTGGAACTGGTCGGCAAGGTGCAGGCGGCGGGCGTGGACGAGATCGCCTGCCTGATCGACTTCGGCATTGCGCCCGACGAGGTGCTGGCCAGCCTGCCGCACCTCAAGGCCGTGATGGAGGCCAGCCATGCCGCGCAGGCGCTGCCGCGCCGCGTCACGGTGGCCGAACAGGTGCTGCAGCACGGCGTGACGCACCTGCAGTGCACGCCGTCCATGGCCGCCATGCTGCTGGCCGACTCGCCCGGCCGCGCGGCGCTGTCGAAGCTGGAGGTGCTGCTGGTCGGCGGCGAGGCGCTGCCGCTGGAGATGGCGACGCAGCTGCGCGGCTGCGTGAAAGGCGTGCTGGTCAACATGTACGGGCCGACCGAGACCACCGTCTGGTCCACCACCTGCCAGCTGGACCGGGTGCAGGATCGGGTGCCGCTGGGGCGGCCGATCGCCAACACGCAGCTGTCGATCCGCACGCCCTGGGGCGCCGAATGCCCGGCCCTGGTGCCGGGCGAGCTGTGCATCGCCGGCGACGGCGTGACCGATGGCTACCTGCACCGGCCGGAGCTGACGGCCGAGCGCTTCGTGCCCGACTCGAAGCAGCCGGCCCGCCGCTGGTATCGCACCGGTGACCTGGTGCGGCGGCTGCCGGACGGCACGCTCGAGTTCCTCGGCCGCATGGACCACCAGGTCAAGATCCGCGGCCACCGCATCGAGCTGGGCGAGATCGAAAGCGTGCTGTTGCGGCAGGACGGCGTGAAGCAGGCGGTGGTGGTGGCGCGCACCGACAGCGCCGGCCAGCACTTCCTCGCCGGCTACGTGTCGCCCCGGCCGGGTGCGACCCTGCAGGCGGCGCGGCTCCGCGAGGCGGTCGCGCAGGCACTGCCCGAGATCATGGTGCCGCAGTCGGTGCTGGTGCTGCCGACGCTGCCGACCACGCCCAACGGCAAGATCGACCGCAAGCTGCTGCCCGATCCGCGCGCCGGTAGCGTGGTGCGCAGCGGCGCCATCGCGGCCCCGCCGTCGGCGGCGCCGGAGAACGCGCTGGAGAAAACCATCGCCGCCATCTGGCAGGACGTGCTCGGGCTGGAGGCGGTGGGGACCACGGAGAACTTCTTCGACCTGGGTGGCCACTCGCTGCTGGTGGTGCAGGTGCAGCGCCGGCTGCGCGAGGCCACCGGGCAGGAGGTCTCGATCACCGACATGTTCCGGCTGCCCACCATCCAGGCGCTGGCCGCGCACCTGGGCGGCGGCGGCGCCTCCTCGGCCGTCGCCCAGGGCCAGAGCCGCGCCCAGGCGCGCCGCATGCTGCGCAACCGAAGCCTCCAGACCCAATCCTGATGAGTGAACAAGTGCCCCCCATCGAGCCCGGCTGCGTCGCCATCGTCGGCATGGCCGGGCGCTTCCCGGCCGCGCGCACGCCGGGCGAGCTGTGGCAGCTGCTGGCCGCCGGGCGCGAGGCCACCCAGTGGCTGACCGACGAGGAACTGCGCGCCGCCGGCGTCGGCGATGCGGAACTGGCCGATCCCAACTACGTGCGCGCCAGCCTGGTGCTGCCCGACCTGGAGATGTTCGACGCCGAGTTCTTCGGCTTCTCGCGGCGCGACGCCGCCATCCTCGATCCGCAGCACCGCCACTTCACCGAATGCGCCTGGGAGGCGCTGGAGGACGCGGGGCATCCGCCCGAGTCCTTCGAGGGCGCCATCGGCGTGTTCGCCGGCTGCGGCATGCAGGCCTACCTGCCGTACAACCTGCTGACCAACCCCGAGCTGAGGCAGTCGATCGGGTTGTTCCTGCTGCGCCACACCGGCAACGACAAGGACTTCCTGGCCACCCGCGTGTCCTACCTGCTGGACCTGCGGGGGCCCAGCCTCGGCATCCAGACGGCGTGTTCCACCTCGCTGGTGGCCGTGCACGTGGCGGCGCAGAGCCTGCTGTCGGGCGAGTGCGACATGGCGCTGGCCGGCGCGGCCAGCATCGAGCTGCCGCACCGCCAGGGCTACCGCTTCGCCGAAGGCGAGATCCTGTCGCCGGACGGGCATTGCCGCGCCTTCGACGAGAACGCGGGCGGCACCCTGTTCGGCAGCGGCGCCGCCGTCGTGGTGCTGCGCCGCCTGGAGGACGCGCTGCGCGACCGCGACAACATCTATGCGGTGATCCGCGGCTCGGCCGTCAACAACGACGGCTCGCAAAAGGCCGGCTACCTCGCGCCCAGCGTCGACGGGCAGGCCCGCTGCGCCGTCGAGGCGCTGGCCGTGGCCGGCGTGGAGCCCGGCAGCGTGCAGTACATCGAGGCGCACGGCACCGGTACGCCGGTGGGCGACCCGATCGAGGTGGCCGCGCTCACC
This sequence comes from Ramlibacter sp., assembly GCF_035627355.1. GTDB lineage: Bacteria > Pseudomonadota > Gammaproteobacteria > Burkholderiales > Burkholderiaceae_C > Ramlibacter. Next base: position 38,627 of record NZ_DASPLW010000066.1, read on the forward strand.
CAGGCCTATGGCGAGGGTGGCCGCGGCTTCTGCGGGCTGGGTTCGATCAAGACCAACATCGGCCACCTCGACACCGCCGCCGGCGCCGCTTCGCTGATCAAGGTGTCGCTGGCGCTGCGGCACGGGTTGATCCCGGCCTCGCTGAACTTCGAGCGGCCCAACAGCCGCTTCGAGATGGAGAACACGCCCTTCCGCGTGGTCGACCGCGCGCGGCCCTGGCCGCGAGGAGCACAGCCGCGCCGTGCAGCGGTCAATTCGCTGGGCGTGGGCGGCACCAATGCGCACGTGATCCTGGAGGAAGCGCCCGTCGTCGTGTCGCAGGCTCCGGCCGGGCAGCCCTGGCAGGTGATCACGCTGTCGGCCCGCACGCCGGGCTCGCTGGAGCGGCTCAAGGCCAAGTGGAGCGACTTCCTCGCGCGTCCGCCGGCCGATTTCAGCCTGCACGACGCCGCCTTCACCACGCAGGAGGGCCGGCGCGCGTTCCCGCATCGCTGCGCGCTCGTCGCGCGCGACGTAGCGGGGCTCGCGGCAGCCCTGGAGACGCGCACGTCCGCGCAAGTCGCCGGCGGCAAGGCCGCAGCCCACGCACCGGCCGTGGTGATGATGTTCCCCGGCGGCGGCGCCAGCTACCCGGGTGCCGGCCGCGACCTGCTCGCGCAACCGGCCTTCCGCTCGGCGGTCGACGAGTGCTTCCGGCGCATGCCGCCCGACGCGCCGGCCGACCTGAGGGCCCTGATGTTCGAGCGCGACAAGGGCGACGCGGACGCGGCGCGCCGGCTGGAGCAGCCGCGCTACAACATCCCCGCACTGTTCGTGCTCGAGTACGCGCTGGCCCGCCTGTGGGAGAGCTGGGGCGTGCGTGCCTCGGCGGTGATCGGCCACAGCGCCGGCGAGTACGCGGCCGCGGTCATCGCCGGCGTGATGGACCTGGACGATGCGCTGTCCCTGGTCGTGCTGCGCGGCGTGCTGTTCGAGCAGGCACCGCCGGGGGCGATGCTGTCGGTCGACCTGGCGGAGGACGAGCTGCTGTCGCTGGCGCAGGGCCTGGAACTGGACGTCGGCGTGGTCAATGCGCCCGACCTGTGCATCGCATCGGGCGCCGAATCCGCGATCGCGGAACTGGGTCGCCGGCTGGCGGCCCATGGGCACGAGGGGCGGCGCCTGCACATCCGGGTGGCAGCGCATTCCCGCCTGCTGGACGGCATCCTGGATCGCTTCCGCGAGGGAGTGGCGCGCATCCGGCTGTCGCAGCCGGCGATTCCGTTCATCTCCAACCTCAGCGGGGGCTGGGCCGACGCGGCGCTGCTGTCCGGCGCCGACTACTGGGTGCGCCACCTGCGCCAGCCGGTGCGCTTTGCCGAGGGCCTGGCCACGGTGCTGGCCATGGGCGATGCGGTGCTGCTGGAAGTCGGGCCGGGCCAGGGCATGTGCGCCCTGGCGCGGCAGAACCTGCGCGGCCAGCCGCGCACCGTGCTGCCGTCCACCGGCAAGGCGCAGGACGAGGGCGACGACCTGCCGCTCATCCTCGCGTCGCTGGGCGCGCTGTGGACGCGCGGGATCACCCCCGACTGGGCGGCCGTGCGCGGGGGCGGCTCGCCCCGGCGGATCTCGCTGCCCACCTATGCGTTCGACCACCAGCGCCACTGGATCGAACCGGGCCGTGCGCTGCTGACCGATGCGGCCGGCCCGGACGAAGCGCCGACGCAGCGCGTGCGCCGCCTGCCGCAGATGGACGACTGGTTCGGCGTCCCGCAGTGGAGCCCGGCGCCGCTGCCGGTGGCGCCCGCCCCGGAACCGGGGCTGCACGCGCTGGTGCTGGGTGGCGACGACGCCACCACCCACGGCGTGCTGCGGCGCATCGCCGACGAGGGCGGGCGTGCCGTGCTGGTGCGCAGCGGCGCCGCGTTCGCGGCCGCAGCCGACGGCAGCTTCACGCTGGACCCGACGGACGCCGCCGCCTTCGAGCGACTGTTCAACGAACTGGAGGGCAGTGGCCGGATGCCGGACCAGGTCCTGCACCTGTGGAGCCTGCAGGCGGACGGCCGGGATGCGGCGCGGGACCAGGTCCTGGCCTTCGAGAGCCTGGTGAACCTCGCCAAGGCCTTGCAGGCCATGGACCTGCGCCAGCCCGTCCGGCTGGCGGTGGTCACGTCGGGCAGCCAGGGTGTCAACGGCAGCCCCGTTACCCACCCGGTGCGCAGCCTGGCCCTGGGGCCGGTGCGCGTGGTCCCGCGCGAGGTGCCGAACGTCAGCACCGTGCTGGTCGACCTGGACCCGCGGGACACCGCGTCGGCTGCGGCCTGCCGAGCGGTGGTCGGCGAATGCCGTGGCGCCGGTGGGGGTGCCGACCTGGTGGCCTGGCGCGAGGGCGCGCGCTGGGTGGCACAACTGGTGAAGCTGCCGGCCGCCGGTCCATCCCGCGCCGGTGCGGAGGGCGGCGAGCCCCTCGCGGAGCCCGACCTGGCGAAGGCCGACATCCCGTCCCGCTTGCGCGAACGCGGCGTCTACCTCCTCACCGGCGGGCTGGGCGACATCGCGCTGGAACTGGCGGCCTTCCTTGCCCAGCGCTGCAAGGCCCGGCTGGCGCTGGTGAGCCGCCGCAAGCTGCCGGCCCGCAGCAGCTGGCCGGCACTGGCGGCCGCCACGGAGCCGGGCGACACCGCCCGCGTGCTGCGCCAGCTGCTCGCGCTCGAAAAGGCGGGCGGCGAAGTGGCCGTCTACAGCGCCGACGTGGCCGACCGGGCCGCGATGGCCGAGGTGATCGCCGACGCGCGGCGCCGCTGGGGCGCAGTGCACGGCGTGTTCCACGCGGCCGGCACGCTGCAGGACGCGCCCATGGCCGCCAAGACGGCCGATGCGCTGCGGCAGGTGCTGTCGCCCAAGGCGGATGGCGCGCGCGTGCTGCACGCACTGCTGCCCCCCGGCGAGCTGGACGTCTTCGCGATGTTCTCCTCCACCAGCGTGTGGCTGGGCCCGCCCGGGCAGGTGGATTACGTGGCGGCGAATGCCTTCCTCGACGCGCTGGCCGCGTCGCGCCCCGACGGCCTGTCCATCCACTGGGGCATCTGGGCCGACAAGGGCATGGCTGCGCGGGCCTACGGGCGCGCGGCGGCGGCCACGCCGCACGCGGTCCATCCGCTGCTGGGCGTGCGCGCCGACAGCGACGGCGGCGCCGTGTTCGAGGCCACGTACGCTGCCCAGGACCTGTGGGTGCTGCGCGAGCACTCGGTGGCCGGCCGCCCGGTGCTGCCGGGCACGGCCTACATCGAGATCGCCCGCGCCGCGATGGCGCAGCTGCATCCGCGCAGCGGCGTCGAGATCCGCTCGCTCTCCTTCGAGGAAGCAATGGTGTTCGACGGCGCCGGCCGCCGCGACGTGCGGATCGAATTGAACCGCCATCCGGAAGGCTACGAGTTCCTGGTGCGCAGCCGCGCCGACGCCCGTGAACCCTGGCAGGAGCATGCGCGGGCCCGGCTGGCGCGCTACCGCGGCACGCTGCCGCCGGCGCCGCCGCTGCCGGCCGGCGACTGGCGTGGCGGCGAACTGCCGCAACGGGGCGTGGACTTCGGCCCGCGCTGGCACAACATCGCCGGCATGCGACTGGGCCGCGGCGAGGGCGTCGCCCGCATGCAGCTGGCGCCCCGGTTCGCCGACGACCTGAAGGTCTTCGCCATGCATCCGGCGCTGGCCGACATCGCTGCCACCTTCGGGCTGCACCTGCTCGAGCCGGCGCAGCGCGAAGGCACGCTGTACGTGCCGCTGTCGGTGGACCGCATCCGCATCGTGGCGCCGCTGCCCATGCACAGCGTCAGCTGCGCGCGGCTCAAGGAGGCGGCCCGCGACCGCTTCGCCGCCTTCGACGTCAGCCTGCACACGCCCGAAGGCGCACCCATCGCCACCATCGAAGGCTTCAGCCTGCGCGGCGTCGATCCGAAGGCCCTGTCGCGCCACGCCAGCGGCCAGGCCCACCGCGAGCCCGGCCTGGCCGAGGCCATGCTCGCCTGCGGCCTGCGCACCGAGGAAGCGCCGGCGCTGTTCGAGCGGGTACTGGATGCCGCCGTGCGCGAACTGGTGGTGTCCTCCATCCCGCTGTCGGCCATCCACCGCGCCATGAGCGATGCGGCGCCGCGGCCGCTGCCACCGGTGGCGGCGTCGCGGGCGCCGGCCGCGTCGGCGGCCCAGCTCAATCCGGTCGAGGCCGTCATCGCCGGGATCTGGCGCGAACTGCTGGGCGTGGACGAGGTGGGCCGCGACGACGACTTCTTCGCGCTCGGCGGGCATTCGCTGGCGGCGGTGCGGCTGTTCGCCCGCATCCGCAAGCAGTGGAACGTGGACCTGCCGCTGGCCACGCTGTTCCAGGGCTCCACGCTCGCCGGCCTGGCGCAGCTGGTGGCCCAGGCGGGGCACCTGGACACCAGCATGGGCAGCCCGCCCGCGCCGACCGCGGCACCGGCGTCCAACGTCATCCCGCTGCCGCGCGCCTGGTCGCCGCTGGTGGCGATCTGCCGCGGGGCCGCCGGCCGGCGGCCGGTCTTCTGCGTGCACGGCGCCGGCGGCAACGTGCTGAACTTCAAGGTCATCTCGGACCGGCTCGGGCCGCAGCAGCCCTTCTACGGCCTGCAGGCGCAGGGGGTGGATGGAAGGCTGCCGCCGCTGTCCACCATCGAAGCGATGGCCGCGCAGTACGTGGAGGCGATCCGCACCGTCGACCCCAGCGGTCCCTACCGGCTGGCCGGGTACTCGGGCGGCGGCGTGATCGCGTACGAGATGGCGCAGCAGCTGGTGCGCAGCGGCGCCCAGGTCGAGACCATCCTGATGATCGACACGCTGTCGCCCAGCGCGGCGGTGCGCAAGGTTCCGCTGCTGCAGAAGCTCTGGCTCAAGCGCCACTGGTCGCTGGCGTTCGCGCTCGACTGGCCCAGCCGGCGCCGGCGCGCGCGCGTGATGCAGCGGTCCTACCAGCTCGCGCTGGAGCAGCTGGCGCGCGGCGAGCCGCTGCCGCCGGAGCTGGTGGACTTCCACCTGTTCCGCAACTTCACCGACGCGCAGGCGCAGTACCGCGTGCAGCCCTACGACGGCGAAGTGGTGCTGTTCAAGGCGGCGCAGGCCGAGACGCTGTACCTGTACGCCGGCCCCTGGCTGGGCTGGGACGAGCATGTGACGGGCGAGATCCGCCTGACGGAGATCGCCGGCTCGCACTTCAGCATGATGTCCGAGCCCGGTGTCTCGGAAGTCATCGAGGCCTTCCGGTGCGAGCTGGCGCGGCTGGACGGTGAGGAGCCGGCCGAGCCCTCGAGCGGATCCGTGCGCAGCAAGTCGCGCACGATGCCGGCCCGGGGGCTGAGTCCAGCTGCCTAGCGGCGCCGGCCACGCGACAGCGGCGCCGGCCCGTCTTTGCTAAGGTCCTGCGCCATGCAGACCTCCTTCTGGCGCCTGGGCTGGCGCACCCTGTGGCGCGACCTCCGAGCCGGCGAACTGCGGCTGCTGATCGTGGCGGTCACCCTGGCGGTGGCGGCGCTCACCGCCGTCGGTTTCTTCGCGGACCGGCTCCAGGGCGGGCTGGCGCGCGATGCACGCCAGCTGCTGGGCGGCGATGCCGTCGTCGCCAGCGACAACCCCACGCCGCCCGCCTTCGTCGAGCGCGCCCGCGCCCTCGGCCTGCAGGCGGCCACCAGCGTGGTGTTCCCGACCATGGCGCGGGCGCCCGACGAGCGGGGCGGCGCCGCGCGGCTGGTGGCCCTCAAGGCCGTCGAGCCCGGCTATCCCTTGCGCGGCCAGCTCACCGTCAGCGACAGCGCGGAAGGGGCGGGCGCGCCCACCCGGGCGATCCCGGCCCGAGGGGAGGCCTGGGTCGATCGCTCGCTGCTGGAGGCGCTGGGGCTGGCCCCGGGCGACACCCTGCTGCTGGGCGATGCCAGCCTGCGCATCGCGCGCGTGCTGCTGCTGGAGCCGGACCGGGGCACCGGCTTTTCCACCTTCTCGCCGCGAGTGATGATCAACGAGGCCGACCTCGCGGCCACCCGGCTGGTGCAGCCGGCCAGCCGCATCCGCTGGCGCTTTGCCGTGGCCGGGCCGGACCGCGCCGTCAAGTCCTTCTCCGAATTCGCGACCGCGGTGGCGGCGAAGCCCGAGGTGCGCGGCGTGCGGGTGGAATCGCTGGAAGGCGGCCGGCCGGAGATGCGCCAGACGCTGGACCGAGCCGAGAAATTCCTGAACCTGGTCGCGCTGCTGTCGGCGCTGCTCAGCGCCGTGGCGGTGGCCCTGGCGGCCCGTGGCTTCGCGGCGCGCCACCTGGACGACTGCGCCATGCTGCGCGTGCTGGGGCAGCCGCAGCGCGCCATCGCCCTGGGCTACGCGGTGGAGTTCGGGCTGGTCGGGCTTGCGGCCAGTGCGCTGGGCGTGGCGCTTGGCTATGCGGTGCACTTCGTGTTCGTGCTGCTGCTGTCCGGGCTGGTGGAGACCTCGCTGCCCGGCGCCGGCCTGTGGCCGGTCGGTTTCGGCCTGGGCATGGGCCTGACCCTGCTGTTCGCGTTCGGGCTGCCGCCGGTGCTGCAACTGGCGCAGGTGCCGCCGCTGCGCGTGATCCGGCGCGACGTCGGCGGCCTCAAGCCGGCCTCTATGGCGGTGCTGGGCATAGGCGTGCTGGGCTTCGCCACCTTGCTGCTGGCCGCCAGCAGCGACCTGTGGCTGGGTGGCATCGCTGTGGGCGGCTTTGCCGGCGCGGTGCTGCTGTTCGCGGTGCTGAGCTGGGTGGCGGTGAAGCTGCTGCGGCTGTCGGTCAACGAAGCCACGGCGCCGCGCTGGCTGGTGCTGGCGACGCGGCAGCTGTCGGCCCGGCCGGCCTATGCGGTGGTGCAGGTGAGCTCGCTGGCGGTCGGCCTGCTGGCACTGGTGCTGCTGGTGCTGCTGCGCACCGACCTGGTGGCCAGCTGGCGCCAGGCCACGCCGCCGGACGCGCCCAACCGCTTCGTCATCAACGTGATGCCCGAGCAGGGCGACGACTTCCTGCATGCGCTGCAGCAGGCGGGCGTGCAGCGCTTCGACTGGTACCCCATGATCCGCGGCCGCCTGGTGGCGGTGAACGACCGCGACGTCGGCCCCGACGACTACACCGAGGACCGGGCCCGGCGACTGGTGGACCGGGAATTCAACCTCTCGCATGCGGCGGATGCGCCGCCGCACAACCAGATCGTCGCCGGCCGCTGGCAGGCCGAGGAGGCCGATGCCGTCAGCGTGGAGCAGGGCATCGCCAGGACGCTGGGGCTGGAGCTGGGCGACCGCCTGCGCTTCGACATCGGCGGCATGCCGGTGGAGGCGCGCATCACCTCGCTGCGCAAGGTGGACTGGGGTTCGATGCGGGCCAACTTCTTCGTCATGTTCCCGGTCAGCCGCATGCCGGACGTGCCGGCCACCTTCATGGCGGCCTTCCGCGCGCCCGAGCGCAAGGGCTTCGACAGCGCGCTGGTGCGCCAATTCCCCAACATCACCAACGTCGACATGACCAGCACCATCGACCAGGTGCAGGCCGTGCTCGACAAGGTGGTGCGCGCGGTCGAGTTTTTGTTCGGCTTCACGCTGGCCGCCGGGCTGGTGGTGCTGTTCGCCGCCGTGACCGCCACCCGCGAGGAGCGCGCGCGCGAGTTCGCCATCATGCGGGCGGTGGGCGCCAGCGGTGCCCTGCTGCGGCAGGTGCAGCGGGCCGAACTGGCGGGCGTGGGCCTGCTGGCCGGGCTGCTGGCCAGCGCCGTCGCTGCCGTCGTCGGCTGGGGACTGGCGCGCTTCGTGTTCGAGTTCCAGTGGACGGCCTCCCCGCTGGTGCTGGCCGGCGGCGCCGTGGCCGGTGCCGTGCTCGCGCTGGCGGCCGGCTGGTGGGGGCTGCGCGAAGTCCTGCGCAGGCCGGTGGTGGAAACGCTGCGCAGCGCAGCGGAGTAGGCGCTGCCTGCCGTTTGTCGCCGGTTCCCGGCGCTCCACCGTAGGCCGGCCCCAAGCGGCTCATCCGGCGCGGGACTCGCTGGCTCGGCGTTTCCGCCTACACGCCGGTCGGAAACGGCCGAGCCATGAAACGAGGCTCAGCCTGACGGCACTGGCTCGGCCGTTCGACCATCCTGAACGCGGGATCGGTCCTTGGTTACGGTCCCAGCCATGGAGGTTCTTCGCCCGGCCGCGCGCCGGGCGTTTTTTTTGCAGCGCGGGCGATCTAGGCCAGGGCCGCGCCGCGGATCCTTGCCCGCAGTCCCGCCAGCGGACGTTCGATGACCAGCTGCATGAGGGCGGACAGGACCAGCGCCGCCAGCAAGGCCGCCATCCACAAGGCCGCGCCGCGGCTTTCGCCGACCAGCGCGCTGAACAGCACCAGCACCACGTAGTGGTTCAGGTACACGGCGTAGGAGAGGTCGCCGAGCGAGCGGTCCAGCCGTCGCAAGGAAGCCGGCACCGTCGCACGGCTCAGCACGACGACCAGGCCGCAGAACATGGCGAACACCAGGATGCCCAGCAGCACGGGCAAGGTGACCAGGCCGGGGTCGCGCAGCACGTTGCCCCCGCCGATCAGGCGGGCGGCGCCCACGAGCGACAGGGCCGCGCTGGCCACCAGGGGAAGCTGCCAGCCCTTGTGCCTGGCGACCGCGTGGATGCTGACGCCCAGCACGAAGAAGGGTGCGTAGGTGACGTAGAACCACGGCTTCTGGTGCCAGGCCGCGTACAGGTACAGCACGGCCAGCGCGAGGGTCCCGGCGAGGGTGGGCAGCCGCGTCCGCCCGATGGAGCCCCTGAACAGGACGAACAGCCCGATGAAGAGATAGAACATCATCTCGGCGTTGATCGCCCACACGTAGCGCACGAACAGGTAGATCTCGCCCACGTAGTCCGTCATGCGGTCCGGCATCAGGAACGGCAGCACGCTCACCGGGTTGTACAGGAGGTTGCGCGCGCTCCACATGTCGGGCAACTGCTTGTAGCCCTCGAATCCGATGCCCGCCGACAGCAGGCCGAAATGGGCCAGCACACGGTGTACCGCCAGCGAAACGGCGAGCGCGCCCAGGAACGGCGGGACGATCTTGATGACGCGGTTCTTCATCAAGGCCATCGCGCGGCCCCGGTAGAAGGTGCTGGCCGCTTCGGCGAGGATGAAGCCGGAGAGGACGAAGAAGGCGAGGACCGCCGTCGAACCGGCGTGGATCCGCATGACGGCGTTGGCCGGCAGGTGGTCCGGCGCCAGCCATGCGCCGTGGCCCAGGACCACCACCATGGCCAGCACGAGGCGGAACGTGCCGAAGGCGCGATACGTCGGCGCCGAAACAGCCTGCATCGCCTCGGCAGGAGCAGGGTCGCTCAGGCGGTTGTCGTTGAACACGGTGTGTGGCGGCCCGGGTCATGGAGGGTTCGAACACACCGTGACGGGCAAGGAGGCGGGGAACCGGTGTCGGTCGGGCTAAGAGGTTGGTGCCGGAGGCCGGAATCGAACCGGCACGGTGTTGCCACCGGCAGATTTTGAGTCTGCTGCGTCTACCGATTTCGCCACTCCGGCAGCGTTGAAGAGCGAGGAAAAAAATTATGGCACAGTGGGGCGATGGACCCGCGCAGCTATCCCACCCTCGAAGACGCGATCGGAAACACGCCCCTGGTCGCCCTGCAACGCATAGGCGAACCCGGCAACCGCCAGCGCGGCAACGTCGTGCTCGGCAAGCTCGAGGGCAACAACCCGGCCGGCTCGGTGAAGGACCGGCCCGCGCTGTCCATGATCCGCCGGGCCGAGGAGCGCGGCGAGATCCGGCCCGGCGACACGCTGATCGAGGCCACCTCGGGCAACACCGGCATCGCGCTCGCCATGGCCGCGGCGATCCGCGGCTATCGCATGGTGCTGATCATGCCGGAGGACCTGTCGATCGAGCGGGCGCAGACCATGAAGGCCTTCGGCGCCGAGCTGGTGCTCACGCCCAAGAGCGGCGGCATGGAGTACGCGCGCGACCTGGCGGAGAACATGCAGCGCGAGGGCAAGGGCCGGGTGCTGGACCAGTTCGCCAACCCCGACAACACGCGCATCCACTACGAGGCCACCGGCCCGGAGATCTGGGAGCAGACCGGTGGTCGCGTGACTCACTTCGTCAGTGCCATGGGCACCACCGGCACCATCACCGGGGTGTCGCGCTACCTCAAGGAGAAGAATACCAAGGTGCGCGTTATCGGCGCCCAGCCGGCCGAAGGCTCGCGCATCCCCGGCATCCGCAAGTGGCCGCCGGAGTACATGCCGAAGATCTACGACCCCACCCACGTGGACGAGACCGTGCTGGTCAGCCAGGAGGAGGCCGAGGAGATGTGCCGGCGCCTGGCGCGCGAAGAGGGCATCTTCGGCGGCATCTCGGCGGCGGGCGCCTGCTGGGTCGCGCAGCAGATCGCGCAGCAGGTCGAGAACGCCACCATCGTGTTCGTGGTCTGCGACCGCGGCGACCGCTACCTGTCGACGGGCGTGTTCCCGGCCTGAGGAGGGGGACCATGGAGCCTTACCGGTTCTGCCCCCAATGCGCCACGCCCCTGCAGCCCATCGTGCAGGACGAGGACGGCGGGCCCAAGGAGCGCCTGCGCTGCCCGGCCTGCCGCTGGACGCACTGGAACAATCCCACCCCGGTGCTGGCGGCCGTGGTCGAGTACGAAGGCCGCATCCTGCTGGCGCGCAATGCCGCGTGGCCGGGCAGGATGTACGCGCTGATCACCGGCTTCATGGAGGCCGGCGAGACCCCGCAGGAGGGGATCCGCCGCGAGGTGAAGGAAGAGACCGACCTCGACGCCACCGCCGTGGAGCTGATCGGCGTCTACGACTTCCAGCGCATGAACCAGGTGATCATCGCCTTCCACGTGCAGGCGCAGGGCGTGGTGCGGCTGTCGCCGGAGCTGGCGGACTACCGGCTGTACGCCTGCGACGAAGTCAAGTGCTGGCCGGCCGGAACCGGCTACGCGCTGGCCGACTGGCTGCGCGGCCGCGGCCACGAGCCGCAGTTCATCGAGTGGCAGCGGCGCGCCGAGTAGGCGCGCACCATCAGCGGGAGTACAGCGGCGCTTGGTCCCAGCCGGGCGCAGCCTGGTCGCGCGCCGACAGCACCGGTGCGTCGCCGATCGCCGACAGCGGCCATTCGATGCCCACGTGGGCATCGTTCCACGCCAGTGCCCGTTCGTCCTCGGGCACGTAATAGTCGCTGGCCTTGTAGAGGAAGTCCGCCTGCTCCGACAGGACCAGGAAGCCGTGGCCGAAGCCCGGCGGGATCCACAGCTGCCGGTGGTTGTCGGCGCTGAGCTCCACGCCCACCCACTGGCCGCAGCGCGGCGAATCGCGCCGCAGGTCCACGGCCACGTCGAACACCCGGCCGCTGGCCACGCGCACCAGCTTGCCCTGCGGATGCGCCAGCTGGTAGTGGATGCCCCGCAGCACGCCGCGCGCGCTGCGCGAATGGTTGTCCTGGACGAAGGTGACGGCGCCGCCCACGGCCTGGTCGAAGGCGCGCTGGTTCCAGCTTTCCATGAAGAAGCCGCGGGCGTCGCCGAACACGCGCGGCTCGATCAGCAGCACTTCGGGCAGCCGGGTGGGCGTGACCTGCATCGTGCTCACCCCCTCAGCAGCGCGAGCAGGTACGCGCCATAGCTGCTCTTGCCCAGCGGCTGCGCCAGCGCGCTCAGCGCCGCATCGTCGATCCAGCCGTTGCGCCAAGCGATCTCCTCGGGGCAGGCCACCTTCAGGCCCTGGCGCTGCTCCAGCGTGTGGATGAACTGCGTGGCCTCCAGCAGGCTTTCGTGGGTGCCGGTATCCAGCCAGGCGAATCCCCGGCCCATGGTCTGCACGCGCAGGCGCCCGCGCTCCAGGTAGTGCTGGTTGACGCTGGTGATCTCCAGCTCGCCGCGCGCCGACGGGCGCACTTGCGCGGCGACGTCGCACACCTCGGCATCGTAGAAGTACAGGCCGGTCACCGCGCAGTTGCTGCGCGGCTGCGCTGGCTTCTCCTCGATCGAGGTGGCATTGCCCTGCTCGTCGAAGGCGACCACGCCATAGCGCTGCGGGTCGCGCACGTGGTACGCGAACACGGTGGCGCCCTCGACCGTGTCGTTGGCCTGCTGCAGCAGCTTGACCAGGTCATGGCCGTAGAAGATGTTGTCGCCCAGCACCAGGGCGCTGGGTGCGCCGGCCAGGAATTCGCGCCCGATCAGGAAGGCCTGCGCCAGCCCCTCGGGGCGCGGCTGCACGGCGTAGGCGATCCGCATGCCCCACTGGCTGCCGTCGCCCAGCAACTGTTGGAAGCGCGGCGTGTCCTGCGGGGTGCTGACCAGCAGCACCTCGCGGATGCCGGCCAGCATCAGCGTGGACAGCGGGTAATAGACCATGGGCTTGTCGAAGACCGGCAGCAGCTGCTTGGAGATCGCCAGCGTGGCCGGGTGCAGCCGGGTGCCGGCGCCGCCGGCCAGGACGATGCCCTTGCGGGCGGGCTTGTGGGTGGGCATGGGTCAGGAGGCGCGATGGTGCGCGAGTTCGGCGATGACGGCGCGCACGCCATCCTGCCAGGGCGGCAGCGACAGGCCGAAGGTCTCGCGCAGCCGGGTGGTGTCCAGCCGCGAGTTGGCCGGCCGCGCCGCTCGCACCGGGTAGTCACGGGACGGGATCGGCCGCACCCGGTCCGGCGTGGCGCGCAGGGGCAGGCCCACGCGCTGCGCTTCCTGCAGCAGCAGCAGGGCATAGCCGTGCCAGGTGGTGAAGCCGGCGGCGGCCAGGTGATAGACGCCGGCCAGCGAGGGATCCTCGCCGCGCTGGCGCAGCGAGCGCAGGACGTGCGCAGTCACGTCGGCAATCAGCGCGGCGCGCGTCGGGGCGCCCCACTGGTCGGCCACGATGGTGAGTTCGTCCCGGGTGGCCGCGGCCTCGAGGATGCTCCTGGCGAAGTTCCGGCCCCAGCTGTCGAACACCCAGCTGGTGCGCAGGACCAGGTGGCGCGGGTTCTCGCGCGCGACCGCCTCGTCGCCGGCCAGCTTGCTGCGGCCGTAGGCGCCCAGTGGGCCGGTGGGATCGGATTCGCGCCAGGGCCGTTCGCCGCTGCCGTCGTAGACGTAGTCGCTGGAGTAGTGGACCACCCAGGCGCCGCAGCGGGCAGCGGCGCGGGCGATGGCCTCGCAGGCCTGCGCATTGATGGCGAACGCCAGCTCGGGCTCGTCCTCGGCGCGGTCCACGGCGGTGTAGGCGGCCGCATTGACCACCACATCGGGTGCCACGGCGGCCACGGTGGCCGCGACGCCTTCGATGTCGCTCAGGTCGCCGCACAGGGCCGCGCTGCGGCGGTCCAGCGCGACGACCTCGCCCAGCACCGACAGGCTGCGCTGCAACTGCCAGCCGACCTGCCCCCGGGCACCGAACAGCAGGATCTTCATGCGGCGGAGTGCAGGGCCGGGTACTGCTGCTCGACCCAGCGCCGGTAGGCGCCGCTGGTGACCGAGGCCACCCAGTCGCCGTTGGCCAGGTACCACTGCACCGTGTCGCGGATGCCCTGCTCGAAGGTCACCGCGGGCTTCCAGCCCAGCTCGGCGGCGATCTTGCTGTCGTCGATGGCGTAGCGGCGGTCGTGGCCGAGCCGGTCCTGCACGTGCCGGACCAGCGCCGCGTGCGAGCGGCCGGGGCGCGCTTCGTCGATCACGCGGCAGATGGTGTGGACGACCTCCAGGTTGGTGCGCTCGGAGCGACCGCCTATGTTGTAGGTCTCGCCGGGCCGGCCGCGCTCCAGCACCGCGCGCAGCGCCGAGCAGTGGTCGCCCACGTGCAGCCAGTCACGCACCTGGCGCCCGTCGCCGTACACGGGCAGCGGCTGGCCGGCCAGGGCGTTGTGGATCATCAGCGGGATCAGCTTCTCCGGGAACTGGCGCGGGCCGTAGTTGTTGGAGCAGTTGGTGGTGATCACCGGCAGGCCGAAGGTGTGGCACCAGGCGCGCGCGAAATGGTCGGCCGAGGCCTTGGACGCCGAATACGGGCTGTTGGGCTGGTAGGGGTGGGTCTCGCTGAAGGCCGGCTCGGACGGGCCCAGCGAGCCGAACACCTCGTCGGTGGAGACGTTGAGGAAGCGGAAGGCCGACGCCTCCGGTGCCGGCAGCCGGCTCCAGTACCCGTGCGCCGCCTGCAGCAGCCGGGCGGTGCCGACCACGTTGGTCTGGATGAAGGCGTCCGGCCCGGCGATGGAGCGGTCCACGTGGCTCTCGGCGGCGAAGTGCACGATGGCGCGCGGCCGGTGTTCGCGCAGCAGGTCGCCGACGAGCGCGCTGTCGGCTATGTCGCCGCGCACGAACCGGTAGCCGGGATGCGACTCCACCGTCCGCAGGTTGCCCGGGTGGCCGGCGTAGGTGAGCAGGTCCAGGTTCAGGACGGGCTCCCGGTCCTGGGCCAGCCAGTCGAGGATGAAGGCGGATCCGATGAAGCCGCAGCCGCCGGTGACGATGATCATGATGGAAGCGAGGGGAAGACCCCGACGATAGCAAACGGCCGAAGCCGCCTCCGGTGAGCGCCTGCGGTCGCGCCTAGAATGGCCGGTGGATCATCCGCAAGGGCGCACGATGAACATCGACAAGGAAATCGACACGCGCGGCCTGAACTGCCCGTTGCCCATCCTGCGCGCCAAGAAGGCGCTGACGGACATGCTGTCGGGCCAGTTGCTCAAGGTGGTGGCCACCGACCCGGGCTCGCTGCGAGACTTCCAGGCCTTTGCCCGCCAGACCGGCAACGAACTGGTCGAGCAGCAGCAGCAGGGCGAGGAGTTCATCCACGTCCTGAAGCGGCGCTGAACGGCGCCGCCCCAGGGGTGCCTAGACGGCCAGCCGCCTGAGGTGCTCCCGCAGGCCCGGGCCGAGCTCGGGGTTCTTCAGCGCGAAATCGACGGTGGCCTGCAGGAAGCCGTCCTTGCTGCCGCAGTCGTAGCGCTTGCCCTCGTACAGCCAGGCGTGCACGCCTTCGCCCTCCATCAGCCGCGCGATGCCGTCGGTGAGCTGGATCTCGCCGCCGGCGCCGCGCGGGTTGGTGCGGATCATGTCGAACACGCTGGCGGTCAGCACGTAGCGGCCGGCCACGCCCATGCGTGACGGGGCCGATTCCGGGTCCGGCTTTTCCACCATCTGCCGCACCCGCGTCAGGCGCTCGCCCACCGCATCGCCGGCAACGATGCCGTAGCGCTTGACGTGCTCGCGCGGGACCTCCTGCACGGCGAGGATGCAGGTGGGCGTGCGCTCGAACTGCTGCACCATCTGCGCCAGCACCGAGGGGCCGCCCTCGGGGCCGCTCATGAGGTCGTCCGGGAGCAGCACCGCGAAGGGGTCGTTGCCCACGATCGGCGCGGCGCACAGGACGGCATGCCCGAGGCCCAGCGCGCGGGGCTGCCGCACGAAGGAGCAGGCCATGTCGGCCGGCGCGATGGAGCGCACCAGTTCCAGCACCTCCTTCTTGCCGCTGGCCTCCAGCTCCATCTCCAGCTCGGGCGAAACATCGAAGTGGTCCTCGATCGCGCGCTTGCTGCGGCCGGTGACGAACACCATGTGGCGGATGCCGGCCTCGTAGGCTTCCTCGACCGCGTACTGGATGAGCGGCTTGTCGACGATGGGCAGCATCTCCTTGGGCATGGCCTTGGTGGCCGGGAGGAAGCGGGTGCCGAGGCCGGCGACCGGGAAGACTGCTTTGTTGACCTTTGTGACGTTTTTCATAGCGTTGTGCGCTGATCTTGGATAAAGTCCGCGCAGTTTTTCACACTCCGACGTTCTCAGCCGTTGCAACTGGCTGAAATCCATGTCGGACAAGGACCCAACCCACCTTGGACATCTTACTGGTCGAACGTCTCGTGCCCGAGGCGCTGAACTGGCTGCAGGAGCGCCACAGCGTCGAGGTGCGCGGTGACCTCGCCAGCGACCCCAGCGCGCTGCGCAAGGCGGTGTACAAGTCGCGCGCGCTGGTGCTGCCCCGCAAGGTGGTCGTCACCCAGGAGTTCCTCGATTTCGCCCCCATGCTCAAGGCCGTGGCGCGCATGCACGTGGGCACCGACAACACCGACCTGGAAGCGTGCCGGGCGCGCAAGGTGCGCGTCATCCAGGCCAGCACCGCCAACGTCCGGTCCAACGCCGAGTACCTGCTCGCCAGCCTGTTGATGCTGTACCGGCGCGGCATCGGCGCGGCTCTGAACGGCGACCGCCACGCCGAGGTCCGGCTCGGCCGCGAGCTCAATGGCAGCGTGGTCGGCATCCTGGGCCTGGAGCCCACGGCCCACACCCTCGCGCTCATGCTGACCTCGCTGGGGGCCCGCCTGATCGGCTACGACCCCGCCGTGCACCACAGCGCGCCGATCTGGGAGCGCCTGAAGATCCAGCCGGTCGGCGTGCACGAGCTGCTGTCCAACGCCGACGCGGTGACGGTGCAGGTGATGTACGCCTCGCGCTACCGGGGCTTCATCAACGACAAGCTGCTGGCCCACTGCCGGCCCGGCCAGCTTTGGGTGGGCATCAGTCGCTCGCAGCTGTTCGACGTGGATGCCTTCGCGCGGGCGCTGAACGACGGCCGCATCGAAGCCGCGCTGCTGGACGGCGCCGAGTCCGGCTTCGCCTCGCGCGGGTCGCCGCTGCACGACTGCAGCAACCTCTTCCTGACCCCGCGCCTGGGCTCGCACACGCGGGAAGCGCGCATGCGCGCCAGCTGGTACGTGGCACACCGCATCCACGAGACGCTCTCGGCGGGAAGCCAGGGCGCGTCGGAGCCGACCCCGACCGGGATGATGGACCTGGGGGCCTAGCGCCCAGCGGCGCCGGACTCAGGTGCCGGCGTCCTTGTGCTTGTCGGCCTCGGTGGTGAAGGCGTCGGCGTAGAACTCCTCCGGCGGCAGCCTGGCCAACTCGCTGTACTCGGCGCGGGCGGAATCCACCACGATGGGCGCGCCGCAGGCATAGACCTGGTGGCCCGAGAGGTCGGGGAAGTCCTCCATCACGGCCTTGTGGACGAAGCCGGTCCGGCCGGTCCAGTTGTCCTCGGGCAGGGCGTTGGAGATCACCGGGACGTACTTCAGGTGGCCCATCTCGGCGCAGCGCGCCTTCACCCAGTCGTCCAGGTACAGGTCCCCGGGGCGGCGCCCGCCCCAGTAGAGCGTGGTCGGCCGCGAGATCCCCTTGTGCTGCATGTGCTCGATCAGGGCCTTGATCGGCGCGAAGCCGGTGCCCGAGGCCAGCAGGATCATGGGCTTGTCGGAATCCTCGCGCAGGAAGAAGCTGCCGTACGGGCCTTCCACCCGCAGGATCTCCTTCTCCTTCATCGCGCTGAACACGTGGTCCGTGAACTTGCCGCCCGGCATGTGGCGGATGTGCAGTTCCACCCCCGGGCCGTTGTGCGGCGCGTTCGCCATCGAGTAGCTGCGGCGCGAGCCGTCGCGCAGGATGAATTCGACGTACTGCCCGGCGTGGTAGCGCAGCGTGTCATTGGCGGGCAGCTGCAGCCGCACGATCATCACGTCGTGCGAGCGCTTCTCCAGCGCGATCACGCGCGAGGGCATCTTCTTGACGGGGAACGCACTCTCGTCGGTGACCTGGCGCGACTCGAGCACCACGTCGGTCAGCGCGAAGGCGCTGCAGGTCAGCACGTAGCCGGCCGCTTCCTCCTCGGCGCTCAGGGCCTTGCTCTGGTGCGCGCGGTGGACCACCTCGCCTTCAAGCTTGCGGCACTTGCACGAACCGCAGGCGCCGTCCTTGCAGCCGTAGGGCATGCCGATGCCCTGCCGGATGGCGGCGGCGAGCAGGGCCTCGTCGGCGTTGGCGCTGAAGGTCCGGCCGCTGGGCTGCACGGTCACCTGGAAGGGGCCTGCTGCGGCCTCGGCGCTGGTCATGTTTGGGTATCCTCGAAGCTGGTTTTCACTCGACGAAGCCGGTATTTTGCCCTCGAACCAGAGTCCCCTCGGCGCGCTTCCCGCGCGCTTCCGGCGCGAGCGCATCCTGGTGGTCGGCTGCGGCGACGTGGGCCTGCGCGTAGCGCGCGAACTGCGGGGCCGGGTCCGGCTGCTGGCGCTGACGTCGTCGCCGCAGCGCGTGGGGGCGCTGCGCGCCGCCGGCCTGGTGCCGCTGGCCGGCGACCTGGACCGCCCGCACACGCTGGCACGACTGGCCGGCCTGGCCACGCGCGTGGTCCACCTGGCGCCGCCGCCGTCCGACCGCGAACCGGCCTGGCGCGATCCGCGCACCTCGGCGCTGCTGCGCGCCCTGCGCCTGCGCACCCCGGCGTCCGCGCTGGTCTATGCATCGACCACCGGCGTCTATGGCGACTGCGGCGGCGACAAGGTCGATGAAGTGCGGCGCATCGCGCCCCGCACCGCCCGTGCACAACGCCGCGCCGATGCGGAAGCCGCGGTGCGGCACGCCGGCCGCGCCGCGGGCGTGCGCGCCACCATCCTGCGCGTGCCCGGCATCTACGCCGCCGACCGCGAGGGCGGCACGCCGCGCGAACGCCTGCTCAGGGGCACGCCCGTGCTGCGCGCCGAGGACGACGTCTACACCAGCCACATCCACGCGGACGACCTGGCGCGCGCCGTCGCCGCGGCCCTCTGGCGCGGCCGGCCGCAGCGCGTGCTGAACGTGGCCGACGACACCGAGCTGAGGATGGGCGACTGGTTCGACCTCGCGGCCGACCGCTACGGCCTGCCGCGCCCGCCCCGGATCCCGCGGGCCGAGGCGCAGTCGCAGCTGGGGCCGGTGCTCCTGAGCTTCATTGGCGAATCGCGCCGGCTGGACAACCGCCGCCTCAAGCGCGAACTGCGGCTGCGGCTGCGCTATCCCACGGTGCACGCGGGGCTGTAGCCGACCGGGTGTGCGCCCGGGTGCCGACCCTACAATTTCGGCATGACCGACCTCTCCTCGATCACCCCGCGCGACAAGGCCGAGATCCTGGCCCAGGCGCTGCCCTACATCCGCAAGTTCCATGGCAAGACCATGGTGATCAAGTACGGCGGCAACGCGATGACGGACCCGGAGCTGCAGGCCGATTTCGCCGAGGACGTGGTGCTGCTCAAGCTGGTGGGCATGAACCCGGTCGTGGTGCACGGCGGCGGGCCGCAGATCGAGCAGGCCCTCAAGCGCCTGGGCAAGAAGGGCGAATTCATCCAGGGCATGCGCGTGACCGACGCCGAGACCATGGAGGTGGTCGAGTGGGTGCTGGCGGGCGAGGTGCAGCAGGACATCGTCGGCCTGATCAACCAGGCGGGTGGCAAGGCGGTGGGCCTGACCGGCCGCGACGGCGGCATGATCCGCGCCCGCAAGCTGAAGATGGTCGACAACCAGGACCCGAGCAAGGAGCACGACGTCGGCCAGGTCGGCGACATCATCGCGATCGAGCCGGCCGTGGTGAAGGCGCTGCAGGACGACCAGTTCATCCCCGTGATCAGCCCGATCGGCTTCGGCGAGGAGAACGAGAGCTACAACATCAACGCCGACGTGGTCGCCGGCAAGCTGGCCACCGTGCTGAAGGCCGAGAAGCTGGTGCTGCTGACCAACACGCCCGGCGTGCTGGACAAGAACGGGCAGCTGCTCACCGAGCTGAGCGCGGCCGAGATCGACGGCCTGTTCGCCGACGGCACGCTGTCCGGCGGCATGCTGCCCAAGATCAGTGGCGCCCTGGACGCCGCCCGCAACGGCGTGAACTCGGTCCACATCATCGACGGCCGGGTGCCGCACTCGATGCTGCTGGAGATCCTGACCGAGCAGGCCTACGGGACCATGATCCGGAGCAGATGAGTCCCCCCCGAAGCGCCTTCGGTGCCTCCCCCGCGCAGGGGCGCCACCTCTGGACCGGCCACGCCGGATCCACCGTGGCCGCTGGGCGGGATCCCATGCAACCCGGGCGCGACCACTGAGGCTGCGGTGCGCCTGCTCCTGGTCGAAGACGATGTGATGGTCGCCAGCGGCATCAAGCTGGGGCTGTCGGACGCCGGCTATGCCGTCGACTGGGTCGGCAGCGGCGAGCGCGCCGAGGAGGTGCTGCGCGCCGAGGTGTTCGACGTCGCGGTCATCGACATCGGCCTGCCCGGCATGGACGGGCTGGAACTGACGCGCCGGCTGCGCAAGCCGGGGATGGCCAGCCGCAAGGTGCCGGTGCTGATCCTGACCGCGCGCGACGCGCTGCAGGACCGGGTGCAGGGGCTGGACCTGGGCGCCGACGACTACATGATCAAGCCGTTCGAGCTGCCCGAGATGCTGGCGCGCCTGCGCGCGCTGCTGCGGCGCTCGCAGGCGGCCACCAGCGCCGTGCTCAGCTTCGGGCCGGTGGAACTCGACACCGCCAATCGCCGCGCCAGCGCGGTCCGGGACGGCCAGCGCGCGACCATCGAGCTGGGCCCGCGCGAGTGGACCGTGCTGGAGTACCTGCTGATGCACGCGCCCAAGCCGGCCAGCAAGGAAAAGCTGCTGCAGGCGCTGACCGGGTGGGACAAGGAGATCACCCCGAACGCGGTGGAGGTCTACATCTCGCGGCTGCGCGGCAAGCTGGAGCCGCACGGGGTCGCGCTGCGCTCCATCCGCGGCTTCGGCTACCGGCTGGAACTGCACGAACCGCCCGCGCCGTGATGCCCTTGCTCGCCCCCGCGCCGGCACGACGTGCGCCGGGCGAGCGCATGCTCTCCGGCCTGCGGCGGCGCCTGATGGTGATGCTGCTGGTGCCGCTGGTGCTGCTGGCGCTGGGCAACGCCTGGTTCGCGTACGGCTCGGCCGACAACGTTGCGCTCCAGCAGGACCGCCGGCTGCAGGCGCTGGTGCCGCTGCTGGCCGACTCGGTGATCGGGCAGGGCAGCGGTGCCGACGAAGCCCTGGTGCTGATGATGGCCCCCAGCGTGCAGGAGTTCCTGCGCGAGCGGCCCGGCCCCGCCACCTTCGCGATCACCGATCTCGACGGCAAGCTGCTGGTCGGCGACGATTGGCTGGCGGCGCTGCCGCCGCCGGACACGCAGATCGAATTCCACAGCGAGGAGCACGGCGGCATCACCTGGCGCATCGCGCGCCAGCGCCAGCAGACGGTGGTTGGCGACGTGGCGGTGTCCATCGCGGACGGCTCCGACCCGCGCCAGCAGTGGGCGCGTTCCATCCTGCTGAAGGTGCTGCTGCCCAACCTCGTGCTGATCGCGGCTGCGGCGATCGCGGTGGGTTGGGCCGTGGAGCGGGCGCTGGGGCCCCTGCTGGCGCTGAAGGAGGCGGTGGAGCGGCGCTCGCCGCGCGACCTGAGCGCCCTCGACGAGGGCGGCACGCCCGAGGAGGTGCGTCCGCTGGTGCAGTCGCTCAACCGCCTGTTCGGGATGGTGAACGCCCAGGCCGAGAGCCAGCGCCGCTTCATCGCCGATGCCGCGCACCAGTTGCGCACGCCCCTGGCGGGCCTGCAGGCGCAGGTGGAGGCCTGGGCCCAGGCGGCCGGCCACGCCGGGCCGGAGGGGCGGATCGAGCTGCCCGCGGAGCAGGTGAACAAGCTGCGGGGCGCGACCCGTCGCACGTCCCAGCTGGCCAACCAGCTGCTGGCCCTGTCGCGGGCCGACGCCCGCGCTATGCTGGCCCAGCCCATGCACCGCGTCGACCTCAAGGCGCTGTGCGAGGACATCCTGGGCGCGCACCTGGATGCCGCCAGCGAGCGCCGCCTCGACCTGGGCCTGGAGGCCGCGCCGGTACAGGTGATGGGCCACGACTGGCTGCTGCGCGAGCTGCTGTCCAACCTGGTCGACAACGCCATCAAGTACACGCCCGAGGGGGGCACGGTGACGCTGCGCTGCGGCGTGCGCGCCGGCCATGCCTTCCTGGAGGTGGAGGACGACGGCCCCGGCGTGCCCGAACCCGAGCGCGGGCGGGTGCTGGAGCGCTTCTACCGCGTGCAGGGCACGGTCGGCGAGGGCAACGGCCTAGGGCTGGCGATCGCGCAGGAGATCGCGCGCGTGCACCACAGCGTGCTGGAACTGGGCACCGGCGCCGGCGGACGCGGCCTGCGCGTGCACCTGCTGCTGCCGTTGTAAGCGCGCACTTGGGCGCGGCGCCGCGCGGCCCCACGGGCACGGCGCGGCGGGTCGGGCGTAACGGTATGCGAGAATGGTTGCAACTGATCCATAGCAACGCCATGTCCGAAGCCGAGCTCAGCACGCCCGCCCTCCCTGTCGCCGAAGCCGCCGCGCCCACGCGCAAGCGCCCCAAGCCCGGCGAGCGCCGCGTGCAGATCCTGCAGGCGCTGGCCATGATGCTGGAGCAGCCCGGCGCCGAGCGCATCACCACCGCGGCCCTGGCGGCCCGGCTGGAAGTCAGCGAGGCGGCCCTGTACCGCCACTTCGCCAGCAAGGCCCAGATGTTCGAGGGCCTGATCGAGTTCATCGAGCAGAGCGTCTTCACCCTGGTCAACCAGATCCAGGAGCGCGAGGCGGGGGTGGAACCGGGCGTGCGGCAGGCCGCCCGCATCGTGGCCATGCTGGTGCAGTTCGCCGAGAAGAACCCGGGCATGACCCGGGTGATGGTGGGCGACGCGCTGGTGTTCGAGAACGAGCGCCTGCAGCAGCGCATGAACCAGTTCTTCGACAAGATCGAATCCACCCTCAAGCAGTGCCTGCGCGACGGCGTCGCCGAGCCGTCGGCCACCCCCACGGTGGACGCGCAGGTGCGCGCCGCCATGCTGACGGCCTTCGTGGTGGGCCGGCTGCAGCGCTTCGCCCGCTCGGGCTTCCGGCGCAGCCCGTCGGAACACCTGGACACCAGCCTCGGCCTCATGCTGGGCTGAGCCGCGCCTTCCTGGCCCGGCCCGCGGCGGCCGGCCGCCGTCCCGCCTTCCGCCATGCACCCCATCCGACTCGCCGGCGAGCCGGCGCACCTGCATCCGGCCGGCGCCCTGTTCCTGCCCGCGCGCGACACCCTGCTGGTCGCGGATGCGCACTTCGGCAAGGCGGTGAGCTACCGCCGCCTGGGCGTGCCGGTGCCGGAAGCCACGACCGGGGCGACGCTGGACGCGCTGTCGGACGCCATAGCCGCCACGGCGGCGCGGCGCATCGTGTTCCTCGGCGACTTCCTGCATTCGCGCCGCTCGCATGCGCGCGAGACGCTGGCGGCGCTGCAGGCCTGGCGTGATCGCCATCCATCGCTGGACCTGCTGCTGGTGCGCGGCAACCACGATGCGCGGGCCGGTGACCCGCCGGCCTCGCTCGGCATCGAGGCGACCGACGAACCCGTGCGGCTCGGCCCGTTCGCGCTGTGCCACCACCCCGATCCGGTCGCCGGCGCCTACGTGCTGGCCGGCCACTGGCATCCGTGCACCCGCATCGGCGGCCGCGCCTTCGACAGCCTGCGGCTGCCCTGCTTCTGGCTGGGCGACGACAGCGGCGCCCAGCCGCAGCGCGCGGTCGGGGTGCTGCCGGCCTTCGGCAGCTTCACCGGCATGCATCCGATCCGGCGCGCGCCTGGCGACCGCGTGTTCGCGATCGCCGACGGCGTCGTGCGTCCGCTGCCCGGCGCCTGAGCGGCGCGGTGCATGATCGGGTGCCGCGGCCCTCGCCGCGCGTCGAACGAACAAGCAAGGAGAAGACCCGATGAAACTCGTGCGCTATGGCCAGCCCGGACGCGAGAAGCCCGGCCTCGTCGATGCCGACGGCCGCCTGCGTGACCTTACGGCGGTGGTTCCCGACATCGGTGCGGCCCAGCTGGCGCCGGCGGCGCTGGCCCGCCTGCGCCGGCTCGACCCGGCCAAGCTGCCGGCGGTGCGCGGCAAGCCGCGCATCGGCTGCCCGGTGGCCGGCGTCGGCAAGCTGGTGGCGATCGGCCTGAACTACGCCGACCACGCGGCGGAAGCGGGCGCTCCCATCCCCAAGGAGCCCATCGTCTTCCTCAAGGCCACCAGCTGTATCCAGGGCCCGGACGACCCGGTGATGCTGCCCAAGGGCTCGACCAAGACCGACTGGGAAGTCGAACTGGGGGTGGTGATCGGCACTCGGGCGCGCTACGTGACGAAGAAGGACGCGCTGTCGCACGTGGCCGGCTACTGCGTGGTCAACGACGTGAGCGAGCGCGAGTACCAGCTCGAGCGCGGCCCGCAATGGGACAAGGGCAAGGGCTGCGACACCTTCGGCCCGATCGGCCCCTGGCTGGTGACGGCCGACGAGGTCGCCAACGTGCAACGCCTGCCCATGTGGCTGGAGGTGAATGGCCAGCGCATGCAGTCCGGCAACACGCGCACCATGATCTTCGGCGTGGCGGAGCTCGTGAGCTACGTGAGCCGCTTCATGACCCTGCTGCCCGGCGACGTGATCACCACCGGCACCCCGCCCGGCGTGGGCATGGGCATGAAGCCGCCGCGCTACCTGAAGAAGGGCGACGTGGTCACGCTCGGCATCGAGGGACTGGGCGAGCAGCGCCAGGAGGTGGTGGCGTTCCGCGCCTGAGACCGGTCAGCACGCCGCGTTTCTAGGCCGGCGCGCCTAGAGGACCACGCCGGCTTGGGGGGGATGCGGTTTTCCTGCAAAATAGAACGACCGTTCGTTCTAATCGGAAAGCCATGTCCGTCACCGAGCTGCCCCTGAAGCGCTCGCGCTCCGTGCGCGACGGCCGTGCCCTGCAGAAGGGCCAGCAGACCAAGGCTGCGATCGTCGATGCCGCCCTCGGGCTGGCCACGCAAATCGGGCTGGAAGGCCTGTCGATCGGCGCGCTGGCCGAGGTCGCCCAGATGAGCAAGTCGGGCGTGTTCGCGCATTTCGGCTCGCGCGAGGAACTGCAGATCTCGGTGATCCGCGAGTACCACGCGCGCTTCGAGGACGAGGTGTTCTATCCGGCGATGAAGGAGCCGCGCGGGCTGCCCCGCCTGCGCGCGCTGTTCGCCAACTGGATGAAGCTCACCTCGGTCGAACTGGACTCCGGCTGCATCTACATCAGCGGCGCCGTGGAGTTCGACGACCGGCCGGGCCCGGTGCGCGACGCCCTGGCCAGCTCGGTGCTGACCTGGCATGCCGCCATGAAGCGGGCCATCGCCAGCGCCCGCGACGAAGGCCACCTGCGCGCCGACGCCGACGTCGAGCAGATGCTGTTCGAGATCCACGGCCTGATCCTGGCCCTGCATTACGAGGCGCGCTTCCTCAAGAGCCCCGGCTCGATCGCGCGCGCCAACACCGGCTTCGACAACATCCTGCGCCGCTACGGCGCGGATGCCGTCGACGGCCGCCCCGCCCGGCTTCCACGCCACAACAAAACCGCCCACAAGGAGTGAGCCCATGCCCAGCTATACCCCGCCCCTGCGCGACATGCAGTTCGTCATGCACGAGGTGTTCAAGGTCGCCGACGAGTACAAGGCCATGCCGGCCTATGCCGAGGTCGACGCCGACACCATCAATGCCGTGCTGGAGGAGGGTGGCAAGTTCGCCAGCGAGGTGACCTTCCCGCTGAACATCAGCGGCGACGAGGAAGGCTGCCGCCTGGACAGGGAGACCCACGAGGTCGCCACGCCCAAGGGCTTCAAGGAGGCCTACGCGAAGTTCATCGAGGGCGGCTGGCCGGCGCTGTCCTGCGACCCGGAGTTCGGCGGCCAGGGCCTGCCGATCGTGGTGAGCCAGGCCTTCTACGAGATGCTCAACGCCGCCAACCAGGCCTGGACCATGTACCCCGGCCTGACCAGCGGCGCCTACGCCGCGCTGCGCGCGCACGGCACGCCCGAGCAGAAGAAGACCTACCTGCCCAAGCTGGTGAGCGGCGAGTGGACCGGCACCATGTGCCTGACCGAACCCCACTGCGGCACCGACCTGGGCCTGCTGCGCACCAAGGCCGAACCGCAGGCCGACGGCACCTACCGCATCACCGGCAACAAGATCTTCATCTCGGCCGGCGAACACGACTTCGTGCCCAACATCGTGCACCTGGTGCTGGCCCGCCTGCCGGACGCGCCCAAGGGCAGCAAGGGCATCAGCCTGTTCGTGGTGCCCAAGTACAACGTGAACCCGGACGGCTCGCTCGGCGCGCGCAACGGCATCCACTGCGGCGGCCTGGAGCACAAGATGGGCATCCACGGCAACGCCACCGCGCAGCTGGTGCTGGACGGCGCCGTCGGCACCCTGGTCGGCGAGCCGAACAAGGGCCTGCAGGCCATGTTCGTGATGATGAACGCGGCCCGTGTCGGCGTGGGCATGCAGTCGCTGGGCCTGACCGAGGTCGCCTACCAGAACGCGCTGGCTTACGCCAAGGACCGCATCCAGATGCGTTCGCTGTCCGGTCCCAAGGCCAAGGACAAGCCGGCCGATCCCATCATCGTGCACCCCGACGTGCGCAAGATGCTGCTGACCGCCAAGGCGTACGCCGAAGGCGGCCGCGCGCTGGCGCTGTGGAGCGCGCTGCTGATCGACCGCGAGCTGCACCATCCCGACGAGAAGGTGCGCAAGGAGTCCGCCGAGCTGGTGGCGCTGCTGACGCCCATCGTCAAGGCCTTCATCACCGACAACGGCTGGATCGCCACCTCGTCCTGCCTGCAGGTGTTCGGCGGCCACGGCTACATCAAGGAATGGGGCATGGAGCAGTTCGTGCGCGATGCCCGCATCAACATGATCTACGAGGGCACCAACACGATCCAGTCGCTGGACCTGCTGGGCCGCAAGGTGCTGGGCAACCAGGGCGCCACCCTCAAGAAGTTCGGCAAGCTGGTCGCCCAGCTGGTCGAGGATGAGGGCGTGAACGAGAAGATGGCCGAGTTCATCAACCCGATCGCGCTGCTGGGCGAGCAGATGACCAAGTTCACCACCGAGATCGGCTTCAAGGGCTTCCAGAACCCGGACGAGGTGGGTGCCGCCGCGGTCGACTACCTGCGCGTGGCCGGCCACCTGGTGTTCGGCTACCTGTTCGCGCGCATGGCGCAGGTGTCGCTGCGCGAGATCGCGGCCGGCAACACCGACCCGTTCTACAAGGCCAAGCTGCAGACCGCGCGCTTCTACTTCGCCCGCCTGTTCCCCGAGACCGCCACCCTGATGCGCACGGCGCGTTCCGGCGCCAGGGTGCTGCTGGACACCGACGAGGCCCTCGCGTGAGGACGCTGGTCCTCCTGGGCGGACTGCTGGCCGCCGGCAGCGCCTTCGCGCAGCTGTCGCCGGTGGGCCTGTGGCGCAACGTCGACGACAAGACCGGCGAGGTCAAGGCCGAGATCCGCATCACCGAGGCCAATGGCGTGGTCAACGGCCGCATCGTGCGGCGGCTGGCCAAGGGCGCCAAGCCCGATGCGGTGTGCGAGGAGTGCTCGGATGACCGCAAGGGCCAGCCGCTGGATGGCCTGGAGATCATCCGCGGCGCCCGCAAGGCCGACGGCAAGGACGTCTGGGAGGGCGGCCGGATCCTGGACCCCGAGAACGGCCGCGACTACACGCTGCGCCTGACGCCGCAGGACGGCGGCAAGCGCCTCGACGTGCGCGGCTCGATCGGGCCGTTCGGGCGCACGCAGACCTGGGTGCGGGTCGAGTAGATGTCTTTCTCCTCCCGGCAGCGGGAGGGAACCGGAGAGTGAGATGTACAAGGAACACGACGCCGCCACCGCGGCGGGCAGCGAAAGGGCCGCGACGATGAGCCGCTTCCAGGTGAGAAAGGTCGCCGTGCTCGGCGCCGGCGTGATGGGCGCGCAGATCGCGGCCCACCTCGTGAACGTGAAGGTGCCGGTGGTGCTGTTCGACCTGCCGGCCAAGGAAGGCCCGAAGAACGGCATCGTCACCAAGGCCGTCGAGGGCCTGAAGAAGCTCAAGCCCTCGCCGCTGGGCGTGGCCGACGACGCAGCGCTGATCCAGCAGGCCAACTACGAGGAGCACATGGCCCTGCTGGGCGAGTGCGACCTGGTGATCGAGGCCATCGCCGAGCGCATGGACTGGAAGCTCGATCTCTACAAGAAGATCGCGCCCCACGTTGCGCCGCACGCGATCGTGGCGTCCAACACCTCGGGCCTGTCCATCACGAAGCTGTCCGAGGCGCTGCCCGAGGCGATCAAGCCGCGCTTCTGCGGCATCCACTTCTTCAACCCGCCGCGGTACATGTACCTGGTCGAGCTGATCGCGACGCCGACCACGCAGCCGCAGATCCTGGACGACCTGGAGACCTTCGTCACCAGCGGCCTGGGCAAGGGCGTGGTGCGCGCCAAGGACACGCCCAACTTCATCGCCAACCGGGTGGGCATCGCCGGCATGCTGGCCACCATGCGCGAGGTGGAGAAGTTCGGCCTGACCTACGACGTGGTGGACGACCTCACCGGCAAGAAACTGGGCCGCGCCTCCAGCGGCACCTTCCGCACCGCCGACGTGGTGGGCCTGGACACCATGGCTCACGTCATCAAGACGCTGCAGGACAACCTGAGCGCCGAGACCGACCCGTTCTACGACAGCTTCGGCACGCCCGAGGTGCTCAAGACGCTGCTGGAGATGGGCCATCTCGGCCAGAAGACCAAGGCCGGCTTCTACAGGAAGGTCGGCCGCGACGTGCTGCGCTTCGAGCTGGCGTCCAAGGACTACGTGCCCGGCGGCCAGAAGGCCGACGACGTGTACGGCCGCATGCTGAAGAAGCCGGCGGCCGAGCGCCTGAAGCTGCTGCGCGAGAGCGAAGGGCCGCAGGGCCAGTTCCTGTGGGCCATCCTGCGCAACAGCTTCCATTACGCCGCGGTGCACCTGGCGTCCATCGCCGATACCGCGCGTGACGTCGACTTCGCCATGCGCTGGGGCTTCGGCATGAAGCAGGGCCCGTTCGAGCTGTGGCAGGAAGCCGGCTGGCTGCAGGTGGCGCAGTGGATCCAGGAGGACATCGCTGCCGGCAAGGCGCTGTCGAAGGCGCCGCTGCCCGACTGGGTGTTCAAGGGGCCGGTGGCCGAAGCCGGCGGCGTGCACACGCCCGAGGGCTCGTGGAACCCGACCAGCGGCCGGTTCGAGCCGCGCCGCATGCTGCCCGTGTACCAGCGCCAGCACTTCCCCGAGACGGTGCTGGGCAGCGGCGGGGCGAAGTTCCAGACGGCCGGCACCACCGTGCACGAGGACAAGACCATCCGCGTCTGGACGCTCGACGGCGACGTGCTGATCGCCAGCCTGAAGACCAAGATGCACACCATCAGCCCCGAGGTGTGCGAAGGGCTGCAACTGGCGATCGAGACCGCCGAGAAGTCCTACCAGGGCCTGGTGATCTGGTCGGGCGACGAGCCCTTCAGCGCCGGCGCCGACCTGGAGTCGACGCTGCCCGCGTTCCTGGCGGTGGGCGTCAGCGCGATCGAGGACGCCGAGGGCTTCATGCAACAGACCATGCTGCGGCTGCGCTATGCCGGGGTGCCGGTGATCTCGGCCATCCGCGGCCTGGCGTTGGGCGGCGGCTGCGAACTGGGCCTGTACTCGGCGCGCCGCGTCGCCGCGATGGAGAGCTACATCGGCCTGGTGGAAGTGGGCGTGGGCCTGGTGCCCGGCGCGGGCGGCCTGGCCTACATCGCGCGCCGCGCGGCCGAAGCGCAGGCGCAGTCCACCCACAAGGACCTGCTGCCCTTCCTGACCGAGGGCTTCACCGCCGCCGCCATGGCCAAGGTGGGCACCAGCGCGATCGAGTCGCGCAAGATCGGCTACCTGCTGGACAGCGACATCATCGTGCCCAACAAGGACGAGCTGCTGTACGTGGCCATCCAGGAGGCCAAGGCGATGTTCAACGCCGGCTGGCGGGCGCCGCTCAAGCGCCTGTTCCCGGTGGCCGGCCGCAGCGGCAAGGCCACCATCCAGGGGCAGCTGGTCAACATGCGCGACGGCGGCTTCATCAGCCAGCACGACTTCCGCATCGCCTCCCTGATCGCCAACGTGGTCACCGGCGGCGACGTCGATGCCGGCACGCTGGTCAGCGAGGAATACCTGATGACGCTGGAGCGCCAGGCCTTCTGCGAGCTGGTGCAGCACCCCAAGACCCAGGAGCGCATCCTCGGCATGCTCAGCACGGGCAAGCCGGTCAGGAACTGAGGACAGGACATGAAGCAAGTACAGGACGCCTACATCGTCGCCGCCACCCGCACGCCCATCGGGCGCTCGCACCGCGGCTACTTCCGCAACACGCGCCCGGACGACCTGCTGGCGACGGCGCTGCGGGCCGCGCTGGCGCAGGCGCCGGGCCTGGACCCGAACGCGATCGAGGACGTGATCTGCGGCTGCGCGATTCCCGAGGCGCAACAGGGCCTGAACGTGGCTCGCATCGGCGCCGTGCTGGCCGGTTTGCCCAAGAGCGTGGGCGGCATGACCGTCAACCGCTTCTGCGCCTCCGGCCTGTCGGCGGTGCAGATCGCGGCCGACCGCATCCGCGTCGGCGAGGCCGACGTGATGATCGCAGCCGGCACCGAGAGCATGAGCATGGTCCCCATGATGGGCAACTCGCCCTCGCTGTCGCCCGCCATCTTCGCCAACCCGGACGACATCGAGAGCTACGGCATCGCCTATGGCATGGGCCTGACGGCCGAGAAGGTGGCGCAGCAGTGGAAGGTCGGGCGCGAGGCGCAGGACCAGTTCGCCTACCAGTCGCACATGAAGGCGCTGGCGGCCATGAAGGCCGGCGAGTTCACCGACGAGATCACGCCGGTGGATGTCGCCGAGCGCTCGGTGGACCTGGAATCGGCCGAGGTCGCGGTGAAGACCCGCACGGTGAACCTGGACGAGGGCGCGCGCCCCGACACCACCGTTGAAGGCCTGGCCAAGCTCAAGACCGTGTTCGCCGCCCGCGGCACGGTGACCGCCGGCAACAGCTCGCAGACGTCCGACGGCGCCGGCGCGTTGATCGTGGTGAGCGAGGCTGCGCTCAAGCGCTTCAACCTGCAGCCGCTGGCGCGCTTCGCCGGCTATGCCAGCCGCGGCGTGCCGCCGCACATCATGGGCATCGGCCCGGTCGAGGCGATTCCCGCGGCGCTCAAGGCGGCCGGGCTGAAGCAGGACGACCTGGGCTGGATCGAGCTGAACGAGGCCTTTGCCGCGCAGTCGCTGGCCGTGATCAACACCCTGGGGCTGGATCCGGCCCGGGTCAACCCGATGGGCGGCGCCATCGCGCTGGGCCACCCGCTGGGCGCCACCGGCGCCATCCGCTCCGCCACCGTGGTGCACGCGCTGCGCCGCAAGAACCTCAAGTACGGCATGGTCACCATGTGCGTGGGCATGGGGCAGGGCGCAGCGGGTATCTTCGAAAGGGTCTAGCACGAAGCGCCCAGGGGCCGCCCCCCCGGTGAGCAGCAGGAGCAGAAGATGAAGCAGGAGACACTCACCACCCCGGACGGCGCCGCGGTCGTGCTACGCACCTGGGCGCCGGACGAGCCAGCCTTGGGCAGCGTCGTCATAGGCGGCGCCATGGGCGTGCGGCAGGACTTCTACGCGCCCTTCGCGCAGTGGCTCGCCGGCCAGGGCTGGCGCGTCACCACCTTCGACTACCGCGGCAGCGGCGCCTCGCTCGCGCAGGGCGAGAGCCTGCGCCAGGTGCGGGCCGACCTGTTCGACTGGGCGCGCGACTACGAAACCGTAGTCGATCACGCGCACGCGGCGCTGCCCGACCGGCCGCTCTACCTGCTGGGCCATAGCCTGGGGGCGCAGCTGCCCGGGCTGCTGCGCAACCAGGACAAGGTCAGCGGCCTGCTCAGCGTCGCCGCCGGCAGCGGCTACTGGCGCGAGAACGCACCGCGGCTGCGGCGTACGGTCTGGTACTTCTGGTGGGTGCTGGTGCCGCTGGCCACGCGCCTGTTCGGTTACTTCCCGGGGCGCAAGCTGCGCAAGGTCGGCGACCTGCCCAAGGGCGTGATCCTGCAGTGGCGGCGCTGGTGCCTGAACCCGCGCTACAGCGTGGGTGCCGAAGGCGAGGCGGTTCGGCGCCAGTACGCGCAGGCCCGCTTCCCGGTGCTGGCCCTGTCCATCGCCGACGACGAGCTGATGACGCTGCGCGGCACCCACAGCCTGGTGTCGCTGTACGAGAACGCGCGCAGCGAAGTGCGCCGGATCGCGCCCGGCGACCTCGCCCTGCGCCGCATCGGCCACTTCGGCGCGTTCCGCAGCGAGCAGGAATCCGTGCTGTGGCCGCGGCTGGCGCAGTGGCTGGATGCACTGGCGCCGGCAGGGAGCGCCGCCGCATGACGACGCACGCCTTCGACGCCGCCCTCGCGCTGGCCGAAGCCGGCGAGCACCGCTGGCGGGGACACACCAGCCCCGCGTACGCCAACATGGTGGGGCCCTTCGGCGGCCTCACCGCGGCGCAGGCACTGGCCGCCGTGCTGCGCCACCCGGCGCTGCTGGGCGAGCCAGTCGCTCTGACGGTGAACTTCGCCTCGGCCGTGGCCGACGGCCCCTTCGAGGTGGTGGCCACGCCGGTCCGCACCAACCGTTCCACCCAGCACTGGACCGTGCAGACCCTGCAGGACGGCCAGCCGGTGCTGACCGGCACCGTGTTCACCGCGCTGCGCCGGGACACCTGGGGGGCGGTCGAACATCCCCTGCCGGCGGTACCGCGGCCGGCCGGCGTGCCGCTGGCCCAGGGCCCCGCGCGCGTCGAATGGGTCAAGCGCTACGAGATGCGCTTCGTCGACGGGGCGCTGCCGCACGACTGGCACGGGCGCGACCTGGGCGACAGCCGTACCCGCCTGTGGATGCGCGACAACCCGCCGCGGCCGCTGGACTTCGCCTCGCTCACGGCGCTGGCCGACGTGTTCTTCCCCCGCATCTGGCGCCGGCGGCCCGTGTTCGTGCCGATCGGCACCGTGACGATGACGGTCTACTTCCATGCCGGCGCGGTGCAGCTGGCGCAGGTCGGCGAGGGCTACCTGCTGGGCCAGGCCCAGGCCCAGGCCTTCCACGGCGGCTATTTCGACCAGTCGGCGCAGCTCTGGAGCGAGGCCGGCGACCTGCTGGCCACCACGCACCAGGTCGTCTACTACAAAGAATGAACATGAACTCCGTCGCCCTCGTGGTCGGCGCCGGCGATGCCACCGGCGGGGCCATCGCCCGGCGCTTCGCGCGCGAGGGATTCACCGCCTGCGTGACGCGTCGCAACGCCGAATCGCTGCAGCCGCTGGTCGATCGCATCCGGGCCGAGGGCGGCCAGGCGCACGGCTTCGGCAGTGACGCGCGCAAGGAGGAGGAGGTCGTGGCGCTGGTCGAGCGCATCGAGTCGGAGATCGGCCCGATCGAGGTGCTGGCCTTCAACATCGGCGCCAACGTGCGGGCCAGCATCCTGGACGAGACCGCGCGGCGCTACTTCAAGGTCTGGGAGATGGCCTGCTTCGCCGGCTTCCTCAATGGGCGCGAGGTGGCGCGCCGGATGGCGGCGCGCGGGCGCGGCACCATCCTGTTCACCGGCGCCACCGCCTCCATGCGCGGCAGCGCCGGCTTCTCCGCCTTCGCCGGCGCCAAGCATGCGCTGCGCGCGCTGGCCCAGAGCATGGCGCGCGAGCTGGGGCCGCGCGGCATCCACGTGGCCCACGTCGTGATCGATGGCGCCATCGACACCGCCTTCATCCGGGAGAATTTCCCCGAGCGCTACGCACTCAAGGACCGGGATGGCATCCTCGACCCCGGGCACATCGCCGACCAGTACTGGATGCTGCACTCGCAGCCGCGCGATGCCTGGACCCATGAACTGGATTTGCGGCCCTGGATGGAGAGCTTCTGAATGAGCAAGAGCCTGGATTTCTATTTCGACGTCGGCAGCCCGGCGGCCTACCTCGCCTGGACGCAGGTGCCGCGCATCGCCGCCGAGACCGGCGCCACGGTGCACGAGCGGCCCATCCTGCTGGGTGGTGTGTTCCAGGCCACCGGCAACCGCTCGCCGATGGAGGTGGCGGCCAAGAGTCGCTGGCTGCACGAGGACCTGAACCGCTTCGCCGCCCGCTACGGTGTGCCCTTCCGCCTGAGCCCGCATTTCCCGATCAATACCCTGGCGCTCATGCGCATCGCGCTCGGCCTGCAGATGCGCGAGCCCGCGAAGCTGCGGCCCTACGTGGACGCCGTGATGCACGCGATCTGGGTGGATGGCCGCAACATGAACGATCCGGCGGAGGTGGCCTCGGTGCTGCAGCAGGCAGGCTTCGATCCGCAGGCCCTGCTGGCCCTGGCGCAGGACCCGGAGGTCAAGGAACGCCTCAAGGCCGCCACCCAGGAGGCGGTGGCCCGCGGCGTCTTCGGTGCGCCGACCTTCTTCGTCGGCGACCAGATGTTCTGGGGCCAGGACCGCCTCGATTTCGTGAAGGAAAGCCTGCAATGAACGACATCCTGACCCACGCCGAAGCCGGCGTGATGACCATCACCTTCAACCGGCTGGAGCGCAAGAACTCGATCACCTCCGCCATGTACGCGGCGCTGGCCGACGCGCTGGACAAGGCCGCCAGCGACCCGGCGATCCGGGTGGCGGTGCTGCAAGGCCACGAAACCGTGTTCTCCGCCGGCAACGACATCGGCGATTTCCTGAACCAGCCGCCTGCCGGCGAGGATTCGCCCGTGTTCCGCTTCCTGCGCGGCATCGCGAAGTTCCCCAAGCCGCTGGTGGCGGCGGTGTGCGGCCCGGCCGTGGGCGTGGGCACCACCTTGCTGTTCCATTGCGACCTGGTGTTCGCCGGCGACAACGCCGCGTTCTCGCTGCCCTTCGTGAACCTGGGCCTGTGCCCGGAGGCGGCGTCCAGCCTGCTGGTGCCGCAGATGTTCGGCTACCACCGCGCGGCCGAGGCGCTGCTGCTGGGCGAGCCCTTCATGGCCGAAGCGGCGCTCGAGGCCGGCCTGGTCAACCGCGTGCTGCCGCCGACCGAGGCCAACGCCTATGCGCAGGCCCAGGCGCGCAAGCTCGCCGCCAAGCCGCTGAGCAGCCTGGTCGAGACCAAGCGCCTGATGAAGCTGGGCCAGCAAGGCCCGGTGATGGAGCGCATGCAGCAAGAGGGCGCCAGCTTCTCCCGCATGCTGCGCGAGCCGGCTGCCCGTGAGGCGTTCACTGCTTTCATGGAGAAGCGGAAGCCGGATTTTTCGAAGGTCTGACGCTGCGCCCGGCGCAGCGCGGCTTACGCCCGGCGCTGCGCCACCTTGGTCGCGCGCGGCCGGGCCGCTTCCGGCGGCTGCGGTTCGGGCAGCGGCGGCAGCGGCCGCTTCGCGATCTCGGCCGCCTGGTCCGGCGGCACCCCCAGCGCCCGCAGCACCATGGCCGCCGCGGCCACGTCGTGGTGGGCGGGCGCCCGTCCCGTGGCCACGCGCCGCATGGCCTGGATGCAGATGCCGTTGATCGCATCCAGCGCCGCGGCTTCGCTGGGGACCTTGAACTTCTTCTGCCGCACGCCCACCCGCAGGTCCTTCAGCGGATACGCCTGCACCTGGGCCAGCACCTCCGGCGCGGCGGCGATCACCTCCAGCAGCATGAGGGCCCAGCCGGGGCTCTCGGCCGCCAGCCAGACGTAGCGCCGCTGCCCGATCGCCATGCGCTCGGCGCCGTCGGCGATGTGGCCGTAACTGTCGTCGATTGCCTTGCACAGCGTCCCGGCGATGGCGGCGGCCAGCCGCACGACCAGCTCCTCCTTGGTGCTGAAGTGGTTGTAGAGCGTGGCCGTGGTGACGCCCGCGGCCTGGGCGATCTGCTGCATGGTCGCGCTGCCCACGCCGCCACCGGCGAAGACCTGCACGGCGGCATAGAGCAGCTGGGCCTGCGTGCGCTCGCGCTTGGCGCCCCCGACCGTGCCCATCAGGAAGGCGGCGGCCAGCGGAGGGGGCAAAGCTGGCATTGACAAAGGCCAAGATGTTGACATACGCTCCAATTTTTTAGGCACAGTCAAAAATTTGCTGGGTCGTCCAATTCTACAGGAGCGAAGCGATGCGCAGATGGATGAAGATCACGATCGGGGTGGCCGCCGGGCTGGCCCTGCTGGCCGGCGCCGCCGGTGGCGCCGGCCTGTGGCTGGCCGACAGCCGGATGCACCGCAAGGTCGAGGTGCCGGTGCGGCCCGTGGCCTACGTGGACGACGCCCAGGCGATCGAGCGCGGCCGCTACCTGTTCTCGTCGCGCGGCTGCGTGGACTGCCACGGGGCGAACGGCGCCGGCCGCACCTTCGTCGACGACCCCTCGGCGGGCCTGCGCATCAAGGGTCCCAACATCAGCCCCGGCCCGGGCAGCATGGTCGCCCGGTACGGGCCCGAGGACTGGGTGCGGTCGATCCGCCACGGCGTGGCGCCCGGCGGGCGGCCGCTGATGATCATGCCCAGCGAGGACTACAACCGATTCACCGACTCCGATCTCGCCGCGCTGGTCGCCTACGTGCGTTCGCTGCCGCCGGCCGAAGGCGGGCCGGCCGTCGTCGAGCTGCCGCTGCCCGCGCGCGTGCTGTACGGCTTCGGCGCGATCCGGGACGCCGCCGCCAAGATCGACCATTCGCTGCCGCCCTCGCAGCCGGTGCCCGAAGGCGTCAACGCGCAGCACGGCGCCTACGTGGCCAACATGTGCCTGGGCTGCCACGGCGAGCACCTGTTGGGTGGCCGCATCCCCGGCGCCCCGCCGGACTGGCCGCCGGCCCCGCGGCTGGCGCCGGGCGAGGGCTCGGTGATGGCGCACTATGCGGAACCGGAATCGCTGATCCGGCTGTTCCGTACCGGCAAGCGGGCCGACGGCAGCGCCGTGCAGGTGATGCCCTTCGATTCGCTGCGCGAGATCAGCGACACTGACATGCGGGCGCTCCACCTGTACCTGCGCGGCCTGCCCGCGCCCAAGGGCTGAGCGCCCGGCCCACCAGCAAGGAGACTGCGCCATGAGCCTGCAAGGCAAGACCCTCTTCATCACCGGCGCCTCGCGCGGCATCGGGCTGGCGATCGGCAAGCGCGCCGCGGCCGACGGTGCCAACGTGGTGATCGCGGCCAAGACCACCGAGCCCAACCCGAAGCTGCCGGGCACCATCTACAGCGCCGCCGACGAGGTCCGCGCCGCCGGTGGGCAGGCCCTGCCGCTGGCCGTGGACATCCGCGACGAGGCCGCGGTGCTGGATGCGGTGGCGCAGGCGGTGCAGGCCTTCGGCGGCATCGACATCCTGGTCAACAACGCCAGCGCGATCAGCCTGACCGACACCGAGCACACGCCGATGAAGCGCTACGACCTGATGAACGGGATCAACGCGCGCGGCACCTACCTGTGCACCCAGGCCTGCCTGCCCGAACTGAAGAAGTCGGCCGCGGCCGGGCGCAACCCGCACGTGCTGAACATGTCGCCGCCGTTGTCCATGAAGGAGCGCTGGTTCGCGCCGCACACCGCCTACACCATGGCCAAGTACGGCATGAGCATGTGCACGCTGGGCCACGCCGGCGAGTTCCGCAAGTACGGCATCGCCGTCAACAGCCTGTGGCCGCGCACCGCCATCGCCACGGCGGCTCTGCAGATGATCCCGGGCGTGGAAGTGAAGCTGTGCCGCAAGCCGGAGATCCTGGCCGACGCCGCCTGGTACATCCTCACCGGCCCGTCGGACGCCACCGGCAACTTCTACATCGACGACGAGGTGCTGGCCGGCCACGGCGTGAGCGACCTGGACCGGTACTCGGTCACGCCGGGCACCCGGCAGTTCATCCCCGACTTCTTCGTCGACTGAGCGCTCAGCCGAACAGCACCAGCGCTGCCAGCGCGCCGGCGACCACCGGCACCATCACGGCCGCGGCCAGGGCGAGTTGCTGGCGGCCGGGTCGTTTCGCGTGGGTGGTGCGCAGGGCGCGCGGAGGCCGCGGCACGCGGCCGTAGCGGCGCACGGGGATGTCGACCCTGGGCCTGGCCCGCCGATGGCGGGCCGGCCCCAGGTCTGCGCCGCAGGTGGCGCAGGACGCGTCGCCGGCGGCGACCAGCGCGGAACAGGCCTCGCAACCCGTCATGGCTTCCTCCGCCGCGCTTCCATGACTCCCCCTGAGCCTCTTCGTGACAAGAACTGATACGGTCCCGAGCTTAGCCGAAGCCCGGATTGCGTCCATTGCCCAAATGAGGTAGCTGCCCGCTCAGATGCGCAGGCGCGGCATCAGGGCGAGCAGGCCCTTGATGCCGTACAGCACGATCAGCGTACCGGCGAGGTCGCCCGCGAACATGGCGAAGAAGCCGCGCAGCAGGTCGTCCTGGCCTCGCAGGGCGAACCACAGGTGGTGCAGCAGCGGGCTGGCGATCGAATAGGCCAGCGCCAGCAGCAGCAGCCGGGCGGGGGTCAGGCTGCGCAGCGATGCCTGCAGGCCCCAGGCCCACGAGGCGCCCCGGTACACCAGCCAGGGCGCCAGCGCGGCCAGGATGCCCCCCACGAAGGCGCGCAGCGGGTCATGGGGGAAGAAGATCAGGAAGCTCACCAGCCAGGAAATGATGAGCAGGCCGATCGCGCCGGCCTCGGCGAACAGCAGGGTGCACAACAGGCGGGCCCCGGCCGGCAGGTAGATCCAGTTGATGCCGGGCGCGAACTCGAGTGAGCGGAACAGCCATTCATTGATCCACAGCATGGCCATGAACAGCGCCATGGTGGCGATCACCTGGACAATCTGCAGGCGGAGGGTCATCCGGATCATCGTGTTCGCGCTAGCATTGCAGACGCGGCTGCATGGGGGCCCGAAGACCTTCTGGCACAGCCGGTTTTACCTCTCGGAGAACGCGTTTGAACAAGTCGACCCGTGGCGCCGACGTGTACCTGCGATTCCTGCAGTTGTCGCAGGCGATCCGCGGCCTGCCCACGCTGCCCCCGCTGGATCCCCTGGAGGAGCGCATCCTGTCCTGGATCGCCCGCTCGGGACGCGAGGGCGAGCGGCTGTCGGTGCGCGACATGCTGGCCAAGGATGAATTCGGTGCGCCCGCCACCATCCACTCGCGCCTGAAATCCATGCGCAGCAAGGGCTGGATCACGCTGGCCGACACCGAGGATGCGCGCCGCAAGCAGATCGAGCTGACGCAGGACGCGCTGGATCATTTCGCGCGGCTGTCGCGGATCATGGTGAAGGCCGCGCAGGGCTGACCCGCCCCGCCGGCCGGCTGCAGGCCCTTCGGCAGGGCCGCGGTCGTTTCCATTGTTCCTCCTCCCTGCCGGGGCACCGGCCCCGGCCGGCCGTCGTCACGACGGCCGCTCCGGATTGTTGCCGGATCGGCAATGGCGCGTACACGCGGGGGCGGTTTTTCTTTCGCTCCCCAGCGCCCAAACTTCATCCCATGCCGACGCCGCCGGGCACGCAAGCCCGGCCCGGCTGCCGATCCAACCTTCAACCAGGAGAAATGAACATGAAGCGCACCCTCGCCATCGCCCTCGTCACCGCTGCTGCCGCCGGCACCGCCTTCGCAGAGAACTACGCCGAGTACAACAACATCCCGTTCGATTCGTCGCGCACCCGCGCCGAAGTGCAGGCCGAGCTGGCCCAGTTCAAGGCGTCCGGCGTGAACCCCTGGTCGCGCGGCTACTCCCAGACGGCGAACTTCGAGAGCCAGAAGACCCGCGCCGAGGTGGTGGGCGACTACATCGTCGCGCGTGACCGCGTCGCCGCCATGACGGGCGAGGACAGCGGCTCCGCCTACCTGGCCCGCAACGGCCAGCAGCAGCCGTCCGGCGACCGCTTCGCCCACAACGTGCGTTGAGCATCCAGGCCAGCAAGCGACAGGGGGCTCCGGCAACGGAGCCCCCTTTTTCGTGCCTGCCTCACGCGGGCTCGAGGAAGGCCAGCCTCGGGCCGGCGGGCACGATCCGCGTCGGATTGATGTGCGGATGGCTCATGTAGTAGTGGCGCTTGATGTGCTCGATGTCCACCGTCGCGGCAATGCCGGGCACCCGGTACAGCTCGCGCAGGAAGCGCGACAGCCGCGGGAACTCCTCGATGCGGTTGCGGTTGCACTTGAAGTGGCCGACGTAGACGGCGTCGAAGCGGACCAGGGTGGTGAACAGGCGCCAGTCGGCCTCGGTCGGCCGTGGCGAGCCGGCCAGCCAGGTGCGCTGCGCCAGCAGGGCTTCGATCTCGTCGAGCGCGGAGAACAGCCGCTCGAAGGCGCGCTCGTAGGCCGCCTGGCCCGACGCGAAGCCGCACCGGTACACCCCGTTGTTGATGTTGTCGTAGACGAAGGCGTTGATGCGGTCGATCTCGGCGCGCCAGGGCTCGGGGTACAGCTCGGCGCCGCCGCGGCCCAGGCCGGCGAACGCACCGTCGAGCATGCGCAGGATCTCGCTGGACTCGTTGTTCACGATGGTGCGCTCCTGCTTGTCCCACAGCACCGGCACCAGCACGCGCCCGCTGTAGTGCGGGTCGGCCATGGTGTAGAGCTGGTGCAGGTGCGAGCAACCGTACAGGTGGTCGGGCAGCGCCTCGCTGAAGCTCCAGCCCTGCGTCATCACCGGCTCGACCACCGACACCGAAATGGCGTCCTCCAGTCCCTTGAGCACGCGGCCGATCAGGGTGCGATGCGCCCAGGGGCAGGCCAGCGACACGTACAGGTGATAACGCCCGGCCTCGACCGGAAAGCCGCTGGAGCCGTCGGCCGTGAGCGGGTGGCGGAAGGCGGAGGTGGTCCGCACGAACTCGCCCTTCGTGGCACGGGTGTCGTACCAGCCGTCGTGCCACTGTCCGTTCTCGAGGTAGCCGCTCATGGTTCGTCTCCTGCCAGCAGCTCGTAGGAGCGCAGGCGCGCCGCGTGGTCGTGGATCTGCGAGGCCACCATCAGTTCGTCGGCGCCGGTGCGCTCGATGAACTCGCGCACCTGGCGGCGCACCGTGTGCGGGGAGCCGATGGCCGAGCAGGACAGGATGTTCTCCAGCAGCCCGCGTTCCGCCGGCCCCAGCGAATCCAGGTAGCCGGGCCGTGGCGGCGGCAGGCGGGTGGGGCGCCCCGAGCGCAGGTTGACGAAGGCCTGCTGCTGCGAGGTGGCGAGCACCTGCGCCTGCTCGTCGGAATCCGCCGCGATCACGTTGAAGCCCAGCATCACGTAGGGCCTGTCCAGCTGCGCCGACGGCCGGAAGGTGGCGCGGTACAGCTCGACGGCCTGCATCATCTGCTGCGGCGCGAAGTGCGAGGCGAAGGCGTAGGGCAGCCCCAGCATGGCGGCCAGCTGCGCGCCGAACAGGCTGGAGCCCAGGATCCAGACCGGCACCTTGGCGCCCTGGCCGGGCACGGCGCGCACCCGCTGGCGCGGCGCGTCGGACAGGAAGTCCATCAGCTCGACCACGTCCTGCGGGAACTGGTCGGGATCGGTGTCCAGGTTGCGTCGCAGGGCGCGGGCGGTGGCCGGATCGGAGCCCGGTGCACGGCCGAGCCCGAGGTCGATGCGGCCGGGGAACAGCGCCTCCAGCGTGCCGAACTGCTCGGCAATGACCAGCGGCGAGTGGTTGGGCAGCATGATGCCGCCGGCGCCCACGCGGATGCGTTCGGTGCCGCCGGCCACGTGCGCCATCAGCACCGAAGTGGCCGCGCTGGCGATGCCGGGCATGCCATGGTGCTCGGCCAGCCAGAAGCGGCGGTAGCCCAGCCGCTCCACGTGCTGCGCGAGCGAGAGCGAATGGCGGAACGACTGCGCGGCGTCGCCGCCTTCGACGATGGGCGCCAGGTCCAGGACGGAAAGCGGGAATTGCATGGGTGGAGGATGCCAGATGGCGATTCACGTGGCCGCGGAGAGGCTTACGTGCGCCGGGTTGGCGTCCGTCTCCGACGTCCGGCATCCGTCCATTCCCACGGCCGGGCATGTCATTCCCGCTCCTACGAACACTCGTGGTTGCTGCTGACCGACGCCGCCGCGCCGCGCAGGCACCGTGCGGCCCATGCAAGCTCGATCCGATCCTGCGCGCGAGGTGCGGATGCCGGCCGGCGACCACCACCTGGTCGGCGACCTGGTGCTGCCGGACGCGGCGGTTGGGTTGGTGCTGTTCGCGCATGGCAGCGGGAGCGGGCGCCACAGCAGCCGCAACCGCCGGGTGGCGCGGCGGCTGCAGGACGCGGGCATCGCGACGCTGCTGTTCGACCTGCTGACGCCCGAGGAAGAGGAGGTGGACCTGCAGACGCGCCAGCACCGCTTCGACATCCCGCTGCTCACGCAGCGGCTACAGGATGCGACCGCCTGGGCGGCGGCCGACCCGCCGCTGCGCGGACTGGCGATCGGCTACTTCGGTGCCAGCACGGGCGCCGCTGCGGCCCTCATCGCCGCGGCGCGACTGGGCCGGCAGATCAGCGCCGTGGTGTCGCGCGGCGGCCGGCCCGACCTGGCCGGGCCGGTGGTGCTGGCCGAAGTGCAGGCGCCGACGCTGCTGATCGTCGGCTCCGCCGATCCGGTCGTGCTGCAGCTCAATCGCCACGCCGGCCAGCACCTGCGGGTGGAGCACGAGCTGAAGCTGGTGCCGGGGGCGACCCACCTGTTCGAGGAACCGGGCGCGCTCGACGCGGTCGGCGAGGCCGCGGCGGACTGGTTCGCGACCCATATGGCGCGCCGCGAGCAGCACGCCTGAAGCGATGGCGCGCTGCTGGCTGCTCCTGGCCCTCTTGCCTGGCGTGGCCAGCGCGCATGCACCCGGCGCGGAAGCGGCGCCGCACGCGTGGCCATGGAACACCGAGCCGTGGTTGCTGGCGCTGATGGCCGCATCCGCGCTGTTCTATGCGCGCGGTGCCTGGCGCCTGTGGGCCCACGCGGGCTGGGGCCGCGGCATCGCGCCGCGCACGGTGGCCTCGTTCGCCTGCGGCTGGCTGGCCCTGCTGGTCGCACTCGTTTCGCCGCTCGATGCACTGGGCGGCCTGCTGTTCTCGGTGCACATGGTGCAGCACGAACTGCTGATGGTGGTCGCGGCGCCGCTGCTGGTGCTGGGGCGGCCGCTGGCGGCCTGGACCTGGGCCTTCGATGCTTCGGGCCGCCGGCGCATAGCCCGGGCTGTGTCGGCGCGCTGGCTGGCGGCGACCTGGTCTTCGTTGACCGAACCCGCGATGGCATGGTCGCTGCACGCGCTGGCCCTGTGGCTCTGGCACGTGCCGGTGCTGTTCGACGCGGCGATCCGGCACGAAGGCTGGCACGTGCTGCAGCACGGCAGCTTCCTGGCGAGTGCGCTGTTGTTCTGGTGGACCGTGCTGGGCACCGACCCGCGCGCCACGCGCGGCGCCGGATGGACGGTGCTCTCGCTGTTCACGACCATGGTGCACACGGCCTTGCTCGGCGCGCTGCTGAGCCTCTCGCCCACGCCCTGGTACGCCGCCTACGCGTCCAGCACGGCCGCGCTGGGCCTGGCGGCCCTGGAGGACCAGCAGCTCGGCGGACTGATCATGTGGGTGCCCACCGGGCTGGCCTACCTCATCGCCGCGCTGGCCCTGCTGGGGCGGCTGCTGACTCGGCAGCGGGCGTGAGGCCTGGCCTGAAAGTCCGGTGCGCGCCGGGTCCGAAGCCGATAGCATGGCACGCATGGCCTACATGCTGCTCATCATGGAACCCCCCGGCCAGCGCGCCACCCGCACCGAAGCCGAGGGCCACGAGGTCTACGACCAGATGACCCGCTTCGCGGCCGGACTGCAGGAACGCGGGCTGCTGCGGGGCGCCGAGTCGCTCAGCTGGCGCGACGGCACACCGGCCCGCATCCAGGTGCGC
This sequence comes from Ramlibacter sp., assembly GCF_035627355.1. Taxonomy (GTDB): domain Bacteria; phylum Pseudomonadota; class Gammaproteobacteria; order Burkholderiales; family Burkholderiaceae_C; genus Ramlibacter. The sequence continues at coordinate 82,145 of NZ_DASPLW010000066.1, forward strand.
GACGGCCAGGCCCGCCTGCTGGACGGGCCCTTCGCCGAAGCCAAGGAGATGGTGGGCGGCTACTTCCTGCTCGACTGCGAGTCGCGCGAGGAGGCGCTCGCCATCGCCCGCGAATGCCCGGCGGCCCGCTGGGCCACCGTGGAGGTCCGCAAGCTCGGCCCCTGCTACGCGTAGGCGGGCCAGGTCCCGGTTCCACTGGAATCGGACTTCGGGCCCGTTGTCGATTCCGGGCCGGCCGGTTCGTCGTGCAGGTGAGGGCCCATCCCGGACCCTGCCCGAAAGGAGGCATCGTGAACCCCGTCGTCCACTTCGAACTGCCCTGCAAGGACCGCGAGCGCATCGCCCGCTTCTTCGAGCGCGCCTTCGGCTGGAAATGCCAGCTGCTCGGCCCCGAGATGGGGAACTACGTGCTGGTGACCACCGCCGAGACCGACGCCCGCCCCGACGCGCCGCGCGGCGCCATCAACGGCGGCTTCTTCACCGCCGACCCCTCCATGCCGGCCCAGTTCCCCGGCATCGTGATCGGCGTGCAGGACATCCGCGAATCCATGCGCCAGGTGGGCGCTGCGGGCGGCCAGGTGCTGGGCGAGCCGATGGACATCCCCGGCGTGGGCGCCTACGTCGCCTTCCTCGACACCGAAGGCAACCGCTCCAGCATGCTGCAGCCGCTGGCCCATGCCGGCTGATGGCGCGGGAGACCGTCATGAAATTCATGATCATGGTGCGCGCGACCGACATGACCGAGGCCGGCGAATTCCCGCCCGGCACCGACCGGATGATGGCCGAGATGGCCGCCTTCCACGAGGAGCTGGCGCGGGCCGGCGTGCTGCTCGATGCCAACGGCCTGCAGCCCTCGAGCGAGGGCTTCCGCATCCGCCACGAGGACGGCCGCATCCAGGTGATCGACGGGCCCTTCGCCGAGAGCAAGGAACTGATCGCGGGCTACACGCTGATCCAGGTGCGCAACCGCGACGAGGCGCTGGCCTGGGCGCGGCGCTACCCCAACCCCATGGGCGAAGGCCGCACCGGTGAGATCGAGGTGCGCCCGCTGTACGGGCCGGAGGACTTCGAGCGCAAGGGCATCCCCGGCGCCGAGCGCTTCCGCAAGATCGGCACGCTGGCGTGACCCGACCACCAACGCAACCCCCATCGCCCGAGGAGTTCGCATGCCCCGCCAGACCTTCGTCAACCTGCCGATCCGCGACATGGCGCGCTCACGCGCCTTCTTCGCCGCGCTCGGCTTTTCGTTCAACCCGCAGTTCACCAACGAGCAGGGCGCCTGCATGGTGATCCAGGATGGCGCCAGCTACGCCATGCTGCTGGTCGAGCCTTTCTTCCAGGGCTTCACGAAGAAGCCCATCGCCGATGCGCGCAAGGGCACCGAGGTGCTGATCGCCCTGTCGTGCGACAGCCGCGAAGAGGTCGACGCCATGGTGAAGAAGGCGCTGGCCGCCGGCGGCACCGCGCCGAATGCGCCGCAGGACCACGGCTTCATGTACCAGCACGGCTTCGAGGACCTCGACGGCCACGTGTGGGAAGTGTTCTGGATGGACGCGGCGGCCGCGCCGCCCATGGCCTGACACCGGGGCGTCGCGCCGTCCATGCACTCGTCCACCCATGACGCCATCGCCGCGGCCTGGCGCATCGAGTCGGCCAAGGTGGTCGCCACCGTCGCGCGCATGGTGCGCGACGTGGCCGTCGCCGAGGAACTGGCGCAGGAGGCGCTGGTGGCCGCGCTGGAGCGCTGGCCGCGCGACGGGCTGCCGGACAAGCCCGGCGCCTGGCTCATGGCCACGGCCAAGAACCGGGCGCTGGACCACCTGCGGCACCAGCAGATGCAGGCCCGCAAGCACGAGGAACTGGGGCGCGACCTCGAGGCGCAGGAGGCCCTGATCGTGCCGGACTTCACCGATGCACTGGACGCCGCTCGCCAGGACGAGATCGGCGACGACCTGCTGCGGCTGATGTTCACCGCCTGCCATCCGGTGCTGCCCACCGAGGCCCGCGTGGCGCTCACGCTCAAGCTGCTCGGGGGCCTGACCACGCACGAGATCGCGCGCGCCTTCCTGGTGCCGGAGCCGACCGTCGCGCAGCGGATCGTGCGCGCCAAGCAGAAGCTGCGCGAGGCCCGCGTGCCGTTCGAGGCACCGCGCGGCGAGGAACTGCAGGCAAGACTGGCCTCGGTGCTGGAGGTGGTCTACCTGGTGTTCAACGAGGGCTACACGGCGACGGCCGGCGGCGACTGGATGCGGCCCGCGCTGGCCGAGGAGGCCCTGCGGCTGGCCCGCATGCTGGCCGAACTGGCGCCCGACGCCGCGGAGACGCACGGGCTGGCCGCGCTGTTGGAGCTTCAGGCCTCGCGCCTGCACGCGCGCACCGACGCCGAGGGCCGGCCCATCCTGCTGGCCGAGCAGGACCGCTCGCGCTGGGACCGGCTGCTGATCCGCCGCGGGCTGGCGGCGCTGGCGCGCGCCGACGCGCTGTCGCCGCAACGCGGCCCCTATGCGCTGCAGGCGGCGATCGCAGCCTGCCATGCGCAGGCGCCCAGCGCGGAGGCGACCGACTGGCCGGCGATCGCGGCCCTGTACGGGCAACTCGCGCAGGTGATGCCGTCGCCGGTCGTCGAGCTCAATCGGGCCGTGGCCGTCGGGATGGCCTTCGGTGCGGCCGAGGGGCTGGCGATCGTGGAGCGCCTGCTGGACGACAAGGCCCTGCGCAACTACCAGTGGCTGCCCAGCATTCAGGGCGACCTGCTGGCCAGGCTGGGCCGCAAGGACGAGGCGCGGGCCGCCTTCGAGCGCGCCGCCGCGCTGGCCGGCAATGCGCGGGAGAAGGCCCTGCTGCTGGAACGGGCCCAGCGGCTCGCGCCGCACTGAGGCATCAGACCTTCGGCCCGGCCAGCGGCCGCTCGGTGTAGCGCGACTTGCGCTTCTTCCTGGTCACGGGTTCCGAAGCGGGCGGCGGCGTCGGCGCCGGCTTCTCCGGCTTCCTGAACCCCAGGTCTTCCTCGGTCAGGCCGTAGAAGGCGATCGCGTCCTTGATGCGCGCGATCACCGTCTCGATCTCGCGCCGGCGCACCTCCTCGGCCTGCTTCTTGAGCAGTTCGATCTCTTCCAGCATCTGGCTGTACGTCTTTTTCTTCACGTCCGTCCTTTCCGCCGGGCGCCCCGCCCATGCGGCCAGTATGGCCCCGCCGGCCGGCGGGCCGCGTCGGACACCTTCCACGGTCGAGCACGGCGTGTGCGGGACAATGGCGGGATGACAAGGAACCCGCCGCCGGCCCCGAGCGAATTCGAGCCGGAGTTCATTGCCGGCCTGAAGGCCATCTTCGAGGACCGCATCGTCTTCAACCAGGTGCTGGGCCTGAAGATCACCAGCCTCCGCCCCGACCGCGTGGTCGGCCGCATCGACATGCGCCGCGAACTGATCGGCCACCCGGCCTACAACCGCCTGCACGGCGGCGTGGTCTCCGCGGGGCTGGATGCGATGGGTGGCCTGGCCTGCCTGGCCGCCGTCGGCGGCCGCCACATGGACGAGTCGCCGGAGGCCCGCCTGCAGCGCTTCGCCAAGCTGGGCACCATCGACCTGCGCATCGACTACCTGCGCCCGGCCATCGGCGACCACTTCGAGCTGCGCGCCGAGGTGCTGCGCCTGGGCTCGCGCGTGGGCTCCACGCGCATGGAGTTCCTGGGTCCGGACGGCAAGCTGCTGAGCACCGGCGCCGGCGCCTACATCATCTCCTGATCCCATGGAGCCGATCACGCTGCACGGACAGCCGCTGGCCGGCGGCGCGTTGCCGGCCGTGTGCGTGCCGCTGGTGGGGCGCGACGCGGACGCGCTGCTGGCCGAAGTGGCCGCTGTGGCCGCCGAGCCGCCCGACCTGCTGGAGTGGCGGGTCGACTTCTTCGGGGCGGTGGCCGACACCGCCCGCGTGCTCGACACCGCCGCTCGCATCCGGCAGGCCGCCGGCGTGCCGCTGCTGTTCACCCGTCGCTCGCAGCGCGAGGGTGGCCAGCCGCTCGCGCTGGACGAGCCCGGCGTGGTGGAGCTGTACCGCGCCGTGTGCGCGCAGGGCGCCGCCGACATCGTCGACTGGGAGATGGCGTCCGAACCTGCCCAACTGGCCGAGGTGCGCGAATCCGCTCGCGCGGCGGGCATCGCGCTGCTGCTGTCCTTCCACGATTTCGACAAGACGCCGCCGGCGGCGCAGCTGCTGGAGCGCTTCCGCCAGGCGCAGGCGCTGGGCGCCGACATCGCCAAGGTCGCCGTCATGCCGCAGCGGCGCAGCGACGTGCTGGTGCTGCTGCAGGCCACGCTGCAGGCCAGCGAGGAACTGCGCATCCCGGTGGCCGGAATGGCAATGGGCGCACTGGGTGCCGCCAGCCGCCTGTGCGGCGGCGAATTCGGATCGGCGCTGACCTTTGCCGTCGGGCAGCAAGCCTCGGCGCCCGGGCAGCTGCCGCTGCAGGCGCTACGGCGGGGGCTGGCCGTCCTTCGGGGTGGCGGCGCCGGTGTCGGTGGCGGCCAGCGCTGAGGCCGGCGTCTCCTCGCGCACGTCGGTCAGCAGCTTCCAGCACACCAGGAACAGGGCCGCGATCACCGGCCCGATCACGAAGCCGTTCAGCCCGAACAGGCTGATGCCGCCCACCGTGGCCACCAGCACCAGGTAGTCGGGCATGCGCGTGTCGCGCCCGACCAGCACCGGCCGCAGCACGTTGTCGACCAGCCCGATCACCAGCACCCCCCAGGCGACCAGTCCCAGGCCCTGCAGCAGCTGGCCGGTGAACAGTTGGTACAGCGCCACCGGTCCCCACACGAGAGCTGCGCCGACCGCCGGCAGCAGCGACAGCAGCGCCATCAGCGCGCCCCACAGTGCCGGGCCGGGGATGTCCAGCACCCAGAAGGCCAGCGCGCCCAGCGTGCCCTGGATCACGGCCACCACCACGTTGCCCTTGACGGTGGCGCGCACCACGGTGACGAACTGCGACAGCAGCTTGTGGGTCTGCTCGGGCCGCAGCGGCACCGCCCGTTCGATGCTGGCCGTGAGCGAGCTGCCGTCGCGCAGCAGGAAGAACAGCACGTACAGCATGATGAAGAAGGACACCACGAAGTCCAGCGTGACCTGGCCTATGCCCACCAGGCTGCTGGTGATGGCCTGGCTGCTGCGCGACAGCAGTTCGCCGGCGCGCTGCAGCACGGCCGGCAGGTCGAACAGGCCGAAGCGCGCCAGGATGGACTGGGCCCAGGCCGGCAGGGCGTCCATCATGCGCTGCAGCCACTGGGCCGGCTGCACCTGCCCGGTCTTGATGCTCTGGTACAGCATCGACGCCTGCTCCACCACCGACGCGCTGACCAGCGACAGCGGCAGGATCACCATCAGCACGATGGACAGCATGGTCAGGAAGGCCGCCAGGTTGGAGCGCCGCCGGACCACCCGGCGCCGCACGTACTGGTGCATCGGGAAGAACACGATGGCGAGGAAGATCGCCCACAGCACGGCGCCGGCCAGCGGCCACAGCACCCACAGGAAGGCGAGGGTGAAGCCCACCACCAGCCAGAGCAGCGTCTTGTGCTCCAGCGCAGGGGAGAGCAGGGGGTCGGGCGGCTCGTGCGGGTCGCTCATGCGCGCTTTTCGATCGGCCGCGGCCGGCCGTTGTCGTCGATCGCGACGTAGGTCACCGTCGCCTCGGTCACCTTGACGAACTGCCCCTGCGCCCGGTGCCGCTCGGAGAACACCTCCACCTGCACCGTGATCGAGGTGCGCCCGATGTGGGTGACGCAGGCGTAGAAGGACAGGATGTCGCCCACCCGCACCGGCTGCTTGAAGATGAACTCCTTGACCGCCACGGTGGCCATGCGCCCGTTGACGTAGCGGGCCGGGATCACCGAGCCGGCCAGGTCGACCTGGGCCATCACCCAGCCGCCGAAGATGTCGCCGTTGCCGTTGGTGTCGGCCGGCAGCGGGATCACCTTGAGCACCAGCTCCTTGTCGCTGGGCGGGGTGGCCGGGCCGACCGGGGAGGCGCCGGCCGACGCGCTTGAATTCGGGGAGGTGGGCACAATCTCTCCAGAAGCAACTGTCCGGATTGTCCCCGATGCGCCGTTACGGCGACGCCAGCTCCTCCCGCCACTTCCCGCCTGCAGCCGCTCCCGGCGCCCCGCCCGCCAAGGGGGCCGACTGGGCCACGCTCAAGCGCCTGCTGCCCTACCTGTGGGAATACAAGTGGCGGGTGGCGATCGCGCTCGCCTTCATGGTGGGCGCCAAGCTGGCCAACGTCAGCGTGCCGATCGTGCTCAAGCACCTCATCGATTCGCTGAGCCTGAAGCCGGGCGACGCCGCCGCCATGCTGGTGGTGCCGGCCGGCCTGCTGATCGGTTACGGCGCGCTGCGCTTGTCGACCACGCTGTTCACCGAGTTGCGCGAACTGGTGTTCGCCAAGGCCACGCAGGGCGCGGCGCGCAGCATCGCGCTGCAGACCTTCCAGCACCTGCATTCGCTGTCGCTGCGCTTCCACCTGGAACGCCAGACCGGCGGCATGACGCGCGACATCGAGCGCGGCGTGCGCGGCATCGAGTCGCTGATCTCGTTCTCGCTCTACAGCATCGTGCCCACGCTGTTCGAGATGGCGCTGGTGCTGGGCATCCTGGCGGTGCGCTTCGACGCCTGGTTCGCCTGGATCACGCTGGCGGCGCTGGTGGTCTACATCGCCTACACGGTGGTGGTGACCGAGTGGCGCACCAAGTTCCGGCGCGAGGCCAACGAGTTCGACTCGGCGGCCCACACCAAGGCGGTCGACTCGCTGCTCAACTACGAGACGGTCAAGTACTTCAACAACGAAGGCTTCGAGGCGCGGCGCTACGACCAGAGCCTGGAGAGCCTGCGCCGCGCCCGGCTGAAGGCGCAGAGCACGCTGTCGCTGCTGAACACCGGCCAGCAGCTGGTGATCGCCACCGGGCTGATCGCCATGCTGTGGCTGGCCACCGAGGGCGTGGTCGCCGGCCGCATGACGCTGGGCGACCTGGTGATGATCAACGCCTTCATGATCCAGCTCTACATCCCGCTCAACTTCCTGGGCGTGCTGTACCGCGAGATCAAGCAGAGCCTGACCGACCTCGACAAGATGTTCACGCTGATGGACCGCGAGCGCGAGGTGGCGGACGCGCCCGGCGCGCCGGCCCTGCGCGAGGCAGCCGCCGCGGCCGGCCCCGAGATCGACTGGACCGTCCGCTTCGAGCACGTCGGCTTCGCCTACGAGCCTTCCCGCGTCATCCTGCACGACGTCAGCTTCGAAATCCCGGCCGGCAAGACGGTGGCCGTGGTCGGCCCCTCCGGCTCGGGCAAGTCGACGCTGGCCCGCCTGCTCTACCGCTTCTACGACGTGCAGCAGGGCCGCATCACCATCGCGGGGCAGGACATCCGCGCGGTCACCCAGGCCAGCGTGCGCCGGGAAATCGGCATCGTCCCGCAGGACACGGTGCTCTTCAACGACACGGTCGAATACAACATCGCGTACGGCCGCCCGGGCGCCAGCCGCGCCGAAGTGGAAGCCGCGGCCCGCGCCGCCCGCATCCACGACTTCATCGAGAGTACGCCGCGCGGCTACCAGACCATGGTGGGCGAGCGCGGCCTGAAGCTCTCCGGCGGCGAGAAGCAGCGGGTGGCCATTGCCCGCACGCTGCTGAAGGACCCGCCGATCCTGATCTTCGACGAGGCCACCTCCGCCCTGGACTCGGCCAACGAGCGCGCCATCCAGGCCGAGCTCAAGAGCGCGGCGCGAAACAAGACGACGCTGCTGATCGCGCACCGCCTGTCCACGGTGATCGACGCGCACGAGATCCTGGTGATGGAGGCCGGCCGCATCGTCGAGCGCGGCACCCACCGCGAGCTGCTGGCGCGCGGCGGCCGCTATGCGCAGATGTGGTCGCTGCAGCGGCAAAGCGGCGAGATCCCGGACCCGGAAACGGCGGCGGCGAAATAGTCTCTCGTCACCGCCTGCTCTATTTCTTCGTCATCCCCCGCGCGTTTCTTCGTCATCCCCCGCGAAGGCGGGGGATCCAGTCCCGGCGGCAACTCCAGCCGTGTGGCTCTCCCACCCGAGCGAGCCCCCGGCCCCTGGAGCCCCCCGCATAAAATCCCGCGATGCTCGACATCACCCTGCTACGCAAAGACCTGGATGCCGTGGTCGCCCGGCTCGAGGCGCGCAAGAAGCCGCAGCCTTACCTGGACGTGGACGCCTTCAAGGCCCTGGAAGCCGAGCGAAAGACCATCCAGAGCCGCACCGAAGAGCTGCAGGCCCGGCGCAACCAGCTGTCGAAGCAGATCGGCCAGCTCAAGGCCAAGGGTGAATCGGCCGACGCCGTGATGGCCGAGGTCGCCGGCATCAAGACCGAGCTCGAGCGTTCCGCCCAACGCCTGGACGAGATCCAGCCCGAGCTGCTGGCCATGCTGCAGGGCATCCCCAACCTGCCGCACGAGAGCGTGCCGGTCGGTGACGACGAGGGCGCCAACGTGCAGGTGCGTACCTGGGGCACCCCGCGCAAATTCGACTTCGAGCCCAAGGACCACGTCGACGTGGGCGAGCGGCTCGGCCTGGACTTCGAAACGGCCATCAAGCTGAGCGGCGCGCGCTTCTCGGTGATGAAGGGCCCGATCGCCCGGCTGCATCGCGCCATCGCCCAGTTCATGCTGGACGTGCAGACGCGCGAGCACGGCTACACCGAGTGCTACACGCCCTACATCGTCAACGAGGCCACGCTGCGCGGCACCGGCCAGCTGCCCAAGTTCGAGGCCGACCTGTTCGCCGTCAGCAAGGGCGGGCAGGAGGGACTGGCCTCGGAGGAGCAGCAGGCGCTGTACCTGATCCCGACCAGCGAGGTGTCGCTGACCAACTTCGTGCGCGACGAGGTGCTGGCCGAGTCGCAGCTGCCGATCAAGCTGACCGCGCACACGCCCTGCTTCCGCAGCGAGGCGGGCAGCGCCGGCCGCGACACACGCGGCATGATCCGCCAGCACCAGTTCGACAAGGTCGAGATGGTGCAGGTCACCCACCCGGACAAGAGCTACGAGGCGCTGGAGCAGATGACCGGCCACGCCGAGGCCGTGCTGCAGAAGCTCGGCCTGCCGTACCGCGTGATGCTGCTGTGCACCGGCGACATGGGCTTCGGCGCCGCCAAGACCTACGACCTGGAAGTCTGGCTGCCGGCGCAGGACACCTATCGCGAGATCAGTTCCGTCTCCAACTGCGAGGCCTTCCAGGCGCGCCGCCTGCAGGCCCGCTTCAAGACCGCGCAGGGCAAGAACGAGCTGGTGCACACGCTCAATGGCTCGGGACTGGCCGTGGGCCGCACGCTGGTGGCCGTCGTCGAGAACTACCAGAACGCCGACGGATCGGTGACGGTGCCCGAGGCGCTGCGACCCTACATGGGCGGCGAGGCGGTGCTGGCGCCTGTGCGCTGAACGGCCGCCGCTCGCTCCGTCGGCGTGGCCGACAATCGCGCCTTTTCGACCGCTGCCTCCATGAATCCTGCCCACGCCGCCCTCAAGGCGAAGTTCCGCGCCGGCCAGCACGCCGAAGCCATCGCCGAATGCGAGGCGCTGTGCCGGGACAACCCTGGCGACATCGACAGCGCCCGGCTGTGCGCCACCATGCAGCTGATGGTGCGCAACTTCGCGCGGGCGCGGGAGCTGCTCGGCCAGGTGCATCGCCACGCGCCCGCCGATGCGGACGTGCTGTTCAACCTGGGCATGTGCGAGCGGGAACTGGGCAACTTCGCGGCCGCCGCCGACCATTTCCGCGCCTACGCCGACCGCTTCCCCGGCCATGCGGATGGCTGGGCCAGCCTGGCGGAATGCAAGCTCCATCTGGGCGCTGCGGAGGAGGGCATCGAGCTGGCCGAGCGCGCGCTGCAGATCGACGCGGCCTTCGTGCCTGCCTGGTCGGTGCGCGGCCGCTGCGAACAGGCGCTAGGCCGGCACGAACAGGCCATCGCCACCTTCAACCGGGCGATCCAGCTCGCGCCCAACGACGCCGACCTGCGCCAGCAGCGCGGCGACGCCTGGGAGCAGCTGGGCGGCCTGCGTGAAGCGGCGGAGGACTACCGCGTCGTGCTGGCGCTGCGCCCGGCCGACGAGCAGGCCCTGAAGAAGGCCACGCTCTGCCTGTTGCACGCGGGCGAGGGCGCCTTGGCCATCCAGGTATGCCGGGACGTGCTCAAGGCCCAGCCCGACAGCCTGGCCGCGCGGCTGGGCGCCGAGTGGCTGGTCAGCCAGATGGTCCCGCTCTGGCACGTGCCGATGATGAACGAGGCCGAGCGCAACCGCGCCTACGAAGAGGGGCTGCGCGGCGCCGTCAGCGCGGACAAGACCGTCTTCGAGATCGGCACCGGCTCCGGCCTGGTGGCCATGATGGCGGCGCGGCTCGGCGCCAGGAAGGTCGTCACCTGCGAAGCCGAGGGCCTGGTGGCCGACGCGGCGATGAAGATCGTGGCCCGCAACGGCTACCAGGACCGGGTGAAGGTCCTGCACAAGCCTTCGTTCGGCGTCGATGCGCAGCGTGACCTGGGCGGCCGCGCCGACATCCTGGTGCACGAGATCTTCTCCAGCGAACTGCTCGGCGAGCACGTGCTGCCCGCCCTCGAGGACGCCAAGGCGCGCCTGCTCAAGCCGGGCGGCGAGATCCTGCCCGCGGCCGCCAGCATCATGGTCGCCCTGGTGGGCGGCGAGGAGCTCGGCCGGGAGCTGCGGGTGCAGGACTCCTTCGGCTTCGACCTGCGGCCCTTCAACGCCATCCAGCCGCGCAAGCGCCCGCTGCACCGCGAGGACCTGCCGCGCGTGCTGCTGAGCGAAGCGGTCGAGGCCTTCCGCTTCGACTTCCAGCAGCACGACACCTTCCCGCCCGAGAAGAAGCGGCTGGAGCTGCCGGTGGTGGACGGCGGCCTGTGCTGGGGCGTCATCCAGTGGATCCGCATCGATTTCGGCCGCGGCGTGCTCTTCGAGAACCACCCCTCGCGCAGCCGGGCTGTCGCCAGCTGGCAGCAGGCCGTCTACCTCTTCGACGAGCCGCGGCAGGTCGAGCCGGGCCAGGTCGTCCCCGTGCGCGCCATGCACGACCGCTCGCGGCCCTGGTTCGAGGCGGCCTGAGCCGCTCGGCGGGCTGATCCAGAAGAGCCGGGAGACCTGCGGAAGAGCCCCGCTGCTGCGGTAGAATGCGCGGCTTCGCACCACGCGAACCGAATACAGGAGCGGTGGCAGAGTGGTCGAATGCGCCGGACTCGAAATCCGGTATACGGTTTTTCCGTATCGAGGGTTCGAATCCCTCCTGCTCCGCCAGGACCCTGTCCATAGGGGTCCATCGAAGTCCCCCAAGCAGCATAAAGCCCTGAGAAATCAGGGCTTTATGTCTTCTGAGGTCCAGGACCGTCCACCGACGTCCAGCGCCTTATCGGGGTACGAATCGGGGTATCGAGACAGCGGCTATCGGGGTACTTTTCTTCATCAGAAGGACCCGAAAGATGTCTGAAACGACCGCAACCACCACTACTCAACGCCGACCCCGGCAGCCGGACTGCCGTCTCACCGACCAGCAACTGGCCGACCTGATCACCCGAGATCGCCCGTACAAGGTGTTCGACGGCAACTCGCTCTTCGTTCTCGTCACACCGAGCGGGCAGCGCTCCTGGCGGTGGCGCTACTACATCCGGGGTCGTGAGAAAGTGCTGCTCCTTGGCTCGTACCCGGAAGTCAGTCTTGAGCAGGCGCGCGCCGCCCGGGACCAAGCTCGCGACAAGGTGCAGGCCGGCATTGATCCCGCGGACGAGAAGCGGGAGGCGAAGCTTGCTCTGCTGATCGCGCAGGAGTCATCGTTCGAAGCCGTCGCTCGTGCCTGGCACTCGAGGTGGTCCACAGGGCGACATGCGAGGTATGCCGAGGACGTCATGAGCCGGCTAGAGCGAAACGTATTTCCCGTGCTTGGGCACAAGCCAGTGGACCAGATCGAACCCAAGCACGTCGTCGCGATGATGGAGCGTGTCCAGGGGCGCGGAGCCACCGATGTCGCGCGTCGAGTGCGGAATACCTGCAGTCAGGTGTTCCGGTACGCGATCACGCGAGGGCTGTGCAGCCGCAACCCCGCCTCCGAGTTCAAGCCCTCCGACGTTCTGCCCCAACGCGCCGGAGGGAATCACGCCCGGATCGACGAGAGTGAGCTGCCACAGCTGCTGCGCAAGATCGAGGCGTACGAAGGCTCGCAGCTCACGCGGCTCGCCATGAAGCTTCTTGCGCTGACGTTTGTGCGCACATCTGAACTCATTGAGGCGAAGTGGGAAGAGATCGACTTTGACGCTGCCGAATGGCGGATCCCGGCGGAGCGCATGAAGATGAAGCGGATGCACATCGTGCCCCTGGCGCCTCAGGCTATTCAAGTACTTCGGACGCTTCAGGTGATCTCTAGAGGATCAGAGTTGCTGTTTCCCGGTGAACGTGACCGAAGGAAGCCAATGAGCAACAACACGATTCTGAAAGCGCTGGGGCGACTTGGGTACAAGGGCAAGATGACGGGCCACGGCTTCCGCGGCCTTGCATCCACTGCTCTATACGAGCGGCAGTTTGCGTCTGATCACATCGAGCTTCAACTGGCGCACGTTCGTGGCAAGGTGAGAGGAGCGTACGACCATAGTCGGCAACTCCCCCAGCGTCGAAAGATGATGGAGTTCTGGGCCAACCATCTAGAAGCTGCGCTTCAACAGGCCGCGTAGGAGTTGCTTCGATCGAGCCGCGGCACGGAAGGTGGCGCAAGAGCGGCTCGGTTGTTGCGTGCCGTACCTGCACCAGATGCGAGCCGTGGGCGGCCTGAACGAGCTGCCCGCGGCCGGGCGCTGAGCATCGTCTGCCGGTCGCTTACGCCGGCCGACATCCCCTTGGTCGCCGGCAAGCGCATCGAGGAGCTCAGATGGTTCCCCGCAGCTGGGGGCGTCCCAGCCCGCCGGCTTGCGTTCGACCATCGCGAGATCGTGTAGAGCGCAGTGTCCAGCTGCGGTCGATTCTCTGGTGTTGCTCGTTGGGACTTGGTTTGGATACGGCTTCGGTCGCGATTCGATTCTGATGCAGTGCCTCAAAGCCGACGGTCACGTGGGAGGACGCCGTTGCGTGAGGCTGGCAGCTCTGGCCTTAGTCAGTTCACTAATCGAATTGCCGCTACAGAAATGCTTGGAGCGCGTACTGAGGAACTCGGACCACCGGCGCACACCGCGCGAGTAGAACCCCGCGGCTGCGGGTTCCGTTGTGCCGGTACCGAGCTGCCGTTGTGATCACTGGCGGCAGTGGGCAGCGGCCGTGTGCCTGCTTCTGCTGCGGCAGTGTCTGTGTGCCGTCAAGGTGACTGCCGGCCGGAGCGTTCTGCCTTGCGGGCGGGTCAGTGCAGCTGCGACGACGGCCAGTCGGCCCCGAAATCGCGGATCACATTGCCCGCCCCGGCCCGGACATCGGATTCAATCGCCTGGCGCATGTCCGCGGGCAGCATGATGCCGCCTTCGGCCAGCGAGGCGATCATGGACGGGATGTCGGCGTAGGCGAACTCCAGGAAGCAGCGCGGCGTCTGCCCGTCAAAATCAGCCTGCACGTCCAGCGGCTCGACACTGCAGTAGATCTCCTGCAGTGGCGCATCCCAGCCGGCGCGCACGCGCACGCGCCCGAGCACGCTTGCGGTGACATAGGTGTTCTGACTCATGTGGTTCTGGGCAGCGCCCGCAGTGTGCTGCCTGCATTTGCGCCTGAAGGCGGGCTCATGGCTCAGTATGGCAGAAGGACGCGCGAACCTGCGACTGCGCTTCTTGGGGCACCCGGCAAGGCGCTCAGCCGCCGCTCCGATCCGCCCTTCTTGACGCTCGCCCAGATTTCATCTTGCGTGGGTACCTCTAGGTCGGGCGGTATTGTAGCCCGCCACGAACTCCGCGCATTGCCCGGACGCTCTCCCTCGCCTCAATACCAGAGTGCGCGAGCGCTTGGGTACAGATGCCCCAGGCAAGCACTTGGCTGCTGACAGCAGCCGGCCACGATCCCCAGGGCAGCATCCCACAGCTCAGTCGGGCCTGCTCAGCTGCGGCACATCGGCGAGATGATGCCGAGTTTCGAGCAGTTCGCGCAGACGTCCACGTCAATCCGTGTAACCCGCGGAGGGGGAGATTGCCTTCCTCGCCCAAGGCAAGACCATTCTCATATTGCATACCGGCAGTGACGGAAAGCCTCGCAGGCAGGCCGGGTATTGGGGGCTGCCGAACTTCGAGCCTGTGGCGGATCGAGCCGCAGTGCCTGCTTGGCTGCGCAGAGGTGAGCCGGGAACGTCCCTCTACATTCTTGCTTTCAGGGAAACTGCCGACTGGCAGCGGACTTTCGCTTGCTCTCTGATGCAGAACTTCTTCCCTGCGATCGCCGCGGGCGAGATGGAGTTCAGCATCGATGGTGGACAGATTGTCCTGACCCGCTCAAGCATTGCAGGACTTTTCAGCGATTTGGGCATGCTGCAGACAGCGGAGAAGGCGGAGATGTCGCAGGACTTTCTGCTCGCGCGCGATCTTCATGAGTGCTTGACCTCCGCGGACGCGAAGGAGGAGTCGCTCGAGCTTCCGGAGCTTGGACGGGTGCGGGTGAGGGTTCTGGTGCGTGAAGGCTTGCCCAAGAAGATATTCATCGCCCGCAACGGAATGGTGATTGCCGACAGCCTCGAACACTTTGGCGACAAGTTTGTGCGTTTCCCCATGTACAAGGACTTTGTCGCGCTGGTCATGCCAGCGGAAGCAAAGGGGAGCGCGTTCATCAAGAAGCTTGAGGATCCAAAACACCGCGAGCTGTCCTCGGAGCGACTTCCAGATGTGCGATCCCGCGAACGTGCGAAGGGAGTGATGAAGATGCTGGCCAAGCGGATCCGCGAAGCTGTGAAGTTTCATACCTTGGCGGACTTCGACAAGGAGGTCGCTGCTGACGAAATGCGCCGGTACTTCGAAGGGGAGAGATCCGGGGCGGAGAGCCGGTCAGAGTCGTCCCAGGCTGACCCGCAGAAGCTGCGCTATCAAGTCACACCAGCGCGCAGAAAGCCGCTCCCTGGCAGTGGAGCAGGTCAGCATGCTGGTTCGGCTGGAGTCGGTGGCGAATCACCAGGCGCAGGTCCCCAAGCTGAGGGGGGTAAGGATGAAGCCCTTGGCGGGCGGAGCAGCCGGCCCCGGGCCGATGCGAAGGAGCGCGGAGGAGGGGCGTTGCAGGTGCGGGATGTCAGGAACATGCTGATCGGGGGGGGCCTCCCGTCGCCGGATCTTCTTCACGCCGGTCGCGGCCGGCGAAGTGGAGGTGGCGCTTTTTGCCGTGGGCCTCAACAGCGCGGAGCTTCTACCGCTCGCAAGCGCTGATCAGGGGAGCATTGTTGCGGGTCGCTTGCGCACCAGCGTCAGTGAGGGCGTCCGCGTTCAGCTTGACGTCGACATGGTAGGCGAGTACCGCGGCCCGATCGACTTGGCTGTGACCTACCGCGCTGGCGGGGCGGAGGAGGGTGCCCGTGAAAATTGATGAGCAAACCCGGTTTCCGCATCCGGTGCTCTGGCGCGAGACGGGCGACTATGAAGGCGCAGACTTTTCCTTGTCTGTAGAGGTCACGGAACTGCCCGAGTCCTCTGAACTTTCCCTCCAGTACGGTGTCTCGCTGACGCAGACCTATCTTCGCGGGCTGGTAGCCGCTGGGGCCGCGGGAGTGGGCATGTTCGTCAGCTGTGCCGAGAGCTACTTTTCCGAGCTGATCCAGCTCGGCATCGAAGGCGGAGCATACGTCTTTCCGCAAGGCGCACTCATCGGCCGGGTCGCCATGCGTCCCATGATCTGGGCGACTCGCGACATCGAGGCCTTTTCCCTCGCCGAATGTCACTCCGAGTACGGAGGCGGCACTTGCCGCATCGCGGCCGGATCCGTACTCGGCCTGGACGATGAAATCGTGATCAATGTCGGGCGCGAGAAGCTAGCTCAAGTGGACACGATCTTCTCGTTGGTAGAGTCCGAAGACCTGCCGGCGGGCACGTTCTCCATCCAGATGGATGGCGACCGCATCAGAATCCTCAGCGCCTCGGATCTGTACGGAACTGTGAACCAGCTTCGCGGCCTGAAAGTCGGCAAGCCCGTCGTCCTGAACAGCGTCTACCTCCCGGCGGCCATGGAAGTGCTAGACACGTTGAGGAGTGGCGCCGGTGAATATGAGGGCAGGCGCTGGCATCGCGTATTCACTGCCAAGTGTGACTACCTCGGAATCAACCCTGCTGACGCTGAACTCTGGAGAGACGCGCAGAAGCTGCTGCAGCAGCCATTCAGTGAAGTTCTCGCGGTCAAAGAACTTCTCGGTGAGTAGACGAAATGAAGCTCAGATATCTTTCACAAAGCACGATTGATTCCCTTCGCGCCGAGATTGAAGCCAATCTTTCTCGGTACCAGAGCAGCGGTTTCGAAGACGTTCGAGCGGCTGGCGAATGGGACATCGGAACTCGATCTAGATGTCGACCTCGCCCCCTTGAGGGATCTTGATCCAGCGGGCTCGTCTGAAGCGGAGGTCAGAAACTCGCGCTTGGTGTGGCGCTCTCCTGGTCGGCTTTCGCCATCCCTGGCCTACGAGGAGGGGATCTGGGTGCGATTGACACATTGCGAGTGCCTGCAGTACTGTCGCGACCGCTGGTTGGCGCGCGGCAGTGAGTCCGATAAGACAGTTTCAGTGATCGAGACTCACTTCTTTGCCGACACGCTGACCAAGCGTCGCGATGACAATGCGATTTCGAGACTCTGGTGGAATGCATACATCGCCAGGAAGGTTTCGAGCGATGATCAGCTTGATGGTCTGCCAGCCATCCTCAAGACGGCGGATATCCGCTCGAACATCGTCGAGCGCCGGCTGACTGCAAGCCGCACTAAGGTGTGCGCGGGAATCGTGCGCCTGATTCAGGACGAACCGAGAGTCACCGACAGCGAGGAAGGATTCCGGAAGTTTATGAAGACACTCAACCTGCGGGGAGGTGGAGTGCTCTTCGAAGTACTCACCGAAGCTCAAGTTGACGCGTTTCTCAGGCAGTGTGTAGAAGATTCGAAGCTCTGACAGTCCAGCTCGTACTTGCAGTTGGCCAGCGTCGGGGTTGATCACCGCCTTGAGCCGGCAGTGCCATGAGCTACGATCGCCACAAAAGAGGAGGGGAAGATGACCACGGCCAAGAGCGCCTCGCGCGTCAGTTCGGGTACAGCACCGTATCCCATCAACGACCTTGCGTCATTGCGGCAGGCGATGTCCGAGGTCGAGGTCCAACGGCTCTTTTGCAAGAAGCTCGCTCAGAACGACAACTCGAAACAGCAGATATACCTGTGGCGAGGAAACTGGGGTGTGATCAATCTGCTGCCCTTGAAGTCGGTGTCGGTGGAGCGTTCCCAACGGCAGCACTTCAAGGCAAAGCTTGATTTCAGTTGGCTGTTGAAAGGTGGTCAGCTCTGCGCGGCACCCAGCGCCCAATTGATCATGTACCCCGATTACCCCGAGATCCGGCTCTCGGGGTTCTTGCGCGGGTGCCCGAAAAGTCTTGCCGAGAAGCTGCGTCCTGTGGCTAAGGAGGACCGGAACGGGAAAGGCGTGCCAGATGGTCGGGTTCTGGTTCTCGGAGTAACGCCAGGGGGGAGGATCATCGCGCACCTAGCTGCCGCTGGTACTTTGCTCGCGCGTGAGCTTCAGCTGGAATTGGACGTGGCCTCCATAAACCGGTGGGGCGTTCTTCATGAAATAAATGCCAAGCAGTCGGCGGCCGCCATCAAGAATGAGCTTCTGAAAAAGCTGGCGCGGCTTAAGGGCGTAGAGCTCCCCCCTGCAAGGAAGATGGGAAGCACGACGGCACCAATCAAGTTCACCGACGACAACGCGGCTGGCTACACGTTAGAAGCTTACCTGGGCATCCCCGCGAATGCGCGAGCAGAACCTGATTACAAGGGATGGGAGATCAAGGCGTTCAGCGGCTCGAAGATCACGGTGATAGAACCTGAGCCAGATGGTGGTTACTACAAGAAGAATGGCTGCCGGGCGTTTCTACGGCTCTACGGCAAAGCCGGCGCCAACAACAAGACGCGGTTCGTCGGTCAGCACAAAGTCGGGACAACCCACGCAAGCTTGGGAACAACGCTCAAGCTCGTGGGGTACGACCCAGTCGCGAAGAAGATCATCAACGCGAAAGGGTCGATAAAACTGATTGACAAGGCTGGTGCGACAGCCGCTTCCTGGTCGTTCGCAAGCCTCCTAACCCACTGGTCAACGAAGCACTTCCAAGCCGCGTACGTGCCATACAAGCGCGGTTCCTCGGGATTCAATTTTGTGACGAAGTCACAAGTGCTCGATCCAGCCTCCGGAAAGAGGAAGAACGCGCATGTGGTTTGGATCTGCGAGGGCACGGACTTCGCATTTTTCCTGCATGCTCTGTTCTCCCATACAGCAATCTACGACCCGGGCTCATCGATCCTCACCACGCATTTGACTCAGAAAAGCGGTGGGGCCTTGAAGGCTCGAAATCAATTTCGTGTGTCGAAGCGCGGGATCCCAGACTTGTACGAGGAAGTCACACCGGCCTTCCTGTAATCTGCTAGCGGCGGACAAGTGGCGCAGCAGCCGCTGCCTACTTTGCGTCGCAGATCACTGCGACCGGCGCCTTGCGGTAGCGAACCGCTACGGTCTGTCGCGCGCCGAGGAATCGCGCTGGAGTCAGATGTCCAGCCACCACAATGCGAGCTACCACTGCCTTTTGTCCCCTTCAAGGGCGACCGTAGTCATGCAGCTTTGGGACGGCTCCGTGAAGAGGCTGGACAGTGAGGCCGCTCCCCACCAGATCCGTACACAGCGCGAGGTAGTCTGCTATGTTGAAGTAGCTAACAGGGTGCCCGTACTCAGTCCAGATCTGTACCGCGTCGTACTCGTCCTGAAATGCAGGAGCCAGTCTGGTGTACGACTCCTCAACGCACTGGGTCCACGGGAACTCGTCCACATCCACCTCCCAGATCTCATGAACGCGCGCAAGGCTGTATGAAGATCGAAGTGGCTCTGATAAGTTCTCTATGAAGGGCGTGAGATACCTCTGGCCGAATGGTCCGATGGCATTCATCAACTCGCCCCAGTTCGCAGAGGTTCGCCAGCAACTGCAGAAAGTCGTCGCGAATGAATGCAGCTCCGGTAGCATAAAAACGCCCCGGTCGAAGCCATCCTCCCACAGGAACAGGATCGTGTTGGAGAGTGATCTAGGAGCAGACATGAGATTGATGATGCTTCCCTGGTCGCTGCCTGCGCATGCGCAGGGCAGTGCTCATTCGGTGCGTGCACTCCGATGCAGTAGAGGCGTGAACCCCGCTCGGAAGGCGTTGACGATCGAGACAGGCGTCAGTAAGCGAACAGGCAAGTTACCTTGCACGTCGGCGGCCATTTCATACCCGAAGAACGACCATTTTCGCGGGCCTTGTGGACACACGGCAAACGCTGTCTCTTGGATGCAGAAGAAGGTGCCTAGGGGCAGCTCACCGACTTTGCGAAAGTGCGGCCCCTCTGTTGCTTCGCTGCGTAGGGCCGCATCGATGTCGTCAGCTCCAAGCTGCCCTGACAAACCATTCCCCGTGGCCCATGCCTCGCGGAAAGCGTTGTACCGGCCACGCTGGCACTGGGCGCAGGGTCGATGGCCCGCGGAAAAGGCCGTGGCCTCGTCGAGAAAGAACAGTTCGCTGTAGCTGTCCGAGAAAATGGACCTGCGAACCTCTCCGAACTCCAGCAGACAGGCAATCCAGCGCTTAGTCTCAGCGTTGCGAACGATCCTGCCCTGGTCGTCGTGCAGCTTGCCCCTGTTGCCCATCAGCGATCCGCGCGCATCAACTGCGTGCAGCGCTCCCCAAGGATCCACACGATTTTGGCGCGGGGAGCGCATCAGTGTCGGCGGTTCGATCGGTATTGCCAAGGCGGGACCGGCTGTGGATCGCGCCAGAGTCCAACTCGCGCTGCCTGAGCCTGTTCTTCGGCCTTCGCATAGGCAGCTCGGTCTGTGGAGCTCTGCTCATGCGCATATCTTTTGAAGTGCCAGGCGAAACCGGAGCGAAGGAGCGACAACCCAACGTCGTCACCATTCACGATGATCACGCCGACAATGCGACCGAAGCGATCTTCCTTGTTCCATTGAACCGACACATCGCGCTGAAAGGCAAGTTCCGACAGCTGGCGCTTGGACGCTTGCCCGAACGGTTGCCCCTTCTCCGGTGCATCGATTCCTGCGAGGCGAACCTTTTTCTGGATGCGCGCTGGGGTCAAGACAGTCACAGTGTCCCCATCAGTGATACCGACAACCCGGCCGCGAAGTTCGTCAGCGGCCAGGTGACCACACGCGAGCAATGCGGCGACGAGGAACAGCGCCGACCGTAGGGACCCGACTGACACTCTCATGGCGTGACCGGCGCCTTGCGCTCGAGAATGTAGAAGAATGAACTCACAAGCCGGCGTGCGTCATCCCGGCGATCTGCGTTCGGGATCGTTGACGACAGGTAGACGAAGTGCCGGCACTCAGGGCTTTGCTTTTTTCCATAGTCCAGATACGGCTTTGCTCCGGTTCCGAACTGTTCCGAGCTGAGTGCCACTCCGGGCTGTGCCATTAGAACTGAGAAACCATCGCTTGCTCGTGCATCGGACTCGCGGTGTGAGGGCCAGCCGCGGCTAACGAAGAAACCCTCTGGCGTCGTCTGAACGTTGTAGATGTACTCGATGCGTGATTCGGAATCCATCCAGCACGGCGGATGGTCAAGTCCCCTCAACTTGTCGCGCTTTGCGTAGAACTGGAGCTGAGTCTGGAGTTTTTCGTTCTCTGCGCGGAGTGAACCGACGCTTGCGCCGCTTCCACGTTCTCGCGACGCCTCGCTCGCCACCGCAACGAGCTCACGTACGGTCTTGGGCTCTTCACCGGGAACTATCGACTGTTGAAGCTTCTCTCTGGCTTGCTTGTGAAGCTCGCTCGTGGTTGCCAGAGCCTGAACGACTATTCTGGTCCCCGTGTCGGGACTCGCCGATGTCGAGTTCGCACTTGCATGTCCGGCTTGGGCGCGCTCGGCCAGAATCCGTTCGACTTCCTTCTGCAGAACGATCGCCCTTTCGACTTGCTCGCGCGTGAGCTGATCGTCGGTTGAGCGACCAGCGGATTCAACACGACTCCGAAGTTCCTCAAGCGCGACGAGCTTCTTCGTGAGGTCTGCCACCTCCTGCTGCAGCCGGGTGGCCTCGGCTGTCTTCTCGCCCGCATTGCTGATGGTTGCAATAAGCAGATCGGGGTTCTTCGCGCCGGCTCTTCTTAGTTCCACCTCCAGTGCCCGCTTGGCACTCTCAAGCATCTTCAAGGTCGCTTCGCCATTCTGAGTTACGACGGCGTCGCGAAGCTTCTGCTCGGCAGCGTCGCGCGCCTCGCGTTCCTGCAGGAACATGTAGCCAAGAAGAAGCATTAGAACAAGAACCAGCGTGAACGCAATCTCCGACAGAGAGACTGGAAAGACCTGGTCAGTGTGGCGCGACACGGCTGCGGACTCAGATCAGGAAAGTGGACGCGGCAGCTCAACCTGCACCGCAGCCGCGTCGGCAGGCTGCACGATGGTCGGTATGGTCTGGATAGGCGCGGGCTGGGCATTGGACGTCTCCTGGAAGCGCTGGTTGGCGGCGGCAAGTTCCCGAGTCTGCTCCCTGATGACAGAGAGCAATTGCTCCGAAAGCCGCGCGTTCTCAGCGCCTGCCTGGGCGGTAGCAGTCGAAGCGCCGGCAATCTGCTGAAGGCTGCCAACAGCGTTCTGCAACTTGACCGCGCCGTCCTCAGTGGTTGCGACAAGCTTGGGCAGGACGCCCGAGAGCTCCGAGACCTGTTCAGAGGTCCTCTGCGTCGCCTGTGCTGTTGTTCTCACTTCAAGCAGCGCCGCCCCAATATGGTCGCGCATTGCTACGACATGGGAGTCAAGGCGATCCAGAACCCCATCTGCGCGTCCGGCAGTCTGGTCCAGCCGCCTAGAAATCTCCCCGAGAGCATCCTTGACGTCCGTGCGGGCTGCGAGACCGTCTTGCACGAGTGTCCCGATCTGTCTCTGGAGGTCCCCGCTAGTCGCGCTGTTCGCCTTGACCGCATCGCTGGTGAGGCGCAGCGCGCCTTCCAGAGTTTCTAGGCTGGCTGCAAGTCTGCTGAGAGCATTCAGCTGCAGATCTGCGTTGTTCAGCAGAACGCGGTGCTGATCTGAAAGCGCCACAACTGAGTCCATGGTTGCCTTCGTCCCTTCAGTACGTTCGCGCAGGGAATCAAGAACTTCGCCTAACGAGGCCGATGAGGCCTGTACCTGCCCGGCTACCGCCCGAATGCTGGCGCCTAGGGACTCAGCTTCTGACCGGAGCTGCTGAACCGGCGCCTCAAGTCGAGTGCTGAAGAAGTCGTCCGGAAAGGTGGTGGATGTGAGGCGCGACGTCACGGCATCACTGAACGCCGTCACCTTCTGCTCGATCCCCTGCAAATGCTCGCGCATCCCAGCGGAGTACGTCTCGACTGAGGCTGAGAGGCGCCCTGTTGCCGTTCGCACCTCGCCCAACATCTGCTCAAACGCAGTTTTGTTGTCTGAATTCACCTGCTCATAGAACCGGTTGAGCGCGTCTGCGAAGTTTCTGCCAAGCGACTCGACCTGGAGCTGGACGCCTGCGACAGAAGCCTTAGAAGCATCAAGAATCTGGGCCTCGAACTGCTTCATGGACTGCATCGTGTCCTGCAGTTGGATGGTAAACGCCCGCGTGGCATCGATAAGCGCCGTCTCAACGTCCTTCACTGCTTCAGAGACGTCTTTCTTGAAGCCTACGAGATAAACCCTGACGATCATCCCCAAAACCGTGCTGACCATTGCTGCGCCGAAGCGCATGGCGATCAGGTACATGCCCTTCCCCGGGGACATCTTCGGGAGATCGAACAGGCAGATGATGATCGAGACGATGGTGAAGATGAAGCCAAGGTAGTAGCAGCTATCCGCGAAGCGTTCTTCAGAGACGTCTGAGGAACGGCGGTGGTACCCCAAGTACATGTACGCGACCATTACGGTCAGCGGCGCCACCGTGCCAAGCCAGAGCGGAGACTCAAGCAGGTAGCCGGCGGCGGCGAACGCGACCTTCAGCGCGACTGCAACGCCGAAAAGGCGCTGAACACTCAGGGTCTGGGGGAGGAGGGTGCTCAAGATCTTTCTCAATGGTGATGCTGCTGATCAGCCCTTAACAGGCTCGTACAGGACCACGCGGCCTCCGGACGCCCGGATGTGTTCCTGCCAGAACTTCAGGAGCTTCTCCGTCTGCAGATCTGGCCTGTTCAACAGCATGCGCAGTTCCACCTTCACATCTTTGAGGTCCGCTAGAACCTTCTTTCCGTACGCTGTCGACCGGAATGACTCGTACTCAGGAATCCCGACCTTGTACATCGGCAGTTCTGGCGTGTTCTGAATGAAGTCGGACACAACGATCAGGCGTCGGGCTTCTGGAACGGCTCGCCTGTTAAATCCTGTGATGCCTGCCAGCTGGATCATCTCCAGAATGGGCGAGGCTTTGCCCGGCATGTCGGTGATCAGCTCGTCCCGCCTGGCAAGCAGCGGCTTGAGGTACTTCTCGTCGAACGCTTTGCGCAACATGGCGGGGTTACCGTCAAGCTCCCGAGCATCTCTGCCGTCGCCCGGGTTGCACATCTCCATGAGCGGCTCAGCTGTAGCTTTGAAGTCGTCGGCGAGCGCATAAACGGAGAGGAGGTGTCCTTTGGGAACGCTCGAGATGAGGACGTCGCGGAACAGAACCTCGAAGTCTTTGCGCTGAGTAAAGGTCAGCGGGTCTGACCTGTCGACGAGCAGCACGACGTGCCCATGCGACCCTGCGGCGGGGCAGAGCGTTGAGGGGTCGAAGACGTCGCTCTTGCCGAATACAAGCTTGTAGATCACCACGCCGCCTGCCGCGGCGATGCCGAGGACTAGAAGGGCAATCCACGTGAGTGTGAGCAGCGTACCCTTGCGCTGGCCCTTTGAAACACGAAACGCCATCAGCTTCCTCCGAGGGCGACTTCAACCGACGGCTCGCTTGTTAGCTGCTCTGAGCGGGTGATGCGCGAGCTGAGGTCGGTGCCATCCAGGTGTCCGAACAGCGTACTCAGGGAGCTGAAACGAGCGTTGTAGGCCGCTTGGATACGTCCCCGAATCTGGGGCTCCATGTCGACGAACTCTTGGAGCGCACGCACTTGCTCCGCGAGGTTCTTCTCGTCGTCGTCAGTACTGAAGTCAGGTACATCGTCAGCGCGATCCTTGAGTTGCGGAGAAGTACTGAAGGAAGGCGGCACTCCGAGCCCCTTCTCGGCTCTAGCGACCTTGTTCTCTGTCCTGAACTCTGAAAGAAGTGCCTTGAGGATAGGCTCCGCATCGAAGATGAGGTTGTTGAGATCCTTGCGGCAGCGCTCCTTGTCAGTGATCGCACTCTTGTAGCTGGCGATCGACACGTGAGACTGGGCAAGAGCACGATCGAGCTTGGTCAGCGCATCCGCCTTGAGTTCTTCGAGGTGTTCCTGCAGCTGCGCTACGGCGCCGGTGTACTCGTTCTGTGCTTCAGCAAGCTGCCGGTGGCGCTTCCCATAGCCGGGATATCGGTCATCCAGCTTGTATCCGTCCGCCACTGCCAGGATGCCGAACACGACACTGATGCAGAAGAGGTACCAGGAAGACACCTGTTTGAGGCCGAAAGGGTCAGCCAGCACGTTCTTGATCGCAGCGCTTTGCGGATCGTCCAGCGCGAGGACAAGTGCCTCCCGATAGTGCGAGACGGCGAGGCCAAGCGCTGTGATGAAACAGACGGCGAAGAGCAACCCCAGCATCCCGTAGAGTTTTCCGAACGGATGGACATGATTGATGTGGCGGATTGCCAGAGCGCCCACAGCGAGGCAAACGAGCACGTTCAGCATCGAAGCGATCGCCGCCTCCACGAAACCGTCAATCAGACCCCCGGACAGTCCCTTCGCGAAAAACGATGCATTCAGCAGCGCTTCGATGGCGATGAGGAAGACGGCGAAGACCCACGCCAGCACCTTCATCAGTCCCACGGGGTAGTGGGGCAGGTCTTTTCGTCTGTGCTCTGCCTGGAAGCGGGCGAACTCGTCAGCTCGGGCAGTTGCGGTCGCTCCAAGCTGCTGCAGTTCGGGAGCGTTTGCCGTGATGGCTGCTTCGGCGAGCCGCTCAAATTCGTTCGCGCCATCTGCGGCGGCTCGCAGGTCCTTGCGGATGTCCAGCCTGTCCAACTCGCCTTGAAGCGACTTCAGGCGCAGTTGGCCCCACGCAAGGTAATCAGTGCGCGCGTGCTCGATGACGGCGACGGCCTTTTCTTCAGGCGAGCAGAGGCTCGCATCCGAATCAGCCGGAACGCCGGCAGCACCAAGTCGGCGACCCTCTTCCTTCAGACGCAGCTCGCGCGAGATCTTCTGGACGTCGACCGGATTGGTCTGAGGGTCCCACCTGCGGGCCTGAAGCGGTTCCGCTTTCGGCGAGAGCAGCTGCCCAATCCATGCGAGCAGCCGTCGTAACAGATTCATCTTCCCTCCCTCGAGCCCAAACTGCAGCCGTTCTCGACGGACCCGTATGCGGAGGAGATTCCGGAACCGGTGTGCGGCCAGATGAACTGACCTCCAATGTAACCGCTGGTATCCGGCCTGACAACGGGGCAAGCCCCGACGTGTCGCTGCCTTGCACCGGCAGTGCCCGAAGGCGAGGGCGCCTGCCCAGCGCGTCACTACACTGGACTCATGAGCAGTGTCGCGATCAAGGCGGGCCCGGATGCGTTGGGAGAAGTCACAGGCGCAATGGACGTCAGCGAGCTCCGCTCGCTCCTTGAAACCCAGTTCAAGGCGCGCATTGAACCGGACCTTCCCCATGCTGTCCTTGCAGACCACGTGCGAACGCAGTTCGCTTCTGCGGCCTCGTATTCACTGCCCTGGTCGCGAGCCGTTGACTACCCCGGAGCGGTCGCCGTTGTTGCAAAGCGGCTGAAAATTCCTGCGCCGGCGGATTCGCCCATTGAGGAGATCGAACGCGTCGTACTCTTCAAGATGATCGAGAAGTCACTCAGTGGAATGTCCGAAGCCCAGAAGCTTCAACTGGCGGAGCAGATTGAAGCGGAGCTGAGGACGAGGGGCATCTACCGGCGGGTCGCCTTTCACGAGATAGTGGACTTCGTGAAGTTCGCAGGCATGGATGTCGGGGGGACCGTTGGTGGCCTTGTGCTGGCCGGTCCTGGGCTATCGGGGCTCGTCGGACTCAACTTTCTTCAGTGGGTGGTTCTGAAGGCAATCCTCATCACGTCCGGCAAGCTTGCTGCGGCAGGAGCCGTCCTCGGGATCGGTGCCGGCGGGGCTCTGATGGCTGCTGCGGGAGCCGCAGGGCCGATCGGTGCTGCCGTGGCCGTGCTCTACACGGGGTACGCCGTTTCAGGCCCGGCTTTCCGCAAGCTCATCCCTGCCGTGTGTGTGATTGCGGCCAAGCGCATTGAGCTTGCGGCTCAGATGTCCGCGTCCGCAGTCCAGGCAGCCCGAACAGGTCACTTGAACTCGGGTGAGTGTGGCGCTGGGTTGCGCTGGGAGAAAACTCGGTCATAATGCCGCTCAGTTTTCCCCCTGTCAGGACATACAGTATGGACATGCAGACCCCGCCGCAGGTTCTTCTCGGAGAGGCGCTGCGCCGCTTCAGTAGAGCTGAGCTCGCTCGTGAGCTCGGCCGTGACACGAAGACGATCGCGCGATGGGAGAAGGCAGGTCTGGACCGCACATCCCAGATGGCGCTGCTGTTCCTCTTGGCGAATTCCAGACCCGCGCCAACCAGCGACAAGGGTGACTTCACATTCATCGACCTGTTTGCTGGCATCGGAGGAACGCGCCTTGGCTTTGAGCGGGCTGGCGGGCGGTGCGTTTTCACCTCCGAGTGGGATGCTGCAGCGCAGCGGACATACCGGGCCAACTTCCCGGTCGATGAACGGCATGCACTGATCGGTGACATCAGGGAGGTGACAGCAAAGGAGCGATGGGACCTGATTCCGGCGGAGTTCGATGTGCTCGTCGCCGGCTTCCCATGCCAGCCGTTCTCCATCGCGGGAGTGAGCAAGAAGAACTCCCTGGGGCGCAAGCACGGCTTCGCCTGCGACGCCCAAGGTACGCTTTTCTTCGACATCGCTCAGATCCTGCATCAGTTCAGGCCGGCAGCGTTCCTCCTCGAAAACGTCAAGAACCTGAAGGGGCATGACAAGGGCAACACGTTCCGGGTGATACAGCAGGTCCTGCGGGAGGAGCTCGGGTATCACGTCTACCCGATGGTGGTTGACGCCAAAGGATTTGTACCGCAGCACCGGGAGCGCATCTATATCGTTGGTTTCCGCGAAGAGGTCGACTTCGACTGGAATGCTTTCGTTGCCCCGCGCCCTGACGCTAAGCGCCTGGCGGACATCCTGCACCCCCAGGACGGCTCGGAGGAACCCGAGGAGCCGTACACGGTCGGGGCGAAAGCCAAGGTCGCAGAGAAGTACACGTTGAGTGACAAGCTCTGGACGTATCTGCAGGCGTACGCCGCCAAGCACCAGAAGCAGGGCAACGGCTTCGGTTTTGGCCTCGTGGATAAAGACGATGTCGCAAGGACGCTGTCTGCTCGCTACTACAAGGATGGCTCGGAGATCCTCGTGAGCCAGGGCAAGAAGAAGAATCCACGCAGGCTGACGCCGCGCGAGTGCGCACGTCTTATGGGATTTGACACTCCTGAGCGCCGGTACAACATCATTGCTGCCGATACTCCAGCGTACAAACAGTTCGGCAACTCGGTTGTTGTGCCAGTGATCGCTGAAATCGCCCGGATCATGAAGCCTGGCGTGCTGTCGATAAAGGAAGGGCGCGCAGAGCGTTCGCTGCTGGCTGCCTGAATGGCCGACCGGCTGGATCCGGCTCGTCGCAGCCGGAACATGTCGAAGATCCGAGGCAAGGACACAAAGCCCGAGCTCGCGTTCAGACGCGCTCTGCATCGCGAGGGCTTGCGCTACAGGCTGCATGCAAAGGACCTTCCCGGTCGGCCCGATCTCGTCTTCCGGAAGGCGCGAGTCGCTGTCTTTGTGAACGGCTGCTTCTGGCATCGACACGCCGGATGTACTCTGGCGTACAGCCCAAAGAGCAACCTCGACTTCTGGGCGGAAAAGTTCAGCGCGAACGTGGAGAGGGACCGCAGGTCGCTCAAGGCGTTAGGTGAGCTTGGCTGGAAGTGTGTCGTGGTCTGGGAGTGTGAGACCAAGAACGCTGTCGCGTTGCGCAGACAGGTCCTCCGGGTGAAGAGGGCGGTGGGGAGGTGACATCTCCGCTACCCATTGGTGCTCGTGACGTGTAGCCCTATCATTCGCAGGTGAGACGCGGATGAAAAAAGGCTATCTGTCTGAGTATTTCACCGGGGTGGCGGCAAAGCGCCTGAAAGCCGTCGAGGCCGACGTGCTGCGAAGTAATCAGCACGAGTTCAACGGCGTAGATGCACTGAAGCGGCTGTTTGGTCATGCCAGCGGCAAGCAGACGTTCCCAGCGAAGTTCATCTACTTGAGCGACGCTCAGGATGAGCCGGTCATCGCGGACGGCTTCCTGACCTGGTACGACGCGCGTGAGAGGCACCCTGTCCGCTCTGAGCACCGCCTTTACTTCCCCTCTACGCCGGTCTCGGAGAGGTCTGGTACGGGTGACCTGCTGATCATTGGACGCCGGCCGGATGCATCGGTGCTCGTAGTAGTTGCCGACGCCGGATCCACCGCGGCCAATCAGATCCAGTGGCTGTTTGGAGTCGATGATCTCGCAGATGCCGGATACGCAGTCAGGGAGGTCCTTGACGCGGAGCGAGACCGGATCGCATTTGCCTCCCGCCTCATTCTTGAATCGGTTGGGGTCACTCTGGAGGAGGACTCGGACGACGGACTCGATGAAATCCTGGATCGATTCTCAGGATTTCCGACCACTCGCGAGTTTTCAGCGTTTGCGCGGGCCAAGGCTCCTCAAGTTGACGTGGAAAGTGATTGTGATGCCGCACTGATGGCCTGGATGGACAAGGAGGAGAAGCTATTCCGTGCGCTCGAGCGGCATCTGATTGCGGACAGGCTCTCGAAGGGATTTCAGGGCGATGTCGACGCGTTCATTGCGTTCTCCCTGTCAGTGCAGAACCGCCGGAAGAGTCGTGTTGGCTACGCGCTTGAGAATCATCTCGAGCATGTCTTCACTACCCTCAAGGTGCCCTTTGTTCGCACGCCGGTGACTGAGAACAAGGCGAAACCGGACTTCCTCTTCCCAGGCATCTCAGAGTACCGGGACCCGTCGTTCGACCCTGTCAGATTGACAATGCTGGGCGTGAAGTCCACTTGCAAGGATCGCTGGAGACAAGTGCTCTCCGAGGCGGACCGGGTCCCTGAGAAGCACCTGCTGACGCTGGAGACCGCGATAAGCACGGCTCAGACGGACGAGATGAAGGACAAGCACCTGCAGCTTGTTGTCCCTCGCCAGCTGCATGCGACGTACACGCCTCCGCAGCAGAAATGGCTAGTGGACCTTCATGGGCTGGTTGAGCGCGTGAAGGCGCAACTCTCGGTCCACTGAGACGTCTGTCTAAGCCTAATGACTGCACACTCGATGGATTGGTTCGAGCGCATCACAGGGTTCCGCGAGGGACCGTACGCTGAAACGCAGCGTCGACTCTCAGTCGTCGCCGGAAATCTGCACGCGGACGGCAAAGATTCCGGCTATGCCATTGGACGGCTGGAGATCCTCAGTCTCGCGGATCTGCGAGCACGAGCGACGAAACTGATGAGTGCCGGTCAGCCACTGCAGGCTGATGTGATCCAGGGCGACGTCCGCAAGCTGCACGCTGCTTCAGAAAGCGGGGGTGCTGTTTTTCAGGTCGCCTCTCAATTCAATCTTCTTGAGATGGTCGGTCCGGACGTTACGCCGGAAGATGGTGTGACCCGCTACGCCTACGATCGCACGCAAGGCCCTGCGTGTGCGATAGCCGGTGGCGCGGGCACGATCTACCGCAATTACCTGTTGCCAGTGGCTGGAGGAGCAGGGCAGACACGCCAGCGTCAGGTCGACTGCCTTCTCGAACTCGGAAAAGCCCTCGGTAATGCGGATAGCTCGCTGTGGAAGATGCGCAATGGCTACGCGCTTGCCACCGAGGAGAGCCTGGAGCGGTTGAATCAGCTGTTGCGATCGCGAAACGCTGACCAGCTCGACGAACTGCGTGCTTTGGTCAGGGTCGGGGTTCAGTGGAACGTACAGGTGACGGACCCCGGGGCGCATCAGATGGTCACCCAGGTCTACTGCTCGGCGCTTCCAGTGGCGTACTGCCGTGCGCCGGCGCATCTATGGGCGGCGTTCGCCAAACTCGTACTCGAGGCTGCCTATGAGGCAACGTTGCTTGCCGCAGTGTTGAACCGGGCGCAGACAGGCAATCGGACTGTCTTTCTGACCCGCCTTGGTGGAGGTGCTTTTGGCAACGAGGTCAGCTGGATCCATTTGGCGATCTCACGCGCCATGGAGCTCGCCGCACATAGCGGCCTGCTAGTGCGCCTGAATACCTACGCCCCTGCGACACAGGACATGCTGGATCTCGTGCAGCCTTATCGCGTGTGACCATGAGCACTGCCGTTTGACAGCTTCGCGTGCCCCCGCCGAAGGACGGCAGTGTGCATGGTCCAGGGGAATCTCAGGTCATAGAGAACATCATGAACAGCATCCAGGTCGAAGCGAGGTATCGCAATAAGGGGGGGAACTGGAAGGATTCGGATGACCAGTTCAACCGGTTTTTCCGCTTCGACCACGGCGGCGGCAAGGTGGTGGGAATCGGAAATGCTGCGGGGTTCCGCGCGAAAGGGCGGGCAGGCAGCGGCGCGAGCAAGTCGATCGTGGACTGTGCTTTCTGCGTTCTGGTCACGAATCTTGGTGAACGTGAGTGGCCTGATAGCCTAGATCGGGAGACGGGCCTATTTACCTACTATGGTGACAACCGAAAGCCGGGGCACACCATTGAAGACACCCCGCTTGGCGGGAACCGACTTCTTGCCTCAGCGTTTGGGAAAGTTCATCAGGGCAAGCGCTCTGCAGTACCGCCCTTTCTCTGTTTCGAGAAGGTCGCGACCAGCTCGGGCACCTACATGAGGTTTCTCGGTCTCGCGTGTCCTGGCGCAGAAGGGCTATCTGCCACAGAGGATCTGGTTGGAGTGTGGCGGATGACGAAAGGGGAGAGGTTCCAGAACTACAGGGCGGTATTCAGCATTCTCGAAGTCGATTCCGTGCCGAAGTCCTGGCTGCAGGATCTTGTCTCGGGCAGCTCCCCAGCGGATTCCGAGCACTGTCCCAAGGCTTGGAGGCATTGGGTCCAGACAGGTAAGTATCAGAACCTGGTTTGCGAGCCCCAGAAGGTGCCGCGGTCCAAAGCAGACCAAATGGGGGCTAATCCCGAAGAGCACGATGTTCTGAATCGGGTGTACAACGAGCTTACGCCGAGAGAGTTCGAGTTTGCGGCGATGGAGCTCACAAGAATGCTCGACCGAAGCTTCGTCGACCTCGTAGTCACCCGGCCAAGTCGCGATGGAGGGAGAGACGTCGTAGGGAGGTACATCGTTGGGCACGACAAGCACCGGGTTGGCCTGACAGTTGCCATCGAGGCAAAACGGTGGAAGCCAGGTTCGGCGGTCGGTGTGCGGCAGATGATGCGGCTCATCTCAAGACTTAAGCATCGGGATTTGGGTGTTTTCATGACAACCGGATTCTTCGAAACGCAGGTACAGCAGGAGCTCATAGACGACGAGCACCCGGTACTGCTAGTCAGCGGGGGAGACATTGCGCGTCTCCTCATCAAGAATGATCGCGCGTCACCAAAGCAATTTGCTGCGTGGGTGACGTCAATCAAGAGCGCCGCAGGTACGCTGGGAGCAGGCTCAGAACTAGCTCTCGCGGCATGAATGAGACTCCGCCCAAGGGCAGTGTCTCACCAGCGGGGGCATCTCACGCGAGTGGCTTAGCGCTCGGCTGGCGCGCCGCCATGCGTCAAACGGTACTACCGAGCTGTCGGTGCGTCCGGGAGAAAGCTCCGGCCGACGCGCCGGAGCTCGCTCCCCTTTCCTAATCGTCGTCGTCTTCCGCATCTGCCTTCACGGTGTCCAGCCACTCGTCAATGCGCTGGTGCACAAGGCGCCCAAATTCGGGGTAGAAGTCCGAGCTTGCCTCGAGGACGAAGGCATGCACATCGTCTCTGGGGTACCCGTGCTCGCAGAAGTTCACGTGCAGGCAGTCCGTGAGATCCCAGGCTTCGAGGAAGAAGTCAGTGAGCTCCCGAAGCGATAGCGGCCCCCCGAACTCCCTCGACACGCAGTCCGACAACGTACCGCCTTCGTACTCATCCACGACGCGAACCACGACCCGCCCGTCTGCCTCCGATGCGTAGACGCAGGTCACATCCATCGTCGTGGAGGCTATGACGATGCGGGCGACCTCCACCTCCCCAGGCTTTCGCTCTGGCAGGTACTCACCGCCCAGCAGACTGGGATGGAAA
This sequence comes from Ramlibacter sp., assembly GCF_035627355.1. GTDB lineage: Bacteria > Pseudomonadota > Gammaproteobacteria > Burkholderiales > Burkholderiaceae_C > Ramlibacter. The sequence continues at coordinate 114,789 of NZ_DASPLW010000066.1, forward strand.
CTGCCCCATGCGCGCCGCGCGTCATCGCCGAGGTGCTCGCTCAGAAGAGGCTCCGGCAAGTCGGTGCTGTCCGCAAGGCTGCGTTCGTACAGCCGTTTGCGCGCCGCACCGCGAATGGAGGATGAAAGCCTGATCCCGAGCCGATCGGCCCAAAGGTAGGAGCGTGGGCGCTGGTCCAGATCAACGGGCGAAGAAGAGCTGCTGCTCATGAGGTTCTCCGGTTTAGCCGTGTTTTGCGGAGCAGGGGACGGCAATCGGGCAAAGCACCCCGGCCGATCGACGCAACAACGCGCCGGCGAGGCCACGCCAACATCAAGAGCGGGGGGAGAACGCAGAGACCGGCTTGGTTGCCCCAGACGGGCCGCATCGCATTTCGCGAACCACCTTGCCCCGGGGGCAGGTTGGTGCTGGCGTTACCCAGCTCTTGATGCTGGAACCAGTTTAACAGTTAGGCCAGGATCGTGGTAGCGGCGTCGCTGCCTTGTACGGGCAGCTGTCTGCTGCGCCGCAGCATTGGCGGAAGCAATCGAACCCGGAACAGGCTTCTCCAGGCTCGACGGGCGCCGAAGGTCGGATGGAGACCCATGCGCCGCACAGGATGCGATGCAAGCATTGCGAAGTTCCCTGCCGCAGACGGTTGGTTGCCCACTTGTAACTAATCGACCAGAATGGCGCACGCACGGAGGGGGATACGGGGCACGGTGCCGCGTGCCCGGCGCGTTTCTGAGAGCAGTCGATGTACCTTGAGAACCTGAAGATCGAAACAGTTGCGACCGAGAAGATCGCACCTAACGAGAAGAAGGAAGCTGACCTCTACGCCCGAATCGGATACCGATTAGAAGAAGCTCTCGCTGACCTCGTAGACAACTCGATCGACGCTGAGGCAAAGAATGTCCTGATCCGGTTCCAGAAGTATGGGGAGGGGATCCACAGCGTCCTGATCGTTGACGACGGACGCGGGATGTCCAAGTCCGGTCTAAAAGAAGCGATGCGAATTGGTTCTGACACTAACAAAGGACCATCGCAGCTCGGGAAGTACGGGACCGGTCTGAAGTCGGCGTCACTGAGCCAAGCGCAGTCGGTGACGGTGCTCTCACGGCAGAACGGCATTGCAGTTGGACGCCGATGGACCATCCAGGGCATCCGCAGCGGTTGGATCTGCGAGAGGCTAAACGCTGACCATTGCTCCCGTGCAATGAACGCTGACTTCGGACCGGTCGAGACGCACCAAGCGGGAACGATGGTCATATGGGAGCATCTTGAACACCTGCGAGCATCTCGCAGCAGTCTCGAGAAGGTTCTCGACAGGGCCCGCAAGACTGTTGCCAATGAACTTGCTATCCGATTCCATAGGCTGCTAGAGGCAGAAGCGGTTCAGATCTGGATAGATGAGGCCGACGTCACTGATGAAGCAGCGGGCGAGCCCGTGCCGGTGCTCCCCCTCAATCCGTTCTCCCATGGCGGCTGCGGCATGTCGGGATACCCGAAAGAGCTTTCGATCGAGCTGCAAAAGCACCGGGCATCCCTAAAGCTTGAGCTCCATATTTGGCCCGCCAAGTCGAACCTCCCCGGCTACAGATTGGGCGGAGGAAAGGTCGCCTCTCGACAGGGCTTCTACTTCTATCGGAATGATCGGGTGATTCAAGCCGGCGGATGGAATGGGCTCCAAGGAGACGACAGCGAGCCGCACCTCTCTCTTGCTCGTGTCGCAATCGACCTTCCACCTAAGTTGGAGTCGCTCTTCAAGCTCGATATCGGCAAGTCCATGATCGATCCCCCTGTGGAGTTCTCGGTTGCGTTGGAGAGCGGGGAGACAGGCGCGGTCTTTCGAAAGTTCTTGAAGGATGCCGAAGCTACATACCGGCATCAAAAGAGGCAGGATTCCGCCAAGTTCGCATTCACCGGAGGCAACGGATTCCCCGCGGCAGTCAGGAAGAAGATGAGGGCCGCACTCAGCGAAAAGGGCCTGCCCGCGCCTTCGGAGGGCGCCGTCCGCTGGACGCGGCTTCCTGCTGACGAGCTGTTCAGAATCGAGCCTGCAAGTGCCGAGATCCAGTTGAACAAGAACTTTCAAGCCACCATTGAGCGTGACTCCGCTGGTGCGGCGGTGTTGGTCAAAGCCTTGTTCTTGCTCCTCTTCCAAGACGACTTGGCGAAGTCTTTCATGACGGAAGCTAGCCGAGACCGCATCCGTCGCATCAACCAGGCGTTGCTCGCTACGCTCCCCTGATGGCAGCTGTCGAAAATCTGACTTGGGACAATCTCCGCCAGATGCTGAAGGCGGGCTTGCCGTTCGCGCAGCCTCTCGGCGGGCGTAGAGGCGTTCAGCTCATCTGGAGTGGCAAGCCTGACGAACTGGCAATCCGCCTCCCGTGCAAAGAGAGCGATGCGGCGCCAAGAGTCGCATTAGCTCATCTGCAGGTGCGGAGGGTTAACGTTGGGCCAGATGCTTGGCTCGAGATCGCGGCGCGGAACCTTGCCGACCTGCAGCCGTTTCACCAGCTTGGTGTTCTGTGCGCCCGCATCTACGACGCTCCGGGGATGACCGCGGACCGCGCGATTCTTAGAGGACTCGAGACTTGGGGAGAACTCCTCAAGCGACGCGCACTTCTCTCGGAAGACGTCCAACTTGGGCTGCGGGGAGAACTGACCGTGCTGGAGGCGCTGCTGGCCGCGGAAGGGCCAGCTGCAGTCGAGGCGTGGACAGCTTACAACCCAGCTATTCCAGGACGGCATGACTTCCGAATGAAAACGTTCGAGCTGGAGGTGAAATCAACCCGTCAGCGAACGAGACGCCATTGGATCAGCAGCCTGCAGCAGCTTGCGCCGAGTCCGGACTTCAGTCTGTGGCTTGTGTCACTTCAGTTCGAACATGCTGGCGCGCAGAACGGAGGCACTCTGCCACAGCTTGTCAGCCGGATTCGCGCATGCCTCGCAGCCGATGCTGCGCGGCTCGAGCGCTTCGAACAGCTCCTCGCTCTTGGGTTGTATCGAGACCAGGACGCGGAGTTCTACGACGAGAAGATGATCCTGGCGTCGGAGGTGAAAGTCGTAGCCGTGGACGATCAGCTGCCTCGCCTTACGCGCGAACTACTGAAGCCTTCCATCTCCGCGGCGGCGCTGCAGCGGCTCCTCGACGCGCGATATGAGGTAGACCTCGAAGGTTTGGGTGACGGTCTTGGTGGCACTTCGTACACTCAAATTTTCGGCACTTTCAAGTTTGGATGAATCGCTGTGGATTTCGAAGCTCTTCTCGATACGGCACTGAATCTGATGCGGAGGGGGCCGAGCGATCTGGTGCGCGCGCTCGAGTTCGCTGCTGATGCCAATCAGGAAAACTGGCCAGACGTTGCCGGAACGCTGCGGGAGCACTTGGCTTCCAACGATCCGAATGATGCAGTCGTCACCCGACTCGCGTTCTCCATACGCCAATGGGACCATGAGGAGGCTCCATCTTGGGCAGGAAGCACCCCCGCGCACAGCTCTGAAAGGCGGGATGAAATCTGCCGCAAATTGGGGCTGCACGCAGGCGACTGCTCGCTGCTTAAGTCTGCCGTCCCTCCGTTCACTCGCGAGGAGCGGGCGACAGTCATAGCGACATCTCACGAGCCTTGGTATGAGCAGGGTCGCGCGACCAGAAAAACCTTCTATTGGGACGCGTACGTCGGGCAGCTCCGGGCTCCAGGATCCGGATGGAGTTCAGACGCTGTAGGGGTCCTCTCGAATAGTACGGAAGACATAGTGTCGCGACTCTCAGACCCGTCGCGATCAGACATGTACCCAGTTAAAGGCCTTGTTGTCGGGTATGTGCAGAGTGGTAAGACTGCACACTTCACCGGCGTGATCGCGAAGGCCATTGACTCAGGGTACAAGCTGATCATTGTGCTCGCGGGCACGTTGAACATTCTCCGTCGGCAGACGCAGCGGAGGCTAGACAAGGAGCTCGTTGGGAAGGAACAGCTCCCAGCGGCGGAGTACGCCAATGACAGTGACTGGTCCAAATTTCTGTCCCATGGCGGGCGCCCGAGCGAGCTAGGCAGCTTTGATATTGAGAGGCTGACTGGCCTCGAGGATGACTACAAGCCACTGAGATCGCGCCAAGCTGCCTTGAGATTCACCCGCGTCGATCCTGGGCTCCCATTCAATCACCCTCGTAATCTCTCGAGGGCGCCAGCACGTCTGGTAGTGATAAAGAAGCTACCGAAGATCATCGAAGACCTTAACCAAGATCTTATTGAACTTAAGAAGCAGGGCGCCAAGCTGGATGAGATCCCGACGCTTGTGATTGACGACGAGTCCGACCAAGCGTCCGTCAATACGGTGAATCCAACCAAGGCTGAACGGGACCAGCGAACTGCGACGAATGGTGCAATTGTTGATCTGTTGAAGCAATTACCACGGGCCCAGTACGTCGGCTACACGGCCACGCCGTTCGCGAACGTATTCATTGATCCTGACGACGCGGAGCAACTGTTCCCCAAGGACTTCATAGTCAGCCTGCCGCGGCCACAGGGCTACATGGGTGTGCGGGACTTCTTCGACTTCGATTCTGAAGAGGGCCAACCAGGTGAAAATGAGAGACGGCACGTTCGCTTTGTCCGAGGGGACGATGGCTTCGCCGACAACCTTCCCAGAGCCATCGATCTGTTCGTTCTCACCGGGGCGATCAAGCTGTTCAGGCATAAAGCCGACCCAGCGTTGCGCTTTAAGCATCACACGATGCTTGTCCACCATGCAGCCCAGACTGAGGTTCACGAACAGCAAAGGGATGCAGTAGCCGCATTGGTCACGGCTGCAGCATTCACGTCGGGAGTCGGCTTGGCACGACTTGAAGCGCTATATGAAAGCGACATTGCGCCCCAGCTAGATCCGTTGCTCCCCAATCCGCGCGGATTCACAGACCTCCGACCGTATATCAGCCTGTGCATCGCCAAGCTGCAGCAGCAGCACAAGGTCGTGCGGATCGTGAATGGAGACGAGCGGAATATTGATGACACGCCAGACTTTGATGGCGGTCCGGTTTGGGCCATCCTGATCGGAGGAACAAAGCTGTCCCGCGGCTACACCGTTGAAGGTCTGACAATCTCCTACTATCGCCGGCGCGCCGGTGCCGGTGACACACTCATGCAGATGGGCCGCTGGTTTGGCTTCCGCGCTGGCTACAAAGATCTTGTTCGCTGGTTTGTTGGCGTCGAGGAGCCAATCGGTAAGAGCGGCAAGACCGCCAACCTGTACCTGCAGTTTCGGGCGCTGTGCAGAGATGAAGAGGCGCTCCGGTCCGAACTCACGCGATATGCAGATGACCGCAGCATATTGCCGCGCCAAGTGCCGCCGCTGGTCCATTCGCATCTGCCGTCACTGAAGCCCACTGCCAAGAACAAGATGTACAACGCAGTGCTCAAGTTCAAGAATCTCGGCGGGCGTTGGGTCGAAAAGGCTAAGGTCGCTGTATCGGCGACTGAGCGCTCAACCAATCTCGCGCGGGCCGCCAAGCTACTTGCCTCGCTTAAGCTCGAGCAAACCACCCTTGCCGCTAGATCGAAGGGAAGCTTAAGCAGTTTCGGGGCGTATGTTGCTGCAGCGGCGGGGTCTGATGTCCTGCACTTCCTCTCGGATTTCAAGTGGGCTGACGGTGCTCGGTCTTTCCAGCATGAAATGGAGTACCTGTCTGGCAATCACGGGGACACCGGGATCACTCGATGGCTTGTAGTCGTTCCGCAGGTCAGGGGCAAAGACCTGACGTGGGCGGAGGCTGGTTTGGCCAATGTGACCGTCGCAGCCCGGGGCTATGACGATGAAACTGGATTCAGCGTTTTCTCTGAGCCCCGTCATCGTGAGCTAGCCAAGCTCCTCGGCGGAGTGCCGAACGATCTGACTGATCCCAGCGAGTCCTTGATTCGTTTGGCTGAGCCGGGCACTGCAGTCCTCTTTCTGTTTCTGGTGCATGACAAGAGGCTCGTCCCGTCTGCTCTGCGCTGGTCTGAGATCACACTTGGAGTGGGCCTGCAGCTGCCGCCCTCTAGGATTCCGCAGCAAGTTGTGTGGACAGTCATGAACGAAAGTCAGAAGGACGCCGTCGTCGTGGACTCATAGGGTCAAGCTCGCCGTCTTTCTGCCTCACGGACGATGCCCAAGTGCAGGCGACAAGCGCTACCCTTGGTAGACCGCCCCCGCCAAGGCAGCCTTGATGGGCTGACACTGGTGCAGGCGGCCGGCTTGCCTGCCGAGGTTTGCTAGCCGTTTGCTGGCCATTTGTGGTAAGTTTGTGGCTCGTTCGTTGCACGTGTCGCCTTCACACGGCAGTGCTCTCGCCTTGATTGCTGCGCGTAGGCCACGCGGCACCCGGAGATTGTTTCCGGCGTACTTCATCTCCCGTGTTGGTGCTTCGCCCGCACCGCATCTTCCCCACGCCATCTTTCAGTTGATAGTTGGCACTTTCAGCCTTTTCAAGCTCGTTAGCTGCTGCGTACTGTATGGGGGCTTAGATTGGGGCGGGCTGCGCGACTGACCTGCAAAGTAGCCTAAGAGAAGGTAGCTTTCAGCTCTTGATGCGGCTGCTGACCACTCTGCCGAATCCTCTTGAACGGAAGAAGCACCCCGCGCCGGCCGTTGGATCACCGGAACCCGAACAAGGGCGGAAACAGCAACACCACCACCCCCGCCCACCCCGCAATCACAGCTAGGTAGTCCATCTGCCAGCCACAAAGCCGCGAGAAGGGCAGCCCGCCCCGCAGGAAGCCGGCGTACAGGACGGCGGATCCGGCCAGGTTGGCCAGCAGCACGAGGTTCATGCCGAGCGCGGCGAGGCGGTTGGGCGTGGATCCGAACGCCGCGATGCGCTCGCCGATCGCCCAGAGCGCGATGCAGTCCACCGCCAGCGTGGCCGCGAGCAGGACGATCTGGATCCCGTCGGACAGCCCCGGCTGCGCCAGTGGATCGCGTGCCGAGATCGCGTACAGCAGCAGCCCGAAGATCACCACCAGCAGCAGGTCCAGCGCGGCCAGGATGTCGCGTTCGACGTCCATGCCGCGGCCGGTGCCCACCATGGTGGCGACGAATCCCAGCAGCACCAGCGCGAACAGGGGACTGAAGATGCGGGCCAGCAGGGGCGCCATGTCCTGGACCACGCCCTGCTTCGCTTCCACCAGCCATGCGGCAACGACGGTCGCACCCGCGATGCCGCAGGGCACGATCCACTCCTGCACCAGCGGTTCCGCGTCGATGCCGATGGCACGGAAGAGGGCGACGGTGAGCCCGATCAGCACGCCGCCGCCGAGGGCCATGAGCACGAGGTGGATGAAGAACTCGCCGGTGAAGCGGATGAAATCCATGCGGCCCGCGTTGCCACGCCACAGACCGCCGACATGGGCCATGCCGACGAGCAGCCAGAGCGCGATGGGCAGGTGGAGCATCGCCAGCGCGTGGGTGTCGGCGGGGTCGTTCGCGTGCGCCGACCGGAAGGGAAAGGCATTGACGGTGACCGCTGCCAGGACGAACGCCGCCGCAAGCCCCAACCGGCGCGCGGGTGCGACCGCACGCGCCCACGCGAAGTAAGCGGCCACGAAGGGCAGGGTGAAGAATCCGATGTTCAGCGGGTAGAACAGGCTGCGATCGGGGTCGAACACGACACCGAACAGCGCCGGCACCTTGATGGCCAGCGCCGCCGCCACGGCCAGGGCCAGCGCCGTCCACATCGATTGCCGGGAGCGACCGTCGGGGCGTGCGTGGCGGCCTCGCTCGGAGCCGCTTGCCGAGGAGACGAACTGCTGCCAGAGGCCCGCGGCGTGCTCGCGCGCGAACTCGCGCGTCCCTTCATCGACGCCGCCCAGGCGCTTGAGCGCGACGAGGAAGGCTTCGTCCCGCGCCAGCCCCTTGCGCACCAGCACGCGCATCTGCGCGCGCAGGACATCTTCGAGTGCCGCGAGGTCCGAGGGACGGGTCGCGTGGCGTTCGGTGAGGTAGGCGCGCCAGGCCTCGATCTGCTGGTCCGGCATGCCTGGCCTCCGCAAGACTTCGAAGCCAGGAATTATTCCGGGAAGGCCTCCGCCTCGGTGAGATCCAGCGCTTGCTGGATCAACCCGACCATCTCGTCCACCTGCTCGCGCGTCAGGATCAGCGGCGGCGCAACGATCATCCGGTCGCCGACAGCCCGCATCACCAGGCCGTTCTCGAAACAGTGCTTGCGGCAGGCCATGCCGAGCGCGATCCCCGGAGCGATCGCTTTCCGGGACGCGTCGCGGCACAGCTGGATGGCGGCCATCAGCCCGCAACTCTGGACCTCCGCCACCATCGGGTGATCGGCCAGCTTCGCGAGTTGCTCCGCCACGTAAGGCCCGGTGTCTTCGCGCACCCGCCGGATCAGATCCTGCTGCTCGATGAGGTCCAGGTTCGCCAGGGCCACCGCGCACGCGACCGGGTGGCCCGAGTACGTGTAGCCGTGCTCGAACTCGCCCCCGCGCTCGATCAGGGCGTTCGCCACCCGCTCCGCGACCATCACGCCGCCCAGGGGGACATAGCCGCTGGTCACGCCCTTCGCGAAGGTCATCAGGTCCGGCCGGGTGCCGAAGGTTTCGCAGCCCCACCACCGGCCGGTGCGCCCGAAGCCGCAGACGACCTCGTCGCTCACCAGCAGGATGCCGTGGCGGTCGCAGATGCGCTGGATCTCGGGCCAGTAGGTCGGGGGCGGCACCACCACGCCGCCGGCGCCCTGCACCGGTTCGCCGATGAAGGCGGCGATCCGGCCGGGCCCGATCTCGGCGATCTTGTCCTCCAGCCAACGGGCGGCGACCAGACCGAACTCATCGCGGCTGAGTCCCTTCGCCGCGCCGTCGCGGTGGGCCCAGAAATGCGGCTGGTCGATGTGGACGATGTCCGGGATCGGCAGGCCTCCTTGCGCGTGCATGGCGGCCATGCCGCCCAGGGACGCCGCCGCCATCGTGGAGCCGTGGTACGCATTGCGCCGCGAGATGATCACCTTGCGGTCGGGCTGGCCCAGCAGGTCCCAGTAGCGGCGCACCAGCCGGACCACGGTGTCATTGGCTTCCGAGCCGGAGCAGCTGAAGAACACGTGGCGGAACGGCGCCGGCGCCAGTGCGGCCAGGCGCTCGGCCAGCGCGGTGGCCGGTGGCGTCGTGGTCTGGAAGAAGGCGTTGTAGTAGGGCAGGGTCCGCATCTGGTGCGTGGCCGCCTGCACGAGAGCCTCCTGGCCATAGCCGACGTTCACGCACCACAGGCCGGCCATGGCATCGAAGATCCGCCGGCCATCGGTGTCCCACACGTACACGCCGTCCCCGCGCGTGATCACGCGCACCCCCTTGGCGGCGAGCGCGCGGTGGTCCGTGAACGGATGCAGGAAATGCGACGCGTCCGCGGCTTGCCACTCCGCGGTGCTGCGTCGCACGAAGGTCGGCAGGTCGGTCGGGAAGGCAGGCGCATTGGCGGTCATGGTGCCTCCCGGTCAGACATGGAGCAGCAGGTGCTCGCGTTCCCACGGCGAGATCACGCGCATGAATTCCTCGTGCTCGAGATCCTTGATCTCCGTGTACACGGTCACGAACTCCTTGCCGAGCACTTCGGCCAGGTCGCCCTCGGCGCGCAGCAGGGACACGGCCTCGCTGAGGCTGCGCGGAAGCTCGAACGCACTCTGGTAGGCGCTGCCCTTGCATTCCTCGGTGGGTTCGATGCGCTGCTCGATGCCCAGCAGGCCGCAGGCCAGCGTGGCCGCCAGGGCCACATAGGGATTCGCATCCGCGCCGATCACCCGGTTCTCGATGCGGCGGGCCTGCGGCGTCGATACCGGGGAACGGATCCCGACCGTCCGGTTGTCTATGCCCCAGTGGATGTTGATCGGGGCGGCGGTGAACCGGGCGAGGCGCCGATAGCTGTTGACGTAGGGCGCGAACAGCGCCATGGCGGCCGGGATGTATTTCTGCAGGCCGCCGATGTACCAGTAGAACTCCTGGCTCGGCGTCCCGTCCTCGTTGCTGAACAGGTTGCGACCCGAGTCCCGGCTCACCAGGCTCTGGTGCACGTGCATCGCGCTGCCCGGCTCGCCCGCGATCGGCTTGGCCATGAAGGTCGCGTACATGTCGTGCCGCAGGGCCGCTTCGCGGACCGTGCGCTTGAACAGGAAGACCTCGTCGGCCAGCGCGAGCGGCGCCGAATGGAAGAAGTTGATCTCCATCTGGCCGGCGCCCACCTCGTGGATCAGCGTGTCCACGTTCAGTTCCATCTTCTCGCAGTAGTCGTAGACGTCCTCGAACAGCGGATCGAACTCGTTGACGGCATCGATGGAGTAGGCCTGGCGCGAGGTCTCGGACCGGCCGCTGCGGCCTATGGGTGTCTTCAGCGGCAGGTCGGGGTCCGTGTTGCGGGCCACGAGGTAGAACTCAAGCTCCGGCGCGATCACGGGCACCCAGCCCTTGCGATCGAACAGCGCGCAGACACGGCGCAGGACGGCCCTGGGCGCGAACGGCACGAGCCGGCCGTGGCGGTCGTAGCAATCGTGGATCACCTGCGCCGTCGGGTCGGCTGCCCAGGGCACGATCCGCACGGTCGCGGGATCGGCGACCAGGTGCATGTCGGCGTCGTTGCGGCTGACCACGTCGAAGTAGGGCCCTTCGGACGGGTATTCGCCGGTGACGCTCATCGCCACCACGACCTCGGGCAGCCGCATGCCGCGGTCCTCGGTGAACTTCTCGCGCGGAAGGATCTTGCCGCGGGCCACGCCGGTGAGGTCCGGCACGAGGCACTCGATTTCCGTCACGCGGTGCTCGTTGAGCCAGTTGTCCATCTCGGCAAACTGGAATGGCCGACGGTCCTGCGCGATGGCGGTGGTGGAAGGGGCCCGCGGTCGCGCCGGGGTGGCGCCAGCGGAAGCGCTGGAACCGGTGCGGTCACCCTGCCGATCCGCGTCCGGACCGGCTCGCGCCCGGGCGGAAGGACGGGAATCGTCCACGCTGCCGAGCTTGGTGGTTTCGTCGATGACCGGGCCCACGCAAGCATCGTATGCGCCGGCCTAGCGCTGGAGTGGGCAACCGAGGGAAAACGATGCGCTAGTACGGGTCGATCGACCTCCTGTCGGGCTGGCGTGGCGTTGAGCTTGCCAGCGCGGCGGCGAAGCTCTGGCGTTGGTGCTGGCCTCGAAGGCCCGTAACGTTCAGGTAGGCCAGGCTACCGTCGAGATGATCTTGCTGATGCCCCACCATCCTCACGCCACGCTCACCTCGCTGCCCGCCCGTGGCCTGTCCGGCGACGCATCCGCCGAAAGCAGATCCAGCAGGTCACGCGCGAACGGCGGCAGGGCAGCGAAGCTGCGGATGCAGATCTGCATCGAGCGCGTCGCCCAGGCATCGCTCAGCGGGACGATGGTGATGGCCAGGTCGCGCGCGTGGCGACGGGCGGCCGACTCGGGCAGGACCGCGATGCCGACGCCGGCGTCAACCATTCGGCAAGCGGACTCGATGCTGTCCACCTGGATGCGCACCTTCAGCGCCCGGTGCATGCGCTCGCCGGCCTGGCGCAGGAATGAATTGATCGCACTGGCGTCGTGCATCGCGACATGGCCCCAGGCCAGCGTTTCGCCGAAGCTGACGGGACCTGCGTGCTCCAGCTCATGGCCGCGGGGAACCAGCACCACCAGGCGATCGCGACGATAGGGATGGGTCTCCAGGGCGTCGGTGCAGACCTCGCCCGCCACGATGCCGATGTCCGCCTGTCCCTCGGACAGGGCACGGACGATGTCGTGGGACAGGCGTTCCTGCAGGTCGATGTCGACATCGGGATGCTCGCGCAGGTAGCGGCGCACGACCGGCGGCAGGTGCCCGGCCAGCGCGGTGGTGTTGGCGAACAGGCGAAGGTGTCCCTTGGCGCCGGCGGTGTACTCGCGCAAGTCGGCACGCATGTGTTCCAGCCGCGCGAAGACCACGCGCGCATGCTCCACCAGGGACTGGCCTGCCGCGGTCAGCGTCACGCCCTGGCTGGTGCGGAACAGCAGGTCCGCGCCCAGGCTTTCCTCCAGGCCCTTGATGCGGGTGCTGGCCGCGGACAGCGAGATGTGCGAGGCCTCCGCGGCACGCGTCAGGCTGCAGGTGTCCGCGATGCGGACCATGAGCCGCAGGTCGACCAGGTTGAAGTGCATGGCAAAGGCCCTCGCGTTCCGGATGCGGCGCACGGCCGGCATGCCACGCACGCCCGGAGCCGCGGCAGTGTCGGCAGAAGTCCCGCCAGCGTCCATTGAGATTTGGAGGCGGCAGCCATGACGCAGCAGTTATGTCCGTGCGCCGCGATGCAGTCTGCTGCATCAGGGTTGTTCCGGACTTCCGTCCAGCCGAAGGCCGGCTTTGGGAATGACCAATTCACGTGGGCGGGTTGCGTTCCGAGAATGCGCGCAACCCAACACTCGTGCCCCCCGCCTTACCCATGTCGAAAACCGGAACACAGCACCTGAAGAGCCTCGCCGATGGGCGCCACATCTTCCTGGATGGCGAGCGGATCCAGGACCCCGCCAACCACCCGGCCTTCCGCAATGCCACGCGCACGGTGGCGCACCTGTATGACCTGCAGTCGGACAACCCGGAGCTCATGACCTTCAAGTCGCCGACCAGCGGTCGGCAGGTGGGCCGGCACTGGCAGCTGCCGACGTCGGCCCAGGACCTGGCCTTGCGCCGCCAGGCGATGACGCTCTGGAGCCGCGCGACCTGCGGCTTCTTCGGTCGCTCTCCCGACCACATCCCGACGTCGGTGTGCGGGATGCTGATGGACATCGAGCGGTTCCGCAAGGCGGATCCCGCGCGCGCGTCCGCCCTCCAGGGCTGGTTCGAGCATGCGCGCGACCAGGACCTGTACGTCACCTACACCATCGTCAATCCCCAGTCGAACCAGACGCGGGGGCCGGCGGACCAGGGCTTCGAGAACCACCCGGGCCTGCGCATCGTCGACGAGGACGGGCAGGGCCTCACCGTGCGCGGCGCCAAGATGCTCGGCACCGGCGCCGTGATGGCCAACGAGGTGTTCGTCGCCAACATCCAGCCGCTGCGCCCGGAGGAGGAGGCCTTCGCGGTGTCCTTCGCCCTGCCGCTCGGCGCGCCGGGGGTGCGGATCCTGTCGCGCAAGTCGTACGAGCAGCACGCCGTCTCCGAGTTCGACAACCCGCTGGCGTACTGCTACGACGAGAACGACGCCGTCGTGTACTTCGACGACGTGAAGGTGCCCTGGGACCGGGTCTTCGTCCACCGCGACATCGCGCTGGCGGCGTCGCAGTTCCGCGATACCTATGCGGCGCCCATGCAGAACCACCACTCGCAGATCCGCCTGTCGGTGAAGCTCCAGTTCCTGGCCGGATTGGCGCGGCGCATCGCCGAGATCAACGGCATCATCGACATCCCGCAGGTGCGCGACCAGCTCGGGCGCCTGTCGGCCTCGGTCACCATGGTCGAGAGTTTCGTCCATGCGATGGAAGCCACCGGCGAGCAGGTCGGGGACTACTACGCGCCCAACCGCTCCGTCATGCACGCGGCCACCTGCATCACGCAGGAGCTGTATCCGCAGTTCGTCACCACGGTGCGCGAGCTCGCGGGGGGCGGAATGATCATGCTGCCCTCCTCGCGCGAGGATTTCGCCAACGGCGAAATGCGCGAGCTGATCGGCCGTACGCAGCGATCCGGCGTGACCGATGCCTACGGCCGCGTCAAGACGCTGAAGCTGGCCTGGGATGCAGTCGGCTCGGAGTTCGCCTCCCGCCACGTGCAGTACGAGATGTTCTACGCCGGCGCGACCGTGTTCCAGCGCGCCGCCGCGTACCGCAACTTCGACTGGGGCAACGCGGCCAGCCTGGTCGACAGCGTGCTGGGCCGCTACGACCTGCCGGCGGAGATGCGCCCCGCCGCCGCATGAACTGATCTTCAAGAACGACCAGGAGACTCCCCATGATCCGACGCCGCCACCTTCTCGCCACCGCCGCCGGCGCTGCCCTGCCGGCGTTCGCGCCCGCCGCCGACCGGCCGCTGCTGTTCAACAGCTTCCTGCCCTCGTCGCACCCGCTGTTCGGCCGGGTGCTCAAGCCGTGGGCCGACGAGGTCGCCAAGGCCACGTCGGGGCGCGTGAGCTTCGACACGCCGGCCGGCAGCGTCGCGCCCCCGCCGCAGCAGATGGACGCTGCCGCCAAGGGCATCATCGACGTGGGCTACCAGTTTCTGGGGAACCTGAGCGACCGCATCAAGCTCCCGCAGATGACCAACCTGCCCCTGCTGCACACGGGCGCGCGGGCCAGCTCGGTGGCGCTGTGGCGCACCCACGCCCGCTACTTCGCGTCGGCGGCCGAGTTCCGGGACGTGCACCTGCTCGGCCTGTGGGTGATGTATCCCGCCACGGTGTTCGCGATGAAGCGGCCGATCGCCGGGACCGAAGACCTGAAGGGGCTGAAGGTCTGGAGCACCCCGGGATTCCCCTCGCGCGTGCTCGAGGGCATAGGCGCGTCCGTGGTGGCGACGCCGGCAGTGCGCAGCTACGAGATCATCTCGGCCGGCACCGTCGATGCCTTCGCCAGCTACGCCGTCTCCGATGCGGCCGCCTTCAACACGCTGCAATACGCCAAGCAGGTGCTGGACCTTCCCGGCCACCTGCAGGCGCCGTCGTTCGCGTTGTTCATCAGCAAGCGCGCCTGGTCGCGCATCTCGCCGCAGGACCAGCAGGCGGTCACGGCCCTGAGCGGGGAAGCGCTGGCCGCCCGCCTCTCGGCCTTCGACGAGATCGAAGCGAAGGCGCGGCAGGCGGCGCTGGCGCAGGGCATCCGGATCGAGCCTGCCGGCGCTTCGGTGGTCGACGCGGTGCGCCGCGCGGCCGCGCCGCTGGAGCAGGCCTGGCTGGCGGACGCCGCGCGCCTGGGCGTCGATGGGAAGGCGGCGCTGGCGTTCTACCGGCAAGAGGCGAGCAAGGCATGAGGTCGCCCGACCGGTTCGACACGGTCCTCGGCATCCTGTGCGCGCTGCCCTGCGCCGCCATCGTGGCCCTGACCTTCGTGGACGTGCTGGCGCGCTACCTGCTTTCCGCGCCCGTGCGCGGCAGCCTCGAAGTGATCGAGTTCTGCATGGCCCTCGTGATCTTCACGGCGCTGCCGCTGGTCACGCGCCATGGCGGCCATGTGACGGTCGAGCTGTTCGACCGCGCGGGCTCGGGTGTCGCGCGGCGCATCCGGCGCGCCCTGTGCGATGCGCTGAGCCTGCTGGCGCTGGGCCTCCTGAGCTGGCGGCTGTGGGTGTATGCGGCCGGCAGCGCACAGAGCGGCAGCAAGACGATGGTGCTCGGCCTGCATGAAGCGCCGCTGGTGCAGGCCATGGCGCTGTTCAGCGCGGTCAGTGCGCTGGCCGTGGCAGCTAGCCTGGTGGGCCAGTTCCGCAGGAGCGCGTC
This sequence comes from Ramlibacter sp., assembly GCF_035627355.1. Lineage (GTDB taxonomy): Bacteria > Pseudomonadota > Gammaproteobacteria > Burkholderiales > Burkholderiaceae_C > Ramlibacter. The sequence goes on from NZ_DASPLW010000066.1 coordinate 130,194, forward strand.
GTGACCGCAGCCCTGGTCGGCTTCGCGGCCGTGTTCGCGCTCGCCTTCCTCGGCGTGCCGCTCGGCTTCGCCACGCTGCTGGTCGGCGTCGGCGGGTTTGCGCTGCTGCGCGGACTCGAGCCCTCGTTCGAGCTGCTGGCGCAGACCGTGGTGGACGCCTCGGTGAACTACGGCATGTCGGTGCTGCCGATGTTCGTGCTCATGGGCGTGTTCGTGCAGAAGGCGGACATCGTCGACGACCTCTACAAGGCGGCCAATGCCTGGGTCGGGCACCTGCGCGGCGGCCTGGCGCATGCGACGGTGCTGTCGTGCGCGATGTTCGCGGCGATCTCCGGCAGCTCGATCGCCACCGCGGCCACCATGAGCCGGGTCAGCATCGCGCCGATGCGAAGGTTGGGCTACAGCGACCAGTTGTCCAGCGGGACGGTCGCTTCGGCCGGGGTGCTGGGTGTCCTCATCCCGCCGTCCGTCCCGCTGGTGGTGTTCGGGTTGCTGACGGAAACCGACATCCGCAAGCTGTTCATCGCCGCCGTGTTGCCGGGGCTGCTGCTGGCGGCTCTCTTCGCGCTGTCCGTGTGGCTGGCGGTGCGGCTGAACCCCAGCCATGGTCCGTCGGGCGATCGCAGCACGCTGGCCCAGCGCCTGGCCTCCCTGCGCGGCGTCTGGCCCGTGCTGCTGCTGTTCGTGCTGGTGATGGGCGGCCTCTATGGCGGCGTGTTCACGGCGACGGAGTCGGCCGGCATGGGCGCCGCCGGCGCGCTGCTGATCGGTGTCGCCCGGCGCCGCATCACGCTGGCCGTGCTGGTGGACAGCCTCGTGGACGCCGGCAAGACGACCGCCATGCTGTTCGCCATCGTCTTCGGCGCGCTGGTCTTCGCCAACTTCATCACCTTGTCCGGCCTGACCCACCAGCTGGTCTCCTGGATCCAGGATTCGGGCTTCAGCGCCGGCGGCGTGATCTTCGCGATGGCCGCGATCTACCTGGTGCTCGGCTGCGTCATGGAGGGCATGGGCCTGCTGCTGCTCACGGCGCCCCTGTTCACCACCATCGCGCTGCAGGCCGGGATCGACCCGGTCTGGTTCGGCGTGTTCGTGGTGATGCTCATCGAGATCGGCATGCTGACCCCGCCGGTCGGCATGAACCTGTTCACGGTGAAGGCGATGTGCCCCGAGATCGCGCTGTCGACGATCGTGCGCGGGTCGGCGCCGTTCACGGTCGCCAACCTGGTCGCCGTGGGCACCATCTGTGCCTGGCCGGCCCTGGTGCTGGCGCCACTGGGGTGGTTCTGATCCTGCACACGTCGTAAACACAGGAGGGCGGACGCGAGGCCGGCTGCTGGCATGACCCCGGCGCCGGCTCAGGCGTTCCCGTCACCTTTTCCGTTCTTCTGCGTCCAACCGGGAATGGATCTGCAGGACCGTCGGCCGAGGCATCTCGGCTGGCGCCGCTTCCGCGCGTCTCTACACCGCAGATGCCTACGTCCGATGCAGGACAAGGCCGGTAAGGAATCCAAGCGATCTCCTACAACCCCGCATGGCCCCACGTTCCACAGTCGAAGGAACTTCAAAAGGGGCAAAACCATGCGCACACCTGCACAGATAGCCGGCCACCCGATCCACCCGATGCTGGTGACGATTCCGATCGGCTTGTGGATCTTCTCGCTCGTCTGCGACTTCGTGGCGATGCAGTCCGCGGCGCCCGAGACCTGGGCGGCCGCCTCCTACTACGCGATGGTCGGGGGCATCCTGGGGGCGCTTGCGGCGGCGGTGCCGGGGCTGATCGACCTCATCTCGCTGCGCAACAACCCGGTGCAGTCGACGGCGCTCAAACACATGGCGCTGAACCTGGTGATCGTCGCGCTGTACGTGGTCAACGCCTGGATGCGCAGCGGCGACGCCGCGCCCGGCGGCACGCCGCTGCTGCTGTCGGTGGTCGCCATCGCGATGCTGCTGGTGTCCGGCTGGCTGGGCGGCAAGATGGTCTACGAGGCCGGCGTCGCGGTGCATGCGGACGAAGGCATGGCCACGTCCGGTTCGGACCAGCGGTGGCAAGAGCGCGCCGGATCACCGGCGTCGCGCGGCAGCTGGACGACGGGCATGACGGGCCGCGAGCACGCGGCGGCCAGCGATGCCACGCGTCCCTCCCGGGAGGCGGGGCGCAGCGACCGGCCCTTCGCCGGCGGTTCCAGCGACGAATAGGGCGGCCGGCGCCGGCGCCCGCTGCGGTTGAGCCCATTTTGGTGCGCCGCGGGGGCGCTGTCGGCTGCTTGCCACGGGGGGAATCCCGGGTGCCGGACGAACCTCATCCGACACGGTAGACTCCCCGCCAATGGACCCGAGCAGTACCCGATCCATACTCGTGCGCCTCGGCATCGCCCTGTGCCTGCTGGGCATCGTCGGTGGCGGCCTCACGGTGGCCGCCACGGCTTCCAGTGGCCGGCCGGTCGACGACCTGGCGCTGATCCTCTCCGGCGTGGCCGTGGTCGCGGGGCTGGCGCTGGTGGCCGTCGCCATGCTGCGCGGCATCGCCGAGCGCGGCAACCGCTCCGAGCTGTACCACGGCCCCGAATCCAGCACGCTGTCCTTCGCGCCGCCCTCGATCGGCTCGTTCCCGACGCGGCAGCGGCCGCCGAAACTGCGCCGCCCCCGCTAGCAGCGCGGTTTCGTGACCAAGCGCAGCTGCGGTGCACGCCGCGGCGCTGCCGATGCCCTGCCGCGGGCACAATCCGGCCATCGAAGCACGATGGAACCCGATCGCATGAACAAGCGTGTGACACGCCGGCGTGCCGTGCTCGCCACCAGCGCCGCCCTGGCCCTGGTCCTGGCGGGCTGTGGCCGCGAGCAGGCGGAAAAGGGCGGCAAGGCCGCTGCTGGGAGCGTTGCCCCCTCGGTGGAGGCGATCGAGCAGCGGGCCAAGGGCTTCAGCGTGGGCCCCTCCATGGCGGCGCGCGTGATCTACGTCTTCTTCGACCCGCAGTGCCCGCACTGCGCCGCCCTGTGGGAGGCGATCCGGCCGCTGAAGTCGCAGGCCCGCTTCGTCTGGATCCCGGTGGCGTTGCTGAACAACAAGAGTGCGCCGCAAGGGGCGGCGATCCTGAACGCCCCCGACCCCGTGGCCGCAATGGACCAGCACGAGACCTCGCTGCGCTCGCAGCAGGGCGGCATCGCGGCGATGGGCGTGACAGACGAGCAGAAGGCGGTGGTCGAGGGCAATACCAAGTTGATGGACAGCTTCGGTTTCGGCAGCGTCCCGACGGCCGTCGGCAAGCACGCCACGACGGGTGAGACCGTCGTCATGGAAGGGTCGGCGCCCACCGCGATGGTGGCGCAGAAGTTCGGGCTCAGCGGGGGCTGAGCGGCCCAATCCGCTGGGGCGCCCCCTAGCGCGCCTCCGGCAATTCGATCTTCACCTCCAGCACCTCCAGGTTGTCCTGGCGCTCGAGCTGCACCTTGATGTCGTGCGGGTCGATCTTGATGTACTTGCCGATGACCGCCACCAAGTCGCGCTGCAGCGCGGGCAGGTAGTCGGGCTCGGCGGCGTTGCGGCCGGAGCGCTCGTGGGCCAGGATGATCTGCAGGCGCTCCTTGGCGACCGAGGCGGTCTTCTTCTTTTCCCCGAGCAGGAAGGACAGGAACGACGCCATGGCTTCAGCGTCCTCCGAACAGGCGCTTGAGCAGGCCCTGCTTCTGCGGGTCGACGAAGCGCATCGGGCGGTCCTTGCCCATGAAGCGATCCACCACGTCCTTGTAGGCCTCGCTCACGTCGCTGCCCTTCAGGTGCACCGCCGGCATGCCCTGGTTGCTGGCCTGCAGCACCGTCTCGCTCTCGGGGATCACGCCGATCAGCTGGATGCGCAGGATGTCCTGGATGTCCTCCAGCGACAGCATCTGCCCCTGGTCCACCCGGTTCGGGTTGTAGCGGGTGATGAGCAGGTGTTCCTTCACCGGCTCCTTGCCCTCGATCGAGCGCTTGGTCTTGGAGGCCAGCATGCCCAGGATGCGGTCGGAGTCGCGCACCGAGGACACCTCCGGGTTCGTCACCACCAGTGCGTCATCGGCGAAGTGCATGGCCATCAGCGCCCCGGTCTCGATGCCGGCCGGCGAGTCGCACACGATGTACTCGAAGCCCATGTCGGCCAGCTCGTCGAGCACGCGCTCGACGCCGTCCTTGGTCAGCGCTTCCTTGTCGCGGGTCTGCGAGGCGGCCAGCACCGACAGGTTGTCGCAGTGCTTGTCCTTGATCAGGGCCTGGTTGAGCGTGGCCTCGCCCTGGACGACGTTGACGAAGTCATAGACCACGCGCCGCTCGCAACCCATGATGAGGTCGAGGTTGCGCAGGCCGACGTCGAAGTCGATGACGGCGGTCTTGTGGCCGGCCAGGGCCAGGCCGGACGCGAAGCTCGCGCTGGTGGTGGTCTTGCCGACCCCGCCCTTACCGGATGTGACGACGATGATTCTTGCCATGGGTTTCCTGTGAGGAGGGAGGAGCGAATGCGAGTGACTGCATCACCAGCCGGCCTTCCGCGCCGCCGTCCAGCCGCACCTGGGTCGGCTGGCCGAGCACCTCGGCGGGCAGGGGCACTTCGCTGGTGCGGTAGACGCCGGCGATGGAGAGCAGTTCGGGCTCCAGGCACAGCGTGAGGATGCGCGCATCGGTGTTGCCGCGCGCGCCGGCGATCGCCTTGCCGCGCAGCGGCGCATAGACGTGGATGCTGCCGTCCGCGATGACTTCGGCGCCCGGGTTCACCATCGACATCACCACCAGGTCGCGGCCGCGCGCATAGACCTGCTGGCCGGAGCGCAGCGGCTTGTCGACGACGAGCGCGCCCGTGGGCATGGGCTCCGCTGGCGATTCGACCGGCGCTGCTGCGGTGCGCGCCGGCGCGGGTTTGGCTTCGGCGACCGGCGCCTGTTCCGCAGGCTGCGACGGCGCTGGCTTCGGCGCGATCGCCTCCGCCGCCTGCGCCAGGCCCGCCGCGCGCGCCGCTTCCTGCTGCGCCGGCGTGCCACCGCGCACGGCGACCGGCAGCACGCGGTAGCTGCGCAGCAGCGGCAGCAGCGCGGCGAAGTCCACCTCGGCATCGCCGGGCAGCGGCGCCAGGTCGATCACCAGCGGGTCGTGGTCGAAGAAGTCGGGGATGTCGCCGAAGCGCGCCTGCAACTCACCGGCCAGGCTGGAAAGGTTCGCGGACTTGAGCAGCAGGGCAACCAGGGGAAGGTTGGCGCTCTTGATCTCGAAGGTGGCAGGGGTGCGGCCTGCGAGGGCAACGGACATCGATGGGGTACTGCAACTGCGCGCGCATCTTAGCGTGGCTCAGCGGGCAAAACCTAAACATTCTGTAGCAGCGGGCGCGGCGCGCCGCTACTCGCCCGCGACCTGCTGCAGCTGGTTGCGCAGGCTGCCGAAGCGCCGGCGGTAGCTTGCGGGCGTGAGCGCCACCTTGCGCCGGAACAGGCGGTTGAAGAAGCTCGCGTCCTGGTAGCCCACTTCCACCGCAATCGCTTCGACCGGCAGCTCGGTCGATTCCAGCAGCTGCTTGGCTTCCTCCAGCCGCAGCGTGTGCACGTACTCCAGCGGGCTCATGCCGGTGGCCTGCGTGAAGCGGCGCTTGAAGGTGCGCACGGGCAGCCCGGACAGGGTGACGAGCTGGCTGACGGGCGACTCCACGCGGTAGTTGGAAGCGGCCCACACCTGGCATTGCGCGACCACGGGATCGTCGGCGCGACGGCCGCGCGTGAGCGACGAGTAGGCGATCGCGCTGACGTCGCCGGCACCACCGAGCAGGTTCACGCGCGCGACCTGCATCGCTTCCTCCGGCGAGGCGAAGCGGGCGATGATGGCCAGCGCCAGCATGTGCCAGGCGGCGCCGCTGCCGGCCATCATCAGGCGCTGGTCCGGGCCCGCCACCACCAGGGTGCGATCGGCATTCCAGCGCGTGCGCGGATAACTGCGCGCGAGCAGGTCGCAGTAGGCCCAGTGCGAGGTCGCTTCCTCGCCATCGAGCAGGCCGGTCCGGGCCAGCAGCATCGCGCCCGAACAGGACGAACACAGCGTCGCGCCGGCGTTCCACGCACCGAGCAGCCACTGGACCTCGGCGTCGAACATCGCGCCCACGTCCTCGCCCGGCGCCACCATCAGGTCGGTGACGCAGGCGATGTCGGGATGCGGGCAGTCGGCAAAGGCGGCATCGGGCGTGATGCGCACGCCGTTGCCGGCGGCGAAGGGCTGGCCGTCGCGGCTGACCACCAGCGGCCGGAAGGGCGACTCGGCATCGGGCCCGCCGTGCAGCAGCTGCCAGTCGCGGCGCGTGCCCGACAGCAGGTCGAAAAATCCGTACAGCGTCGCTGCCGAGGCACTGGGCGTGCCCAGCAGCGCAACGGTGATCGGCTGGCGAGGCGCGGTTGGCATGTTCGTCCGCTTTCTTGCACGAATGACTGTAGCGAGGCGTCCTCGCGCGCACCAGACTGCATGCCCTGGCCCACCGGCGCGCATCCGCGCAGAGGCCGCCCGTTCCGTTCAACGCCCAGGCAGTGCCGTGCTGCCGGGCAGCGATGCCAAGGAGAGCACCATGGACTACGTCATCGACAAGACCGTCACGTCCTCATCCGGACTGGGCCGCAGCGATGCCCGCGGCCTGCCCTGCAGCACCGGCTCGGCCGCGGCCGTCGACGCGATCGAGCCGGCACTGGACGCCATGCTGTCGTACTTCGGCGATCCACTGGCCGCGCTCGACCAGGTGTCGGCGGCCGATCCGGGCTGGGCCCATCCGCAGGTGCTCAAGGCCGTGCTGCTGCTGACGATGGGCGAGCACGAGCCGACGCAGCAGGCGCGCGCCATCCTGGACGCGCTGCAGCCCGGCGGCAACGAGCGCGAGCGTGCCCACGCGGCGGCGGCCGGGCTCGCCGCGGCCGGTGACTGGGACCGCGCCTGCGCGGCGTGGGAAGCCATCCTGGTGCGCTGGCCGCGCGACGTGGCGGCGCTGCTGTTCGCCCACCTGTTCGACTTCTACCGTGGCGACGCGCTCAACCTCAGGCGGCGGCCACAGCGCGTGCTGCCGGCGTGGCCGGCCGGCCTGCCGCTGCGCGGCTACGTGCTCGGCATGTACGCCTTCGGGCTGGAGGAGAGCGGCCAGTACGACGAGGCCGAGGATGCGGGGCGGGCCGCGCTGGAGATCAACCGCCGCGATCCCTGGGCGGTGCATGCGGTGACGCACGTGTTCGAGATGCAGGGCCGGCACCACGACGGCGCCCGCTGGCTCGAGTCGCGGCAGCCGGACTGGGCGGTCGAGAACGGCTTCGCGTACCACAACTGGTTCCACGCCGCGCTGTTCCGGATGGAAGCGATGGACACCGCCGCAGCGCTGGAGATCTACGACAGCCAGCTCGCGACGGCGACCGAATCCGCGCTGCAGCGCGTCGACGGAACGGCCGTGCTATGGCGCCTCAAGCTGCTGGGCGTGGACGTGGCCGGCCGCTTCGATGCGCTGGGCCGCTGCTGGCCCATGCAGGAGCCGGAGGCCGGCTTCTATGCCTTCAACGACGTGCATGCGCTGATCGCCCGCATCGGCGCCGGCGACGGATCGGCGGTGGCCGGCGTTGGCGAGGCGCTGCTGTCCGCTTTGGAAAGTGGCGCCAGCGGCGGCACGACCAACCGGCGGATGGCGGACGAGGTCGGCCTGCCGCTGGCCCGCGCCTTCCTGGCCTATGCGAAGGGCGAGTGGACCCTTGCGGCTGAAGGCCTGCTCGCGGTGCGCGACCGCGCGCACGGCTTCGGCGGCAGCCATGCGCAGCGCGACATCGTCACGCTGACGCTGCTGGATGCGGCGGCGCGCGCCGGCCAGCGCGCGCTGGCGGCCCACGTCCTCAACGAGCGACGACCGTGCAAGGCGCAGACGCCGCTGACGGCGTACTGGCAGCAGCGGGTGGACACGGCCTCCGGGGATTGACCCGGACGCGAGTGCAGGTGAAGGCGTGGCGGGGGGCGGCTCGTACAATCCGCGACCGCCACCCCATCCTTGCCGAGGCCTGCGCATGCCCTACATCCTCTCTCACCAGGTCCTCGACGACATCCTGGGCAAGCACGGCCTCAAGCCCAACGACCTGGCCGGCATCGACCGCCTGTTCGGTGGCGCCGACGGCTACTACTGGTACCACACCATGCGGCATCTCTGCCCCAAGCAGGAGACCATGGTCTGGAAGGACGAGGAAGCGCTGCGCGCCGCGCTGCAGGGCCACGAGAACGAAACCGCCGCGGAAGACGAGGTCAAGCCGCAGGTGCTGGGCGAGCAGACCCTGGCGGCCATCGCCAGGCTGCTGCAGGTGAAGAGCTAGCCCAGCGTTCGACCCCGACGGCCGCCTCGTCGTCCCCGCGGAGGCGGGGACCCAGTGCTTCCGTCTCACGGCACTAGCCGCGCGCCTTTCCCGAGGATGCCGGACGCCGGTTATCCAGCCACGCGGCCGCCACCGCCGCCGACCCCAGCGCCATGACCGCGCTCACCACCATGATCCAGCGATAGCCCCTGACGAAGGCGTCCTGCACGGCTGCGCGCGCCTGCCGGCCGATGTCCTCTGGCGCACCCTCCGGCACGGCGATCGCGGCGAGCCGATCGCGCTGGCGCCAGACCGCGTCGGCGATCTCCTGCGGCAGCGCCGCCAGCCCGGCGCGCAGCTGCGGCTCGAAGAGGGTCGCCATCAAGGCGCCGAACACCGCGATCGCCAGCACGCCCGCCACCCGGGACACGGCGTTGTTGACCCCGGAGGCGGTGCCGGCCGCGTCGGTGCCCACCGAGTTCATGACGGTGGTGGTCAGCGGCGCGACCGCGATCCCCATGCCCACGCCCAGTACCGCGATGCCGGGCAGGAAGCCGGTCCAGTAGCTGGAGGAGGTGCCCGGCAGTGCCAGCAGGCCGAAGCCAACGGCCGCGATCAAGGGTCCGGCGATCAGCGGCTTGCGCGCGCCGTGGCGGTCCACCAGCCCGCCGGCCCAGCGCGACAGCAGGAACATGATGAGGATGAAGGGCAGCAGCGCGGCGCCGGCGCCCGTGGCCGACAGGCCCTGCACCTGGATCAGGTTCAAGGGCAGGAAGAACAGGCCGCCGCCGAGCCCGGCGTAGAGCAGCAGCGTGATCAGGTTGGCGCCCGCGAAATGGCGGTTGCGCAGCAGCGACAGCGGCAGCATGGGCGCGGGATGCCGGCGCTCGACGAGCAGGAAGCCGGCGAGGGCTGCCATTGCGATGCCGAATGCCAGCAGCACCTCGGGTGCACCCCAGCCGCGCGAGGGCGCCTCGATGAAGAAGAACACCAACGCACCCAGCCCGAGCGTCGCGAGCACGGCGCCGCCGACGTCGAGGCGGACGGCCGCCCCCGGTTGCCGGCTCTCCGTGACCTTGGACCAGGTGATGGCGACCACGAGCGCGGCGAGCGGGAGGTTGACGGCGAAGGCCCAGGCCCACGAGAGCCGGTCGATCAGATAGCCGCCCAGCAGCGGGCCGGCCGCCGATGTGATGCCGCTGAATCCCGCCCAGGTACCGAAGGCGCGCCCGCGTTCGTCCTCCGGGAAGTGCGCGCTGATCAGCGCCAGGCTGCCGGGCACCAGCAGCGCGGCGCCCACGCCCTGCAGTGCACGGGCGGCGATCAGCTGCTGCACGCTGCTTGACAGGGCGCAGGCCAGCGAGGCGGCTGCGAAGACGACCACGCCCAGCAGGAACATGCGCCGGCGGCCCAGGCGATCGCCGAGCGCGCCGCCCACCAGCAGCAGGGCGGCCAGCAGCAGGGCATACGACTCCACCACCCACTGGGCCTGGTAGACCGTGGCGCCGAGCTCGCGCTGGATCGCGGGCAGCGCGACATTGACCACGGTGCCGTCGATGAACGCGAGGCTGGAGCCCAGGATGCAGGCCGCCAGCACCCAGCGCTTGCGCGCCGGGCTGTGCGCGCGCGCCGCCTCCGGCTCGCTCGCCGTGCGCGGCGCGTCGTCGCAGGGAAAGCGGGTGGCCAGTGTCATGTCGAGCCCGCGCGCGCCCGCATCGGTGCGGCCGAGGCGGTGCGGTGCGAGCCTGCATCATCACACCACATCGCGCTGCGCAAGCTGCTAGAAAGGGACCTTTTGCCCGGCGCCGAGCGCCGGTCGTTGCAGCGCGACAAGGAGACTGGACATGAAGACACGTGCCGCCGTGGCCTGGAAGGCCGGCCAGCCGCTCACCATCGAGGAGCTCGACCTGGACGGGCCGCGGGCCGGCGAGGTGCTGGTGGAGGTCAAGGCCACCGGCATCTGCCACACCGACTACTACACGCTGTCGGGCGCCGACCCGGAGGGGCTGTTCCCGGCGGTGCTGGGCCACGAGGGCGCCGGCGTGGTGCTCGAGGTCGGCGCGGGCGTCACCTCGCTGAAGCCGGGCGACCACGTGATTCCGCTCTACACGCCGGAGTGCCGGCAGTGCAAGTTCTGCCTGTCGCGCAAGACCAACCTGTGCCAGCTGATCCGCGGCACCCAGGGCAAGGGCCTGATGCCCGATGGCACCTCGCGCTTCTCGCTGGACGGCAAGCCCATCCTGCACTACATGGGCACCTCCACCTTCAGCAACCACATCGTCGCGCCCGAGATCGCGCTCGCGAAGATCCGTCCGGATGCGCCCTTCGACAAGGTCTGCTACATCGGCTGCGGCGTCACCACCGGCGTCGGCGCGGTGATCTACACGGCCAAGGTGGAGGCCGGCGCCAACGTGGCGGTGTTCGGGCTGGGCGGCATCGGCCTGAACGTGATCCAGGGCGCGAAGATGGTCGGCGCCGACAAGATCATCGGCATCGACCTCAATCCGAAGCGCGAAGCCATGGCGCGCCAGTTCGGCATGACGCACTTCCTGAACCCCAAGGACCACCCGGACATCGTCGACGCCATCGTGCAGCTGACCGACGGCGGCGCCGACTACAGCTTCGAGTGCATAGGCAACACCACCACGATGCGGCAGGCGCTGGAGTGCTGCCACAAGGGCTGGGGCCAGAGCATCATCATCGGCGTGGCGGAAGCCGGCGCGGAGATCAGCACGCGGCCGTTCCAGCTGGTGACCGGGCGGCAATGGAAGGGCTCGGCGTTCGGCGGCGCGCGCGGCCGTACCGACGTGCCGAAGATCGTCGACTGGTACATGGAGGGCAAGCTCAACATCGACGACCTGATCACGCACACGCTCAAGCTGGAGGACATCAACAAGGGCTTCGAGCTGATGAAGGCGGGCGAATCGATCCGCTCGGTCGTGGTGTACTGAGATGGATACCGTCACCACGCTGGAAGAGCACCGCTGCTTCGACGGCGTGCAGGGCTTCTACGAGCACGCGTCGCAGGTGGTCGGGCTGCCGATGCGCTTCGGCGTCTACCTGCCGCCGCAGGCGCAGCAGGGCCCATGCCCCGTGCTCTGGTGCCTGGCCGGCCTGACCTGCAACGAGCAGACCTTCGCCATCAAGGCCGGCGCGCAGCAGCACGCCGCACGGCACGGCCTGGTGCTGGTGACGCCGGACACCAGTCCGCGCGACACCGGCGTCGCCGAGGCCGATGCCGACTGGGACTTCGGCACCGCCGCCGGCTTCTACCTCGATGCGACCCGCGAGCCGTACGCGCGCCACTGGCGCATGGAGAGCTGGCTGGTGCAGGAGCTGCCCGCGGTGCTGGCGGCGCGCTTTCCGGTGCGCAGCGATCGCGCCGGCATCCTGGGCCACTCGATGGGCGGGCATGGCGCGCTGACGCTGGCGCTGCGGCATCCGGGCCGCTTCCTCAGCGTGTCGGCATTCGCGCCGATCTGCGCACCGACCGAGGTGCCCTGGGGGCAGAAGGCCTTCCGCGGCTACCTGGGCGAGGATGCGGCCGGCTGGACCCGACACGATGCGGCGAAGCTGGTCGAAGGCGGCGCGCGCGCCCCGTCGCTGCTGGTGGACCAGGGCCTGGACGACAACTTCCTCGATGCGCAGCTGCGGCCCGAGCGGCTGGAGCAGGCCTGCGCGGCCGCCGGGCAGCCGCTCACGCTGCGCAGGCATGCGGGCTACGACCACGGCTACTTCTTCATCGCCAGCTTCGTCGCCGACCACATCGCCCACCACGTCGCCGCACTCGGTGATTGAACACAGGGCAGGCCCACTTCGAGAAAGGACTGGACATGGAACTGCATAGAGGACGGCTGATCGATCACGTGCAGCTGGTCGTGCGGGACCTGGCGGCGTCGCGCCGCTTCTACACGGCGGTGTTCGACGTGCTGGGCATCCCCATCGGCGGCAGTGCCGATACCCATTTCTGGGCCGACGAACTGTTCGTCTCGGCACCCGATAGTCCCGAGGCGGAAGGCGTGCTGACCGGGCGCCACCACCTGGCCTTCCAGGCGAAGGACCGGGCGATGGTGGATGCGTTCCACCGCGCGGCCCTGGCCCATGGCGGCCGGGACAACGGCGCGCCTGGCGAGCGCCGCTACCACCCGGGCTACTACGCCGCCTTCGTGCTGGACCCGGACGGCAACAACATCGAGGCGGTCTTCCACGGCGAGGCGCAGCGCAGCGCGCCCTCGGTGAAGGTCACGTTCTGAAGGTCCCGGTGCCCGCCCCACGGACAATCGCCGGGTGACTGCTCCTTCCCTGCGCGCCGCCGTGATCGGCGGCGGCCCTGCCGGCCTGATGGCCGCCGAGATGCTCGCCGCACAGGGCATCGAGGTCGATCTCTTCGATGCCATGCCGTCCGTCGGCCGCAAGTTCCTGCTGGCCGGCCGCGGCGGGCTGAACCTCACCCATTCCGAACCGGCCGGGCCTTTCCTGTCGCGCTATGGCGCGCGCAGCGGCGACTTGCGCGAGGCGCTCACCGCTTTCGGCAACGACGACGTTCGCCGCTGGGCCGCGGAGCTGGGCATCACGACCTTCGTCGGCACCTCCGGGCGCGTGTTCCCCACCGACCTGAAGGCCGCGCCGCTGCTGCGCGCCTGGCTGCACCGGCTGCGCGCGGCCGGCGTGCGGCTGCATACCCGGCACCGCTGGACGGGCTGGGATGACGGCGGCGCACTGGCCTTCGAGACGCCGGCCGGCCCGCGCACGCACGCCGCCGACGCCACGGTGCTCGCGCTGGGCGGCGCCAGCTGGCCGCGCCTGGGCTCCGATGGCGCCTGGGTGCCGCTGCTGGCCGCCCGCGGCGTCGACATCGCGCCGCTGCAGCCCTCGAACTGCGGCTTCGACGTGGCGCCGATGCGGCCGGGCGCGGCCGGCTGGAGCGATGTGCTGCGCCAGCGCTTCGCCGGCCAGCCGGTCAAGCCGGTGGCCGCGCGCCTGCCCACGCAGCCGCCGCAGGAGGCCGTGCAGGGCGAATTCGTGCTGACCGACACCGGCATCGAGGGCAGCCTGGTCTACGCCTTCTCGGCGCGGCTGCGCGACGAGATCACCGCCCACGGGCAGGCCACCTGGCTGGTCGACCTGCTGCCGCAGCACGGCGCAGCGCAGGTGCTGGCCGAGGTGTCACGCCCGCGCGGGCCGCGCAGCCTGTCCACCCACCTCAAGAGCCGGCTCGGCATCGCGGGCGTGAAGGCCGCGCTGCTGCACGAGGTGCTGTCGCCTGGGCAGCTGGCGGATCCGGCCGCGCTGGCCACGGCGCTCAAGGCGCTGCCGCTCACGCTGGCCCGCCCGCGTCCGGTGGAGGAGGCGATCAGCACCGCCGGCGGGGTGCGCCTGGAAGCGCTGGATGCGAACGCGATGCTGCGCGAGGTGCCCGGCGTGTTCTGCGCCGGCGAGATGCTGGACTGGGAAGCGCCGACGGGCGGTTACCTGCTCACCGCCTGCCTGGCGACCGGGCGCGTGGCGGGGCTGGGCGCCGCGCGCTGGCTGCGGACGCACTACCCCGCGGTGGCGCCCAGCTGCACGATGCTGCCGACCGACGGCACGCCGTTGCCATCGACCAGGAACAGCATGTAGAAGCCCGGCGGCGCCAGGTTCGCATTGGCCGGCGCCGTGATCTCCAGGGCCACCGGGCCCCGCGTGAACGGCAGCTCGTTGATGCGCTGGTCCATGTTGAACGCGTGCGTGACGGCCGACAGCCGGATCAGCGTGACCTTGGCGATGCCGGCCGCCTGCGCGCTCTGCACCGTGAACTGCTGGCCGTACGCGACCTGCGCCGGCACGCCGCCCAGAGCCGGGCGGGCACCCTTGAAGAGATAGGGCGGCGAGAAGATCTCGACTTCGCGGAAGACGTCGCCGGCATTGCGCTCGCCGCCCAGCACGACCACCCGCCCATCGGGCAGCAGCACCGCGGCGGAGTGGTACAGGCGGGCCACCGAGCCGCTGGACAGCGTGGTCCAGGTCTCGGTGCTGGGGTTCCACAGCTCCGCCGACAGCACCGGCGTGTTCGCGTTGTTGTGGCCCGGCCCCGAGGTGCCACCCGTCACCAGCACCGTGCCATCGGGCAGCAGGGTGCTGGTGAGGTGCCGCCGTGCCACGGACATCGAGCCCACCGTGCGCCAGCCCGGGTTGGCCGCGTTCATGTCGATGACCTCGGCCGAAGCGACCGGCGGGTCCCCGCCCCCGACGACCAGGATCTTGCCGGGCGCGTACATGGCCGCGGTGCCGTAGTCGCGGAACCCGTGGTTGCGGTTGGCCACGAACGACCAGCTGCCGGTACCGCTCGTGTCCAGCGTGCGGGTCGTCGTGTCCGGTCCGACGTCGACCACACGCCCGTTCGGCAGCACGAACATCATCGGGTACATCGGCTGGCGCAGCTGCGCGCTGCTGAGGTCGCGCCAGGTGTTGCTAGCGGCCTGGTAGACCTGCGGCAGCGGGTTCATGTCGAACTCGCCGTCGACCGTCCCCGACAGGACGAGTGCGTCGCCGTTCGGCAGCGTGGTCACCGTCGGGTACCAGCGTCCCGCGTTCATGTCGGGCGCGCGCGTCCAGCCGTTGGTCCGGGGGTCGTAGACGGACGCATCGGACAGGCCGACGAAATCCGCGAGGTGGCCGCCCGCCAGCAGCACCCGGCCATCCCCCAGGTAGCCGTGGCCCGCGCAGAACAGGTCGTAGCCCGGGTTCGGCAGGGTGCTGACGGCCTGGGTCAGGGGGTCCCAGAGGATCTGGTTGTGTTCGCGTCCCACCAGCATCATCCGACCGTTGGGCAGGTACACGACGTGGACCGGGGAGATCGGCAGGTTCGGCAACTGGGCCCACTGGCCTACGTTGGCCTGCGGGAACGTGGGACCCGGGTCGACGACGACGGGAGGACAGCCCGGATCGGGCGCCGGCCCGCTGCAGTTGGGCGTCGTCGGCGCGACCGCGACCGGGGCCGAGGGCGCGGTACCCGACGGCTGCGGAAGCGCACCCGTGGACTGCGGGCCCGCGGCCGTGGGCTGCGATAGGCTGGGGGACGAACTTCCGCCTCCCCCACCTCCACAATGGACCAGGAGCAAGACACAAGCGCCGACCAGCGCCACCCTGACCGCCACCTGCATAGCGCCTCCGATCAGAATGGCCTGACGATAGGAGCTTCCGCGAAGCCTGGAGTAGCCCTGATGGACTATGTACTGGCTGGCGCCAGGCGGTCCGCTTTTCGGGAATGCGCTACGGACCTGGGCGCCGGGAGCCGCTAACCGGCCTGCACGCGGCGCTGCCGCACGTCGCCGGCCAGCTGTCGCAGCAGGGCTTCCGTCTGCCCCCACCCGATGCACGCATCGGTGATCGAGACGCCGTACTGCAGCGGCACCCCCGGCTTCAGGTCCTGCCGGCCTTCCTCCAGGTGGCTCTCGACCATCACGCCGCTGATCCGGCGCGAGCTGGCAGCGATGCGGCGGCCGATGTCGGCTGCCACCTCGACCTGCCTGCGATGCTGCTTGCTGCTGTTGGCGTGCGAGCAGTCGATCATCACCGTCCCGGGCAGGCCGGCCGCGCGCAGCACCTCGCACGCCGCATCGACGTCGGCGGCCGAGTAGTTCGGCCCCTTGCCGCCGCGCAGGATCACGTGGCAGTCGCTGTTGCCGCGCGTCTCGAACACGGCGGCCACGCCCATCTTGGTCATGCCCATGAAGGCGTGCGGCGCGCGCGCCGCGACGATGGCATCGGCGGCCACCTTGACGCTGCCGTCGGTGCCGTTCTTGAAGCCGATCGGGCAGGACAGCCCCGAGGCCAGCTGCCGGTGGCTGGGGCTCTCGGTGGTGCGCGCGCCGATGGCGCCCCAGGCGATGAGCTCGGCGATGTACTGCGGCGACAGCAAATCCAGGAACTCGGTGCCGGCCGGCAGGCCCAGCTCGATGATTTCCAGCAGCAGGCGGCGTGCGCGCTCCAGCCCCTCGTTGATGGCGAAGCTGCCGTCCAGGTGCGGGTCGTTGATGTAGCCTTTCCAGCCGACGGTGGTGCGCGGCTTCTCGAAATACACGCGCATCACCACCAGCAGCTCGCCTTCGAGTTCGCCGGCCAGCGCCTTCAGCCGCCGGGCGTACTCGATGGCCTGGGCGTGGTCGTGGATGGAGCAGGGGCCGACGATGGCGAGCAGCCGGTCGTCGCGGCCGTGCAGCACGTCGGCGATCTGCGCGCGGCTGCGCTCGACCAGCGCCAGCGTCGCATCCGACACCGGCAGCATCTCCTGCAGCAGCGCCGGCGTGATCAAAGGGCGCACCGCCTCGATGCGGGTGTCGTCGATGCGGGTGGTGTCGCGGGTGCCATGGCGGCGGCCGGCTTCGCGGTCGTGCCGGGGATCGTCGAGGGTGTCCATGGACGCTATTGTCCGTCGCGGTGTACGCTGGCGCCTCCCGCCCGAAAGGAATGCAGCCCATGGCCCGACCCGACGACCTGGCCGCCAGCGTGCAGGTGCTGGCCTTCGACGTGTTCGGCACCGTCGTCGACTGGCATGGCTCCATCGTGCGCGAACTGCGCGAGCGGCACCCCGAGGTCGACGGCGATGCCTTCGCGCGGGCCTGGCGGGCCGGCTACTTCCCGGCCATGGCGCGGGTCGCGCGCGGCGAACTGGGCTGGACGCGCATCGACGACCTGCATCGAATGATCCTGGACGAGATCCTGCCGGGCTTCGGGCTGCAGCACCTGGGCGAGGACCAGCGTCAGCACCTCAATCGCGTATGGCACCGGCTGGCGCCTTGGCCCGACAGCGTGGCCGGGCTCGCGCGGCTGAAGCGCCGCTTCACGATCTGCACCCTGTCCAACGGCAACATCGGGCTGCTCACGAACATGGCCAAGCACGCCGGCCTGCCCTGGGACTGCGTGCTGTCGGCCGAGGTGTTCCACGCGTACAAGCCCGACCCGGCCACCTACGGCGGCGTCGCCGACATCTTCGGGCTGGCGCCGCAGCAGGTGATGATGGTCGCGGCCCACCACTTCGACCTGGAAGGCGCGCGCGCCTGCGGCCTGCGCACCGCCTACGTCGAGCGGCCGCTGGAGAACGGGCCGGCGCAGCCCAAGGACGTGTCGCCGCAGCCCGGCAACGACCTGCACTGCCGGGACCTGCTGGACCTCGCGGACCGTCTAGGCGCCTGAGCCTGGACGGGCGCCGATCGGTGCTCCGGCGGCGCTTGCGAAGTTTCCCTCTGTCCCTTAGTCCATCGCCCTACTCGACAGTGGCAATGGCCCCCTACGCTCGCTGCATCACACAGGAGGAGTGCACCGATGTCCGCCAGCCATGACGACCGCTTCCCGGCCTTCGCAGAACGGCAAGGCGAGGACCCGCGACGGTTCCACGGCAACGACTTCGACTACGCGCCCACCGTGCCCATGCCGCTGGCCCACGGCTGGGAGCCGACCCAGCCCATGGCGCTGGCGCACTTCGAACCCACCATGCCGGCGCCGCTGACGCGGCGCTGAGCCCGCACGTCGCGCCCGGCGCCGCCGAGGAACGGCGCCATCCCCGAGAACTCGCCGCCCGGCGAGGGCCACGTGGTTTGCGCCACACTCGGGGGCTCCCATGAAGATCGTCGACATCCTCGAATCCACGCGTCCGATCCGCTCGGACATCCGCAACGCGTTCATCGACTTCTCGAAGATGACCCTGAGCCTGGTGGCCGTGGTCACCGACGTCGTGCGCGACGGGCGGCCCGTCATCGGCTACGGCTTCAACTCCAACGGCCGCTACGGCCAGGGTGGGCTGATCCGCGAGCGCTTCGCGCCGCGCCTGTTGGAGGCCGATCCGGCCTCGCTGCTGGACGACAGCGGCGGCAACCTGGATCCGCACAAGTGCTGGGCCCGCATGATGCTCAACGAGAAGCCCGGCGGGCACGGTGAGCGCTCGGTCGCGGTCGGCACCATCGACATGGCGATCTGGGATGCGGTCGCCAAGATCGAGCGCAAGCCGCTGTTCCAGCTGCTGGCGGAGCGCTACGGCAACGGCACGCCGAACCCGCGCGTGTTCGTCTATGCCGCCGGCGGCTACTACTACCCGGGCAAGGACATCGAGGGGCTGCAGCGCGAGATGGCCAGCTACCTGGAGCGCGGCTACTCGGTGGTGAAGATGAAGATCGGCGGCGCGCCGCTGGCCGAGGATTGCCGGCGCATCGAATCGGTGCTGAAGATCCTGGGTCCGGGCCAGCAGCTGGCGGTGGACGCCAACGGCCGCTTCGACCTGGCGACCGCCATCGACTACGGCCGCGCGCTGTCGCAGTACCCGCTGTTCTGGTACGAGGAGGCCGGCGACCCGCTCGACTACGAGCTGCAGGCCAAGCTGGGCGAGGTCTACGAAGGACCCATGGCGACCGGCGAGAACCTGTTCTCGATGCAGGACGCGCGCAACCTGATCCGCCACGGCGGCATGCGGCGCGATCGCGACTGGCTGCAGTTCGATTGCGCGCTCAGCTACGGCCTCGTGGAGTACCTGCGCACGCTGCGCATGCTGGACGAGTACGGCTGGTCGCCCAGCCGCTGCATCCCGCACGGTGGCCACCAGATGTCGCTGGCCATCGCCGCCGGCCTGGGCCTGGGCGGCAACGAGAGCTACCCCGACCTGTTCCAGCCCTACGGCGGATTCCCCGACGGCGTCGTCGTGCGCGAGGGCTACGTGGAACTGCCGCCGCTGCCCGGCATCGGCTTCGAAGGCAAGGCGGACCTGATCGCCGAGATGCGCCGCCTCGCGAGCTGATTGGTGGCTGCGCAACGCATACGGGTCTGCTGACGATGCGGCAGGTGTTGTCCAGCCCGTGGGGCGTGCTGGGTGTGACGCTGGCCATCCAGGCGCTGGTGTCCATGACGGTGATCACGGTGCCGGCCATGGCCCCGGCGGTGGCGCAGGCGCTGCACGTCTCGCCCTCGCTGGTCGGGGCCTACATCGGCCTCGTGTACGTGGGCGCGACGCTTGCCAGCTCCATCGCCGGCCCGCTGGTGCTGCGGTACGGCGCCCTCCGCGTCAGCCAGTGGGGGCTGCTGGCCTGCGCTGCCGGCCTGGCGGTGTCGGCGCTCTGGGCTTCGGTGCCCGGCATGGTCGTCGGCGCACTGCTGGTGGGCCTCGGCTACGGCCCGATCACGCCGGCCAGCTCGCACCTGCTGGCCCGGACCACGCCGGCGCATCGCGCGGCGCTGGTGTTCTCGATCAAGCAGACCGGCGTGCCGCTGGGCGGCGTGATGGCCGGTGCCATCGTGCCGCCGCTGGTGCTGGCCGGCGGCGTCGGGCTGGCGCTGTGGAGCGTGGCCGCCGGCTGCGTGCTGTGCGCGCTGCTGGCGCAGCCGCCGCGCGCCGCGCTCGACGCCGACCGCGACCCGACGCGCGCCGTGAGCCCGGCCAGCTTCCTGCGGCCGATCCGGCTGGTGCTCGGCCATCCGCAACTGGCGCCGCTGGCGGCGTACTCCTTCGTGTTTTCGGCCATGCAGATGTGCCTGGCGGCCTTCCTGGTCACCTACCTGCACACGCGGCTGGGCTACAGCCTGCTTGCGGCCGGCGCCGCGCTGTCGGTGGCGCAGGCCGGCGGCGTCTTCGGCCGCGTACTCTGGGGCTACATCGCCGACCGCTGGCTGGGCACCGGCCGCATGCTGGCTTCGCTGGCGGCGCTGATGGGTCTGTGCGCCGCGGCCACGGCCGCCCTGCAGGCCGGCGTGCCGCGGCCGCTGGTGCTGGCCCTGATGGCCGCCTTCGGTGCCTCGGCCACCGGCTGGAACGGCGTCTACCTGGCCGAGGTGGCGCGCCGCGCGCCGGCCGGCATGGCCGGTACCGCCACCGGCGGCTCGCTGGCCATCACCTTCTTCGGCGTGGTGCTGGGCCCCATGCTGTTCAGCGCCGTGTCCACGCTGTTCGGCAGCGAGCGCGCCGGCTTCGTCGGCCTGGCGCTGGCGGTGGCGGTGTGCGCGTGGCGGCTGTGGCGATCGGCCCGGGTTTCGAAAGATCCTGCGTGAGCCTCGTGCCGCAGACGCGGTCCGCGCGCTAGCCCATCACCTTCGAGGGCAACCAGGTGGCCAGCTCGGGGAACACGCAGAGGATCACGATGGCCAGCACCATGCAGGCCATGAAGGGCAGGGCGCCCTTGAGGATGGTGGGCAGCCTCACGTCCGGCGTGATGCCGTTGATGACGAACAGGTTCAGCCCCACGGGCGGGGTGATCAGGCCCATTTCCATGTTGATGGTCAGCACCACGCCGAACCAGATCGGGTCGAAGCCGGCGGCGGTGATCACCGGCATCAGGATGGGCGTGGTCATCAGGATGATGGCCGCCGGCGGCAGGAAGCAGCCCGCCACCAGCAGCAGCACGTTGATGGCGGCGAAGATCAGCCAGCGGTTCACCTCCAGGTCGGCGATGCTCTGTGCGATCGACTGGGTGACCTGCAGCGAGGACATCATGTAGCCGAACAGGATGGAGGTGCCGATGATCAGCATCAGCATGCCGGACTCGCGCATGCCGTCGCGCAGGATCACCCACAGGTCGGCCGGCTTCCAGACGCGGTAGATCACCACCACCATCACCAGGCACAGCGCGGCACCCACGCCGGCGGCTTCCGACGGCGTGGCGATGCCGCCGTACAGCGCGTAGACCACGCCGACGATGACGGCCAGGAAGGGCAGCAGCCGCGGCATCAGCTCCAGCTTCTGCCGCATCGAGTAGATGCGGTCGGCGTCCACCAGGCGGGTGCCGCGCTTCCAGCTGAGGAACAGGGCCCAGGCCATGAACAGGCCGGTGAGCAGCAGGCCCGGCAGCACGCCGGCGATGAACAGCCGGCCGATCGAGGTCTCGGACGCGATGCCGTACAGGATCATGGTGATGCTGGGCGGGATCAGGATGCCCAGCGTTCCGCCGGCCGCGATGGCGCCGGTGGCTAGGTCGGCGTCGTAGCCGCGGCGGCGCATCTCCGGGATGCCCATCTTGCCGATGGCGGCGCAGGTGGCCGGCGAGGAGCCGCTCAGCGCGGCGAACAGCGCGCAGGCGCCGATGTTGGAGATCACCAGCGAGCCCGGCACCCGGTGCAGCCAGCGCGCGAGCGCCTCGTACAGGTCGGAGCCGGCGCGCGAGGACGCCACCGCCGCGCCCATGATGATGAACATGGGCAGCGAGACCAGCGTGAAGTCCTCCAGCCCGGCGAACACGGTCTCGGGCAGGAAGTGGATGCTGCTCCAGCCGTCGAAGGCGATCATGAAGACCAGTGCCACGGCGCCGAGTCCGAACGCGATCGGCAGGCCGGTGGCCAGCAGCGCGCAGGTGGCGACGAAGACCAGCAAACCGATCGCCATCGGGCCCATGGAAAACCTCCTCGACAGGAAAGAACGGCTAGAGACGGTCCTCGGCGGCCAGCCCGAAGGGCAGCTCGCGCCGGGTGAGGACGAGGAACACCTCGGTGGCGTACTGCAGGCACAGCAGCGCGAGGCCGACCGGCACCGAGAGGTAGGGGATCCACAGCCGCGCCCGCCAGATGCTGGGCGTGGTGGCGCCGGTCTCCCAGGCTTCGTACCACCAGGGAATGGCGGCGTAGAGGAACAGCGCGCAGAACGCCACCGCCACCACCGAGCCGACCAGGTGCAGCGTGCGCCGGGCCGGCATGCCCACCATCAGCGGCACCACGTCGACGGCGACGTGGCCGCGGGTGAGCAGGATGTAGGGGGCGCCCAGGAAGGTGGCGGCGATCAGCGAGAAGGTGACGAACTCGGTCTGCCAGATCGAGGACTCGCCCAGCACGGCGCGCACGAACACCATGTGGCAGACGACGCCGACACCCAGCAGGATCAGGCCGGCGGAGAAGACGCCGAAAGCGCGGGACACGCTGCGCACCACCGCCACCCACCCCGGCAGCGGCTGCGCCTGTCCTTCCACCCAGCCCGAAAGCGGCGCCGCCTTACTTGACACTCAGCGCCTTCTCGATCAGCTCCTTGCCGCCGGGCACCTGGTCGGCGAATTCCTTGTACGAGGTCTTCTGCGCCACGGCGCGCCAGGCGTCGGCCTCGGCGTCGGTGAGCGTGACGACCTCCACCTTGTTCTTCTTGAAGGTCTCGACCATCTTGTCGTCGAGCTTCTTGGACTCGGCTTCGAAATAGGCCTGGGCCTTCTTCGAGGCTTCGGTCAGCGCCGCCTTCTGCTTGTCGTCCAGCTTGTCCCAGGTGCGCTTGGAGATCAGCACCGGTTCGTACATGAACCACAGGGCGTTGTCGCCGGGCGCGGTCAGGCACTTGAGCTGCTCGTACAGGCGGAACGAGACGAAGCTGCCCGAGGAGGTGTCGGTCGCCTGCGCCACGCCCTGCTGCAGCGCGTTGTAGACCTCGTTGGAGGGGATGGACACGATTGACGCGCCGGCGCCGGCCCACATCTGCGAGAAGGTGGCGCCGGCCGAGCGCACCTTCAGGCCGGAGGCGTCCTCGGGCTTGCGGATGCACTTGTCCTTGCCGCCGAACGCACCGGCCAGCCACGCATCGGCCAGCACCTTGACGCCGTTCTGCTCGATGATGGCCTTGATGTCCTTCATGAAGGGCGAGGCGTTGATGCGCTGGGCATGGGCGTGGCTCTTCACCAGGCCCGGCATCAGGGTGGCGCCGAACTGCGGATGGAAGCCCGAGGCGTAGTCGAGCGGGAACGAGGTCATGTCGATCTGCCCCGACTGCATCGCCTTCCACTGCTCCTTGGGCTTGACCAGGCTGGAGCCGGGATAGACCTTGATCTCCACGCCGACGTTGGCCTTGGCCACGTCGCGCGCGATCATCTGCACCATCTCGTCGCGCACGTCGCCCTTGCCGCCGGGGAACTGGTGCGAGGCCTTGAGCGTGATGTTCTCGGCCAGCGACGGCGTGGCGGCGAAGGCGGCGGTGAGCAGGCCGGCAAGGACCCGCAGGGTGGCGCGATGCTTCATGTGGTGTCTCCGTTATGGCACGGCGCAGGCCCGCCGCGGGATGCAGCGGGCCCAGCCCATCCGATGGTTTTGTACCAACATGGTAGGTGGCAGCGGCCGCACGCGGCCCCGGGAATACCATGAACCCGGCAGGCGGTCGCGCCGGCGGTGCCATGGGCCAGGGCCCGCGTGAAGCCGATCAGCTGCGGACCGTCGCACCCGGTTCGACCAGCCGCGCCACCACGCGCCGCGCCAGTGGCGCCGCGACCAGCACGATGGGAAACGCGATCGCCCAGGCCGGGAGCCAGGCGCTCGCCCACAAGTCCGTGAAGCCGGGGACCAGTCCTGCCACGCGCACGGTCGCGATGCCCGACACGAGGAACGACATCAGCCCCGACAGGATGAACCCGAACAGCACGGGCGCGAAGCGTGCGGGGATCATGCAGTTGCCTCCACGGACTGCTCGATCTGTACGTCCCGGGCAAATCGGTGCAGCGTGCGCGCGAAGTTCGCGCCGAACAGCCGCGCCGTGCGGATGTCGCCGGGCACGAAGTCGTCGGCCGGCGCCGAGTGGCCGGCCTGCGCCATCAGGCCGGACCAGGAGCCCAGCCGGTTGGCGGCCTGTTCGTAAGGCACGCCCTGGTGCTGCTCGGGAAGGATGGGGTTGCCGACCCAGACCAGTCCGTGCTGCATGGCGAACACGAACATGGAGGTCAGCGTGGACTGCTTGTCGCCCGCGGGCAGCGAGGACACCGTGAAGCCGCAGGCCAGCCTGCCTTGCAGCTGCTGGCTGCGCCACATGCGGCCGGTCGAGTCCATGAAGGACTTGAAGGGCCCGGACACGCCGCCCAGGTAGGTCGGCGAGCCGAAGATGAAGCCGTCGAAGCCGAGCAGTTGTTCGGGTGCGCCGGCGAGGTCTTCCACCTTCAGCAGCTGGACGTCGGTGGCCCGCAAGGCGGCGGCGCCGGCGGCGACGTGCTCCGCGATGTGCCGCGTGTGGCCGTGGGCGCTGTGGTAGACGAGGGCGAGTCGTTTCATGGTCGATCCTTGGGAAGTGACGAGGTGGGTGGAGTGGGAGAGTCTCAGCGCGCGAGCGGCGCGAGGACGAGGGCGGCCAAATACAGGCCCGCGCCGAACACGGCGTGGTTGGCGACGCTTCGCGCGACGTTGCGCAGCGGCGTCGCGGTGCGCGACGCGGCGATGCCGGCGCCCATCGCCGGCTGCATGACGAACAGCGGCGCGGCGAGCGTGGCCAGCCCCACCGACAGGGCGGGCAGCCAGCTCGGGTCGCGGACCCAGCCCGCGCCCTGGATGCCGACCAGCAGGCCGGCGAACGCGATGCCGGTCGCGTAGTGGAAGCCCCAGCCGAGTGCGCGTTCGCGCGGGATGGGCGCCGACTTCGCGATCGCGGCGTGGGCCCATCGGCCGCGCGCCAGGTGCCCGACCCAGCGGCCCATGAGGGCGAAGTCGAGCGTGGGCACCTGCAGGCGCCTGAGCAGCAGCAGCCACAGGTCCATGGCTGCGGTCGCGGCCATGCCGATGAGGGCGACGTGGAGGAGGTCTCGTGCAAGGGGGTTCATGAGCGGTTTCCGTTGACGTGGCGGGAGGGTGTGAGGCACTCTACGAGTTCAAGTCAACTTCAAGTCAAGGGGTTCGTGCATGGACATCGCGGAAGTCGCCAGGCGATCCGGCGTGCCGGCTTCGACGCTGCGGTTCTACGAACAGAAGGGGCTGATCGCCTCCGTCGGGCGGCAGGGTCTGCGTCGGCGCTTCGAGCCGCGCGTGCTGGACCAGCTGGCGCTGATCGCGCTGGGCCGCGCCGCGGGCTTTTCGCTCGACGAGATCGGGTCCATGTTCGCGCCCGACGGCCGCCCCAGCATCGACCGGCGCATGCTCTCGGCCAAGGCCGACGACATTGACGCGATGGTCAAGCGCCTGAAGGCCATGAGCGAAGGCCTGCGACATGCGGCGGTGTGTCGCGCACCCAGCCACGCCGAATGCCCCAGCTTCCAGCGGCTGCTGCGCGCGGCCGCGGCCGGCACGCTCGAGGGCCGCGGCAAGCCGCGCGGGCTGGTGCTCGAACCGCGCCGGAAATGAGGCGCGGGCGCGGCGCGCGGCACTGGGCTTTGTCAAGTTCCGTGCGGGACCCCGTCGCTATAGTGCAAGGCATGGATACGCAACCTTCTCCCGCCACGCTCGCACCGGGCGTGCTCGTCGACAGCACGCACCCGGCAGTGGTGGCACTGGCCGCCCGCGCGCAGGGCAGCAGCGACCGCGAGCGCGCGGTCTCGCTGTACCACCTGGTGCGCGACGGCTTCCGCTACGACCCCTATCGCATCGACCTCGGCGAGCACGGCATGAAGGCCAGCACCGTCATCGAGAAAGGCTTCGGCTGGTGCGTGCCCAAGGCGGCCCTGCTGGCGGCGGTGGCGCGCGCCTCGGGCATCCCGGCCCGCGTCGGCTACGCGGACGTGCGCAACCACCTTTCCACGCAGCGCCTGCGCGATCTCCTGAAGACCGACCTGTACGTCTGGCACGGCTACACCGAGCTGTGGATCGACGGCCGCTGGTTGAAGGCGACGCCGGCGTTCAACATCGAGCTGTGCGAGCGCTTCGGCCTGTTGCCGCTGGAATGGGACGGCACGGCCGATTCGATCTACCACCCGTTCGATCGCGCGGGCCGGCAGCACATGGAGTACGTCAACCAGCGCGGCACCTTCGACGACGTGCCGCGAGAGCGCATTGCCGATGATTTCGCGCAGCTCTATCCCGACTGGGTCGAGAGCGCCCGCGCCGCCGACGACCAGTTCCAGCGGGACGTGGAGCAGGAGACGCGCTGAGCCGCCCGCGCTGGGGGTTTCGCCGAGGGGCCGACGCTGCGTGAGGGCGCACTTCGCAAGTAGGACGGAACCCACAGACGCGGTGGACAACTCTGTGGGAAAGCGCTGGGCACCGGGGGCGAAGCGGCACCGCTGCGCGCTTTCGACGGACTGCTGAAAAAAGAGGCAAAGGGCGGTCCGTAACCCATCGTCACAAACCCGCGCTTGCGCCGTGCACCTGAATAGGGCTGCCTCAACCCATCCGTAAGGGCGCGCTCAGTTCAGCACCACCGTGAGCAGCACGCCGACGCCCGGTGCGGTGGTCAGCAAGGCGATCATGAGCCACAGGCCGAGGCCGCCGCGACGGCCTTCCTCGACGGCGCCGGTGTCGGCCCACCAGCTCTCGCTGAAATGTGCGTGCACGGGGGTGGTCATGGGCGCCATGCTCGCGAGGCGCGAACGGCGCTCGTGTAGGAATTGCGCGGCGCAGAAGGTCAGCGGTTTGCCTGAAAGCTGGGCCGTGTGCCCTGCAGTGCCGCGCCATGCTGATCAAGCAGGGACTGCCTCGACTCCCGCGTCCGAACTACAGGCCCCGCGGACGGACCGGCGTACGGTGCCCCGCGTGCCGACCGTCCAATCCCCGTCGCTCGACCCCGTCGCCGAGATCTTCGATGCGATCACGCAGGCGCGGCTGGGCGCGCCGGGCTGCGGCACCGCGTGCCGGGTGGCGGTCCGCAGCCGCACCGGCCAGCTCCTGGCCACCTTCGTGCTCGACAACGCACAGCAGCTGCAATCCTTCGGCGAACGCATGGCTCCGCTGGGCTATCGCGCCAGCCTCGTCGGCAGCGGCGGCAACGCGCGCCACGACTTCAGCATCGATCGCCGCGCCGCGAACGAAGCGCTGCATGCGCCGCACCGGCGCCAGGGCGACGCGGCCAAGCCGCTGGCGCACTGACCGGCATTGCCGAAGCGCTCCGACACCTGCCCGGTCTCGCGCCTTCCCAGAATTGCCTGTGCCTTCCGCGCGTTGCGGCAGGCAACCTGAAAGGACCAGCCATGGCATCCGAGAACGACAAGGCGGCGGGTGAGGGCGCTCGCCCGGCGCAACCCTGGCACGCGGCGGACGAGAAGCGCCGGCGTGGCCAAGGCGCACCGGTCGGCACGCACAGCCTCACGGGTGGGGGAGGCGACGTGGGCATGCCCGCCAAGCCGACGGCCGAGCGCGGTGTCGAACGAAGCGAGCCGCGCGAGACGCCGGAGCCGCGGCGGCCCGACCCGATGGCCGAGCCGCGCGCGGGCCTCGGCGAGATCCTCGGCCGCAAGCCCTGAAGTCTTGCCGCAGCTGCGGATGGCCCGCGCCCTGCAGGGATTGCGTGGGGCTGGCCTGCAACCTGCGCGCGGGCTGGGCATGATCGTCCATCTTCGAGGAGAGGCTTGCCATGTCCGACGTGACCATCTACCACAACCCTGCCTGCAGCACTTCGCGCAACACCCTGGCCCTGTTGCGCGAGCACGGCGTCCAGCCGCAGGTGGTCGAGTACCTCAAGACACCCCCGGCGCGCGACGAACTGCAGCGCCTGGTTGCGCAGATGGGCATCCCGGTGCGTGGGCTGCTGCGCAACAAGGAAGCGGTGTACGGCGAGCTGGGCCTGGACGATCCGAAGTGGACCGACGACCAGCTGGTCGACTTCATGCTGCAGCACCCCATCCTGATCCAGCGCCCGATCGTCGCCACGACGCAGGGTGTGCGGCTGGGCCGTCCGCCCGAGGCGGTGCTGGAGATCCTGCCCGGCACCAGTGGGCAACGGACGTAACAGCCCTGTTGCCCGGCCCCCGGCGAACGGCGCCGGTCCGCAGAATGGGCGGATGCAGGCACACGAGCTGACCGAGGCGCAAGGGGCCGAACTGCGGACCCTGCTGGACCGCCGCGAGCAGGAACTGCAGGACACCATCGAGCGCCTGCGCAACGGGCTGGCGACGCCCGACGCCAGCGGCGCGGGCGTGCTCGATTCGGTGGAGGAGGGCGACGCCCGGATGATGGCCAGCGTGGACCTGGAGCAGCTGCGTCGCCACGAGGCGGAGCTGCTGGAGATCCGCCATGCGCGCGACCGCATGCACCAGGGCGAGTACGGACGCTGCGAGGAATGCGACCGGCCGATTCCCTTCGAGCGGCTGAAGGCGCAGCCGCAGGCGCGCTTCTGCCTGGAGCACGAGGCGGCCTGGGAAAAGGCCCATTCCGTTCGCTCGCCAGCCGCGTCCTGAGGCTGGAAAGGGGCGCTTTCCGGCACCGTCCGGTCGAGTCTGGATGGGTTCCGACGGACAAGCGAGGCGCCGTCCTACACAGAGCCCGCTGAGCTTGGCCAAGGATGGGCATCCCTTTCACCAGGAGCCGACATGACCCAACCCACGGATACCCCTCGCAAGCGCGGATTCGCCCTTCTCGACCCGGAAAAGATGCGCCAGGTGGCCGCGCTGGGCGGCCGAACCGCCCATGCGGCCGGCCGTGCGCACCAGTTCTCCCGCGAGGAGGCCCGTGCGGCGGCGCGTCGCAGCGTCGAAGTCCGCACCCGCCGTGCGGCCGAGGCGCGCCCGGCCGGCGGCACGGACGGCGGCAGCCCGTCCGCCTGACTCCCGCGCGAACCCGCGCGACCCCGGCCTCGTGCCGGGGTTTTTCTTTTCAGGCCCTCAAACGGGATAGACGGATTCCGGCTCGGCATCCACCGCGAGTTCGCCGACGCGCTCGCGCAGCTGCTCCGCCAGCTGGTGCACCGCCAGCTGGTGCTCGCGCCACAGGGCCAGGAAGCGGCCGTCGTGGTCCGATTCCAGCCAGGCTTCCGGATCGGCCGCACGCAGCAGCTGCTGGCGCCACAGGAAGTCCAGCATCTGCGCATGCACCTCCAGCAGCCCCACCATCGCGGGTGCGAGTTCCGGGAAGCCCGCCTGCTGCAGCTGGCGCGCCTTCACCAGCGCCGCGTGCGCCGACGGCGCCTCCCCGGCGAACCGGACCACGCGGCGCTGCTGGGCCACCCACTCGGCATAGCGGGCCAGCGCGTCCAGTGCCTCCTCCGCCTGCCGGCGGCGCAGGTCGCGGCGGGCCTGGTGCCAGGTGATCCAGGCGCTGGCCAGCGCGATGCAGGCCAGCGCGACGGCCAGCCAGAGCACGTGGTACTGCAGCGCCGACATGGCCCTCACGCGGCGCGCCGCGTGCGGCTCTTGGCGGCGGTCTTGCCGGTGGCCTTGCGCTTGCCCTTGCCGGCCTCGCCCGCCTCCTCGTCGCGCGCCACTGCCTTCTCTTCCGTGTCTTCCTTGCGGGCGCGCGCGGGTGCCGGCGCCTTGGCGCGTGTCGACGTGCGTGCCGCCGGGGCCGGTGCAGGCGCCGGCTCGGCCGCCTTGCCGCGCAGGCTGCGGCGCAGCAGTTCGGTCAGGTCGATGACCTCGGCGCCGGCCGGCGCCGGCTCCACCGGCGTCACCGTCTCCAGCTGGCCGGCCTGCGCCTTGGCCTCGACCAGCTTCATGATCTCTTCGCTGAACGAATCGCGGTAGGCGCTGGCCGTCCAGTGGCCGCTCATGCCCTCGATCAGCTGCTTGGCCATGTTCAGCTCGGGTTCCTTCACGCCGGCGGCCTTCGCATCGGCCGGCGGCAGCTTGAGGTCTTCCCAGGTGCGGATCTCGTTGCCCCAGCGCACCAGGTTCAGCACCAGCGCCGGCCCGCTGGGGATGAGCACGGCCAGGTGCTGCTTGGTCTGGATCACGACCTTGGCGATGCCGATCTTGCCGGTCTGCCGCAGCGCCTCGCGAAGCAGCGCATACACCTTGTCGCCCTTGTTGATCGGGGCCACGTAGTAGGGCCGCTCGAGGTAGACGAAGGGCACCTCGTCGGCGTCGACGAAGGCCTCGATCTCGATGGTCTGCGTGGTGCGGGGGTAGGCCTTGGCGATCTCGTCCGGGCTGACCACGACGTACTCGCCGGTGTGCCACTTGACGCCCTTGACGATGTTGTCCTTGTCGATGTCCTCGCCGGTCTTCTTGTTGATGCGCTTGTAGCCCACCGGGTCCATGGTGCGCTTGTCGAGCCAGTCGAAGTCGATGCCGCTCTCCGCCGTGGCCGAGTACAGGCCGATGGGGATATGCACCAGGCCGAAGGTGATGGCGCCTTTCCACAGCGTGCGAGTGGAGGAGGGCGCCATGCCCTCGGTGGACGGGATGTCGTGGGCGGAGGAGGCCATGTGTTTCAGTCTGCAAACCGGTGCGCACCGATGCTGTCGGCACCGCGCACGCACTGCTGTAGGTGCGGGCGTACAGCGCTGCAACCGCTAGCGAAGGTGCAAGCCCTGCAGCAGGCGTTGCAGCGCGGAGGCCGGCGGCCGGCCCTGCAGCCGGTCGGCCTGGGCCTGCCAGCGCGAACCCAGCCGCGCGAAGCGGCGCCGGCAGTCGTCCGGGAAGCAGTCCTGCTGGCGCAGCGTCTCGAAATTGCGGGCGATCCGGCGCGCCATCAGGTAGCGATG
The DNA here is from genome assembly GCF_035627355.1 of Ramlibacter sp. GTDB lineage: Bacteria > Pseudomonadota > Gammaproteobacteria > Burkholderiales > Burkholderiaceae_C > Ramlibacter. Next base: position 160,747 of record NZ_DASPLW010000066.1, read on the forward strand.
AGCCGGTGCCTGCGTCTGCATGAACGCGGCCATGAGCGACAGCGTCGCCAGCCACAGGGCCCGGCTGGCCTGCTGGAGCGCGGGCGGATCGGGTGGCGGCGTGCCGGTCATGTCAGCGTGTCGTGCGGGTGCCTGCGGCCATGCTGGGCCGCCTGCCTCGTCCGTGCTGTCGGCGCAGGCGCGGTTCGCCAGGCGCCGAAGTCCCGTTGGCGCGCAGGCGCGGACCGACACTCAGCGGGAAGGCGGCTCGGCGCCCTGCCGGCCGGCATGGCGCTTGCGGCCCGCCGCGCGCGCTTCCTCGGTGTTGAATTCGTGGGCGTGGCCGCTCTGGTGGGCGGCGCGTCCGCCCAGGCTGGCGATCTCGCGCTGTCGCTGCGGGTCCATCGCGGCGAAACCGCGCGGGCTGCGGCGCGGTGCGCCACCGGCGCCGTCGTCCTTGCGGGAAGCGTTGTCTTGAGAAGCCATGGTTCCCTGTCCTTTCCGTCGTGGTGTGGGAACCCGGAGACGGCAACGAGCGTGCCTGCGGGCGCGCCCCGCAATGGGGCTAGGCGCCGTACGCCTTCAGGCGCTTGGACAAGGTGGCCAGGCTCACGCCCAGGGCGGCGGCCGTGCGCTGGCGGTGCTGGCCGAAATGTTCCAGCGTGGCCAGAATCAGCTGCCTTTCGGCCGTGGCCAGCGGCGTGCCCACCGCGATCTGCAGCACGGGCCCGCCCGGATCCGGCGCCGACGCCGGCGCGGGAGCGCGCGGCAGCCACTGCTCGCCGATCTCCGGCCCGGTGGTCATCACCCAGGCCCGTTGCAGCACGTTGCGCAACTCACGCACGTTGCCGGGCCACCGGTACTGCGCCAGGCGCTGCAGGGCCGCCGGGGTGATGCGCTTGGCGGCGCCTTCGCGCTCGCCGATCTCCTGCAGGAATCGTTCCACCAGCAGCGGCAGGTCGTCCAGCCGCTCGCGCAGCGGCGGCAGTTCCAGCGGGAAGACGTTCAGCCGGTACCACAGGTCGTCGCGGAAACGCCCCTGGGCCACCGCCTCGGCCGGATCGCGGTTGGACGCGGCCACCACGCGCACGTCGGTCTCGATCGGCGTGGTGGATCCCACCCGCAGGAAGGTGCCGGTCTCCAGCACCCGCAGCAGCTTGACCTGCAGGTCCAGCGGCATCTCGGTGATCTCGTCCAGGAACAGCGTGCCGCCGTGCGCGCGCTCGAAGAAGCCCGGGTGCTGGCGCTCGGCGCCGGTGAAGCTGCCCTTCTCGTGGCCGAAGATCTCGCTTTCGATCAGCTGGGGCGAGATGGCACCGCAGTTGACGGCCAGGAACGGCTTGGCGCGCCGGCGGCTGAGGTCGTGCACGGTGCGCGCCACCAGTTCCTTGCCGGTGCCGCTCTCGCCGGTGACGAACACCGTCACCGAGGTGCCGGCCACCCGGGCGATCTGCTCGTAGACCTGCACCATGGGCGCCGACGTGCCCACCAGCAGGCCGAAGCGGCTGCGGCGCTGCAGGTCGTCGTGCAGGCTGCGCACCTCGTCCTGCAGGACCGAGGGCTTCATCACGCGCGAGAGGATGCCCTGGAGCTGGCGCGGGCTGACCGGCTTGATCAGGTAGTCGGCGGCGCCGGCACGCAGCGCCTGGATGGAGGTCTCCAGGCTCGCGTGCTCGGTCATCAGCACCACTTCCGAGTTGCCGATCAGCTCGGCGTCGTCCAGCAGCGACATGCCGCTGCCGTCCGGCAGCCGCAGGTCCAGCAGCACCACGTCCGGCTGCTGCAGGGCCATCTGGCGCCGTGCCTCGTCCAGCGTGCGTGCCGTCGCCGCCGAGAAGCCTTCGTCCGCGACCAGCTTCGCCATCGTGCGCGCGGTGTCGGCGTCCTCCTCGACGATCAGTGCATGCCCCATCGATACCCCGTTCTCGTGCCCTGCTCCGCCGTGGCGGAAAGGCCGGGCTGATTATTCGGCAGCGAAGTGCGGCGCTGGTGTAACGCATGGCAATGCGTTCGAACAAACATCAGCCCGCAGCGCGGGAGCTGTGCGAACAACCACCAGCCGCATCGCGCAGGAACACTTACAGAAAGCGAGACCCACGGGCCGCGGATTTGCCTACGCTGGCCGCGTTGCCAGAGGAGAACCGATGCCATCCCTGAGCCTTCGCATGGGCGCCACGTTGCAGCCCTCGCTGTCGCCGCGCCTCCAACGCGCGGTGCGCCTGCTGCAGATGTCCTCGCTCGACTTCTCGCGCGTGGTGCGCGATGCGCTGGACACCAATCCCTTTCTCGAAGCCGAGGACGGGGACGCGGCGCCGGAAGCCCCCGTCGTCGACGACGTCGAGGCCGGCCCGGAGCGGCTGCCGGACGGAGGCTGGGGTACGGGCACCGTTTCCGCCGCCAGGAACGTCGAGGGCGACGGCGTGTTCGACACGCTGGTGGCCCAGGACTCGCTGGCCGACCACCTGCTGGGCCAGCTGGGCCTGCTGCCGCTGCAGGAACGCGATGCGGCCCTGGCCACGGCGGTGATCGAGTCGCTGGACGACGACGGCTACCTGCGCACGCCCCTGCCGGAGATCGCGGCCCTGCTGCCGCTGGATCCGCCGCCCGAGCCGGACGAACTGACCATCGCGCTGCGCCGCGTGCAGTCGCTGGAGCCGGCCGGCGTGGCCGCGCGCGACGTGATCGAGTGCCTGCAGCTGCAGCTGCCCTCGATCGAATGCGAGCCCAGGCGGGCGCTGGCCGAACGCATCCTGCGCGAGTGCGTGCCCTGCCTGGCCAGCCGCGACATGGGCGCGGTGGCGCGCCGGCTGCGGGTGACGCTGGCACAGGCGCAGGAAGCCTGCGCGGCGATCCGGCACCTCGACCCGCGACCGGGTTGGCGCTACGGGCCGGCCTCGGTGCAGTACCTCACGCCCGACGTGATCGTGCGCAAGGTGCGCGGGCAGTGGACGGCGGTGCTGAACGACGCCGTGGTGCCGCGCATCCGCCTGAACCGCGGCTACGCCGAGATGTTCCGCCGCTGCCGCCGGCCCGAGGACGCCGAGCTGGGGGCGCACCTGCAGGAGGCGCGCTGGACCGTGCGCAACGTGGAGCAGCGCTTCTCCACCATCCTGGCGGTGGCGCAGGCCATCCTCAAGCGGCAGCACCGCTTCCTCGCCTACGGCGCGATGGCGATGAAGCCGCTGGCGCTGCGCGAGATCGCGCAGGAGGTGGGCGTGCACGAATCCACCGTCTCGCGCGTCACCAACAACAAGTTCATGGCGACGCCGGTGGGCGTGTTCGAGCTGAAGTACTTCTTCTCGCGCGGCCTGTCCACCGCCAACGGTGGCGAGTGCTCGCCGACCGCGATCCGCGGGCTGATCCGGGAAATGATCGCGGCCGAATCGGCGCAGCGCCCGCTGTCCGACGTGGACATCGCGCGCGAGCTGCTCGGGCAGGGGCTGCGGGTGGCCCGCCGGACGGTGACCAAGTACCGGCAGCTGATGAAGATCGAGACGGCGGAGCGAAGGCGGGTCGCGGTGTAGGCGGCGCCATCCACGCGCGGGCGGGGCCCTTGGGAGCGCTTCGCGCGGCTGCGGGACAATACGCCCCCGTGACCGCCGACAGCCTCCCTTCCGACACCGGCGTGGCCGCCACGGCCGCCGAAGCGAGCTGGGTCCAGGGCGAGTTGATCCGCAGCCTGATGCGCACCCAGCGCAGCACGCAGCTGCTGGCGCTCACTCTGATCCCGCTATTCGTGGTGCTCCTGTGGTCCGATGCGTCGCGCCTGGGGCTGCTGCTGTGGGCCGGCGTCACCGCCTCCGTCGCCCTGGCCCGCTTCTGGGTGATCGGCGTGTACCAGCGGGAGGTGGCGCCCGCGGGCGCCGAGGCCCACCTGGCCTTCCTGCGCCGCTACCGCATCGCCTGGCCGGTGACGGGCGCCCTGTGGGGCATGTCGACGCTGCTGTTCTTCGAGCGGGCGCCGCTGGCCGACCAGTTCATCTGCTGGATGGTGCTGGCCGGCCTGGGCATGTTCTCGATCAACAGCCTGTCCAGCCACCTGCCGACCATGCGGCACTACCTGGACACGCTGGCGATCACGGCGCTGGTGGTGATCGCATGGCGGGTGGGCATGGACCTGCGCTTCTCGGGCCCCAACCAGCACGGCTGGATGATGCTGCTGCTGGTGATCTTCTGGCAGGTGGTGCGCCACGCCGGCTTGCGGTTGCACCTCACGCACCGGCGGAACTTCGAACTGCAGTACCGCAACAACCAGCTGATCGAATCGCTGACGCGCCAGACCCAGGCGGCGCTGGAGGCGATCGAGATCAAGAACCGCTTCCTGGCCAGCGCCGCCCACGACATCCGCCAGCCGGTGCACGCCCTGGGCCTGTATGCCGACTGGCTGGGCAGCGAGCCGGAGATGGTGCACGAGCTGGCGCCCAAGATCGTGGAGTCCACCAAGGCGGTGAACGCCCTGTTCGACTCGCTGTTCGACCTGGTGCGGCTGGACACCGGCAAGATCAAGCTCAAGATCGAGGAGCTGCGGCTGGACAAGCTGCTGCACGACCTGGAACTGCACTACCGGCCGCTGGCCGAGGCCAAGGGGCTGGAGTTCCGCCTGCACGTGGTGCCGGGCACGGTGACCAGCGACCCGATCCTGCTGCAGCGCATCGTCGGCAACCTGATCTCCAACGCCGTCAAGTACACGCAGAAGGGCGGCATCCTGGTGGCGGCGCGCCGCACCCGCCACGGCCCGCGCATCGAGATCTGGGACACCGGCGTGGGCATCACGCCGGCGCACCAGCGCGAGATCTTCCGCGAGTTCTTCAAGGTGCCCAGCCACGCCGGCACCGAAGAGGGCTTCGGCCTGGGCCTGTACATCGTGGCCCGCCTGTCCAACATCCTGGGCCACCCGCTGCAGTTCGCGTCGCGGCCCGGGCGGGGCACGGTGTTCCGGCTGCTGGTGCAGCCCACCGATGCGCAGGCGGCCGCCGAGCGGGCGGCGTCGCCCATCGTCGACAGCGCCGCGCGCGAGCCGGCGGCGCTGGTCTCGGGACGCTAGGAGCGGGGGGTCAGAGCAGCCCGTGCGTGCGGGCGTAGTGGATGGTCTGGGTGCGGCTCTTGACGCCCAGGCGGCGGAACAGCCGCCACAGGTGCACCTTCACGGTGTGCTCGCTGATGCCCAGTTCGTCGGCGATCTCGCGGTTGGACAGGCCGCGGTCCAGCATCACGATCAGCTGCTTCTGCCGCTTGGACAGCTTGCTGTCGGTGGGGGCCAGTTCCTCGAAGCTGCCGTCGGTGTTCAGTAGCGCGCGCAGCGCATTGCCGATCTCCTGCGCGCCGGCCGACTTCTCGATGTAGATGTCGGCGCCGGCCTCGATGCAGGCTTCCTCCGCGTCGGCCGAGGGCGAGGCCGACAGCACGGCCAGCGGCGCCTCCGGGAAGCGGTTCTTCATCTCGTGCACCCCGGAGGTGCCGGTGGTGTCCGGCAGCTTCAGGTCCAGGCAGATCAGGTCCGGGAAGCCGTTCTCGCGCACGGCCGATTCCATGCCGCCGATGCGATCGAGCTCGATCACGCGGGCGCCCGGCCGCAGCCGGCGCAGCAGCATCACGACCGCCTCCCGCATCAGCGGATGGTCGTCGATCACGTAGAGGATGGCGGGATTCGGGGTGGCTTTCATGTCGGGTGCAAGGATAGCGTTTCCGCGCGCCTGCTCAGCCGGCGGCCAGCTGGGCCAGCGCGGCGCCCACCTGGGCCTCGCTCACGCCCTCGGCCAGCCGGGCCGCGTCGCCGGCCGCCGCCAGGCCGTCCTGCTTCAGCCGCGCGACCGCGCGGCCGGCGTCCTGCGGCGAATCGAAGGCGGCGCTTTGCAGCAGCAGCGCGCCGCCGGCATCGACCAGCTTGAAGTAGTGCTTGCCGTCGGCCTCGCGGTACTGCTTGAACGAGGGCAGGGCCGACCTGGCCCTGGCCTTGCCCTTGCTCGACGCGGGCTGGTCGGCCAGGTTGCGCAGGCCCACGGCGTGGCGCAGCGTCGCCATGAAGGGGGTGGCGATGGCGCGCGCCTTCTTCGCGCCGGCCTTCAGGATGCGCTCCAGCTCGGCCGGGTTGGCCACCAGCGCGTCGTAGCGCTCGCGCATGGGCGCGATCTCGCGGTCGATGCGCTCGAACAGCAGCTGCTTGGCGTCCGACCAGGCGATGCCCTCGGCATACGCCTTGCGCAGGGCCTGCGTCTCGCCCTCGTCGGCGAAGGCCTGGTAGATCTGGAACAGGGCCGAGCCCTCGACCTCCTTGGGCTCGCCGGGCGCGCGCGAGTCGGTGACGATGGAGAAGATCTGCTTGCGCATCTGCTCGCGCGGGCCGAACAGCGCGATCACGTTGTCGTAGCTCTTGCTCATCTTGCGCCCGTCCAGGCCGGGCAGCGTGGCCACGGCCTCGTCGACCTGGGCCTCGGGCAGCGTGAAGTGCTCGCCGTACAGGTGGTTGAAGCTGGACGCCATGTCGCGCGCCATCTCCAGGTGCTGCACCTGGTCGCGGCCCACCGGCACCTTGTGGGCGTTGAACATGATGATGTCGGCGGCCATCAGCACCGGGTACATGAACAGGCCGGCGGTGACGTCGAAATCGGGGTCCACGCCGGCGGCGTTGTTCTTGTCCACCTGCGCCTTGTAGGCGTGGGCGCGATTGAGCAGGCCCTTGCCCGTGACGCAGGTCAGCAGCCAGGTCAGCTCGGGGATCTCGGGGATGTCCGACTGCCGGTAGAAGTAGACGTGCTCCGGGTCCAGCCCGGCGGCCAGCCAGCAGGCGGCGATCTCCAGCGTGGAGCGCTGGATGCGGGCCGGCTCGTCGCACTTGATCAGCGCGTGGTAGTCGGCCAGGAAGTAGAAGTTCTGCGTGCCGGGGCGGCGGCTGGCCTGCACGGTGGGGCGGATGGCGCCGACGTAGTTGCCCAGGTGCGGGGTGCCGGTGGTGGTGATGCCGGTGAGGTAGCGGACGACGGGAGCGTTCATGGGTGGTTCAGAAGAGCAGCGCGTTCAGCGGCGCCAGCAGCACGCCCAGCACGCCATAGCCGATGGAGATCAGCGGCCGCAGCCAGAGGCTGCCGACGATGCCGGCGATCACCAGGCCCATGACGATGAAGAAGCCCCAGGGCTCCAGGCGGCTGTAGTTCCAGGCCGCGCGCGGCGGCAGCAGGCCGGCCACGATGCGGCCGCCGTCCAGCGGCGGCAGCGGGAACAGGTTGAAGGCCCACATCACCAGGTTGACCAGCACGCCGGCCTTGGCCATCTCCAGGAAGAAGCGCTCGTTCAGGCCGGCGCCCGCCAGCACGGTGAACAGCAGGGCCCACAGGATGGCCTGCACGAAGTTGGAGGCCGGGCCGGCCAGCGCCACCCACACCATGTCCCGCTTGGGATGGCGCAGCCGGGTGAAGTCCACCGGCACCGGCTTGGCATAGCCGAACAGGAAGGCGCCCGAGGTGGCGAAGTACAGCAGCACCGGCATCGCGATCGTGCCGATCGGGTCGATGTGCGGAATCGGGTTGAGCGTCACCCGCCCCATCGCGTAGGCGGTGTTGTCGCCGAACCAGCGTGCAACGTAGCCGTGCGCGGCTTCGTGCACGGTGATGGAGAAGAGGACGGGCAGCGCGAAGATCAGCACCGTCTGGATCATGTTTTCCATGGAAGGGGTGGATTGTCTCAGACGCATCCGTCGTCCCCGCGCAGGCGGGGATCCAGGACCGGAGCAGTCCGCGAAAGCGGACGCACGGAATTCCCGCCTCCACGGGAATGACCAGGAAGTCGCCTACAGCCCCAGCCGCTCCGCCTCCCCGCGCCCCTGCCGCAGGATGGTCGCTTCGCCGCCGGTCCCCATGGGCGTGAGGTCGACCACGGTGGTGGGCTCCAGCGGGCAGGCCCCGGCATCGATCACGCCGGCGATCAGCCGCTCGTAGCGCTCGCGGATGTGTTCGGCGTCGTTCAGCGGCTCCGATTCCCTGGGCGGGATCAGCGTGGTGCCCAGCAGCGGCTGGCCCAGCAACTCCAGCAACTGCTGTAGCACCTGGTGGTCCGGCACGCGCAGGCCTATGGTCTTGCGCTGCGGATGGCTCACGCGCCGCGGCACCTCGCGGGTGGCCTCCAGGATGAAGGTGAAGGGCCCCGGCGTCGCCTGCTTGATCAGCCGGTACTGGCGGTTGTCCACCCGGGCGAAGGTGGACAGCTCGCTCAGGTCGCGGCACAGCAGGGTGAGGTGGTGCTTCTCGTCGACGCCGCGCACCTGCCGCAGGCGGTCCACCGCGGCCTTGTCGTCCAGCTGGCAGACCAGCGCGTAGCTGGAGTCGGTGGGCACGGCCAGCAGGCCGCCTTGCTGCAGCAGCCCCACGGCCTGCTTGAGCAGGCGCAGCTGCGGGTTGGCGGGATGGAGCTCGAAGTACTGGGCCACGGCTCAGATCCTCGCCAGGCGCAGCGCGCTGCGCGACTCGTGCACGGTGAGCCAGGCGCCGGCCGCCCCGCACAGGGCGATCAGCCCCATGCCGAACAGCGACCAGCCATCGGGTACGTGCGTGAACACCAGCCAGCCGCCCAGCATGGCGAAGCCGATCTGCGAATACAGGTAGGGGGTCAGCGTCGAGGCCGGCGTGTTGCGGTAGGCCAGGATCAGCAGGAAGTGCCCCACGGTGGCGCTCAGCCCCATCAGGGCCATGCCGGCCCAGGTCCACGCGCCCAGGCCCGGTTGCCAGACCGAGGGCAGCGCCAGCGAGGCCAGCAGCGTCCCCACCCAGCCGGTGTACAGGTGCATGGTGACCGGGTCCTCGGTGCGGGCGAGCTTGCTGGTGATGGCCTGGAACCAGGCGTTGCTGGCGACCAGCCCGAGCGGCAGCAGCATGGCCCAGCTGAAGCTCTCGCCGCCCGGTCGGATGATGACCAGCGTGCCGGCGAAGCCGCCGGCCACCAGCGTCCAGCGCAGCGCCGACACCCGCTCCTTCAGGAAGGTCGCGGCCAGCAGCGTGACCACCAGCGGCGCAATCATCATGATGGCCGTGAACTCGCCCACCGGCAGGTAGCGCAGGCTGAGGTAGGCCAGCATGCTGCTGGTCAGCAGCAGCAGGCCGCGCAGGCACTGGAACGGCAGGTGGCGCGTGCGCAGCACCTGCAGCCCGCGTTGCGGCAGCACCGCCGCCGTGGTCGCCACGGCCTGGAACGCGTAGCGGACCCACAGCGCCATCAGCATCGGCGCAGTGGCGCCGACCACCTTGGTGGTGGTGTCCAGCGCGGCGAAGCAGGCGCAGGCGCCGAGCACCAGGGCGATGCCGGCCAGCCCGGTGGCGGCCACCTGGGGCCGCGCCAATGCCGCGGTGCTCACTGGATGCGGTCCGCCAGCAGGTCCCACACCGGCACCAGCCCCTCGGGCAGCGGGGGCAGCCGGCCCAGGTCGGTGTGGCTTTCGTCGGGGCTGTGGAAATCGCTGCCGCGCGAGGCGGCGAGCCCGAATTCCTGCGCCGTCCGGGCGTAGCGCTGCGCCTCGGCCGCGGTGTGGCTGCCGGTGACCACCTCCACGGCCCGTCCGCCATGCGCCTTGAATTCGGTGAACAGGGCGTACTCCTCGTTGGCGGTGAAGCGGTAGCGGGCGGGGTGGGCGATCACGGCGACGCCGCCGCCCTCGGTGATCCAGTGCACGGCGTCCTTGAGCGTGGCCCAGCGGTGCGGCACGAAGCCGGGCTTGCCCTCGGTCAGGAAGCGCCGGAAGACCTCGGCGGTGTCCCGGCACACGCCCACCTCGACCAGGTAGCGGGCGAAGTGGGTGCGAGAGATCAGTTCGGGGTTGCCGACGTACTTGAGCGCGCCCTCGTAGGTGCCCGGGATGCCGGCCGCCTCGAGCTGGGCGGCCATCTCGCGGGCCCGCGAGCCGCGCCCGCCCCGGGTGGCCGACAGGCCCTCGCGGATGCGCGGATCCTGCGCGTCGAACCCGAGCCCGACGATGTGCACCGTCTCGTTGGCGAAGGTCACCGAGATCTCGGTGCCGGTGAGGTATTTCAGGCCTTGTGCGCGCGCTGCGGCGGCTGCGCGTGCCTGGCCGCCGATCTCGTCATGGTCGGTCAGCGCCCACAGCTCGACGCCGTTGGCCTTGGCGCGCGCCGCCAGTTCCTCGGGCGTGAGGGTGCCGTCGGAGACGACCGAGTGGCAATGGAGGTCGGCGTTGAGGGGCGGCACCGGCCCGATTCTAGGAGCGCGGCCCCGGCCGCGTCAGGCCCGCGGCGGATGACCCCTCAGTCGAGGGCCCCGGCCTGCAGGCGGATGTCGGCGGCCGTGCGCACGGCGCAGCGCAGGGCGAGCGTCAGCCCGTGCACCAGTTGCTCCTGCGTCATCGAGGGATGGCCCTGCTCGGGCAGCCAGGGCACGTGGACGAAGCCGCCGCGCACGCCGGCGCAGGCCGGGTCGGTGGCGAGCCGGTGCATCAGGCCGTAGAACACATGGTTGCAGACGAAGGTGCCGGCGGTCTGCGACACCTCGGCCCGGATGCCGCCGGCCAGCAAGGCCGCCAGCATGGCCTTGATCGGCAGGGTGCCGAAGTAGGCGGCCGGCCCGCCGGCCACCACCGGCGTGTCGACCGGCTGGTCGCCGGCGTTGTCGGGGATGCGAGCGTCGTTCACGTTGATCGCCACCCGCTCCAGCGAGATGGCGGCCCGCCCACCGGCCTGGCCGGTGCACAGGACCAGGGCAGGGCGATGCGCGCTGATCAGCCGGTCGAGCTCACCCAGGCACCGGTCGAATCGGGTCGGCAGGCGGGCCGCGACCACGCGGTGCCCTTCCAGTTCCATACCGTCCAGTGCCTGCACGGCCGCCCAGCTCGGGTTCACCTCGGCGCCGCCGAAAGGGTCGAATCCGGTGACGAGGACGCGGCGCGGGCCGACAGCGGGCGGCGGTGGGTCATCTAGCATCGTTTCACTGTACTGCAGGGGTCGTGCCATGCGCTGGGAAGGCAACCGGGAATCGGGCAACGTCGAGGACATGCGCAGGGGCGGTGGCGGCTTCGGCCTGGGCGGCCGCAGCATCGGCATAGGCACCATCGTGATCGCACTGGTCGGCGGGGCGATCTTCGGCATCAACCCGCTGACCCTGCTGGACATCCTCAGCGGCGGGCCGGTGGCCGAGCAGCAGGGTCAGCCGCAGCCCATCCCCGCCAACGACACGATGGCGCGGTTCGTCTCCACCGTGCTGGCCGACACCGAGGATGTCTGGACCGAGCTCTTCCGGCAGGGCGGCGCGCAGTACGACCAGCCACGGCTGGTGCTGTTCCGCGGCGCGATCGGCACCGCCTGCGGCCAGGGGCAGTCGGCCATGGGCCCGTTCTATTGCCCGGCCGACGAGAAGGTCTACATCGACCTGGACTTCTACCAGACGCTGAAGAGCCGGCTGGGCGCGCCGGGCGACTTCGCCCAGGCCTACGTGATCGCGCACGAGGTGGGCCACCACGTGCAGCAGGAACTGGGGATCACCGGCCGCGTCGACCGCCTGCGTGGCCGGGCCAGCCCGGCGGAGCAGAACGCGATGAGCGTGCGGCTGGAACTGCAGGCCGACTGCTTCGCCGGCGTGTGGGCCCACCATGCCCAGAAGGCGCGGCAGGTGCTGGAGCAGGGCGACGTGGAGGAGGCGATGAACGCCGCTGCCCGGATCGGCGACGACGCGCTGCAGCGTTCCGCCGGCCGGGCCGTGGTGCCCGAGCGCTTCACTCACGGCACCAGCGAGCAGCGCCAGCGCTGGTTCGGCACCGGCCTGCGCAGCGGCAGCGTCCAGGCCTGCGACACCTTCAGCGCCCGGGCGCTCTGACCGCCCTGGGCAGCGGGGCCCCGCGCCCCAATGACCCGACTCCCAGCCCATCCATGCCCGGGTGCGACAATCACGGGTTGATGACTGCTTCCTTCTCCAAGCTTTCCCTGGCCGAGCCGCTGGCGCGGGCCGTGGCCGAAATGGGCTACGAGCAGATGACGCCGATCCAGGCCCAGGCGATCCCGGTCGTGCTGACCGGCCAGGACGTGATGGGTGCCGCCCAGACCGGCACCGGCAAGACGGCCGCCTTCTCGCTGCCCCTGCTGCAGCGCCTGCTCAAGTACGAGAACTCGTCCACCTCGCCCGCCCGCCACCCGGTGCGGGCCCTGGTGCTGCTGCCCACGCGCGAACTGGCCGACCAGGTGGCCCAGCAGGTCAAGCTGTACGCCAAGTACACCAACCTGCGCAGCACGGTGGTGTTCGGCGGCATCGACATGAAGCCGCAGACCGCCGAGCTGAAGAAGGGCGTCGAGGTGCTGGTGGCGACGCCGGGCCGCCTGCTGGACCACATCGAAGCGAAGAACGCCGTGCTCAACCAGGTCGAGTACGTGGTGCTGGACGAGGCCGACCGCATGCTGGACATCGGCTTCCTGCCCGACCTGCAGCGCATCCTGTCGTACCTGCCCAAGCAGCGCACCACGCTGCTGTTCTCGGCGACCTTCTCGCCCGAGATCCGGCGGCTGGCCAACAGCTACCTGAAGGACCCGATCACCATCGAGGTGTCGCGGCCCAACGCCACCGCGTCCACCGTCGAGCAGCACTTCTACAGCGTGACGGACGACGACAAGCGCCGCGCGGTCCGGCAGATCGTGCGCCAGCGCGAGATCGGCCAGGCCTTCGTGTTCGTCAACAGCAAGCTGGGCTGCGCCCGGCTGGCACGGTCGCTGGAGCGCGACGGCCTCCGCACCACCGCGCTGCACGGCGACAAGAGCCAGGACGAGCGGCTCAAGGCCCTGGCCGCCTTCAAGGCCGGCGAGGTGGACCTGCTGGTCGCCACCGACGTGGCCGCGCGCGGGCTGGACATCAAGGACGTGCCCGCGGTCTTCAACTTCGACGTGCCCTTCAACCCCGAGGACTACGTGCACCGCATCGGCCGCACCGGCCGGGCCGGCGCCTCGGGGCTGGCCGTGACGCTGGTGTCGCCCAGCGACAACCGGCTGGTGGCCGAACTCGAGAAGCTGCTGAAGAAGAAGGTCGAGCTGGAAGCGATCGAGTTCGAGGACGAGCGTCCGCGCGGCCGCATCAACGATGGGCGCCGCGCCTGGCGCGAACGCGGCGAGCTGGGCGACCCGCGCGACGCACTGGATGCGCCTCGCGAACGCCCCGCTCGGCCGAGCCGCGCCCCGCAGGCGCCGCGCGATCCCTTCTTCGAGCAGCCCTACGAGCCCCCGGCCGGGGACACCAGGCCGGCGTGGGAAAGCGCCGCCAAGCCCGCGGTCAGCCGCATGTCGGCCAACATCAAGACCCGGCGCAAGGTGCCGGCGCTGTTCAAGCAGCCTGTGGCGGAGCAGTAGGGCGCCTGCCGGCCGCCTCAGCGGCCCGGCACCTGCGCCTGCTCGCACCGCACCTGGACCACCTCACGTGACCCGCTCGCCGGGTCCCAGCGTAGCGCGCTGAGGCAACCGCCCCACACGCAGCCGGTATCCAGCGCGATCACGTCCTCGCGCAGCAGCAGCCCGAGTTGCGACCAGTGCCCGAACGCGATCGTCGTGCCGGCGGTCCGTCGGCCCGGCACGTCGAACCAGGGGAGCAAACCCGGGGGCGCCTGGTCGATGCGGCCGTCGGCCTTCAGGTCCATCACGCCCTCGGGCGTGCAGAAGCGCAGCCGCGTCAGCGCGTTGACGATCACCCGCAGCCGGTCGGCGCCCGTGAGCGCGTCGTCCCAGCTCGCCGGTTCGTTGCCGTACATGCGGGCCAGGAAGTCCACGAGGTCCGGCCCGCGCAGCACCGCCTCCACTTCGCCGGCCAGCGCCAGCACCTGCGCCAGGTCCCATTGCGGCAGCACGCCGCCGTGCACCATCAGCAGGCCGTGCGCGTGCAGCGCCATGCGCTGCTGCCGCAGCCAGTGCAGCATCGCGTCGCGGTCCGGAGCCTGCAGCACCGAGTCCAGGGTGTCGTTGCGGTGCGGCGCGCGCAGGCCTCGCGCAGTGGCGAGCAGGCTCAGGTCGTGGTTGCCGAGCAGGCAGGTGGCCGATGCCCCCAGGGCCATCAGCCGCCGCAGCACCGCCGCCGAATCGGGGCCGCGGTTGACCAGGTCGCCCAGCACGATGGCGTGGTCCCGGCTCGGGGAGAAGGCCAGTTCGTCCAGCAGCCGGCCCAGCGCGGCGTCGCAGCCCTGCACATCCCCGATCAGATAAAGTCGTCCCATCGTGTCCGATCCCTCTCGCGAGCCGTGGATTTTCTGCTGATCGCGCTGTTGACGCTGTTCAACGGCGTGTTCGCGATGTCGGAGATGGCCCTGGCCACCAGCCGCAGGGCGCGCCTGCAGGCGCTGGCCGAGGACGGCGACGCGGGCGCATCCGCCGCCCTGCGGCTGCTGGAGCACCCCACCCAGTTCCTGTCCACCGTGCAGGTGGGCATCACCTCGATCAGCATGCTGATCGGCATCGTCGGCGAGGCCGCCTTCAGCGCGAAGCTGGCGCGCTGGCTGGAGGGCTACGGCGCGTCGGCCGGCGTGGCCAGCGTGGCCGCCACCGCCATCGTGGTGGCCATCATCACCTTCGTCAGCATCGTGTTCGGCGAGCTGGTGCCCAAGCGCATCGGCCAGCTCTACCCGGAGAACGTGTCGCGCCTGGTCGCGCGGCCCATGGCCTGGCTGGCCCGGATCGCCTCGCCCTTCGTGCGGCTGCTGGCGGCCACCACCCAGGCCGTGCTCAAGCTGCTGCGCATAGACACCACGCAGCGGCGCGGCATGACCGAGGAGGAGATCGCGCACAGCCTGGAGGAGGGCGTGGACGCCGGCGTGATCGAGGCCCAGGAGCACCAGATGGTGCGCAACGTGTTCCACCTGGACGACCGGCCGCTCACCTCGATGATGGTGCCGCGCTCGGACATCGAGTGGATGGAGGCCTCGGCCTCGGTGGCCGAGGGCCTGCGCCAGGCCGGCCGCGAAGGCGCGCACTCCTGGTACCCGGTGTGCCGCGGCGGGCTCGACGACGTGCTGGGCATCGTCAGCATCTCGCGCCTGCTGGCGCTGGGGCCGGACCACCAGGGCAAGATCGAGGCGCAGGCGGTGCCCGCCGCCTTCGTGCCCGAGACGCTGTCGGGCATGGAGCTGCTGGAGCAGTTCCGCCGCCAGTCGCACCGCATGGTGTTCGTGGTCGACGAGTACGGCGTGGTGCAGGGCATGGTGACGCCGCGCGACCTGCTGGAGGCCATCACCGGCGAGCTCAGCCCGGAAGCAGTGGGCGAAGCCTGGGCCACTCCGCGCGCCGACGGCAGCTGGCTGCTGGACGGCCTGATGCCGGTGGCGGAACTCAAGGCCCGGCTGGCCATCCGCGAGCTGCCCGAGGAGGACCGCGGCCGCTACAACACGGTGGCCGGCCTGCTGATGGCGGTGTCGGGCCACCTGCCCGAGGTCGGCGAGCGGATAGAGTGCGGGTCCTGGACCTTCGAGGTGGTGGACCTGGACGGCAAGCGCATCGACAAGGTGCTGGCCTTGCCGGGAACGAGCGAAACGAACGTGGAGTGAGGATGTCGGAGACCCTGTATTACGAGAAGCCGGTGCTGCTCAATCGCGAGAAGCACCGCGGCCGCAAGATCCGCCCGAGCAGCGGCTTCGGCTTCGCGCGGAACGCCAACTCGCTGTACCTGGCGGGCGTGGAATTCACCGAGGCGTGCAAGGAGTACGCCATCGTCTTCACCAAGCAGGCGGGCGGCAAGGTCGCGCCGGTGGTGGTGCTGGGGCTGCGCAACCGCGAGAACCTGTTCGTGGACGCGCAGGACCGCTGGACCGCCGCCTACATCCCGGCCTTCGTGCGCCGCTATCCCTTCGTGCTGGCCGAGCTGCCGGGCGAGCAGATGGGGGTGTGCATCGACGAGGCCTTCCCCGGCCTGAACGAGCAGGAAGGCGAGGCGCTGTTCGACGAGAAGGGCGGCAACACGCCCTTCCTGCAGAACGCGCTGGACTTCCTGCAGCGCTACCAGGTCGAGTACCTGCGCACCGAGGCCTTCTGCCGCAAGCTGGCCGATGCCGGCCTGCTGGTGGAGATGAGCGCCAAGGCCGACCTGGTGGACGGCCGCAGCTTCACCGTCGCCGGCCTGATGGTGGTGGACGAGAACAAGCTGCGCGAACTGCCCGACGACAAGGTGCTGTCGCTGTTCCGCACCGGCGAGCTCCACCTGCTCTCCATGCACCTGCTGTCGCTGTCCAACCTGAACCGGCTGGTGGACCGGATGGCGCAGCGCGGCGCAGGCGATGCATCGGCGCCGGCCACCGCGGCGCCCGCCGCCGACACCGGCAAGGCCGCACGCACCCAGAAGTCCGCTTGAGCCGCGCCGCCCCGATCGCCGAACTGTCGCCGGCCAACTTCGCCATCGTGATGGCGACCGGCATGCTCGGCGTGGCTGCGCACCAGCAGGGCCACGAGGCCATCGCCCGCGCCCTGCTCGCGACCTGCGCGCTGGCCTGGCCGCTGCTGGTGGTCCTTTCGCTGGTGCGGCTGGCGCGGCACCGGGGCCGGATGCTGGCCGACCTGTGCGACCACCAGCGCGCCCCTGGCTTCCTTACCACCGTGGCCGGCACCTGCGTGCTGGGCAGCCTGCTGGCGGTGCTGGGCCTCGATCGCGGCGCGTCCTTCGTGCTGGGGGCCATCGGCGTCGTGCTGTGGGTGGGGCTCACCTACGCGATCCTGATGGCCCTGACGGTGGGACGGAACAAGCCCCTGCTGGCCGGCGGCATCAGCGGCGCGTGGCTGCTGACGGTGGTGGCCACGCAATCGATGGCCGTGCTCGCGGCGCTGCTGGCGCCGCAGGCGGAGCAACCGCTGCGGCTGGCCCTGAACTTCGGCGCGCTGGCCGCCTGGCTGTGCGGCGGCATGCTGTACGTGTGGGTGATCTCGCTGATCTTCTACCGCCTCGTCTTCTTCGGCTTCTCGCCGCAGGACCTGACGCCCACCTACTGGATCAACATGGGCGCGATGGCGATCTCGGCGCTTGCGGGCGGGCTGCTGGTGGCCGAGGCGGCCAGTGCCCCCTTCCTGCAGGGCCTGCTGCCGTTCGTGAAGGGCGGCACGGTGCTGTACTGGGCCGTCGGCACCTGGTGGATCCCGCTGCTGCTGGCGCTGATCGGCTGGCGGCTGCTGCGCGGTCCCGACCCCTGGCGCTACGACGTCGCGTACTGGGGCGCCGTGTTCCCGCTCGGCATGTATTCCGCCGCCACGCACCAGATGGCGCAGGTGCTGGGGCTCCGGTTCCTGCTGCCGCTGGCGCGCGGCTTCTTCTGGCTGGCGGTCCTGGCGTGGCTGCTGACGGCGGTGGGCCTGGTGCGGCACCTGATGCGGGTGCGCCAGGGCGGCGGCGCCGCCGCGGCAACGTGAGCGGCTCGGGATCCCGTGGCGACACCCGGAAGGGTGAACCCGGCCGCATCGATAATCCCATGATGGATCAGAGAGGGAACCGAACGGTGCTGGTTGTCGACGACAACCCCGTCCACCGATATGCCATGGCGCGCCTGCTCAGCCACGCGGGCTTCAGGGTCGAGGAGGCCTGGAACGGCAAGGACGCGCTCGAGTCCGCGCCGCGGGTGGATGCCCTCGTCATCGACGTCTTCATGCCCGACATGGACGGGCTGCAGGTGTGCCGCACGCTGCGGGCCAACCCGGCGACCGCCGCCATGCCCATCGTCTTCTTCTCGGCGCTCTACGGTGCCGAAGTGCAGGCGGAATGCGAACGCGCGGGCGGCAATGCCTACTACCCCAGTCCCGTGCCGGCGGATGAGTTCTCCAGCAGGGTCGCCGCGCTGATGGGCATCGCCTGACGCGGCGCAGGGAACACGCGTAGGACTCACCCTACGGGGCCAAGCGCTCCTCATCCTTAGAATGGACCGGTGCCATTCCGGCGCGTCCTTTCCCCCATCCGATGACAGAACAAGCCCAGACCGTGCTGGCGCTCCTGCGACAGCACGAGGAGCCGATCGTTTCCCAATGGTTGCAGGAGGCCGCCAAGGCCACCGGCAGCCACGGCGGGGGGCAGTGGCCCGACGCGCCGGCCTATGCCGGCGAGGTCGTCGGCGCCATGCGCGATGCATTGAACGGCGGCGCCGACCCCGAGCAGTTCATCCAGGCGCCGGCCTGGGCGCCCCTGCGCGACGTGCTGACCAACCTGTCCCGCTCGCGCGCCGCCCAGGGCCAGAGCGCGGCGGAGACGAGCACCTTCGTGCTGGCCTTCAAGCGGCCCATGTTCGACGCCCTGTCGCGCAGCGTGCCGGACGCCAAGGCCCAGCTTGCCGCCATCTGGTCGCTGTCGGTGATGGTGGACCAGATGGCCCAGTGGACCGTCTCGACCTACCAGCAGAGTCGCGAGGACATCATCCGGCGCCAGCAGCAGGACCTGCTGGAACTGTCGACGCCCGTGATCAAGCTGTGGGACGGCGTGCTGGCCATCCCGATGATCGGCACGCTCGATTCGAGCCGCACCCAGGCCGTGATGGAGGCGCTCCTGCAGCGCATCGTCGAGACCGGCTCCACGCTGGCCATCATCGACATCACCGGCGTGCCCACGGTGGACACGCTGGTTGCGCAGCACCTGCTCAAGACCGTCAGCGCTATCCGGCTGATGGGTGCCGAGTGCATCATCAGCGGCATCCGCCCGCAGATCGCGCAGACCATCGTGCACCTCGGCATCGACCTGCAGGGCATCGCCTCCAAGGCCTCGCTGGCCGACGCGCTGTCGCTGGCCCTGCAGCAGCGCGGCTACACCATCGCCAGGACCACCTGAGGCGGCCATGTACCGCATCCCGATCCTGCAGATGGGCCAGATGCTGTTGGTCACCATCCAGGTCGACATGGAGGACCAGATGGCACTGGCCCTGCAGGACGACCTCGCGAACAAGATCGCCGCCACCGGCGCCAAGGGCGTGCTGATCGACATCAGCGCGCTGGAGATCGTCGATTCCTTCGTCGGCCGCATGCTCGCCAGCATCTCCGGCATCTCGCGCATCCTCGATGCGGCCACGGTGGTGGTCGGCATGCAACCGGCCGTGGCCATCACCCTGGTCGAGCTGGGCCTGTCGCTGGAAGGCGTCCGCACCGCGCTGAACGTGGAGCGCGGCGTCGAACTGCTGGCCCAGGCCCAGGGGGAGGCCTCGAGTGGCCGCCGCTGACCCCACGGCCGATGCCCTGCCGCTGGGGTCGGAAGCCGACATCGTCGCGTGCCGGCAGAAGGTGCGCCTGCTGGCGCAGCAGCTGAAGTTCACGCTGGTGGACCAGACCAAGATGGTCACGGCCGCCAGCGAACTGGCGCGCAACACGCTGGTTCACGGCGGAGGCGGCCGCATGCGCTGGGAGATCGTCCGGAAAGGCCTGCGCGACGGCTTGCGGCTGCAGTTCGAGGACCAGGGGCCGGGCATCGCCGACACCGAGCTGGCCCTGTCCGACGGCTGGAGCTCCGGCAAGGGCATGGGGCTGGGGCTGCCGGGCAGCAAGCGGCTGGTGCAGGAATTCGAGCTGAAGTCCGCCCCGGGACGGGGCACCTGTGTGACCATCACGCGGTGGAAGTGATTTCCGGCACCCAGCACGCCGACCTGCCGATCGGCAACGACCCCAGCCGGGTCGGCTCGGCCCGGCGCGAGGCCGCCCAGGCAGCCATGGCCTGCGGGTTCGGCGAGGTCGAAGCCGGGCGGCTGGCGATCGTGGTGACCGAGCTGGCCACCAACCTGTTGCGACACGCCACCGGCGGGCGGCTGCTGCTGGCGGCTCGGCCCGACCGGCGCGAAGTCGAAGTCATCGCGCTCGACGACGGCCCCGGCATGCCCGACGTCGCGCGCAGCCTCGGCGACGGCTACTCCACTTCCGGCACGCCGGGCACGGGGCTGGGCGCCGTGCGTCGACTGGCGACCGACTTCGACATCCACTCCTCGGTTCCGGGCGGCACCCTCGTGCTCGCGCGCATCCGGGCGGAGGGCGCCGCTACCCCGGCCCGGCAGGCGCTGCAGGTGGGCGCGATCTCGATTGCCAAGCCGGGGGAACCGGTGTCCGGCGACGGCTGGGCCTGCGTCATCGACGGGCACCGTGCCACGCTGCTGGTGGCCGACGGGCTGGGCCATGGCCCCGACGCCGCCGAGGCGGCGCAGCTGGCCATCCAGGCGTTCCTGCACGCCCCGTCGAGCGCGACGCCGCAGTTGCTGGCACGCGTCCATGAGCGGCTGCGGGGCAGCCGCGGCGCGGCGGTGGCGATGGTGCAGGTCGATGGCAGCGACGGCAGCGGAACCCTCACGGGGGCCGGCAACGTGGTGGGCCGCATCGTCTCCGGCGTCGAGGACCGCACCCTGCTGACGCAGCACGGCACCGCCGGCGTCCGGATCCGCACGCCCGAGGAGGTGCGCTTCGACTGGCCGCCGCACGCCCTCATCGCGGTGTGCACCGACGGCGTCGAGACGCGCTGGAAATCCGAGCTGCTGCACCCGGTGCTGGGGCACGATCCTTCGCTGGTGGCCGCCATGCTGGTGCGCCAGCACTCGCGCGGGCGCGACGATACGACGGTGGCGGTGCTGCGTAGGAGGCCCCGATGAGCGGCACGGCCGACGACGTCGCCTCGCTGGAGCAGGCGCTCCAGGCCAGCCGCGACGAGCTTGCGAGCCTGCGCGCGGAACTCGAGGAGACCAACCGGGGCGTCGTGGCCCTGTATGCCGAGCTGGATGCGCAGGCCGAGCAGCTGCGGGAGGCGACCGAGCTCAAGAGCCGGTTCCTGGCCTACATGAGCCACGAATTCCGCACGCCGATCAACGCCATCCGCAGCATCGCCCGGCTGCTCATCGATCGCGTCGACGGGCCGCTGACCGAGGAGCAGGAACGGCAGGTCGGCTTCATCCAGTCCTCGGCCACCGAATTCGCCGAGATGGTCGACGACCTGCTCGACCTCGCCAAGGTCGAGGCCGGCCGGGTCGAGATCTCGCCGGCCTGGTTCGAGATGGTGGACCTGTTCTCGGCCCTGCGCGGCATGTTCAAGCCGGTGCTGACCAACCCCGAGGTCCACCTCGTGTTCGAGGAGCCGGGCGACGTGCCGCGGCTGTTCAGCGACGACCGCAAGCTGTCGCAGATCCTGCGCAACTACATCTCCAACGCGCTGAAGTTCACGCCGCGCGGCGAGGTGCGCGTCGGTGCCAGCCGGGACGGCGAGCTCGTCACGTTCTCGGTGTCCGACACCGGGGTGGGCATCGCGCCCGAGTTCCTCGGCACCCTGTTCGAGGATTTCACCCAGGTCAAGTCGCCGCTGCAGAAGCGCCTGCACGGCACCGGCCTCGGGCTCGCGCTGTCCAGGCGCCTCGCCCACCTGCTCGGCGGCACGGTGGGCGTGCGCAGCGAGCCGGGGCGAGGCTCGACCTTCTGGGTCACGATTCCCATCCGGCTGGGTGGAGCGCAGGGCGATGCGTGAGGCGCCCGAGCTGCACAACAGCATCGACCGCGCGGCCCACACCGTGCTGGTGGTCGACGACAACCCGGCCACCCGCTATTCCACGGGCCGGGTGATCCGGGCTGCCGGCTTCGGGGTGCAGGAGGCGGGCACCGGTGCGCAGGCGCTGGAGCTGTCCGCCGGCCCCGACATCTCGGCGGTGGTGCTGGACGTGCACCTGCCGGACATGGATGGCTTCCAGGTGTGCCGGGCGATCCGCGCCCGGTCCTCGACGCGGCTGCTGCCGGTGGTGCACCTGTCCGCCCAGTACGTGAAGGACGAGGACCAGGTGGCCGGCCTGAACGCCGGGGCCGATGGCTACCTCGTCCATCCGGTCGAGCCCTCGGTGCTGGTGGCCACGCTGCAGGCGCTGATCCGGGCGCGCCGGGCGGAGGACGAGCTGCGCGGAAGCGAGCGGCGCTTCCGCGCGATCTACGACCAGGCCGAGGGCGGGATCGCACTGGTCGACGCGATGGGGCGTTTCGTGGAAGCGAACCCGGCCCTGCTGCGCATGCTGGGCCGGACGGCCGAGGCCATCATGGGCCGGACGGTGGCCGAGCTCGCCCCTGCGGACCTGCGGGAGACGACGGGGCACCTGCTGGCCGGCCTGGGCGCGGCCCCGTGGCGCGGCGAGCTGACGCTGCTGCACGCCGACGGCCATGCGCTGCACCTGCAGCTGAGCCTGTCGGAGCCGGACCGCGGCCTGCGGGTGGCGACGGTGACGGACCTGACGGAGCGGCACGAGCTGGAGCAGCGCCGGCGCGAACTGCTGGAGCGCGAACAGGCCGCGCGGGCAGCGGCCGAGCGGCACAGCCGCACCAAGGACGATTTCATCGCGGTGCTCTCGCACGAGCTGCGCACGCCCCTGAACGCGATCGTCGGCTGGGCGCACATCCTGCGGCGCCGCGGCATCACGCCCGAGGGGTTGCGGGGCATCGAGGCGATCGAACGCAACGCCCAGACCCAGGCCCGGATCATCTCGGACATCCTGGATGTCTCGCGCATCAATTCCGGCAAGCTGCAGCTGGAGCGCCAGTGGGTCGACCCGGCCGAGCTGGTCCGCAGTTCGATCGGCTCGCTGGACGCATCGATCGCCGAGCGCCACGTCCAGCTGGAAACGGATCTCGACGGCGCCCATGCGCCGGCCTGGCTGGATCCGGCGCGCTACCAGCAGATCTGCTGGAACCTGATGACCAATGCGGTCAAGTTCTCGCAGGACGGCGGGCGCGTCGAGGTGTCGCTCGCCCGCGCGGGCGAGCGTCTGCGGCTGCAGGTACGGGACTTCGGCGTCGGCATGGATCCGGAATTCATGGCGCACGCCTTCGACCGCTTCACCCAGAGCGACGCGCCGGGCAATCGCCGGCACGGCGGCCTGGGGCTGGGGCTCTCGATCGTCAAGCACCTGGCGGAGCTGCACGGCGGGGACGTGGGCGCCGCGAGCGCCGGTCCCGGCACCGGAACGCTGGTGTGGGTGGACCTGCCCGCCGGCCAGCCCGCTGAAGAAGGAGGCCTGCACGCGCAGGTGCCGGCGCCTGCCGCCGAGCCGTCGGCGGCGGTGGAGCCGCTGCGCGGCGTGGACGTGCTGGTGGTGGAGGACGACCAGGAAGCCCGCGAGATCATGGCCATGACGCTCACCGACCGCGGCGCCCGGGTGCGGGTGGCCATCGACTACGACGCCGCGCTGGCGGAGATCCGCGCCGGCTGGCCGCAGGTGATCGTCAGCGACATCGGCCTGCCGGGCCACGACGGCTACGAACTGGCCCGCGCCGTCCGCGCGCTGCAGCCGGCCGGGGCCACGCGGGTGCCCATGGTGGCACTAACGGCTTTCGCGCGGCCGGAGGACCGGCGCAAGGCGCTGGAAGCGGGCTTCGACCTGCACATGGCCAAGCCGCTGGAGCCCCACCGCCTCGTCGGCGGCATCACCGACCTGCTGCGCAGCCCGGCCTGAGTCCGGCTACCGGATGCCGGACAGCAGTCCGTGCAGCGTTCCGAGGTCGACCGGCTTGGTCAGGTGGTGGTCGAATCCAGCGGCCTTGCTGCGTTCCCGGTCCTCCTTCGCGCCCCAGCCCGTGATGGCCGCCAGCCGGGCCGATCGCAGCTGCGGCGTCTGCCGCATCGCCTTGGCGAGCTCGTAGCCGTTCATGACCGGCATGCCGAGGTCCAGCAAGGCGAGGTCCGGCACGAAGTCCTTTGCCAGTTCCAGGGCCGACCGGCCGTCGTGCGCGACCCGGACCACATGGCCGTCGATCTCCAGCACTTCCTTGAGCAGTTCGGCGGCATCGCGGTTGTCGTCGGCGATCAGGATGCGCAGCGGCCGCTGCGCGGCCGGCCTCGGATCGACATACCCGGGCGCCGCGACGGCCGCAGCCGGTTCGGGCTCGCCGGCAATGGGCAGCCACAGGGTGAAGGTCGAACCCTGTCCGGGGCCGGCGCTGTGGGCCTCCACCCGCCCGCCATGCTTGCCGGTCAGGCGCCTGACCAGCGACAGCCCGATGCCCAGGCCGCCTTGCGAGTGGTCGATGCCATGCCCGACCTGCGTGAACATGTCGAAGATGTGCGGCAGCGAATCGGCCGAGATGCCGATCCCGTCGTCGGCGACCACCACCACCGCTTCATTGCCCTCGCGGCGAACGGCCAATTCGATCCGCCCGCCATCCCCGGTGTACTTGCGCGCATTCGTCAGCAGGTTGCCGATCACCTGGGCCAGCCGGTTGGGATCGGCATCCAGCCAGATCGGCTCGTCCGGGACCTGCACGCGCAGGTCCTGGTTCCGTGCCTCGATGCCGGGCAGCGTGGTCTCCACCGCACTCACCACGATGTCCCGCAGCAGGACGCGCTCCTTCTTGAGTTCGATCTTGCCGGTGCTGATGCGCGCCACGTCCAGCAGGTCGTTGACCAGATGGACCAGGTGGCCCAGCTGCCGCTCCATCAGGTCCCGGGTCCTGGCCAGCGACGCCGAGTCGGGCGCTATGCGCATCAGGTCGAGCGCCGTGCGCATGGGCGCCAGCGGGTTGCGCAGCTCGTGCGCGAGCGTCGCCAGGAATTCGCTCTGGCGGCGGTTCGCCTGCGAGAGGTTGGCGGCGAGCAGGCGCAACTCCTCGCCGGCACGCTTGTGCTCCGTCACGTCGCTGCCCTGCGCGAAGATGCCGGTGACGGCACCGCGCGCATCGCGGATCGGCTGGTAGACGAAATCGAGGAAGCGCTCCTCCAGCGGCTCGTCGGGCCGGCGCTGCAGCTTGACCGGCACCGCGCGCCCGACGTAGGGTTCGCCGCTCTCGTAGACCTGGTCCAGCAGGCTGATGAACCCCTGGTCCACCACTTCCGGCAGGGCGACGCGCGCCGGCTTGCCCACGATCTCGCGGTGGCCCACCATCTGGGAATAGGCGTGGTTGGTGAGGTCGAACACGAAGTCCTTGCCGCGCAGGATCGCCATGAAGCCGGGCGCTTGCTCGAACAACGCGCGGAAGCGCTCGTTCTCCTCCTTGCGGTAGCTCTCGGCCAGGACCTGTTCCGTGGTCTCCACGCAGGCGCAGTACATGCCGGCGACCTCACCGCTCTCGTCGCGCACCGGTGAATACGAGAACGTGAACCAGACCGGCTCGTCGAAGCCGTGCCGGTGCATGGTCAGCGGCAGGTTCTCGCGGAAGACCGCCTCACCCTTCAGGGCCTGGTCGACCAGGGGGATGAGGTCGTCCCAGATCTCGGACCAGACCTCCTGGAAGCGCCGCCCCAGTGCCCAGGGATGCTTGGAGCCGAGGATGTCGACGTAGGCGTCGTTGTACAGGCAGCACAGCTGCGGCCCCCAGACGAGGAACATGGGGAACTTGCTGTTCAGCATCAGTTCCACCACCGAGCGCAGGGATTGCGGCCAGGTCGACGGGTCGCCCAGGCCGGAGCCGGACCAGTCGTGGGCACGCATCAGCGCGCCCACCTGGCCGCCTCCGTTCAGGAAGGCCGGCGCGACGGCATCGACGGTTGGCGTCATTCAGGTGCGTTGCAGCCGAAGCGGCAGGAGAACCTGCCGGCTGCACTGGAAAGCGACAGTGGGCCTCACCAGTGAAGCCCACTTTGTGGATTCTTGGGGATCCCGACGGCCGTCGGTGTAGTCCGACGGCGCGGACCCGCGCCAGCCGGACGGCTCAGTCGCGCTGCGGCCGAGCCGGGCCGACGGTGGCCGTCACTCCTCGTCCTGCGGCCACAGGCCCGCGCTGGCCAGCAGCTTGGGATCGACGATGCGGATGGAGCGCTGCCGCACCTCCAGCGCGCCGCGGCTTTCCAGCTTGGCGAAACAGCGGCTGACGGTTTCCAGCGCCAGGCCCAGCAGGCTGCCGATCTCCTGGCGGCTCATGGGCAGCACGATCTCCTCGTGCGGCAGCCCCGCATTGCGCAGGCGCCGGGCCCAGTCCTCCAGGAACATGGCCAGCCGCTGCTGCGCCTGCACGCCCTGGCCGAGCAGCAGGGCGCGGCGTTCGTGGTTGGTCAGCACCAGCGCGAACGAGCGCCAGAAGCCTTCCTGCACCTGCGGCGACAGGCGGCACATCTCGCCGGCGTCGAAGTAGGAGGCGACGCAGACTTCCGAATCCTCCAGCGCGATGGCGTCGCAGCCGTGGCGGCCGTGCAGCATGCCGTCCAGCCCCAGCAGGTCGCCCGGCAGGTGGAAGCCGATCACCTGCTCGGTGCCCAGCCGGTCGGCGATCACGGTCTTGAAGTAGCCGGTGCGCACCGCCTGGACATGGACGAAGGGGTCGCCCTGGCGGAAGAGGCTGTCGCCCTTGCGCACCTGCTGATGGCGGATGCCGATCGGTTCGGGCACGCCGTGGCCATGCGGGAAGCACAGCGGCAGCAGTCCGCAGGCGGCGCAGGGGCGACCCGCCGTCAGCGGCGGCACGGGCTCGCCGGCGGGTGCCGCGTCCCCGGCGTTCGGTTGCGTGGGCATATCGAACATGGCGTTCTCCGGTGCCGTGTGCAGGAACGGCACGTTGCCCATTCCAGCAGGCGCCCGGTCGCTCCGCCTTGAAGAAGATCAAGGTTTTTTCGCAAGGGCGGGTCTATCGTGCAGCCCGTTTCCCGCTCGCGTTCCCTTCCCGCCACGTGCCTACCCCATCCGTCACAGCCGAGCCCAAGCGGCTCGAACTGGTCTGCCCCGCCGGCAGCCTGCCCGCCTTGCGCGCCGCCGTCGACGAGGGCGCCGACTGCGTCTACCTCGGGCTGCGCGATGCCACCAACGCCCGCAACTTCGCCGGCCTGAACTTCGACGAGAAGGCCATCGCCGACGGCATCCGCCACGCCCACGGGCGCGGCTGCAAGGTGCTGATGGCGGTGAACACCTATCCCGCTCCGGGCGATCCCGGCCGCTGGCGCGCGGCCATCGACACCGCCGCGGCGCTGGGCATCGACGCGGTGATCCTGGCCGATCCCGGGCTGATGCAGTACGCCGCGCGCCGGCACCCGGGGCTGCGGCTGCACCTGTCGGTGCAGGGCTCGGCCACCAACCACGAGGCGATCAACCTGTACCACGAGCAGTTCGGCATCCAGCGCGCCGTGCTGCCGCGGGTGCTGTCGCTCGAGCAGGTGCGGCAGGTGATCGACCACACGCCGGTGGAGATCGAGGTGTTCGGATTCGGCAGCCTGTGCGTGATGGTCGAGGGGCGCTGCGCGCTCTCGTCCTATGCGACCGGCGAGTCGCCCAACATGCACGGGGTGTGCTCGCCGGCCAAGTCGGTGCGCTGGGAGGAGAAGCCCACCGGCCTGGAGGCGCGCCTGGGCGGCGTGCTGATCGACCGCTACGGCAGCGGCGAGAAGGCCGGCTACCCCACGCTGTGCAAGGGCCGGTTCGACGTCGCCGACGAGAAGGCCTACTACGCGGTCGAGGAGCCCACCAGCCTGAACGCGCTGGAGCTGCTGCCGCAGCTGCTCAAGATCGGCGTGCGCGCCGTCAAGATCGAGGGCCGCCAGCGCAGCGCGGCCTACGTCGCGCAGGTCACGCGGGTCTGGCGCGAGGCGATCGATCACGCGCTCGCGCTGTCGCATCGCTACACGGTCAACACGCGCTGGATGGTGGAGCTGGACCAGCTCGCCGAAGGCCAGCAGCACACGCTGGGCGCCTACCACCGCCCCTGGAAATGAGCATGCAGTTGTCACTCGGGCCCATCCAGTACTACTGGCCGCGGCCGGAAGTCCTGTCCTTCTATGCCGACGCCGCCGACTGGCCGGTGGACATCGTCTACCTCGGCGAGGCGGTGTGCTCGCGCCGCCACGAGCTGCGCCCCGCCGACTGGCTGGAACTCGCGCAGATGCTGCAGGACGCCGGCAAGGAGGTGGTGCTGTCCACCCAGGTGCTGCTGGAGTCCGGCAGCGACGTGTCCGCCATGCAGCGCATCGCCGCCAATGGCCGCTTCCGGGTCGAGGCCAACGACATGGGGGCGGTGCGCAGCGTGGGCTCGCGCGGCCCCTTCGTCGCCGGCCTGCACCTGAACCTGTTCAACGCCGACTCGCTGCAGTGGATGGCCGGGCTGGGCGCGGCGCGCTGGGTGGTGCCGCTGGAGATCGGGCGCGAAGGCCTGCCGGCGCTGCAGGCGGCGCGCCCGACGGGGCTGCAGACCGAGGTGTTCGCTTTCGGCCGCCTGCCGCTGGCCTATTCGGCGCGCTGCTTCACCGCGCGCCACCACAACCTGCCCAAGGACGACTGCGGCTTCCTGTGCATCAACGACCCCGACGGCCTGCTGCTGTCCACCCGCGAGGGCGAGCCCTTCCTGGTGCTCAACGGCATCCAGACGCAGTCGGCGCGCGTGCACAGCCTCATCGCCGAGGTGCCCGAGCTGCAGGCCCTGGGCGTCGACGTGCTGCGGCTGTCGCCGCAGTCCAGGCACATGGCCGAGGTGGTGAGCCTGTTCGATGCGGTGCGCCGCGGCGAGCTCGCGCCGTCGGCGGGCCAGCAGGGGCTGCGCGAGCTGCTGCCGGGCGAACCCTGCAACGGCTACTGGCACGGCAAGGCGGGCCTGGCCCAGGTCCAGGGAGCCGCGTGATGGCCGCCACCGAACTTCGCCTGCCGGAGTGCCCGGCGCCGGTCGCGGCGGTGCTGCACCGGCTGCCTTCGTTCCCGGCCAGCCTGGCCCTGGTGACCGCGCTGAATGTCGGCCTCGCACCGCAACTGCCGCTGGACGTGTCCGAGCATCTGCGCGGCAAGCGCTTTCGCCTGGGCGTGCGCGACGCCCGGGTGCAGCTGGACTTCACCTGGGACGGCCGGCGCTTCAAGCCGCTGCCGCGCCAGTCGCAGGTGGATCTCGCCATCACCGCCAGCGCCCCCGACTTCCTGCGCCTGGCGCAGCGCGCGGTCGATGCCGACATGCTGTTCTTCGACCGGCGCCTGTCCATGGAAGGCGACACCGAGCTCGGGCTGGTGGTGAAGAACACGCTGGACGCACTGGAGCTGCCGCTGCTGCATGCCGCGTGGCTGCGGCGGGGCCGCGCTTGACGCCACTCATCGTCGGGATCACCGGCGCCAGCGGCGCGGTCTATGGCCGCCGGCTGCTGGAGGTGCTGCGCGGCTGCGAGGGCGTGAGTACCCATCTCGTGATGTCCGAAGCGGCTGCGCGCAGCATCCGGCACGAGCTGGGCATCGAGCCCCAGGCGCTGGCGGAGCTGGCCCACGTGAACCATGATCCCCGCGACATCGGCGCCGCCATCGCCAGCGGCAGCTTCCCGGCCCGCGGCATGGTGGTGGCGCCCTGCTCGATGCGAACGCTGGCCGCAATCGCGCACGGCCTGGGCGACAACCTGCTGACCCGCGCGGCCGACGTCACGCTCAAGGAGCGCCGCCGGCTGGTGTTGCTGGCGCGCGAGACGCCGCTGCACCTGGGCCACCTGCGCAACATGGTGGCAGTGACCGAGATGGGGGCCGTGGTCTGTCCGCCGGTGCCGGCGTTCTACCTGCGTCCGCGCAGCGTGGACGACATCGTCGACCACACGGTGGCACGCGTGCTCGATGTGCTGGGCGTGCCGCATGCACTGTCGGCGCGCTGGGCCGGCCTGCCGATCGCTGCCTAGGCCCCTCATGTACCGCGACCTGCGCGAGTTCATCGGGCAGCTGGAAGCCGGCGGCGAACTGCGCCGCATCGCCGAACCGGTGTCGCCGGTGCTGGAGATGACGGCGGTGTGCGACCGGGTGCTGCGTGCCGGCGGCCCGGCGCTGCTGTTCGAGCGGCCGGCAGGCCACTCGATGCCGGTGCTGGCCAACCTGTTCGGCACGCCGCAGCGGGTGGCGCGCGCGATGGGCGTGTCCGAGCTGCGCGAGCTGCGCCCGATCGGCGAGCTGCTGGCGCGCCTGCGCGAGCCCGCGCCGCCGCAGGGCCTGAAGGAGATGATGGGCGTGGGCGGCCTGCTGCGGCGGCTCTGGCACATGAATCCGCGGCACGTGTCGGGCGCGCCCTGCCAGGAGCGGGTGCTGGAGGGCGCCGAGGTCGACCTGGGCGCGCTGCCGGTGCAGCACTGCTGGCCGGGCGACGTGGCGCCGCTCATCACCTGGGGCCTGGTGGTCACCCGCGGGCCGCACAAGCCGCGCCAGAACCTGGGCATCTACCGCCAGCAGGTGCTGGGCCCCAACCGCCTGGTCATGCGCTGGCTGCCGCACCGCGGCGGCGCACTCGACTTCCGCGACCATGGCCTCGAGCACCCGGGCGAGCCGTACCCGGTGGCCGTGGCGCTGGGTGCCGATCCGGCCACGCTGCTGGGCGCGGTGACGCCGGTGCCGGATGCGCTGTCGGAGTACCAGTTCGCCGGCCTGCTGCGCGGCAGCCGCACCGAGGTGACGTCCGCGATCGGCGTGCCGCTGGTGGTGCCGGCCACGGCCGAGATCGTGCTGGAGGGCCACATCCGGCCCGATGCGGCGCACGCCAGTGGCTACGAGCATGCGCTGGAGGGGCCGTACGGCGACCACACCGGCTACTACAACGAGCAGGCCGAATTCCCGGTGCTGACCGTGGACCGCATCACGATGCGGCGCGAGCCGATCTACCACTCCACCTACACCGGCAAGCCCCCCGACGAGCCCTCGGTACTGGGGCTGGCGATGAACGAGCTGTTCGTGCCGCTGCTGCAGCGCGCCTTCCCCGAGATCACCGACTTCCACCTGCCGCCCGAGGCCTGCAGCTACCGCGTGGCAGTAGTGCAGATCCGCAAGGCCTACCCCGGCCATGCGCGGCGCGTGATGATGGGCGTGTGGAGCCACCTGCGGCAGTTCCTGTACACCAAGTTCGTGATCGTGGTCGACCAGGACGTGGACGTGCGCGACTGGCGCGAGGTGGTCTGGGCCATGTCCACCCGCATGGACCCGGCGCGCGACACCATGCTGGTCGAGGGCACGCCGATCGACTACCTCGACTTCGCCTCGCCCGAGCCCGGGCTGGGCAGCAAGATGGGGCTGGACGCGACCAACAAGTGGCCGGGGGAGACGAAGCGGGAGTGGGGACGGCCGATCGAGATGAGCGCGGAAGTGCGCGAACGGGCCGATCGCTTGTGCGAGGCACTCGGACTATGACCCTGCTTCTGGTTCGCAGCCCGGATGGCGTGATGCCGCTTGGCCCGGTTTGCTCACGCGCAGGCCGATAGTTCCATGTTGTCGATCAGCCGCGTCGTCCCGAGCTTGGCCGCGGCGAGTGCGACCAGCTGGTCCCCCGGCTGCGGCGCCTGCAGGTCCTGGCGCCGCCGGATCGCGACGTAGTCGGGCCGCCAGCCGCGCTCGGCCAGCGCCCGCATCGCCTCGGCCTCGATATCGGCCCAGTCACGGCGGCCGCCGGCGACCGCGGCATCGACCGCGCGCAGCGCACGCGACAGCTGTACCGCTTCGGCACGCTCGGCCTGGTCCAGGTAGCCGTTGCGCGACGACAGCGCGAGCCCGTCATCGGCGCGCACCGTCTCGCCGCCGATCACCTCGATCGGCAGCGCGAACTGCCGGACCATGCCGCGCACGACCGCCAGTTGCTGGTAGTCCTTCTTGCCGAACACCGCAACGCGCGGCTGGACGAGGTTGAACAGCTTCAGCACGACGGTGCACACGCCGTTGAAGAAGCCGGGCCGGAACTGCCCCTCGAGGATGCCGGCCAGCCCGGGCGGCGGCTGCACCGTGTAGTCCTGCGCCTCGGGGTACAGCTCGGCCTCGGATGGCGCGAACACGAACGTGCAGCCGGCCTCGCGCAGCATCCCGCAGTCGCGCGCGAGCGTGCGAGGGTAGGTGTCGAAGTCCTCGTGCGGCGCGAACTGCAACCGGTTGACGAAGATGCTCGCCACCACCGGCCCGCCGAGCGCACCCGCCCGGCGCACCAGCGACAGGTGGCCCTCGTGCAGGTTGCCCATCGTCGGCACGAAGGCGGAGCGGGGGGCGCCGGCCAGCTCAGCGCGCAGCTCGGCAACGGTGTGGATGACCTGCATCGCGGCTCCTTTCGCAGCGTTTGTCCTGTGCCAGGGGGATCAGTGGGTGTGCTCGGGCGACGGGAACGAGCCGTCCTTCACCGCAGCGACGTATCGGCGCACCGCGTCAACGATGCCGCCCCCGTCGGCTGCGAAGTCGCGCACGAAGCGCGGCCGCGGTGGCGGCGTGATGCCGAGCATGTCGTGCAGCACCAGCACCTGGCCCCCGCAGCCGGGGCCGGCGCCGATGCCGATCACCGGGATCGGCAGCGCCGCGGCGACGCTGGCGGCGAGTGCCGCCGGCACCAGCTCGAGCACCAGCATGGCGGCACCGGCTTGGGCGAGTTCGCGCGCGTCCGCGAGCAGCGTGGCGGCCGCCGCATCGTCGCGACCCTGCACGCGCCAGCCGCCGAGCGCGTGCACCGACTGCGGCGTCAGGCCGAGGTGGGCGCACACCGGAATGCCGCGCTCGACCAGGCACCGAACCAGCGGCACGGTCCAGCCGCCGCCTTCGAGCTTGACCATCTGCGCGCCCGCCTGCATCAGCCGGGCGGCGCTGGCGACCGCCTGCTCGTGGGACGCGTGGTAGCTGCCGAAGGGCAGGTCGGCGACCAGCCACGCGGTCTCGCGGCCGCGCGCGACACAGGCCGTGTGGTAGGCGGTCTCGTCGAGTGTCACCGGCAGCGTGCTGTCGCGGCCCTGCAGCACCATGCCGAGCGAGTCGCCGACGAGCAGCACGTCGACGCCGCAGCCGTCGAGCAGCCGCGCGAAGGCGGCGTCGTAGCAGGTCAGCATCGCGATCTTCTCGCCGGCCGCATGCATCGCCCGCAGGCGGTGCAGCGTCAGCGGCCGGCGCCCGGTCATCGGGCCTGCGCCGCCTGCAGCGGCACGGCCGAGCGCAGTTCGGCGGCACGGTTGCGCGCATCGACGAAGACGAGCTTCGGCCGGTGCGGCGGCTCCTGTGCGTCGTCGACCATCGCGAAGGAAGCGATGATGACCCGATCGCCGACGGTCGCCCGGCGAGCTGCCGAGCCGTTCAGCGAAACGATGCCGCTGCCGCGTTCGGCGCGGATCGCGTAGGTGACCAGCCGTTCGCCGTTGTCGACGTTCCAGACATGCACTTGTTCGTTCTCGCGGATGTCGGCCGCGTCGAGCAGGTCCTCGTCGATCGCGCACGAGCCTTCGTAGTGCAGCTCGCAATGCGTGACGCTCGCGCGGTGGATCTTCGACTTGAGCAGGGTGCGCAGCATGGACTCGTCAGGAGGTTCGTTGCAAGGCGGGACGGCAGGGCGAGCGGAGCCGCCGCACGCCGGGCGAATCCCGCTGAGGCGCACCTCCGTGAAGGGAGTGCGCAGCGGGACGGCAGGCTGCCGAAATCCAGGCGGACTAGGCCTCCGCCGCGTACTCCAGCGCCAGTTCGCCGTCGGTGTTGGGATCCAGCAAGTCTTCCAGCAGCGGCAGCAGCGCCATCGTTTCCTTCTGGATGTGGCTGACTTGGCGCTCGACCAGCTCCAGCGTGAGCATGCGCAGGCGATCCCAGGATTCCTCGTCGACGTGGCCGGCGGCGACGGCGCGCACCAGGGGGATCAGTTCGCCGGCGACTTCGCGAATGGACTGGTGCTCTTCGGTCATCAGCTCCGCCATCGAGCCGTCGCCCGCTTCCGCCATGCGCGGGAACAGGAATTCCTCCTCGAACTGGAAGTGCCGCCCGATGTCGAATTCCATCGCGTGCGCGAAGCGCTGCAGCAGCGTGGTGAGCTCGGTGCTGGCGCCCGGCGCACGGCTGATCGCCTGCTCGACCTTGGCCAGCAGGTCGAGGTTGCTGCGGTGCTCGTCATCGAGCATGCGGCCGACTTGGGTGGTGATCATGATGATGTCTCCTTCGAGGACTTCCGGGCGATCGACGATAGGCACAAGGCGGCTTCGCTGCCTTGAACTGGCTCAAGTTCTTGCGGCGCGCAGGCGGCGCAGTAGGTGGACGTGGAAAAAGGCGAAGGCGCAGGCGCCGGCCAACCCGACCGCTGCGGCCAGGCGCGCGAGCAGCGGGCTCTGCAGCAGCACCGCCAGCGCCAGCGTGGCCAGCGCGGCCGCGTGGCAGGCGAAGTGCGCCCGCAGCGAGGGTTCGTGCGTGAGCGAGGAAGCCGTCGGCCCACGCCGGCGCCCGCCCGCCGCATGCAGCGCGGACAGGAAGGGCAGGATGCGCTGCATGAAGCCCAGCACCATGCTCAGCAGCCAGGCGAGCAGCGCGAGCGCGAACCCGGCGCGCAGCCGCGGCTCGTCGAAGCCGGCCCACAGCAACCCGCCTAGCAGCAGAGTCGCGAGCAGCGCGCCCCAGCCCACGTGCAGCAGCACGAAGGAGCGGCCCAGCGACTTGCGCATGCCCTGTGTGATCGCGCGACGCATCAGCACCAGGTGCAGCAGCACGCCGGCGCTGCCGCAGGCCCAGGCCGCCGCGCGCAGCAGGCCGGCGGCCGACACGAACACGGCGGCCGCCCCGAGCAGCAGCCCGGCGGCGACCAGCCCGCCGGAGGCGAGCTGCGCCGATTCACGCGGCAGCGGCTGCGCCAGCGTGAACATGGGCACCAGGATGTACGACAGCCCCAGCACCAGCAGTCCCATGAAACCGAAGGGCGCGAACAGCAGGTGCAGCGGCAGCAGGTCGGCGCGCGAGGGCGCCGGCCAGCCTTGCCAGCCGGCCACCAGCAGCAGCGCCGAGGCGAGCAGCACGGCCAACGAGGCCATCGCGCCCCAGGCGTGCGCCAGCACGCCCGGCATCCCGCGTGCGCCCAGCAGGTGGCGCGCCACCAGCAGGGCCCAGGCGCCCAGGGCGCTGCCGACGATGACTCCACCGGCCAGCAGCCAGGGCGGACGCGCCAGTCCCATGCCGAGCACCAGCAATGCCAGGCCGCCGTTGTAGATCCACCAGATCGCGGCCAGCGCGCGTTCGCCGACCGGGGCCTGGCGCGTCGCCACCGGCAGCAGCTGCGCGGCGGCGCCCAGCGCCGTCATCCCGAACACGCCCAGCGTGAACAGGTGCAGCGCAGCCAGCGGCCAGCCCAGTCCGCCGGAGAAGACTATCCAGTCGCCGGGCGCTGCGAGCAGCGCGAGCCAGGCCAGCACATGGCAGGCTGCGGCGGCGCCGAAGAAGCGCAGCGGCACCGACGCCGGCAGCAGGCGGCCGCTGGCACCGCCCAGGAAGGCGCCGCCGATGGCGGTCACGACAGCACCTCCAGCAGCAGCCGCACTTCGCCGGGATCGCCCTCGATGCGCGTGGCGCCCCAGCCCAGTTCGGCCAGCTCCGGGTAGAGCAGCATGGGATCGCGGTCGTGGTGGACCACGACCGCCGACGTGCCCTCGGGCAGCGCGCGCACCAGCCGCAGGATCGCGACCAGCGGCTGCGGGGCCGGCAGCCCGCGCACGTCGATGTGGGCCCGCCCGCCGTCCTGCCACTGCAGCGGCGCGGTACGGCCGCCGGGCGCGGGGGCATTGGGGGGCGGGTAGCTCATGGCCGCCTCAGTGGTCGTACTGCTTGGCCAGGCCGCGCGCCTGCTCCAGCAGGGCGGCGCCGTTGGCGCCCTTGGCCGACACTTCCTTGATCCACTGGTCGTCGATCTCGGCCGTGGCCTTGGCCCAGCGCGCCAGTTCCGCCTCGGGCAGGGCGACCACCTGGTTGCCGCGCTCGGTCGCCAGCTTGTGGAAGGGGGCCACCACGCTGTCGAAGCCCTTCTCGCCGGCCCAGGCCGAGACCTCGGCGCCGCTGTTGGTATCGATCACCTTCTTCAGGTCGGCCGGCAGGCTGTCGTACCTGGCCTGGTTCATCACGAAGGCGAAGATCGAGTTGGCGAACTTGGGCTGTCCGGCCGGCACGTCCACGTGGCTCTTGGCGATCTCCTGCAGCTTGGCCGCCGGCACGCCTTCCCACGGGACCATGGCGCCGTCGATCACACCCTTGGCCATGGCTTCGGGCACCGCCGGCAGCGGCATCTGCACCGGCGTCGCGCCCAGTGCCGCCAGCATGCGCGAATTGAGGCGGGTGGCGGCGCGGATCTTCAGCCCCTTGAGCTCGTCCAGCGTCCTGATGCCGTTGGCGCTGGTCAGGTGGAACGATGACCCGTCATTGGTGTGCAGCCACAGCGGCTTGACCCCGGCGTACTCGTCCAGCGCGTTCTTCTGCACGAACTCCCAGTAGGCCTTGCTGGAGCCCTTGGCGCTGCGCGTGAAGAAGGGCAGCTCGAACACTTCGCTCTTGACGAAGCGCCCGGCCGAATAGGTGGGGATGGTCCACACGATGTCGGCCACGCCGTCTCGCGCCTGGTCGAACAGCTGCGCGGGCGTGCCGCCCAGCTGCATGGCCGGGTAGATCTGGCACTTGAGCCGGTCGTTCGATTCCTTGTTGATCTTGTCGCACCAGGGCGTGATCAGGTTCTTGTGCACGTTGGACGTGCCGGGCAGGAAGTGGTGCACCTTCAGCACCACCTGCTGCGCCAGGGCTGGCGTCGAGGCGGCCACCGCGAGAGCCGCGGCGGCGACGAGCCGGGTGAGGGAACGGTTCTGCATGTCAATGTCTCCTTCGTTGTGGATGCCGGTTGGCGGGGAACCCGGAAACTGCTCAGGTCTGGAAGGTGCGCACCAGCACCAGCGACAGCACGGGGAAGAACAGCAGCAAGGCGATGCGCACGAAATCGGACAGCAGGAAGGGCATGACACCGCGGAAGGTGTCGGCCAGCGGGACCTTGTTGGCCAGCCGGTTGATGATGTAGACGTTCATCCCGACCGGCGGATGCACCAGCCCGATCTCGACCACCATCAGCGCCAGGATGCCGAACCAGATCGACTTGTCGGTGGGGCCCAGGCCCCAGAAGTCCAGGCCCATCACCACCGGGTAGAACACCGGGATGGTGAGCAGGATCATCGCCAGCGAGTCCATTACGCAGCCGAGCAGCACGTAGACCAGCAGGATGGCCACCATCACCAGCAGTGGCGGGAAGCCGCTGTCCTTGACCCAGGCGGCGAGCTCGGTCGGCATCTGCGAGAGCGCCAGCGCCGAGTTGAGCTGGTCGGCGCCCAGCAGCACCAGGAAGATCATCGCGGTGGTCTGCGCCGTGCCCAGGCCCACTTCCCACAGGCCCTTCCAGCGCATGCCGCCGCTGGTCACGGCCAGGATGCCGCAGGCGGCCGCGCCGATGGCCGCCGCTTCGGTGGGATTGGCCCAGCCGCCGTAGATGCCGACGATCACCACCACGAACACCAGCAGCACCGGCAGCACGACGAGCAGCGAGCGCAGCCGCTCGGGCCAGGGCACGCGGACGCCGGCCGGTCCGCTCCCGGGCCGCCAGCGCACGATGACCTGGATCACCAGCATGTAGCCCAGCATCGCGATGACGCCGGGGATGATCGCGGCCATGAACAGCTTGCCGATCGACTCCTGCGTGAGGATGGCGTAGATCACCAGCGGCACCGAGGGCGGGATCATGATGCCCAGCGTGCCGCCGGCCGCGAGCGCGCCGGTGGACAGCGCGCCGGAGTACTTGGCGCGCTCCAGTTCAGGCAGCGCCACCTGGCCCATGGTGGCGGCGGTGGCCAGCGAGGAGCCGCAGATGGCGCCGAACGCCGCGCAGGCACCGACCGAGGCCATCGCGATGCCGCCGCGCATGTGGCCCATGAAGGCGCTGACGAAGCGGAACAGCGAGCGCGACAGCCCGCCGTGGGTGGCGAACTGCCCCATGAGCAGGAACAGCGGGATGACGATCAGGTCGTAGTTGGACAGGCGCGCATAGGCCAGGTTCTTCAGCGAATTCATCAGCGGCGCCCACTCGACGCCGGTGAACCAGACGTAGCCGGTCGCGCCGACCATGAACATGCCGATGCCGATCGGCACCCGTGCGACCAGCAGCGCCATCAGCGCGCCGAACAGCACCAGCCCGGACTGGATGCCCGTCATCGCACGGCCCTCCGCAGCGCGCAGCGCAGGTGCCAGGCGGCCATGTACAGCCCGGCCAGCGCCAGCAGCACGAAGCCGGGCACCATCAGCGCCATCCCCAGCCACAGCGGCAGCGACAGGATCATCGAGGTCTCGCCGGCCTGCTCCAGCATCAGCGCGCCGGCGCCGGTGCGCCACGCTATG
The DNA here is from genome assembly GCF_035627355.1 of Ramlibacter sp. Classification (GTDB taxonomy): domain Bacteria; phylum Pseudomonadota; class Gammaproteobacteria; order Burkholderiales; family Burkholderiaceae_C; genus Ramlibacter. The sequence continues at coordinate 198,668 of NZ_DASPLW010000066.1, forward strand.
AGGGCGCCGAACAGGCCGACCAGCAGCGAGCCGACCGCGTCCAGCGCGTGCACGGCGCGCGCCGGCAGCCGGTCGGTGAAGAAGTCCACCTTCACGTCGCCCCGGTTCAGGTGGCAGTACGCGAAGAAGGTGGCGGAGGCGAACGCCGCGCAGATCTGCAGCAGTTCCACGTCGCCCGGCACCGGCGCCGACCACAGCTTGCGCCCGGTGATCGAGACGATGGACATGACGACCAGCGCCGTGAACACCATCGCGCCGACGACCGCCGCGACCTGGCACAGCCGCATCAGGCCCCGGCCAACGGGGCCGAAGGGCACTTGCGCGGTGTCGTGCGGCCCGTGGTGCGCGGTCGCACCCTCGACGGTGACGGCGGGCGGCAGGGTGGAGACGGCAACGCTGTCCATCATCGAGGACCTCCGGTCGCCGGCTGGCGGACGTCGCCCTGGCGGGTGCGCTTCATGGGTTCTCTCCTGGCTCGTGTTGAACGTGCGATGCGTTTCCGTGCGGGCAGCGCGGAAGCGGCCGCGCCATAGAATCGGCGGCTGACACCTCGGAATCGGACATGGGCAAGACAACGACAATGAACGTCGACATCCGGTTCGGCGACTGCGACCCGGCGGGAATCGTGTTCTTCCCGCGCTACCACCGCTGGATGGACGCGGCCTCGCTGAACTTCTTCATGGCCCAGGGCGTGCCGCCGTGGCACGAGCTGGAGCACACGAGGGGGATCGTCGGCACGCCGCTGCTGGAGCACCATGCCCGCTTCGTCAAGAGCGCGACCTACGGCGAGCGCCTGACGATCACCACCTCCATCGTCGAGTGGCGACCCAAGGTGTTCCTGCAGAAGCACGTCGTCATGCGCGGCGACGACCTGATCTGCGAGAGCACCGAAACGCGCATCTTCGTGGTGCGCGACGAAAAGGACCGCCGGCGCATCCGCGCCATCCCGGTTCCCGAGGACATCCGCGCGCTGTGCGAATAGCGCGTCGGCGGGGCGGGTCGGCATGGCGGTGCTTCGCATCGCGGTCGCCTCACACCCGCACGGAGTGGTCCGGATCGGACGACCAGGGCGCCGACGGCCTCGGCGTGCGGGCCAGCCAGTCCTGCAGCGCCTCCATGTGCTCGGTCTCCTCGGCGGCGAATTCCGCCGCCAGCCGCCGGATCTCCGGCACGGCCGAGGCCATGCCGACCTGGCTGTAGTACGTCATCGCCCGCGTCTCGTTCTCGAGCGCGTAGCGCAGCGCGTTCCAGGGATCGAGCGTGTAGTCGAACGCCTCCTCGCCGCCGACCTCGCCCGGCAGGGTCCAGCGGAACTCCCAGGATCGCGGCTGCGGCAGCGAGACGCCGCGCGCGCGCTCGACGATCGAATCGTGGTGCAGCCGGCAGTAGCGCACCATGTCGCGGAACAGCGCCGCGACCGCATCGTTGCGATGCGCTTCCATCATGTCCGCCAGCTCGAGGTAGCGTTCCGCGGCCTCGTGCTCGAGCGCGATGGCGCGGGCCAGGAAGGCGGGCAATGAGTCGTCCATGCTTCGCTCCTTTCGTGTGCCGTGGGGGGAAGGGTGCAGGTCAGGTCGTTCGCGCGCCCGCTGGCGGCAACAGCTCGGCCAGCCGGCGCCGCAGCAGCTTGCCGGTGGGGGTGCGCGGCAGCACCGACACGGGCTGCAGCACGCTGGGCCGCTGGTAGGGCGGCAGCGCGGCCGCCCGCTCGCGCAGCACGGCAGCGACCGCATCGGCCTGGCCTTCGCGGGTCGCGTAGAAAAGCGCCACGCAGTCGACGCCGTCGGCGTCGGGCACGCAGACCGTGCCGGCCTCCAGCAGGCCGGAGACGCCGGCGGCCAGCTTCTCCTCCAGTTCCACCAGGTTGACCCAGCGGCCCTTGATCTTGACCAGCGAGTCCTCGCGACCGGCAAAGCGCCAGCCGCCGCCCTCGGTGCGCAGGAACAGGTCGGCGGGGCAGAAGGCGCCGTCGCGGAAGGTCTCGGCCTGGGCGATGGGCCGGTCCAGGTAGCCGAGTGCCAGCGTCGACACGCGGATCTGCAGCCGGCTCGGGATGCCGGCGGCGGCCGCTTCCGGATCGAGCGGACGGATGTCGACGCCGGGCGAGGGCTGCAGCCCGTCGTCGCCCTCCTTGGCCGTCAGCACCAGTACCAGCGTTTCGGAGGCGCCGTAGCCGTCGACCATGGGCAACCCGCAGGCCTCGCGCCAGGCCGCCCGCAGGCTGGCCGGCAGGGCCTCGCCGGCCGAGACGCAGCGGGTGACGCCGGCCGCCGCCAGCCGCGGCGCCAGGCCCGCGTGCAGGATCGAGCGGTACAGCGAGGGCACGCTGAGGAACACCGTGGGCTTGAAGCGCTCGGCCGTGGCCACCGCCGACTCCGCATTCGGCCACTGGGGATCCAGGATCACCGTGGCGCCGATCTTCAGGCCGGCGTACAGGGCGTTGGTCTGCGGGTAGGAGAAGAACAGGCGCGAGGTCGCGAACAGGCGGTCGCCCGCGACGATGCCCACCCGCTCGCGCGAGACGCGCTCGATCTCGTGCACGAAGCGGTGCGCATGGACCACGGCCTTGGGCTTGCCCGAGGTGCCGGACGAATGGACCCAGAACGCTGGCTCCAGCTCGTCGACCTCGTGCGGCGGCACCGGCGTGGCGGCCGCCACGGCGTGCCGCCCTTCATCCACGCCGATCACGCGCTCGCGCCAGGGCGGGGGCGTGTCGTCGGCGGATTCGGCCAGGATGACGTTGAAGCCGGCCTCGTCCAGGATGTAGTGCCACTCGGGTGCCGGAATGTGCGGGTTCACGGCCACGGCCACGCCGCCGGCCCAGATGGTGCCCAGGAAGGCCACCACCCAGTCGATGCCATCGGGCAGCTTGATGGCGACGCGGTCCCGCGGCTTCAGCCCGCGCGCCTGCCACACGGCCGCGGCCTGGGCCACCCGGCGGCGCAGTTCGCCGTAGCTGAGCTGCTGCTCGCCGCACACCAGGGCGATGCGGTCGGGGTCGGCCGAGGCCAGCAGCAGGGCAGCGGCGTTGAAGCGCACGCCGGAGGGGTGTGCGGCCGGGGCCGGGCGCGCCGCTGCGGCTGGCGGCTGGCCCGCCTGGCCGGCCAGCCAGCGCTCGTGCTCGGCGGTGAGCAGCGCGACGTGCTCGCGCTCCTCCGCGCCCAGCTCGAGGTACAGCCGCTGCTCGACCGAGCCGGCCGGGGCCTGCGCCGAGCGCGTCGCGAAGAAGCGGGCCGCCCGCCTCTCCAGCCCGATGGCGATGCGGAACAGGTTGTCCGGGTCCTGCGGCCGGTGTTCCACTTCCGCAAAGAGGGCCGCGACCTGGATCCGGAAGCGCTCCAGCGAGGGCGGCGGCTCCACGTGGTAGCGCCGCGAGAGCAGTTCCATGTGCTCGCCTTCCAGCACCGCCATGCGCGCGAACAAGGCCCGCATGGCCTCGTCGGTGGCCTCCATGGCCGCCCGCTGGTAGAAGGCGCGGCCGCCCAGTTCGATCTCGAAGGCCAGGCGCACGGCGTCGAGCGCGGCCTGGTCGGACCGGGCGCTGCGCTGCGGCTCGCGCGGCCCCAGCTTGCCGCCGCACAGCGGGCAGCTCCCGTACGGGAAGGCGAAGCCCTCGCTGACCTTGCCGCACTGGTCGCACTGCCACTGCACGGCGGCATCGGCGCAGCAGAGGTAGGCCTGCTCGCCCTCGGCGAGCGGTTGGCGGCATCTCGGGCAGTGCATCGGGCGTCCCTTCGGTCAGGTGCGGGGATGGGCGGTGCGGCGCATGCGAGGCGTCCTAGGCGGGCTGGGCCCAGAGCTCGTCGACGAGCTTGCGCACCAGGGCCTGCAGCATCCGGCGCCGGTACTTCACCGGGGCGACGGTGGTGGACAGCACGTTGCCCGTGGCCGTCACCGCCTTGGCCAGCAAGGCCGCGGCTTCGGCGTCCCACGGCCGGCCGACCACGCTGTCGGTCGGCACGGCCAGCGGCGCCGAGTTGGTGCCGGTGATCGCCACGCGCAGGCCGGCCAGCCGGTCGCCCTCCCGCTTCAGCGCCACCCCGGCGCCGGCCAGCGGGAAGTCGACGGCGTCGCGCACGCGCGCCTTGGCGTAGTCGGCGCGCCAGCCGGCAGCCGGCGGCACGACGACGGCGGCCAGCCACTCGCCGGGGGCCAGCGTCAGGCGGCGCTGGCCGTCCTCGACGAACAGTGCCGCCAGCGGCAGCGTGCGCGAGCCGCCGAGGCCGAGGACCTCGGCGGTGGCGTCCAGCGCCATCAGCGCCGGCGCCACGTCGCCGTGGTAGGTGGCGTAGCAGCGGTCGCTCTTGACGACCACGTGGCACTTGTCGCCCCGGTACTTGAGGCAGTAGCCGTTGCCGGCGCGCCACCAGTCGCTCTGGTTGTAGAACACGCAGCGCGTGTCCTGGCACAGGTTGCCGCCGAGGGTGGCGGCCTCCCGGTGCGTCGGGCCGGCGACCAGGGCGGCCGCCTTGGCCAGCGCCGGCCAGCCGGCGCGCACCGCGGCGTGGCCGGCCAGCGCGGCGAGCGTGGCCGTGGCGCCCAGGCGCAGCGAGCCGTCGGCCTGCACCGCGACGGCACCGAGCGCCTCGACGGCCGTCAGGTCGACCAGGGCCCGCGGCGTGCCGAGGCCGCGGCGCAGGTTGGGCAGCAGGTCGGTGCCGCCGCCCAGCGGCTGCGCGCCGGTGTCGGCCATGGCGCGGACCGCTTCGTCGACGGTGGCCGGGCGCAGCGTGCGCAGTTCGTGCAACGCGTTCATGCCGCCACCTCCTGTGCCCGGCGCGCCGCCGCTGCGGCACGGGCGGTGGCGGCTTCCCGGGCGTCCAGCAGTTCGACGATGCGGTCGGGGCTGAGCGGGAAGGCGTCGCAGCTCACGCCGGCCGCTTCCTGCACGGCCTCGCGCACGGCCGGCAGGAAGCCGGCGAGCATGCCTTCGGACGCCTCCTTGGCGCCGAACGGTCCGTTCGGATCGACGCTCTCGACGATGAGAACCTCGATGTCCGGGCTCTCGGCCATGGTCGGCACGCGGTAGTCGAGCAGGTTGCCGTGCAGCATCCGGCCGTCGTCGTACACGGTCGCCTCGGACAGCGCCTGCCCCATGCCCATCCACACGCCGCCCTGGGTCTGGCCTTCCACGGCCAGCGGGTTGAGCGCGCGGCCGACGTCCACCGCCACCCACACCTTGTGCGCCGTGACCTTGCCCGTCAGTTCGTCGACGGAGGCCTCGACCACCTGGGCCGCGTAGCAGAAGCCCATGGTGGCGCCGATGGCGCTGCCGCGGATCTTCTTGTCGCCCTGGAACTCGATCGGGCAGGTGTAGGTGCCCTTCACGGTGACGGCGCCGGTGTCGACCATCGCCGCTCGCACCGCCTCGATCCACACCAGGCCGGGCTGGGCGCTGCCGCGCACGCAGAACACCTCGTCGCGCACCTCGATCTCGGATTCGTCTACCTTGAGCCGGCCGGCGGCCGCCTTCACCAGCAGCGCCTTCAGCTCCTGCGCGGCGGCGATGGACGCGCGGCCGACCATGAAGGTCACGCGCGACGAGTAGCTGCCGTTGTCCTTGGGCGTCACGGCGCTGTCGGACGAGACGACGCGGATGCGTGACAGGGCGACGTCCAGCACCTCGGCGGCGCACTGCGCGGCCATGGTGCTCGAGCCCTGGCCGATGTCGGCGGCGCCGGTGAACAGCGTCACGCCACCGTCGAAGTCCAGGCGCAGCTGCACCGTGGCATGCGGCTCGCCGGTCCAGTGCTTGGGCGTGGAGGTGCCGGAGACGAAGTGCGAGCACGCCAGCCCGAGGCCGCGGCCCTTGGGCATGCGGCCCTTGCGCTCGTTCCAGCCGGAGGCCGCCTTCACCTTCTCCAGGCACTCGGGCAGGCCGTAGCTGAGGATGTTCTGCGCGTACATCGTGCGGTACGGGACCTGCGGCAGCAGGTTCTTCTGCCGCACGGCCAGCGCATCGAGGCCGAGTTCGACCGCCATGTCGGTGAGCAGCGCCTCGAAGGCGGCGCGGGTGTCCACCGTGCCGTGGCCGCGCTGCGCGCCGCACGGCGGCGTGTTGGTGTAGACGCGCCAGGCGTCGTGCTTGATCGCCGGGATGTCGTAGATGCCGTGCATCAAGGCCCCGGTGTAGAGGATGGTGATGATCCCGTAGCCGGCGTAGGCACCGCCAGCCTGCGTCGCCTCCAGCGCGAGCGCGGTGATGCGGCCGTCGCGCTTGAGGCCGAGCTTCATCTTCACCGCCGTCCAGGGCCGGCCGCGGTGCGCCAGGAAGGTCTCCTCGCGCGTCTGCAGCAGGCGCACCGTGCCGCGCGCCTTGCGCGCCAGCAGCGCGGCGATGATCTCGAAGTGCAGGCACTCGGTGCGCGCGCCGAAGCCGCCGCCGAGGAAGGGCTTGATCACGCGCACCTGCGACTCCTGGATCTGCAGGCAGGCGGCGACCTTGAGGTGCACGTAGTAGGGCACCTGCGTCGTGGTGTGCAGGGTCACGCCGTCGCGCTCGAGGTCGTACTCGGCCAGCGTGGCGTTGAGCTCCATGTGCGCGTGGTTGACCTCGGCGAAGGTGAAGCTCTTCTCGCGCACCAGGTCGGCGGCGGCGAACCCGGCCGCCGTGTCGCCGAACTCGGCATGCACCTCGCGCAGCACGTTGTTGGGCTTGTCGTCGTGGATCGCGACCGCGCCCGGCTTCATCGCCGCCTTGGCCGTGGTCAGGGCCGGCAGCACCTCGTACTCGACCTCGATCAGCGCCAGCGCGCGCTCGGCGGTGGCTTCGTCGACGGCCGCCACCGCGGCCACTGGATCGCCGCGGTAGCGCACCTTGCCGCGCGCCAGCGGGTACTCGTTCTCGGCGATCGGCAGCACGCCGAACGGAACCGGCGTGTCCTCGCCGGTGCACACCGCGTGCACGCCCGGCAGGGCCTGCGCGGCGGTGGTGTCGATCGAGACGATGCGCGCGTGCGGATGCGGGCTGCGCAGGATCCGGCCGACCAGCGCGCCGGGTGCCGCGATGTCGGCCGTGTAGCGGGCCCGGCCGGTCACCTTCTCGAAACCGTCGATCAGCGGCGTGCGCACGCCGATGCCGCCGGGGCGGGTCATGCGGGGGTTCGTCATCGCGCGCCCTCCGCGGCTGCCTGGACCGACTCGATGATCTTCACGTAGCCGGTGCAGCGGCACAGGTTGCCGGCCAGCGCCGCCTTGATCTCCTCGACCGAGGGGTGCGGATTGCTGCGCAGCAGCCCTTCCGATGCCATCACCATGCCGGGCGTGCAGTAGCCGCACTGGGCGCCCAGCTTCTCGTGAAAGGCCTGCTGCACCGGCGACAGGCGGCCCTGGCGGGCCATGCCCTCGATGGTCTCGACGCGCCGGCCCTCGACCTGCACGGCCAGGGTCGAGCAGGCCAGCCGCGGCCGGTCGTCGACCAGCACGGTGCAGGCGCCGCACTCGCCGCCGTCGCAGCCCTGCTTGGTGCCGGTGAGCTGCAGGACGTCGCGCAGCACGTCCAGCAGCAGCGCGCCGTCGGCGACGGCCACGGTCTGCTCGCGGCCGTTGACGTTGAGGGTGAGCAATCGCTTGGGCATGGTCAGTCCCCCTTGGGCCGCAGGTCGCGCACCCGGACGGCCTTGCCCTGCGAGCGGGCGATGCGACCCGGCTCCAGCACCGTGACGCGGGTGGAGATGCCGACGTGCACCTTCACCTGGTGGGCCAGGTCCTTGCCGACCCGGGCGAAGTCCCCGGCCGGCACGCCGGGCAGGGCCTCGACCTCGATCGCCACCTCGTCCAGGATGCCTTCGCGCGTGACGACCAGCTGGTAGTGCGGCGCCAGCCGCTCGCGGCCGACCAGCACCGCCTCGATCTGCGAGGGATAGACGTTGACGCCGCGGATGATCAGCATGTCGTCGTTGCGGCCGGTGATGCGCAGGATGCGCGCGTGGGTGCGGCCGCAGTCGCAGCGCTCGCGCGTGACCCGGGTGATGTCGCGGGTGCGGTAGCGCAGCATGGGCAGCGCCTGCTTGGTCAGGGTGGTGATCACCAGCTCGCCGGCCTGGCCCTCGGGCAGCGGCGTGCCGGTCTCGGGGTCGATCACCTCGAACAGGAAGTGGTCCTCCCAGCCGTGCAGGCCGTTGCGGTGCTCGCACTCGCAGGCCACGCCCGGGCCCATGATCTCGGACAGGCCGTAGATGTCCATCGCCCGCAGGCCGATGCGCGACTCGATCTCGCTGCGCATGGCCGTGCTCCAGGGCTCGGCGCCGAACATGCCCACGCGCAGCCGGCTCTGGCGCAGGTCCACCCCCTGCTGCTCGGCGACCTCGGCGATGGCCAGCGCATAGGACGGGGTGGAGCACAGCACGCTGGCGCCGAAGTCGCGGATCAGGTCGACCTGGCGCTCGGTGGCGCCGCCGGAGATCGGCACCACCGTCGCGCCGACCCGCTCGGCGCCGTAGTGCGCGCCCAGGCCGCCGGTGAACAGGCCGTAGCCGTAGGCGTTGTGCACGATGTCGCCCGGCCGCACGCCGGCGGCGTACAGCGAGCGAGCCACCAGGTCGGCCCAGTTGTCCAGGTCCTGCTGGGTGTAGCCGACGACGGTGGCCTTGCCGGTGGTGCCCGACGAGGCATGCACGCGGGTGATCTGCTCCATCGGGCGGGCGAACAGGCCGAACGGGTAGTTGTCGCGCAGGTCGGACTTCTGGGTGAAGGGCAGCATGGCCACGTCCTCCAGCCGGCGCACGTCGCCGGGGCGCACGCCCGCCTGGTCGAGCTTGCGCCGGACCGCCGGCACGTTGGCGTAGGCGTTCTCCAGCGTGTCGCGCAGGCGGCGCAGTTGCAGCGCGGCGAGCTGCTCGCGCGACATGGTTTCGAGTTCGGCGTGCAGGTAGCGCTGGTCGCGGCTGGTGGCGGTGGGGGTGGCGACGTCCATGGCGTTGTCTCTCGTCCTTCTATCGTTGTCGTCAGGTGGATGCGGCCCGCGGCACCCCCCGCACCGGCATGCGCGGGATCGAGAAGCCCATGTGGTGCGATGCGCGGGTGACCAGGCAGAACTTGAAGGCGGCGCCGCCGGCAGCCACCAGCAGGCCGCCCAGCGCCATCACGGCGGCACTGGCGATCGGCGGCAGCCAGCCGCTCGTGCCCAGCGCGGCCAGCGTGACCGGGGCGACGGTGCCGGCCCACAGCAGCAGCCGGCCGTTGCGATCCAGCGCGCGCAGGGCGACCGGCGACGCGCGGCCCTCGAGTTTGCGGCGCCAGACCAGCCACAGCGCCCAGCGCACGATCGGCATGCCGGCCAGCGGCAGCGCGAGGAAGGCGGCCGGCTGCAGCCAGGCGGCGACCAGCCAGAACAGGCCGATGCCTTCGGCCAGCCCGGTCAGCATCACCAGCGGCAGCGTCAGCGGCGCGCGCCAGGCGGGAATGGCCCGTGCTTCGCGCAGGATGCGGGCCTGGCAGTACAGGAACACCAGCGCGGCGATGCCGGTGGGCCAGGCGCGCCAGTGCATGCCCGCGACCAGCCCGCTGCCCAGCAGGAACAGCACGACCGCGGCCACGGCCTCGCGCGACATCCAGGAGGTGCGCAGGTGGATGAACACGTTGAGCGCGCGCCACGGCCGGCCGATCTCCAGCCAGACGCTGAACAGGCCCAGGCCCACCAGTGCCAGCGCGGCGGCGACGATCCAGCGCGCGCCGGGCGTGTCCATCGCGTGCATGGTGGTGACCACCGCCAGGCCGGCGCCGGCGCCGCCGCAGATGAAGTTGCCGGCGGCACGCCAGTCCCAGTACGGCTGCAGCTTCTGCAGGTGCTTGGCGTTCATGGCTCCTCCCGCTTGCGGTCCCACAGGTAGAAGAAGCCGGGGCCGGTGCCGGCCTCCTCGTTGATGCGGAAGTGCTCGTTGCGCGCCAGCAGCTGCGACACGTTGCTCTCCGGATCCTCGATGTCGCCGAAGGCCAGCGCCTCGGCGATGCACGCGTTGACGCAGGCGGGCGTGGCCTCCGGGTGCACGCCCGGCTTGAGGCCCTTCTCCAGCCCGGTGTCGATGCGCTCGACGCAGAAGGTGCACTTGGTCGCCACCTCGCGCCGCGCCTCGTCCTCGCGGAAGGCCTCGTTCTCGGTCGGCGTGTCGCCGTAGGCGAACTTGCCGATCGGCGTCTTGAAGCGGGCCTGGTAGGGGCAGGCGACCGTGCAGTAGGTGCAGCCTATGCACAGGTCGTAGTCGATGGTGACGATGCCGTCCTCGCGCTTGCGCGTGGCGGTGGTGGGGCACACGGCCACGCAGGCCGGCTCGTCGCAGTGCTGGCAGCCCATCGGGATGAACGCGCGCTGCACGTTGGGGAACTCGCCCATCTCGATGTCCAGCACGCGCCGCCACTGCACCCCGGGCGGGGTGGCGTTGGCGTGCTTGCAGGCGGCGGTGCAGGTCTGGCAGCCGACGCAGCGCCGCAGGTCCGCGACCATGGCCCAGCGAGTCATGCGGCCCCCTTGCCGCGCCGCAGCGAGACGCGCACGATGTCGGCGCCCGAACCGGTGGCGTCGGTCAGCTCCATCTTCATGGAGGTGAGCGCGTTCATGCTCGGGACGCCGAAGTCCTTGGCCAGCGGCGTGTTCCAGTGGCCGAACTGGCCGATGGCCAGCAGGGTGTCGGGCCGGATGCCCTGGCGCAGCACGGCCAGGCCGCTGACGCGGCGGTGCGGCGTGGCGATCTCCACCCGGTCGCCCTCGGCGATGCCCAGCCGCTCGGCGGTCTTCGAGTTGATGATCAGGCCCTTGTGGCCGGCGATGTTGTCGGCCACTTCCTTGATCATCTGCACGCCCACGTTGCCGCCCCAGGCGTACTGCATGCTGCGCGCGGTGAGCAACCAGAACGGGTAGTCCTCCGGCTTGCCGCCATCGGCACGCAGCGAGGCGATCCAGGGCGCGCCGAAGTCCTTGCAGGGCGGCAGCGCCTGGTATTCCTTGAGCTGCTCGTCCCACCAGTGCATGTCGTTCTCGTGCAGGCGGCGGCCGAGCTCGGCGCCGACGCGGGCGAGGCGTTCCTGGTAGGGCAGTTCGAAGCGCATGCCGCGCTCGACCATGGTCGGGTACAGGTACCAGTCCTTGCGCGGGAACGGCTTGGTGGCCAGGCCGTGCTCCTTCCACCAGTCGAGGCCGTGGATCTCCCGGCCGTCGGTGACTTCGGCGCTGGCCGCGCGGCACACCGCGTCCCAGATGACGTCCAGCTCGGGGACCCGGTCCGTCGGCAGCGAGAAGTCGGCGTGCGGGTTCTTCAGCGGCACGCCGGCGGCGCCCTTGTTGATGGCGGCCACGTACTTGGCGGTCAGGCCGGTGCGCGCGGCCAGCTCGGTGGCGATGTCGGTGAAGTCGCGCGCCTGCCCGCGCGGTGCCACCGCCGGCTGCCGCAGCGCGAAGCCCTGGTGCTCCCAGAACTGCTCGATGAACTTGGTGGTGCCGATGCGGATCAGCTGCAGGCTCTCCAGGTCCATCGCGTCGGGCAGCAGGACGTCGGCGAAGTGGTTGGTCTCGTCGTGCGTATAGGCGAAGGCCACCACGAACGGGAAGCGCGCGATCTTCTGCGCCAGCGCCGCCGTGTCCCAGAACGAGATGGCCGGGTTGGTTCGGTAGAAGAACCAGACCTCCGGCAGGGTGACGCGTGGCAGGCCGGCGGGCGTCTGGTCCAGGAACATCCACGAGAAGTGCGTGGGCCCCAGCGCCTGGCTCCAGGGGCCGTCGCTGGCCAGCGGCACCATGGTGCGGTAGGCGTTGCGGATGTTGGGCTTGGCCGACCAGTTCTGTTTGTCGGTCGGGTTCAGGCCGAAGTGCATGAAGCCGTCGGGGCCGGGCTTGACGCTCTCCAGCCGCTGCGACATCGGGCGCGCCAGCCGCACGGTGGTGCCGATGGTGCCGCCGGGCACCTCCAGCGCGCCGACCAGGGTGGCCAGCATGGTGCGGGCCCAGCAGCACTCGTAGCCGCCCCAGCCGTTGTTCACGGTCTTGCCGAGCGTGACCGCCACCGGGCGGTAGGGCATGGTCACGCCGTCGATCTCGATGGTCTGGCCGATGCAGGCGTGGTCCAGGTAATCGTTGGCGATCTGGCGGATGGTGCCGGCGTCCACGTCGCACACGCCGCTGGCCCACTCGGGCGTGTAGCCGCGCATGTGGTCCACCATGCGCGTGAAGGCGGTCTGGCCTTCCAGCGCGCCCTCGGCCAGCACGTCGCCATCGGGGCCGATCTCGACCGCGTCCACCGTGTAGGCGCCTTCCAGCGCCTCGCGGATGCCCGGGGTGTCGTGCGGGCAGGCGGCGCCCCGCAGTTCGTCCCAGACCAGCGGCTTCTTCGAGTCGCGCTCGCGCAGGAAGTAGCCGTTGGGGCCGACCAGGTAGGGCGAGCCGGTGAGCTTGCGCAGGAACTCGAGGTCGAGGCGGTCGCGCCGCGCCTCGTGCAGCATCACCTGGATCAGCGCGTAGAGGAAGGCGGCGTCGGTCTTGGGCTTGATCGGCACCCACTGCGCCGAACAGGCACCGGTGATCGACAGGTGCGGTTCGACCTGGACCCGCTTCATGCCGCGAACCCGGGCCCGCGAGTGGCGCCAGATCCCGGCGACGCCGGCCGAGGCCTCCATGTTGGTGCCGCAGGAGATGAGGTAGTTGCACAGCGGCGTGTCGGGCGCCACGATGAAGGCGCGGTGCCAGAACTCGCCGTACAGGTGCTCGGAGTGGTAGCACTTGACGCCCTGGCCCGAGCCGAAGCCCATGTCCACCGGTCCCCAGGCCGACAGGAAGGCCGGGAAGGTGCCCATGTAGGACTGCGGCGTGCCGCCGCCGCCGAAGCTGGCCGCGACCTTGGGATAGCCCGATTCGTCGGTCAGGCCCTCTTCACGCACCTGGTTGAGCTTGTCGGCGATGAGCCCCATCGCCTCGTCCCAGGAGATCGGCACGAAGCCCGGATCCTGGTCGCGCCCCTTGCGCGGGTTGGTCCGCTTCATCGGCGTGAGCACCCGGTTCGGGTTGTACGTCTTCTGGATCAGGCCGAAGGCCTTGACGCACACCTTGCCGCCGCCGGGATGCACCTCGGCGGCACAGAAGTTGGGCTCGACCTCGGTCGCCACGCCGCCCTGCACCTTGACGGTGAGCAGGTCCGGCCCGGCCACGCACTGGTAGCAGTAGGTCGGAACCTTGCGGGTGGCGACCTGGGCAGTCACACGAACACCTCCGTGCCCGGCGCGGTCGGCTTGGCGACGCTCATGCCAGCCCCGCCTTGGCCGCCTTGGCGGCCAGCCGCTGCTCGGTGGTGCCCACGTCGACGATGAAGCGGTGGTGGGTGGCGCGGCAGATCGGCTCGACGCTGTCGCTGCCCGTGATGGTGAAGGTGGCGGCGCGGCCCTTGAGCGCCGTGAGTTCCACCTCCAGCGTCACGGCCATGCCCTGCAGCGTGGCGGCGGTGTGGTCCAGCTCGACGCGGGTGCCGACCGAGTCCTCGCCGGCGTCCAGGTGCTGCAGCAGCAGCTCGCGGCAGGCGACCTCGACGTCGCGCACCAGCATGGGCGTGGCGTAGACGCGGGCCTTCTCGCCCATGAAGTCGATGGTGCGGTCGCGCGTGACTTCGAAGCGCGCGGTGTGGCGCAGGCCGGGTTGCAGGCTGGGTTTCATGGTCCTTCTCTTTCCTTGGGGGTTCAGGCGGCGGCGCCGAGGTAGGCCTTCTGCACCGCGCGGTCGGCCAGCAGGTCGCGGGCGGCGCCCGCCAGCACGATGCGGCCGGTCTCCATCACGTAGCCGCGGTCGGCGACGCCGAGCGCGGCACGGGCGTTCTGGTCCACCAGCAGGATGGTGGTGCTCAGCTTCCTCAGCGCGGCGATGCGCGAGAAGATCTCGGCGACCAGGCGCGGGGCCAGGCCCATGCCGGGCTCGTCCAGCAGCAGCAGGCGCGGCCGGGCCATCAGGGCGCGGCCGATGGCCAGCATCTGCTGCTGGCCGCCCGACAGGTTGCCGGCCGGCTGCCGGCGCTTGTCGCGCAGCACCGGGAACATCTCGTAGATCGGTTCCACGTCGGCGGAGTCGCCGCGCGCAAAGGCGCCGAGCTGCAGGTTGTCCTCCACCGACAGCGGGCCGAACACCTGCCGGCCTTCGGGCACCTGGACGATGCCCAGCTGCACCCGCTGGCGGGCCGACCGCCGCGCCAGGTCCTTGCCTTCGAAGCGGATAGTCCCGCCGCTGGCCGGTTGCACGCCGGAGATGGCGCGCAGCAGCGTGGTCTTGCCGGCGCCGTTGGCGCCGACCAGGGCCACCAGCTCGCCGGCATCCACGCGCAGGCTGACGCCGTCGATCGCCGGAATGCGGCCGTACTTCGACTGGAGCTGGTCGACTTCAAGCATGGCCGGCCTCCGCAAGGGCTTCGGCGGGGGCGGCCTCGCTGCCGAGGTAGGCCTCGATCACGCGCGGGTCGCGCGAGACCTCTTCGGGCGTGCCCTCGGACAGCTTGCGGCCGTGGTCCATCACGAACACGTGGTCGGACACTTCCATGACCAGGGCCATGTTGTGTTCGACCAGCACGATGGTGGTGCCGCCTTCGGCCAGCCGCTGGATCAGCGCGTCGATCTCGCGCGCCTCGGTGGCGTTCAGGCCGGCGGCGGGCTCGTCCAGCAGCAGCAGCCGCGGCTGCGCCGCCAGGGCGCGGGCGATCTCCAGCCGCTTGAGCGCGCCGTAGGGCATGGCATCGGAGGGCGTGTCCTCGTAGCCGGCCAGGCCGACCAGCCGCAGCAGTTCGCGCGAGAGCTGGCGGCACTCGGCCTCGGCGCGCACCAGCGAGCGGGTGCGCAGCAGCGAGGCCGCCAGCGAGCAGCGCTCGCGCAGGTGGCGGCCGGTCATCACGTTCTCCAGCGCCGTCATGTTGAAGAACACCTGCAGGTTCTGGAAGGTGCGCCCGATGCCGGCGGCGGCGAAGCGGTGCACCGGCTGGCCGGCCAGGTCGACGCCGTCGAGACGGATGGCACCGGTGCTCGGGCGGTACACGCCGCTGAGCATGTTGATCAGGCTGGTCTTGCCGGCGCCGTTCGGGCCGATGACCGAATGCACCGCACCCTGCTGGATGTGCATGTCGACGTCGGCCACGGCGTGCACGCCGCCGAAGGACTTGGACAGCCCGCTGACGTGCAGCAAGGTCATGCCTTCCTCCCCGCCCAGCGGCGCGCGATGCTGGGCACCAGGCCTTCCGGGAACAGCACCATGGTGGCGACCAGCACGGCGCCGAAGACCATCATCTCGTAGTCCTTCAGCACGGTGAGCACCTGCGGCAGCATGGTGAGCACGGCGGCGCCGATGACGGCACCGAACACCGAGGCCATGCCGCCGAACACCACCATGATCACCAGCTCCACCGAGTGCAGGAAGGAGGACTTGGCCGGCGTGATGAAGCCGGCGTAATGCGCCGCCAGCGCGCCGGCCAGGGCGGCCAGCACCGCCGACAAGGTGAACACTTGCAGCTTGAAGCGGGCGCTGTCCACGCCCAGCGTCTGCGAGGCGATCTCGGAGCCGTGCAGGGCGCGCAGCGCGCGGCCGTTGGGAGAATCGATCAGGTTGAGCGCCAGCCACACGGTGGCGACCAGCAGCGCGCCGCTGATCCAGTACCAGGCCTTCTCGCCCTGGACCGCCAGGCCGAACAGCGCGAGCGGCGGCACCGACATGCCGTCCGGGCCGCCGGTGATGCGGTCCTCGGTGGTCAGCACGATCGAGATGATCACGCCCAGGCCGAGCGTGGCCATGGCCAGCGTGTGGCCCTTCAGGCGCAGCGTCGGGCGGCCGATCACGTAGGCCAGCGCGCCGACGGCCAGGCAGGCGCCCGGGATGGCCAGCCACACCGGCACGCCCCAGCGCGAGGCGATGAGGGCGCTGGCGTAGCCGCCGAGTGCGAAGAAGCCGGCATGCCCGAGGCTGATCTGGCCGGCATAGCCGATCAGCAGGTTGAGCCCGATGCAGACGATGCCGTTGAGCGCGACCTGGATGGCGACGTCGTAGGCGTAGTTGTTGGGCATCGCCAGCGGCAGCAAGGCCACCACCAGCGCCAGCAGCAGGGTGCCCCCGCTGCGCGGATGCGCGGCCCAGTGGCGCGCGGCCACGGGTTCAGACACGGTCGCTGTGGCGTGCACCGAGCAGCCCTCCGGGAAGGAAGAAGAGAACGGCCAGGATCACCACGAAGGCGATGGCGTCCTTGTAGGCCGATGAAACGAAGCCGGCGCCCAGGCCCTCGAGCAGGCCCAGCACCACGCCGCCGACCACCGCGCCGGCGAAGCTGCCCAGGCCGCCGAGCATGGCAGCGGCAAAGCCCTTGAGGCCCAGCATGATCCCGGCGTCGTAGGAGGTGAAGGCGATCGGCGCGATCAGCACGCCGCCGATGGCGCCCAGCGCCGCCGCGAGCCCGAAGCTGGCGAACAGCACCGCGCGGGTGTTGACGCCCACCAGCTGCGCCGCCAGCCGGTTGTAGCTGGTGGCCAGCATGGCCTTGCCCGTCAGGGTGCGGCCGTAGAAGGCGCCGAGCGCCAGCACCGCCAGCGCGGCGCCGCCCATCACCCACAGGCTCTGCGGCATCAGGGTGGCGCCGAAGAAGGCGATCGGATCCTCGCCGGAGAAGCCCGGCAGCCGGAACACGCCCTTGCCCCAGACCAGCTGGGCCAGCCCGCGCAGGAACAGCGCCACGCCGATGGTGATGATGATCAGCGTGACGGTGCTGGCGTTGCGCGCCGGCGAGATCGCGATGCGCTCGATCAGGAGCGCCACGATCGCCGAGGTCGCCACCGCCAGCAGGATCGCCAGCGGCAGCGGCAGGCCCATGGCCAGGAAGCTGACCGCGCTCATGCCGCCGACCATCACGAACTCGCCCTGCGCGAAGTTGATCGCGCCGCTGGCGTTGAACACGATGGCGAAGCCGAGCGCCACCAGGGCGTAGATCGCGCCCGCGGTCAGGCCGCTGGCGATGAACTGGAGCCAGGCAGCGCTCATGCTGCGGTCCTCCTTCAGCCGGGCCGCGTTACTTGACGAGGGACCAGTTGCCGTCCTTGACCTCGAGCATGCGGAATGCCGTGAGGTCCAGGCCCATGTGGTCGGTGGCCGACATGTTCACCACGCCGCCGGTGCCGACGTAGCCCTTGGTCGCCTCGATCGCGTCGCGCACCTTGGCCTTGTCGGTGGACTTGGCCGCCTTGATCGCGTTGACGGCGATCATCAGGCCGTCGTACGCGTGGCCGCCGAAGGTGGACACGTCGGACTTGAACTTGTCCTCGTAGGCCTTGCGGTAGTTGACCACCACGGGCTTCTGCGCGTCCTCGGCCGGCAGGATGTCGGACACCAGCAGCGCGGCAGCGGGCAGGCGCACGCCTTCGGCGGCGGGGCCGGACAGCTTGATGTACTCGCGCGAGGCCACGCCGTGCGACTGGTACAGCGGCAGGGTCAGGCCGACCTGCCGGTAGTTGCGGGTGACGATGGCCGGGCCCTGGCCGAAGCCGGCGTTGAGGACCGCCTGCGCGCCGCTGCCCTTGATCTTGGTGAGCTGCGCGGTCATGTCGGTGTCGGTGGCGCCGTAGGTCTCGTCGGCCACCAGCTCCATGCCGTACTTGGGAGCGACCTTGACGCACTCGGCGCGCATCGACTTGTCGAAGCCGCCGCTGCCGGAGATCAGGGCGACCTTGCTCATCTTGCGTGCCTTGATGTCGACGAAGATCTTCTCGCACGCCATGCGGTCGGTGTGCGGGGTCTTGAACACCCACTTCTTGACCGGCTCGACGATGGTCACGGCGCCGGCCAGCGAGATGAGGGGCGTGGACGACTGCTCGGCCAGCGGCACCGCCGCCATGGTGGCGCCGGTGGTGGAGCCGCCGACGATGACGTCGACCTTGTCCTGCTCGATCAGGCGCTTGACGAAGGTGCGCGCCTTCTCGGCGTCGCCCGCGTCGTCGTAGGAGACGAGCTGCAGCTTGCGGCCCAGCACGCCGCCTTCGGCGTTGATGCGGTCGACGTACAGCTCCAGCGTCTTGAGCTCGGGGTCACCGAGGAACGCCGCCGGCCCCGTGACCGAGAGGAAGGTGCCGATGCGGATCGGCTCCTGCGCGCCGGCGGCGCCGAAGCCCACCAGACCGCACACGGCGAGCGTCGCGCCCGCCACCTGCCGGGCGAGCGCCCGGTTGAACCTGAACATGCCCATTGCCTTGTCTCCTGTGTTTGAACCTGCGGCTGAACGGAATCGCCACAGTGCAGGGCATTCTGGTAGGCTGATGCCGTAATTCCTTGATCTGGCATAAGCTTTCCCGGAGTGTCCCCATCGCTACCCGAAACAAACCCCCGGCGGCCCCGCGCGCAGTGGCCCGGCGCCGCCCGCCGCCACCGATCCCGCCGAGCTCCGGCGCCGTCACCGTGCGTGCCGTGCGCCGCGCCGACCTGGAGCAGGTGATCGCCATCGATGCCACCGTCACCGGGCTGGAGAAGCGCAACTACTGGGAGCGCATCTATCGCCGCTACGGCCATGCGCCGCGCGGCGAGCAGCGCTGGTTCCTCGTGGCCGTGGCCGGCCACGAGGTGGTCGGCTTCCTCATCGGCGAGGTCCGTGACTGGGAGTTCGGCTCGCCGCCCTGCGGCTGGGTGTTCGCCATCGACATCGACCCGCGCGTGCGCCAGGCCGGCATCGGCACGCGCCTGATCGGTGCGCTGTGCGACGCGCTGCGCGCAGCGGGGGTGCGACAGCTGCGCACGCTGCTGTCGAGCGACAACACGCTGATCCTGTCGTTCTTCCGCAGCCAGGGCATGATGGCCGCGCGCATGATCCCGCTCGAGATGGACGTGCCGCCGGCCGCGAGGGTGCGCCGGTGAAGTTGCAGGTCAACACCCTGCTGGCGCTGTACAGCGTGCTGGAGTTCGCAGCCGATCCGCAGCGGCACATCCCGGCCTCGGAGATCGCCACCAAGTACGGCGTGTCGGCCCACCACCTGGCCAAGGTGCTGGCCGAGCTGGCGCGAGCCGGCGTGGTCGAGTCGGTGCGCGGCGTTGGCGGCGGCTACCGCTTCGCCGCCAACGCGCGCCGGCTGACGCTGATGGACGTGATCGAGCAGTTCGAGGACATCTCGTCCAGCCCCCACCACGACGACGGCGACGAGATCGCCGCCGCCGAACGCGCGGTCGGCCAGGTGCTGACCGAGATCGACCAGATCGCGCGCGCCACCTTCAGCTCGATCACGATCGCGACCATGCTCAAGCTGGTGCAGAAGGCGGAGGGGCGGGGCTGAAGCTTGGCGGGGAAGAAAGTCGCGAGCGACTTTCTTCCGTGCGATCAGGGCGCCATCTGCGCCTCTTCCGGCTGTGCCAGCCGCAGCAACCAGTTCCAGCCCTGGTCCACCTCGGCCTGCAGCGCCTCGATGTCGGCCTGCCCCATGCTGCGGTAGCGCTTCTGCAGCGCCAGGTAGTCCGACACCGGCCGCGTGCGCGCCGTGTGGTTGAGCGTGTAGCGGTTGCCGTCCTCGACCTCGTACAGCGGGAAGGCGCCGCATTCGACCGCCAGGCGGGCCGCCTGCAGCCCGGCGTCGTCGGCCAGGCCCCAGCCGTCCACGCAGGGCACCAGCAGCGTGAGGATGCGGAAGCCCCGGGTCGCCTTGGCCTTCTCGACCTTGCGCAGCATGTCGGGCAGGAAGCCGATGCTGGCGGTGGCCGCGTACGGCACCCCATGGGCCGCCATGATGGCTGTGAGGTTCTTCTTGCGCGTGGGCTTGCCCGAGGGCGTGGAACTGGTGCGGGCGTAGTGCGGCGTCGACGAGGACTTCTGCGCGCCGGTGTTCATGTACCCCTCGTTGTCGAGGCAGATGTACAGGATGTTCTCGTTGCGCTCGGCGGCCGACGACAGGCACTGCAGGCCGATGTCGTAGGTGCCGCCGTCGCCGGCGAGCACCAGCACGTGGGTATCGTGCTTGCCCTGGGCATCGAGTGCGCGGCGCAGGCCCGATGCGGCGGCGGCGCTGGCCTCCAGCGTCGGCTGGTAGACCGGGATCTTCAGCGAGCTGTAGGGCTGCGGGCCGGCGATGATGGCCATGCACGAGGGCGGTATCACGGCGACGGCGTTGGTGCCGATGCGGGCCAGCACGTGGCGCACCGACAGCGCGTCCATGCAGCCGGGACAGGCGGCATGGCCGGAGCACAGCATCGGGTCGGCAGCGGGTTCGAGCGCGTACATGGTGGTCATCCCCAGGTCGATTCGGAAGCGGGCGCGCGGCCCATCGCGGCGCGCACGAGTTCGCAGATGCGCCGCGGCGGCACGTTGACGCCGCCGACGCCGGCCAGCAGGCCGTGCACGTTCGGCGCGCGCTCCATGCCGTACAGGGCGGCACGGATCTCCTGGTTCAGGATGCCGCCGAGGCCGGGCGAGTGGTTGCGGTCCAGCACCAGCACGTCGGGTACGCCGGCCAGCGCGGCGCGCAGCGCCGCCTGCGGCAGCGGCCGCAGCAGCCGCACCTTGAGCAGGCCGACCGCCACGCCCTCGGCGCGCAGCGCGTCGACGGCTTCGCGGGCGGTGCCGCACAGGCTGCCGATGGCCACCACCACCAGCCGGGCGCCTTCGCAGCGGTAGCGCTCCAGGATGCCCCAGGAGCGCCCGGTCAGCCGCGCCCATTCGAGGTCGGCCTCCTGGGCCGCCACCAGCGCCTGCTGCATGGCCTGCTCGATCGCCTGCCGGTGCCGGTAGTACATGTCCTGGCTCACCACGTTGCCCCAGGACGAACCGATCTCGGGCGACAGGCGCTGGGCCGGCGCGTAGGGCGGCAGGAAGCCGTCGACCAGCGCCTGGCCCGGCACCTGGACCGCCTCCAGCGCGTGCGAGACGTAGAAGGCGTCGTGGTTGACCATGGCGGGCAGACCGACCTGCTCGGCGACGCGGAACGCCTGCAGCACGGAGTCGAGCGACTCCTGCGGGCTCTCGCTGTAGTACTGGATCCAGCCGGTGTCGCGCTGCGCCAGGCTGTCGGTCTGGTCGGGCCAGAAAGCCCAGGGCGAGGCCACCGTGCGGTTGACGTTGGCCATCACGATGGGCGCGCGCGCACCGGACGCGTAGTGCAGCACCTCGTGCATCAGCAGCAGGCCCTGCGAGGCGGTGGCGGTGAACACCCGCGCGCCGGCCAGCGAGGCCGGCACGCAGGCTGCCAGCACCGAGTGCTCGGACTCGGGCGTGAGGATCTCCGCGTCCATCTCGCCGCGGGCGTGGAAGGCGGTGATCAGCTCCAGGATCGGCGTCTGCGGCGTGATCGGGTAGACGGGGACCACCTGCGGCCGCGCCAGGCGGGCGGCCCAGGAGACGGCATGGTTGCCGTCCAGCAGCAGGGTCTGGGGTTCGCTCATTTCGTTTCCTCCCGGATCAGCATGGAGCCGGTCGGGCACTCGCGCACGCACAGCCCGCAGCCCTTGCAGTAGTCGGCCAGCACCGTGTAGCCGCCGTCGACGTGGGCGATCGCCAGGTCGGGGCAGAACTGGAAGCAGTTGTCGCAGCTGGTGCAGGTGCCGCAGGAGAAGCAGCGCGAGGACTCGGCCGCCACTTCCTGCGGCGTCAGCGCGAGCTGCACCTCGCCGCCGTCGGCCAGCCGCTGCTCGGGGGGCTGGCGCCGCTCGCCGGGCCGGCGCGCGTGCGGGTAGTACCAGGTCGCGATCTCCTGCAGCGTGGTGCGCGGCGGCATCACGGGCTTCACGCGCGGCAGGCCGCGCAGGGCGCGGTCGATGTCCAGCGCGGCGCGCTTGCCCATGCCCACCGCCTCGGTGACGAAGCGGGCCATGCTGGCGACGTCGCCACCGGCCCAGATGCGCGGGTTGGACGTAGCCTGGCCGGCGTCGACCTGCAGCAGGCCGCCCGCGGCCTGCAGGCCGCCGAAGGGCTGCAGGTCGGCCTGCTGGCCGATGGCGACCAGCACCGCGTCGGCCTCCAGCGTGAAGCGGCTGTCCTCGATCGGCGTGACGCGGGGCGCTTCGCCCCGCACGGCCGATTCCAGCCGCACCAGCACGCAGCCCAGGGACAGGGGTCCCCCGGCGTCGCCGGCCACGGTGCGCAGCAACGTGGCGTCGTGCAGCACGATCCCTTCCTCCAGCGCCTCGTGCAGTTCCTCGCGCTGGGCCGGCAGGCGGTCGCGCGGCTCCAGCGCCAGCAGCATCACCTCGCAGCCGGCGCGCCGGGCGCTGCGCGCCACGTCCATGGCGGCACTGCCGCCGCCGATCACCGCCACCCGCTGGCCCAGGCGCGGCGGCTGGCCGGCGTTGCACAGGGCCAGGTAGTCGCTGCCCTGCATCAGCCAGGGCGCGTCGGCCGGGAATTGCGGCAGGGGCCGGCTGATCGCCGCGCCGGTGGCCAGGTAGACCGCGTCGTGCGTGGCGGCCAGCCGATCGAGGTCGCCGGGACCATCCAGCCGGTGGTTGCAATGGACCTGCACACCCAGCCGCACGATGCGTTCGATCTCGCCGTCCAGCACCTGGCGCGCGAGGCGGTAGGGCGGAATGCCGTAGCGCATCAGGCCGCCCAGTTCCGGGCGGGCCTCGTACAGGCTGACGCGCCAGCCGCGCCGGCGCAGCTGGTAGGCGGCCGACAGCCCCGAGGGGCCGCCGCCGACGATGGCGACGTGGCCCGGCAGTTCCTCGGCCGGCGGCGCGTACTGCCAGCCGGCGGCCAGCGCGGCGTCGCCGGCGGAGCGCTCCAGCCGGCAGATGGACACCGCCTCGTCGTAGCCGCCGCGGTTGCAGGCCGTCTCGCACGGGTGGTGGCAGATGCGGCCGGCAATCGCCGGGAAGGGGTTGTGGATGGTCAGCACGTCCCAGGCGCGCCTCAGGTCGCCGCTGCGCGCATGGCCGATCCACTGGGCGATGTCGCCGTTGACCGGGCAGGCCTGCTGGCAGGGCGAGGGCCGCATCACGTGCTCGGGCAGCAGGGCCCGCCAGGTGCCGGTCTTGAAGACCTCGGTGCTGCCGGTGGTCCAGGCGGTGGGCGTGAGGGCGGCGCTCATTGCGGCATCTCCTGCAGGTGCGCGCCGGCGGCTTCCCAGCCGAGCGCGCAGGCGGCGGCGTTCTCCTCGGCCTTCTGCGGCGAGTGCGCCAGCAGCACCTGCTGCAGCACCGGCAGCGCCGGTGCGCCCAGCACCCGGCCGATGGCGCCGATCAGGGCCGAGTTCACGATGCGGCCCAGGCCCTGGCTGCGCGCGATCGCCAGCGCGTCGACCGGCACGATGCGGTAACCGGCGAGCTCGGTGGCGAAGGCGGAGGCTGGCCGCGCCGAGTTGACGACGACCAGCGTGCCGGCGTCGGCGCGCGACAGCAGCGGCGGCGCCAGCAGGCTGGCATCGAAGCACAGGATGGCGTCGGCGCGCTCGATGTCGCAGCGCAGCCGGATCGGCTGCTCGGCCACCCGGATGAACGAGCTGACCGGCGTGCCGCGCCGCGCGCCACCGTAGCTCGCGAAGGCCTGCACCTGGCGGCCGGAGGCGAAGAACGCGCGCGCCAGCATCTGGCCCGCCGTCTGCGCGCCCTGGCCGCCGCGGCCCTGGACGATGATCTCCAGCATCGCTTCGGTGGCGCGTGCGCCACCGCCCGTGGCAGCGTCGATGCGCGCGCCGGCCTTGTCCTCGACCTTCATCGGATGGAACCTCCGCTTGGTGTTTTCATGGGGGCCGCGAGCGCCGGTGCGTGGCGCCGGCCCTGCGCGTGCCCGTGCGCGTTCATGACGCGGCGGGCAGCACCGCCGTGGCCTCGAGTTCGACCAGGCCGGGGTGGTCCAGCAGGTCGGACACGAAGATCATGCTCATGGCCGGGTAGTGACGGCCCATCCGCTGGCGCCAGATCGCGCCCAGTTCGGCGCGCGCCGCCAGGTAGGCCGGCTTGTCGCAGCAGTAGGCGGTCATGCGGCAGATGTGCCGGGGCTCGCCGCCGGCCTGCGCCAGCACCGCCAGCACGTTGTCCAGCGCCTGGGCGAACTGCGGCGCCATCTCGGTGGACTGGAAGTGCTGCTGCGCGTCCCAGCCCACCTGGCCGGCGATGAAGACGATGCGACCGGCCGGCACCTCGATGCCGTTGGCATAGCCCTGCGGCGGCGCCCAGCCCTCGGGCAACAGTACTCGCATGGCAGTCCTTTCAGTCGGTATAGCGGGGGGGATCGGGGTCCTGGTCCCAGTCGGGCGCGGGCTCGGGCACGCGCTGCAGCCAGGACTGCAGCAGGGCGATGTGCTCCTTCTCCTCGGCCTGCAGCTCGGTGGCGGCGCGGCGCAGCTCCTCGTTGTCGCAGGACTGCGCCAGCCAGGCGAAGAAGTCGTGCGCCTTCTGCTCGGCCTGCACCGCCAGCTGCAGCGCATGCCAGGGCTGCATCAGGTAGTGCGCCTCCTCCAGCGGCGGCGCCTCCGGCGCGCCGGCCTCGGCGGCGGACGGCGGGCGCTGCCAGAGCATCTTGCGCTGGATGTGCTCGGCGTGGGCGGCCTCCTGCGCCGCGAGCGAGCGGAACAGGTCCGCCACCTCGCGGTTGTTGTGGGTCTCCATCACCTCGGCGAACTCGGTGTAGCGCTGGGTGGCCTCCTGCTCGAGGAGCCAGGCGCGCGCCATCAGCTCGTCGATGCTGCGGGGCGGCGAGAGCAGGGCGGCCTTCATAGCGCGAACTCCGCCGCGATCTCGTCCGGCGTCTGCCGCGCGGCGCCCGGGCCGCCGCCATACGGCACCCGCTGGCCGGCGTACAGGATGCCGATGTTGAAGCCGTCGTCGGTCATGATCCGCTTGGCCGCGCGGGCGGCGTCGTCGGTGGGCGCGACCGCGGCCGGGTGCACCAGGTCCTTCCAGCCGCGCTGCTCGGGCCGGAAGGTCACGCAGGGGCTGAGGATCTCGATGAAGGAGAACCCCGGGTGCCGGATGCCGGCCGCGATGATCTCGGCGGTGGTGTTCTGGTCGCCCGAGAAGCAGCGCGCCACGAAGTTGGCCCCCGAGGCCAGCGCGATCACCAGCGGGTGGAACGAGCGCACCCCGGTGCCGCCGGGCGACAGCTTGCTGTCCCAGTCGGGCTCGGTGGTGGGCGAGGGCTGGCCCTTGGTCATGCCGTACACGTGGTTGTCCATGACGATGTAGGTCAGGTCCACGTTGCGCCGGCAGGCGTGCAGGAAGTGGTTGCCGCCGATCGAGTAGCCGTCGCCGTCGCCGCTGGCCACCAGCACCGTGAGGTCGGGGCGGGCGACCTTCAGGCCGGTGCCCGCCGCCAGCGCGCGGCCGTGCACGCCGTGGAAGCCGTAGCAGTTGGTGTAGGCCGGGATGCGGGAGGAGCAGCCGATGCCCGAGACCACGGCGACCTCGTGCGGCGGCCGCTGAACGATGGACAGGGCCTTGGTCACGGCGTTGAGCACCGTGTAGTCGCCGCAGCCCGGGCACCAGATCGGCTTGTAGTCGGACTTGTAGTCCTTGGCCGCGTAGGCAGCGGGCGCGGCCTCCAGGGCCGGGGGGTGGCACATGTCGTTCATGCGGTCTGCTCCTCCAGGGCGGCCCAGTCCAGCAGGGCGGCACAGATCTCGGCGGGCCGCAGCGGCAGCGGCCCGGGCTTGTGGAAACTCTCGGGACGGGGCAGGTCGGCCATGCCGCGCAGGTAGCGCAGCAGCTGGGCCCCGTGGTTCTGCTCGACCACCATCACGCGCTCGACGCCCTCGAGCGCCTTGGCGAACACCTCCGGCTGCAGCGGCGCCAGCAGGCGCAGCGTGATCATCTTCAGCTGCACGCCCTGCGCGGCCGCCCGTTGCGCCGCCTCGCGGACCGGGCCGCTGGCGGAGCCGAAGGTGATCACGGCCAGCGGGCCGTCGCCTTCGATGTCGGCCCAGCGTGAGCCGTAGTCGTGCTGCACCAGCTTGCGCAGCCGCTTGTCCAGCTGCTTGGCGTGGTCGCGGGCCTGGCTGCTGGGGATGGCCCCTTCGGTGTGTTCCAGGCCGTCGGCGGTGTAGGTGGTGCCGGGCGCGCCCGGGATCGCCATCGGCGACACGCCGCTCGGCGTGTCGCGGTAGCGCTTGTAGTCGGGCGCGTTCGGCTCGGCCACCAGCCGGCGGGCGGCCGGCGGCGGCAGCTGGGGCGCCGGCACGATGGCGCGCGACTGGCCCATGAACTGGTCGGACAGCACGATGGCCGGCGACTGCAGCGCCTCGGCCAGCTCGACGGCCCACTGGGCGGTGGCGGCGCAGTCGGAGATCGAGGTCGGCGCCAGCACCAGGCGGGGTGCATCGCCGTGCAGGCCGCCGACCGCGAACGACAGGTCGCTCTGCTCGCTCTTGGCCGGGATGCCGGTGGAGGGGCCGCCGCGCATCACATCGACCACCACGATCGGCACCTCGGCCGCGACCGCCAAGCCGATGCCTTCGGTCATCAGTGCCAGGCCCGGGCCGGCGGTGGCGGTAAGCGAGGGCACGCCACCGAACGACGCGCCGATGATCATGTTGACCGAAGCCAGCTCGTCCTCGGCCTGCAGCAGGCAGCCGCCGGCCTTGGCCAGCGCCGGGGCCATCCACTCCAGCAGCTCGGTGGCGGGCGTGATCGGGTAGGCGGCGACGAAGCGTACGCCGCCGCGCAGCGCGCCGTAGCCTGCACCTTCGTTGCCGCTGAGCAGCCAGCGCGGCTGCGTGGTGGGCGCGGGGGTGCGCCGGACCAGCGCGTGCTCGGCCACCGCCTCGGCGCCGGCGCGCAGGGCACCGAGGTTGGCCTGCAGCACCTCGGCGTCGCGCTTCCAGCCGGCGCGTACGGCCTCTTCCATCGGCTCGATCGCCAGCCCGGCCAGGGCGCCCGTGATGCCCAGCGCCAGCATGTTGATCCAGCTGCCGGGGTGCGCCTTGGCCATCTTCTTCAGCGGCAGCGCGATCACCTTCGCGCCGCTGGCACGGAAGACCTCGGGCACCTCGCCGGCGTCGGCGTCGCAGACCAGCAGCCCGTCGGCGCGCAGCGGGATCTCGTCGGCGAAGCGGTGCACGTTCTGCCAGTCGATGGCCAGCAGCACGTCGAAGCTGTCGTCGAGCGATTCGAGCTGGCGGGTGCCCAGCCGCAGCAGGGCGGCGGCCTCGCCGCCGCGGATCTGCGGCCCGCTGGTTCGCACCATCAGGCCGTAGAGGCCGCTGCGGGCGGCGGCGTCCAGCAGCCAGGTGCCGGCGGTCATGACGCCGCTGCCGCCGCTGCCGGCGATGGCGAGCGACACGCTGTCGAGTCGGTTGGCAGCCGGCGCGGCGCGGGCCGGCTGTTCGGTGGTGATGCTTGCATCCACTGGGCTTGTCTCCACGGGTTCGTGGCTTGGAGTAAACCGCCCGCGATGCGTCTGCAGCCTTGAACCAGATCAAGGATTGACCGGGAACGGGTGCCCAGAATGCCCTAAATCGGCAATCGAGTACCAATTTACCGGTTGACCTCCGGACAAACCCGCAGCCGGACCGAATCGCGGGGCCTA
This sequence comes from Ramlibacter sp., assembly GCF_035627355.1. Classification (GTDB taxonomy): domain Bacteria; phylum Pseudomonadota; class Gammaproteobacteria; order Burkholderiales; family Burkholderiaceae_C; genus Ramlibacter. Next base: position 226,084 of record NZ_DASPLW010000066.1, read on the forward strand.
CAACGGATGGAGACGCAATGGGCATCGAGGCATACCGCTGGGTCATGACCGGGCCGAAGGCGCCGATGGAACGGCAGGACTTCCAGGCGGCGCCCGCAGCGGGCGAAGTGGTGGTGCAGGTGGCCGGCTGCGGCGTCTGCCACACCGACCTGGGCTACTACTACGACGGCGTGCGCACCAACCAGCCGCTGCCGCTGGCGCTGGGCCACGAGATCAGCGGCCGCGTGGTCGCCGCGGGCGAGGGCGCCCAGGGCTGGATGGGCAAGGCGGTCATCGTGCCGGCCGTGCTGCCCTGCGGCGAATGCGACCTGTGCCGGCGCGGGCTGGGCACCATCTGCCGGGGCCAGAAGATGCCGGGCAACGACATCCAGGGCGGCTTCGCTTCGCACATCGTGGTGCCCGGCCGCGGCCTGTGCGAAGTCGACGAGAAGCGCCTGGCGGCCGCCAACCTGCAGCTGTGGCAGGTGTCGGTGGTGGCCGATGCGCTGACCACGCCCTACCAGGCGGTGCGCCGCGCCGGCGTCACGCCCGGCAGCGTCGCGGTGGTGATCGGCGCCGGCGGCGTCGGCGGCTACTGCGTGCAGGTGGCCAACGCCTTCGGCGCCAGCGTGCTGGCCATCGACGTCGACGGCCGCAAGCTGGAAGCGGTGGCCCGCCACGGTGCGGCCCAGACGCTCAACAGCCGCGGCATGGACGCCAAGGCCATCAAGCAGGCGGTCTCCGCGTTCGCCAAGGAGCGCGGCCTGAAGCCCACCGAGTGGTTCATCTTCGAGTGCTCCGGCACCGCGGCCGGCCAGCAGACGGCCTGGAACCTGCTGGTGCACGGCGCCACCCTGAGCGTGGTCGGCTTCACCATGGACAAGGTCGAGGTGCGCCTGTCCAACCTGATGGCTTTCGACGCACGGGCGCTCGGCAACTGGGGCTGCCCGCCCGAGCACTACCCGGCCGCGCTCGACCTCGTGCTCGACGGCAAGGTGCAGGTCGCCCCGTTCGTCGAGGCGCACCCGCTGTCCGAGATCAATTCCGTTTTCGAAGCCGTGCACCGGCACGACATCCGCGCCCGCGTGGTGCTGCAACCGCGCTGAATACCCAAGGAGACACGACGAATGAACGCCCCTGATCGCCTGATGCCCAAGCGCGAATTCAAGGACCACGACCTGGCACCGCAACCGGGCACGCCGGGCGTGCGCTACGAGAAGCGCCCCGCGCGCAAGCCCGACGGCACCGAGGTGGCGGGCCTGTACAACGCCTGGATCACGCTGGACAACCCGGCCCAGTACAACTCGTACACGACCGACATGGTCAAGGCGGTGATCCTGGCCTTCCGCGCCGCCTCCAATGCGCGCGACGTCAACTGCATCGTCTTCACCGGCGCCGGCGACAAGGCCTTCTGCACCGGCGGCAACACCAAGGAGTACGCCGAGTACTACGCCGGCCACCCGCAGGAATACCGCCAGTACATGCGGCTGTTCAACGACATGGTCAGCGCCATCCTGGCGGCCGACAAGCCGGTGATCTGCCGGGTCAACGGCATGCGCATCGGCGGCGGCCAGGAGATCGGCATGGCCTGCGACTTCACGGTGGCGCAGGACCTGGCCAGGTTCGGCCAGGCCGGCCCCAAGCACGGTTCGGCGCCGATCGGCGGCGCCACCGACTTCCTGCCGGTGATCGTCGGTGCCGAGCGCGCCATGGCGGCCTGCGTGCTGTGCGAGCCGTTCTCGGCCCACAAGGCCTACCAGATGGGGATGATCACCGGCGTGGTGCCGGCGCTGAAGGTGGACGGCCAGTTCGTCGCCAACCCGCTGGTGGAGACGCAGCGCGCCTTCGACGAGTTCGGCCGCAATGCCTTCGGCGAGTTCAAGACCGGCGCCGCCGCCACGGAAGCCAAGGCGCTGATGGCGCGCGGCACGGTGGACCTGTCCATGCTGGACCAGGCGGTCGAGGACCTGTGCGCCAAGATCCTGCTGACCTTCCCCGAGTGCACGCTCAAGACGATCGAGGAACTGCGCAAGCCCAAGCTCGACATCTGGAACCGCAACAAGGAGAACTCGCGCGCCTGGCTGGCCCTGAACATGATGACCGAGGCGCGCTCGGGCTTCACCGCGTTCAACGACGGCCCCAAGGACGATCGCGAGATCGACTTCATCGCGCTGCGCCAGAAGCTCGCCGCGGGGCAGAGCTGGATCGGGTCGCTGCACGACGAGATCCAGCCGAAGGGGGCGAAGTGAAGCGAAACCCCTTCGCCCCCGCGAAGGCGGGGGTCCAGCACCTGGAGCCTTGAGATGGAAGCTGCATCTCCCCTCAAATCCTGGCTCGACCGCGACGGCGCGCTGCTGCGGCTGCGACTGTCGCGGCCCAAGGCCAACATCGTGGACGCCGCCATGATCGCGGCGCTGGCCGAAGCCCTGACGCAGTACCGCCGGAACGTGAAGCTGCGCGGGGTGCTGCTCGACGCTGAAGGATCGCACTTCAGCTTCGGCGCCAGCGTCGAGGAACACCTGCCCGATCGCTGCGCCGGCATGCTCAAGTCGCTGCACGCGATGCTGCTGCAGTTGCTGGAGTTCCCGGTGCCGGTGCTGGTCGCCGTGCAGGGCCAGTGCCTGGGCGGCGGGCTCGAACTGGCACTGGCCTGCGGCCGCATCATCGCCGCGCCGGGTGCGCAGTTCGGCCAGCCCGAGATCAAGCTGGGCGTGTTCGCGCCGGCTGCCTCGGCCCTGCTGCCGTATCGCGTCAACCAGCCCGACGCCGAGGACCTGCTGCTGACCGGCCGCAGCATCGGCGCGCTGGAGGCCCATCGCATCGGCCTGGTGCAGCAGGTCGACGAGAACCCGGAGAAGGCCGCGCTGGACTGGTTCGACCAGCACCTGCTCGGCCGCAGCGCCGCCGCCCTCGGCTGCGCCACCGTCGCCGCGCGCGGCCCGCTGCAGCGCCAGGTGCGCGAACGCCTGGCCGAGCTCGAGCGCCTCTACCTCGACTGGCTGATGCGCACGCACGACGCCAACGAGGGGCTGGCCGCCTTCCTCGAGAAGCGGCAACCCCAATGGACCCACCAATGAACGGAGCGACCACGATGACCCTTACTCCCGTGCAGCGCATCGTCGAGCGCTGCCAGAACCTGTTCGACGACCTGGACTTCACCGCGGTGAAGGAATGGAAGGCGGCCGCGCCCGGCCGCAAGGCGATCGGCTACATGCCGGTCTACGTGCCGCGCGAACTGATCCACGCCGCCGGCTACCTGCCGGTGGGCATCCTGGGCGGCGGCGACAACCTGGAGGTGATCCAGGGCGACGCCTACTACCAGAGCTACATCTGCCGCATCCCGCGCTCCACCCTGGAACTGGGCCTGACCGGGCGGCTGGACTGCCTGGACGGCATGCTGTTCCCCTCGATCTGCGACGTGATCCGCAACCTGTCGGGCATGTGGCAGATCCTGTTCCCGGACAAGTACGTCAAGTACTTCGACGTGCCGCAGAACTACGTCGACGAGGTCGGCGGCAACTTCTACGTGCACGAGATGCAGGACCTGCGCGAGGCGCTGGGCAAGATGCGCGGCTCGCCGATCACCGACGCCGAGCTCAATGCCTCGATCCGCGTCTACAACGAGAACCGGGCGGCGGTGCGCGACCTGTACGCCTACCGCTCGGCGACGCCCTGGAACGCGCCCACCTCCGAGGTCTACCTGGTGCTGCGCGCCGGCATGGTGCTGCCGCCCGAGGAGCACACCGCGCTGATCCGCGAGTACCTGGCCGAAACCGACAAGGTGCCGCGCCAGCGCCGCGACAACGCGCGGGTGGTGATGACCGGCTCGTTCTGCGAGCAGCCGCCGCTGGCGCTGATCAAGTCGGTCGAGATGGCCGGCTGCTACGTGGTGGACGACGACTTCATGCTGGTCACGCGCTGGCTGCTCGGCGAGGTGCCCACCGGCGGCAACCCGCTGGAGGAGCTGTCCAAGGCCTTCCTGCACCAGTCGGCCTCCACCGCCGCCAAGTACGACGCCACCCGCGCCGAGAAGGGCGTGTTCCTGGTCAAGCAGGTCAAGACGCGCGCCGCCGAGGGCGTGGTGTTCGCCGCCCCCTCGTTCTGCGACCCGGCCCTGCTCGAGCGCCCGATGCTGCAGGACGTGCTGGCCAAGAACGGCATCCCGTACACGGCGTTCAAGTATGCGGAGAACACCGGCCAGATGGCGCCGATCCGCGAACAGGCCGGCACCTTCGCCGATTCCATCAAGCTCTGGAGTGACGCAGCATGAACGACAAAGTGGTCCCCCTGTCCGGGGCGCGCAAGGCCAAGCCGGTCGCGATCAAGGACGACGCGATGAACTTCCAGAAGGAGCTCATCAACAAGAACTACATGGAACTGGCGCAGGCCCGTGCCAACAACCGCAAGGTCGCCGCCACCTTCGTGCCGGGCAACCTGAACGAGCTGCTCATGTGCTTCGGCTTCGCGCGCAGCCTGCCCGAGACCAACGCGCTGCAGAACGGCATGCGCAAGAAGTCCGGCAAGTTCATCATGGACGCCGAGCGCGACGGCCACTCCGAGGACGTCTGCACCTACGTGAAGGCCGACCTCGGGATGATGCTGGGCGGCGAGGTCGGTCCCACCGGCGACCCGCTGCCCACGCCCGACGTGCTGCTGCTGTCGTACACGGGCTGCTTCACCTTCATGAAGTGGTTCGAGCTGATCCGCCACAAGTACGGCACCGAGACGCTGATGCTGCACGTGCCCTACCAGGGCAAGGGCCAGATCGACCCGGCCATGCGCAACTACGTGGTCAAGCAGCTCAAGGAAACCATCATCCCGGGGCTGGAGAAGGTCTCGGGCGTGAAGTTCGACATCGACCTGCTGCGCCAGTACATGAAGGAATCGGTCAAGGCCGAGGACGACCTGGTCGCGGTGCTGCAGTCGGCCAAGCACCGGCCCAGCCCGATCGACGGCTACTTCGGCGCCGTGTACTACATCGGCCCGATCTTCACCGCCTTCCGCGGCACGCCCGACGCCACCGAGTACTACCGCCGCCTGCGCGCCGAGATCGAGCAGCGCATCCGCGAAGGCAAGGGCCCGGTCACGCCCGAGGGCGACATGGGCGAGGAGAAGTACCGCCTGATCGTCGAAGGCCCGCCCAACTGGACCAGCTTCCGCGACTTCTGGAAGATGTTCTACGACGAGGGGGCGGTGGTGGTGTCCTCCACCTACGCCAAGGTCGGCGGCCTGTACGACTTCGGCTTCCGGCACGACCCCGACCACCCGCTGGAGTCGCTGGCCGACTACTGCCTGGGCTGCTACACCAACCTGAACCTGCCCTCGCGCATCGACATGATCTGCAAGTACATCGAGGAGTACCAGGCCGACGGCCTGCTGATCAACTCGATCAAGAGCTGCAACAGCTTCTCCGCCGGCCAGCTGCTGATCCTGCGGGAGGTCGAGAAGCGCACCGGCAAGCCGGCCGCCTTCGTCGAGACCGACCTGGTGGACCCACGCTACTTCTCGGCGGCCAACGTCAAGAACCGGCTGGAGAGCTATTTCCAGATGGTCAAGCAGAAGCGCGCCACCGGCGTCGGTGCGGGTGCCGCGCCGATGGTGGCCTGAACGCGAGGAGGAGACACGATCATGCGCTGCTTCATCGGCATCGATCTCGGCTCCACCACCACCAAGGCGGTGGTGGTGGACGAGAACCGCAACATCCTGGGACGCGGGATCACCAACTCGCGCTCCAACTACGACACCGCCGCGGCGGTGGCCCGCACGGAGGCGCTGCTCAACGGCCGCTTCTACCTGTTCCGCCAGGCGCTGGCCGGCACCGGCGCCCTGAACGGGGCGCTGGACGGCTTCATCGAGCAGCTCGAGCGCGATTTCCGCGCCGAGCAGTACCTGGAGCAGTTGGAGGACCTGCACGAGACCTGCGTGCGCAACCTGGCGACCGCCAACTTCGGCGCCGACACGAAGGCGGTCGGCGAGGCGCTGGACGAGGTGTTCCGCCGGCTGAAGGCCGAGGCCGCCTCGCTGTTCGCGCCGGGTGCGCGCCGCAAGAGCGACTTCTTCCGCGACATCGCCGGCAGCCAGTACCTGTCCATCGGCGAGCAGGTGGCCAAGGAAGCGAACACCCGCTACGACTACCTGCTCAACCTGTTCGACCGATCGATCATCGAAGTGGAGAACCGGGTCTACGCCGACTCCGTGCGGCGCCACCTGCTCAACGCGCTGGAGCGCACCTTCGTCGCCATGCCCGAGACCACGGCACGTCGCGCCCAGGTCGAGGCGCCGATCAAGGGCGTGCTGGACACCGAGATGGAGGACACCTACACCGTGGGTACCGGCTACGGGCGCGCGCGGCTCCCGTTCTCCAAGGAGCACATCCGCAGCGAGATCCTGTGTCACGGCCTGGGCGCGCACGTGATGTACCCCCACACCGCCACCGTGCTGGACATCGGCGGCCAGGACACCAAGGCGATCCAGGTCGATCCCAAGGGCATCGTCGAGAGCTTCCAGATGAACGACCGCTGCGCGGCCGGCTGCGGACGCTACCTGGGCTACATCGCCGACGAGATGAACATGGGCCTGCACGAGCTGGGCCCCATGGCGATGAAGTCGACCAAGGCCGTGAAGATCAACTCGACCTGCACCGTGTTCGCCGGCGCCGAGCTGCGCGACCGGCTCAGCCTGGGCGACAAGCGCGAGGACATCATGGCCGGCCTGCACCGCGCCATCATCCTGCGCGCGATGTCGATCCTGGCGCGCTCGGGCGGCATCCGCGACCAGTTCACCTTCACCGGCGGCGTGGCCAAGAACGAGGCCGCCGTCAAGGCGCTGAAGGAACTGGTGTACGAGAACTACGGCGAACTGTCGCTGAACATCGATCCGGACTCGATCTACACCGGGGCGCTGGGCGCCGCCACCTTCGCGTGGCGCGCGGTGATGGAAGACGGCAAGACGGCCGAACGGAGGGAATGACCATGACGCACACCATTGGCATCGACATCGGCTCGGGCGCCGTCAAGAGCACGCTGTTCCGCACCGACGACGACGGCAGCATCCACTGGCTGGCCAAGCGCTGCGAGCGCATCCGCCGCCGCGACCCCATGACGCTGGCCAGCGAGGGCCGCGACGCGGTGCTGGCCGACGCCGGCCTGGCCGCCAACGACATCGACTACATCGCCACCACGGGCGAGGGAGAGAACGTCAAGTTCGCCACCGGCCACTTCTACTCCATGACAACGCACGCGCGCGGCGGGGTGTTCCTGCGGCCGGGCATCAGCGCGGTGGTGGACGTGGGCGCGCTCAACGGCCGCGCCATCTACGTCGACGAGCGCGGCAAGGTGCTGTCGTACAAGATGACCAGCCAGTGCGCCTCCGGCTCCGGCCAGTTCCTGGAGAACATCGCCCGCTACCTCGGCGTGGCGGTGGAGGAGATCGGCTCGCTGTCCAGGAGCTCGGTGGACCCGGAGAAGGTCAGCTCGATCTGCGCCGTGCTGGCCGAGACCGACGTGATCAACATGGTCAGCCGCGGCATCTCCACCCCCGACATCCTCAAGGGCATCCACGTGTCCATGGCCTCGCGCATCGTCAAGCTGCTCAAGGTCACCGGCATCAAGAGCGGCACCGCGCTGCTCACCGGCGGCCTGGCGCTGGACGAGGGCCTGCTGGCCGCGGTGCAGGAGGAGATGGTGGCCGAGAAGGTGCCGGTGGAGGTCGCCAGCCACTCCGACTCCATCTACGCCGGCGCGATCGGCGCCGCCCTGTGGGGCGCGTACCGCCACGAGAAGCTGCAGGAGTTGCAGCAGCGCGCAGCTGCCTGAGCGCGCGATCGACGAAGCAGTACCCGAAGGAGACATCCATGGCCCTGACCATCACCGAGAATTGCACGTCCTGCGACGCCTGCAGGCCGGTCTGCCCCAACGAGGCGATCAGCGTGGGCGACGACATCTACGTGATCGATCCCATGCGCTGCACCGAGTGCGTGGGTGCGGAGGACGAGCCCCAGTGCAAGCTGGTGTGCCCGGCCGACTGCATCGAGCAGCATCCCGACTTCGTCGAATCGCCGGAAGAGCTGCAGGCGAAGTACGAAGCCCTGCACGGCTAGGGGCATCGCCCATCCCCGCCGCGGCCGGCGGGCCGCGATCGCCACTGAGGGGCCCCGCCGGCGGACTGGCACAAGGTCCGCGTTCGCGCGGGTTCACTCTTGGAGGCACGGCGGGGGCGGGCGCCCATTCGTTCCCCGGGACATCATGCTCTTCGCCTACGAAGGCCCGGCCGGCGATCTGCCTGCCGTCCAGCGTGCGCTGGCGGCGGTGACCGATCCGCTCGAGGGCGGCAACCTGCTGCAGCGACGCGCCGTGCGCCATGCCACCCTGCGCAACGGGCGCGCGCGGGTGGTGCTGGAACTGGCGCCCGGGCTGCTGCGCCAGGTGATGGTGGAAGACCTGGAAGCCGAGCTCTTCGACCACCTGGAAGGCCGCTGGTACGTCGAAGTGCTGGTGGTCGATCCCCCCGAGGCACGGCAGCGCCGCGCGGCCTTGGGATAGATCCCGCCCATCCCGCCGCGCCCTCGCGGCGGAATTCAATCGAGCAGCGAGGCCGTGGCGGCCAACAGCACCGCCGCCATCACGTTGTGCAGCAGCGCCAGCGCCAGCGGCAGCCCGGCCGAGACCAGCAGCACGCCGGCGGCGACCTGCAGCAGCGGCAGCAGCACCAGCAGCGCCGCCGCAACGCGCCGTCGGCGCCGCCAGGCGGCCAGGCCCAGGCCGACCAGCACCAGCGCCACCAGCAGGCCGCCGATCCGGTGCGACAGGTGCAGCAGCGCACCCGCCGGGTTCAGCGGCTGGGCCGGATCGCCTGCAGCGTGGAAGGGGTTGAACAGGGCCCATGAAGCGCCGTCGATGACGCAGGCCGAGGAGGCGGGGCAACTCAGGCCCGCATGGTTCGCGCTGACCAGCCCGCCGAGCGCCATCTGCAGCAGCAGCAGGCCGGCGGCCACCCAGGCCCCGGCGCGCCAGGCGGGCGACAGCGCCGGACGCTCGCGCCCGCCGGCTGAGCGCACGAACGCGCAGGCGACCGCGAACATCGCCAGCCCGGCCAGCAGGTTGCCCAGCGTCACGGCCGGCAGCAGCGAGTCCGCGGTGGCGCGCCCGAAGGCGGCCAGGAACGCGGCCAGCCCCAGCAGCCACAGCACGAACCGGCCCTGGCGACGCAGCGGCGGGTTGCGCGCCAGCGCCACCATCAGCGCCGCGATGATCACCAGCAGCACGGCGCTGGCGCTGATGCGGTGCGCGATGCGGGCCGCACCGATCGCGGCGTTGTCCATCGAGGCGATGCGCAGCGCCTCCACCGCGTAGCACTGCGGCCAGGGTTCGCAGCCCAGTCCCGTGCGCGACAGGCGGATGAAGGCGCTGAGCGTGGTGATCGCGAGCACCAGCGCGGCACACGCGAATGCGAGTGCGCGCAGGGTCCGCATGCGTCGTGGCTCCGCTGTCATGCGGTCGATCCTAGTGCGATTGCATGCGCGCGCAAAAGGACCATGGAACGCACATTTTTAAAACTTGTTCCAGATCAATGTCCGACTACGCCACTCGGACAACGATGCACTCCGCGAACAAACACGCTGAGGAGCACCATGAGCCACGACGAATCCGACGACGGGAAGGTCCCGTTCATGCAGCAGCTGCTGGACAACCCGTTCCTGCTGCTGTTCCTGGGGGTCCTGATCCCCATGATCGTCTACACGCTGTGGGGCGTGATCGACATCCTGACCATCCCGGTCGCGAAATAGGAGCACGCCCATGACCGCCATCCTGCCGCCATCCGAGCGCCTCTGGTGGAAGCATCCGCTCGACCGGGTCGAAGGCACCTGGATCGCCATCGCCTTCGTCTGGTGCATGGTGATGTTCTTCATGATGGTCTACTGGCACGCCTACGGGAAGCAGAACCTGTCGACCGAGACCTACAAGACCACGCCTGACAAGTTCGCCGCCAAGGCCGAGGCCTTCGCCGCCAAATACACGGTCCGCACCGAGACCGAGCAGAAGATCCCCGTGGTGGCGCCGCCGCCCGACAGCGACGTCTACCTGATCGGCCGCCTGTGGTCCTGGTGGCCCATCCTCGAGCTGGAAAAGGGCAAGACCTACAAGCTGCACATGACGGCCATGGACTACAACCACGGCTTCTCGCTGCAGCCCGCCAACATCAACATCCAGGTCGTCCCGGGCTACGAGCACGTGATCAAGGTCACGCCGAACCAGTCGGGCACCTACTCCATCGTCTGCAACGAGTACTGCGGCATCAACCACCACACCATGGTGGGCCGGCTGTACGTCAAGTAAAGAAGGAGGGAACGCCATGTCCGCAACCCTTCCCCTGTCCGGCGGCTACGTCGCCACCACCTACCGCACCTGCCCGCGCACGGGCCTGCAGTTCGAGGCGCAGGCCGAGCGCCTGATGATCGTCAACGCCGTGGTGGCGGTGGTGGCGCTGCTGGTCGGCGGCCTGCTCGCCATCGGTGTCGTGCTCACCCGCTGGCCCGCCGTGCACTGGCTCGCGCCCGACACCTTCTACATGGTGCTCACGGCCCACGGCATCGACATGCTGATCTTCTGGATCATCTTCTTCGAGGTCGCCGTCCTGTACTTCTGTTCATCGACCCTGCTGCGATGCCGGATCGCGACGCCGAAGATCGCCTGGGCGGCCTTCGCGCTGATGCTGATCGGCGCCGTCATGAACAACGTGGCCGTCTTTCAGGGCGGCTCCAGCGTCATGATGACCTCGTACGTGCCGATGATGGCGGCGCCCTCGTTCTACGCGGGCCTGATCCTGTTCGCCGTCGGCGCGCTGATCGCCTGCTTCGTGTTCTTCGGCACCCTGGTCGTGGCCAAGCGCGAGAAGACCTACGAGGGCTCCGTGCCGCTGGTGACCTTCGGCGCCATCGTCGCCGCGATCATCGCGGTGTTCACCATCGTCTCCGGGGCGATCATCCTGATCCCGACCTTCCTGCAGTCCATCGGGCTGGTCAAGGAAGTCGACCCGCTGATCTACCGCACCATCTGGTGGGCCTTCGGCCACTCCTCGCAGCAGATCAACGTGGCCGCCCACATCTCGATCTGGTATGCGGTCGCCGCCATCGCCTTCGGCGCCAAGCCGATGAGCGAGCGCGTCAGCCGCGGCGCGTTCCTGCTGTACATCCTGTTCCTGCAACTCGCGAGCGCGCACCACCTGCTGGCCGACCCGGGCATGTCCACCGGCTGGAAGGTGGTCAACACCAGCTACTTCATGTACTTCGCGGTGCTGGCCTCGATGATCCACGGCCTGACCATCCCCGGCGCGATGGAAGTGGCGCAGCGCCAGAAGGGCTATACCCGCGGCCTGTTCGAGTGGCTGCGCAAGGCACCCTGGGGCAACCCGGTGTTCTCCAGCGTGGCGCTCTCGATCGTAGGCTTCGGCTTCCTGGGCGGGATCTCGGGCGTGATGATGGGCACGGAGCAGCTGAACATGCTGATCCACAACACCATCTACGTGCCCGGGCACTTCCATGCCACCGTGGTGATCGGCACCACGCTGACCTTCATGGGCATGACCTACTTCCTGATCCCCGCGCTGTTCAAGCGCGAAATGATCTGGCCGCAACTGGCCAAGCTCCAGCCCTACCTGTTCGGCCTGTCGATGTACTTCTTCACCCTGGTGATGATGGGCGCCGGCACCCTGGGCGTGTCGCGCCGGCACTGGGACATGGCCTTCCAGGGCGCCGCCCTGGCCTACGAGTGGCCGGGTGCCGCCTACCTGATGATGGGCCTGGTGGGCATCTCGGGCGTCGCTGCCATCACCGGTGGCGGCCTGTACATCGCGATCACGGTCGGTTCGCTGCTGTTCGGCAAGAAGCTCGATGCCGGCAAGCCCAGCTCCGTCGGCACCCCGGTGCCGAGAGCGGCCCCGAGCGTGGCGGTGCAGAGCTACGGCTCGGCCGGCTTCGCGGCGCCGGGCACCTTCGTGATCGCCATGCTGTTCCTGGTGGCCTTCGTCCTGTACTACTTCATCAACTGGAAGTACCTGGGCCAGCTCTGGGGACTGAGCTGATCGGAGGCGAGCGATGGGCCCCTCCACCCTCGCCGCCGCCCCGGGCCCCATGGCCCGGGCCCGGCTGGTGATCTCGCTGTTCAAGCTGCGCATCGGCACGCTGATCATGATCACAGCGCTGGTCGGGCTGGCCGTGACGCCCGGCGCGTCGCTGGCGGCCTGGCAGGTGGCGGTGCTCGCGCTGTCGGTGCTGGTGGCCTCGGCCAGTGCCGGGGCCTTCAACCAGTACGCCGAACACGAGTCCGACCGCCTCATGGGCCGCACAAGCGGCCGGGCCTTCGCGACCGGCGCCATCGAGCGCCATCCGCGCTGGCTGTGGGTGATGGCGCTGCTGCTGGTGGGCGCCGTCGCGTCCGCTGGCGCGGCGCTCAACGCAGCCGCGGCCGCCTACGTGTTCCTCGGCGCCTTCTTCTATGGCGTGGTCTACACGCTGTGGCTCAAGCGGCGCACGCACTGGAACATCGTCATCGGCGGGCTGGCCGGCAGCTTCGCGGTGCTGGCCGGCGCCGCGGCCGCCGACCCTTCCCCCGGGGCGGAAGGCTGGCTGCTGGCGCTGGTGCTGTTCCTGTGGACACCGCCGCACTTCTGGGCGCTGGCCATCGCCAACCGCGCCGAGTACGAGCGAGCCGGCGTACCCATGCTCCCGGTGGTGGTGGGCGAAGCCCGCGCCGCTTGGATCGTGTTCGCCAGCACGGTGATGCTGGTGGCGGCTTCGCTGGTGCCGCTGTTCGCCTGCGGTGCCGGCGGCGTCTATGCGGTCGGCGCCGCCGGTGGTGGCGGCTGGTTCCTGCTCAAGGCCTGGCAACTGGCGCGCAAGCCTTCGCGCGCCACCGCCATGCCCGCGTTCTTCGCCTCGCTGATCCAGCTCAGCGCGCTGCTGGTGGCGGCCACGCTGGACGCCCTGCTGTAGTCCGATGCCCGATGCTGCCCGACTGATCGCCCTCCTGGCCCGCCCGTGCTTCGCCGCCGTGCTGGCCGCCTTCGCAGCGCTCGCTGCAGCCCAGGAAGTCCCGAAACTGGATGCGCGCGAGGCGCAGCTGGCCAGCCAGGCCGTGGTGGGCCAGCTGGCGCCGGACGCCGTCCTGCTGGACCGAAAGGGCAAGCCGGTGGCGCTGTCCTCCTACCGCGGCAAGCCGCTGATGGTCAGCTTCATCTACACCGGCTGCTTCGAGATCTGCCCGGCCACCACGCGCTCGCTGCTGGAAGCGGTGGAGGCCCTGGGCACGCGCTTCGGCGACCACCGCTTCAACGTGGTCAGCATCGGGTTCAACCAGCCGGCCGATTCGCCCGAGGCGATGCGCGCCTTCGCCGCCCAGAACCGGATCGACCGCGACAACTGGAACTTCCTCAGTGCCCCGGCGGCCGTGCTGCCGCAGCTGACCAGCGGCTTCGGCTTCCGCTACGCGATGACGCCGGCCGGCTTCGACCACGTGCTGCAGGTCACGCTGCTGGACGCCGAGGGCCGCATCGTGCGCCAGGTCTATGGCGACCGCCCGGCGGTCGACACCCTGGGCGAGGCGCTCACGGCCCTGGTGGCCGGCCAGCCGGTGCCGCAGCAGGGGCTGCTGGAGGAGCTCTGGGACCAGATCCGCATCGTCTGCACGGTCTACGACCCCGACACGGGCACCTACCGGGTGGACTACAGCCTCATCTGGGAGATCGCCGGGGGCCTGACTTTCATCCTGGCGATGGCGCTGTACATGCTCAACGAGTGGCGGCAGCGGCGCCGGCAACGGCGGAAGGAGAGCCCGCATGCGCCGCAGCGTCTTCACGCTTGAACATGGCTTCGACGCCGCGTTCGGCGCCGCAGGCAACCCGCTGAAGCAGCTCGGCGCGCTGGCCTTCCTACTGCTTTGGCTGCTGGCGGCCAGCGGCGTCATCCTGTACATCCTGCTCGATACCTCCGCGCAGGGCGCATACCGCTCGATCGAGTCGCTGGCGCACCTGCCGTTCGCGACCGGCACGCTGCTGCGGGGACTGCACCGCTATGCGGCCGACGCCTTCGTCCTCGTGTTGCTGCTGCACCTGCTGCGCGAGGCGATGCTGGGCCGCTACCGGCACTACCGCCGCTATGCCTGGCTGACCGGCGTGCCGCTGCTGCCGCTCGCCTGGGCCTGCGCCATCGGCGGCTTCTGGCTGAACTGGGACCGGCTGGGCCAGTACTCGGCCATCGCGACCGCCGAATGGCTTGACGCGCTGCCGTTCCTGGCCTCGCCGCTGGCGCGCAACTTCCTGGGCGGCGCCGTGAGCGACCGCCTGTTCTCGCTGTTCGTGTTCGTGCACCTGGGGCTGCCGCTGCTGCTGGTGTTCGGCAGCTGGGCCCACATCCAGCGCACCGGCCATGCCGCCGTGTTCCCGCGCCGGGCGCTCGCCGCGGGCACCGTGCTGCTGCTGGGTGGCCTGTCGCTGGTGCTGCCGGTGCACAGCCAAGGGGCGGCGGAACTGGCCACCGTGCCGCAGCGGCTCGCCTTCGACTGGCTGCTGCTGTTCCTGCACCCGCTGGTGGCCGCCACGTCGGCCGAGGCCACCTGGGTGCTGCTCGCGGTGGTGCTGGGCGCGCTGTTCGCGCTGCCCTTCCTGTCGCGCCAGCCACGGCCGGCGGTCGCCGTCGTCGACCCCGATCACTGCAGCGGTTGCGGCCGTTGCGTCGACGATTGCCCGTTCGGCGCGATCACGCTGGCACCGCACCCGGACGGCAAGGCGGGCAAGCAGGTGGCCGTGGTGCGGGCCGCGGCCTGCGCCGGCTGCGGCATCTGCGCCGGAGCCTGCCCCTCGTCGACCCCGTTCCGCAAGGCGCAGCCGCTGCTCACCGGCATCGACCTGCCGGCCCCCACCGTGGCCCAGCTGCGCGAGCGCCTGCGCCGCGGGCTGGAGCAGGGCGCCTCCCAGGTCGTGTTCGGCTGTGCCTGCGGCGCAAGCGCCCAGGGCTTGGCCGGACCGGAAGTGCTGGTCATCGAACTCGCGTGCACCGCGCAGCTGCCGCCCGCCTTCGTCGACTACGCGCTGCGCGAAGGCGCGGCCGGCGTGCTGGTGGCCGGCTGCCGCGAGGGCGGCTGCGAGTACCGGCTGGGACCGCAGTGGATGCAGGCGCGGCTGGCCGGCACGCGCGAGCCGCACCTGCGCGGCGAGGTGCCGCGCGGGCGCTGGACCGCGGTGTGGGCCGACGCCGGCGAGGAGCAGGTGCTGGCCGAGGCGCTGGGCCGCCGGCGCGCGGAGGAGGAATCGATCGCATGAACGACAAGACGACATGGAAAGCCTGGCTCGGCCAGGGCGTGCTGTACGGCCTGTTCGCGGCCTTCATCGCCGTGTTCTCGCACTGGCCGACCTACCACCCGCTGGGTGCCGGCGAAGCCGTGCTGAAGGTGAGCTTCATCCACCACGGCGAACGGGTCGAGCCCTGCCGGGCCTACACGCAGGAAGAACTGGCCAAGCTGCCGCCCAACATGCGCACGCCCATGAAGTGCGGCCGCGAGCGGGTGCCGGTGGCGATCGAGGTGGAACTGGACGGCCGCACCATCCTCAGCCAGGTGGCCCCGCCCTCCGGCCTGAGCCGGGACGGCGCGTCCTCGGTCTACCACCGGGTCGACTTGCCGGCCGGCGAGCACCGCATCGTCGTGCGCCTGCGCGACCAGCCGGGCGACGCCTTCAACCACACCCGCGAAGCCACCCTGAAGCTGGTGCCCGCGCAGGTGCTGGTGATCGACTTCGACGCCGAGAAGGGCGGCATCACGTTCACATGACCACCCCGAAGCGCCTTCGGCGCCTCCCCTCAAGGGGCGCCACCAGCGGCCCGGCAAAGCCGGTTCCGCGGTGGCACTGGACCGGGCCGTACGCGATCGAACGCGGCGCGCTGATCGAGAACTGATATGACTACCTTGGATCTTCCTGTTCGCGGCCACCGTGACTGCGCTTCCGAAGGCCGCACCCGCTACAGCCTGCCGGTCCCGGCCGATGCGCGCCTGGCGCTGGCGCGCGGCTGGCTCTGGCTGGGCATGGCCTCGCTGGTCGGCTCCGGGCTGTTCTCCATCCTGCTGGTGGTCTCGCGCACGCCGGGCGTCAACCGGCTGCTGCCGGCCGCCGACTTCTTCCACGTGGCGCTGGTGGCGCACGTGGACCTGTCGGTGCTGGTGTGGTTCGTCTCGCTGGCCGGGATGCTGTGGAGCCTGGTGGCCGCGCCGCGCGCCTTTGGCTGGGCCCGCGCCGCGCTGGGCCTCGCCGCTGCCGGCACCGCCGCCATGGCGCTGGCGCCCTTCACCGGGGCCGGCGAGCCCATCATGGCCAACTACATCCCGATGCTGACGGCGCCGCTGTTCGTGGGCGGGCTCCTGCTGTTCGGTGCCGGGGCGGCGCTGCTGGTGGGCCGCACGCTGCTGCAGGCCCGCGGCACGGGCGCGCGGCTGGACGCCGCCGGCGCGCTCGGCTTCGGGCTCAATGCGGCGGCGGTGGCCACGGCCGTGGCGCTGCTGGCCTTCGCCTGGTCCTGGGCGGTGGTGCCGACCGAGCTGGAAGGCAAGGCCTACTACGAGATCCTGTTCTGGGGCGGCGGCCATGCGCTGCAGTTCACCTGGACCCTGCTGATGCTGGTCGCCTGGCTGTGGCTGGCCGGCGCCTGCGGCGCGCGGCTACCGCTCAGCCCGCGCGTGACCGTGCTGATGTTCTGGCTGGCGCTGGCGGCGGTGTTCGCCACCCCGGTCGCCTACCTGGCCTACGACGTGGCCTCGGTGGAGCACCGCGCCATCCTGACCTGGGCGATGCGGGTGGGCGGCGGGCCGGCCATCCTGCCGGTGGCGCTGGCGGCCGTGGTCGGCCTGCTGTCCGCGCCGCCGCTGCCGCGCGAGGCCCGGCCGTGGCGCGCCGCGCTGCTGTCCTCGGTGCTGCTGTTCGGCGCCGGCGGGCTGATCGGCGTGTTCATCGCCGGCAGCAACGTGCGCATCCCGGCCCACTACCACGGCTGCATCGTCGGCGTGACGCTGGCACTCATGGGCGTGGTGTACCGGGTGCTGCCCTCGCTGGGCTATGCCGCGCCGCAGGGCCGGTTGGCCACGGCGCAGCCTTGGGTCTACGGCATCGGCCAACTGATGCACATCGTCGGCCTGGTCTGGTCCGGTGGCTACGGCGTGCAGCGCAAGGTGGCCGGCGCCGAGCAGGTGCTGCGCTCCACCGGTGAGATCGCCGGCATGGGCCTGATGGGACTGGGCGGGGCGGTCGCCATCGTCGGCGGCCTGCTGTTCGTGGTGGTGGTGCTGCGCGCCATGCGCGGCGCCGGTGCGCCCTCGGCGGCGCTGGAGGCGGTGAACTGATGCGAAAACTCCAGGCCGCGCTGCGCTGGCTGTTCCTGCGTGTGGAGGGTCTGTTCGACGCCGCCTTCGGCGATCGCATCAACCCGCTGTATCACCTCGGCTCGCTGACCTTCCACCTGTTCTGGGTGGTGGCGGCCAGCGGCCTGTACCTGTACGCCTTCTTCGAGACCGGCGTGGGCGCCGCCCACGATTCGGTCGAGGCCATCACCCACGGCCAGTGGTATGCCGGTGGCATCCTGCGCAGCCTGCACCGCTACGCGTCCGACGCGCTGGTGGTGACCATGCTGCTGCACCTGCTGCGGCACTTTGCCTTCGAGCGCTTCAACGGCTATCGCTGGTTCTCCTGGATCACCGGCGTGGTGCTGATCTGGGGCGTCTATGCCTCCGGCATCAACGGCTACATGCTGCCCTGGGACCGCCTGGCCCAGTTCGTCATCACCACCAGCTTCGAATGGCTGGAGTGGCTGCCCAGCTTCCAGGGCACGCTGATGCGCAACTTCATCTACAGCACGAGCGTGAGCGATCGCTTCTTCTCGCTGCTGTCCTTCCTGCACATCGGGCTGCCACTGGTGGTGCTGCTGCTGATGTGGGTGCACGTGCAGCGCGTGCCGCGCGCGCGCACCACGCCGCCCAAGCCGATCGCCATCGGCTCGGTCGCCGCGCTGCTGGTGCTGGCGCTGCTGCAGCCGGTGCTCAGCCAGGGCGGGGCGGCCGACCTCTCGACCGCGGTGGCCCAGGTGAAGCTGGACTGGTTCTACCTGGCCTTGCTGCCCTCGATGGCGCAGGGTTCGCACGCCGAGGTGTGGGCACTCACAATGGCCGCCACGCTGCTGATGGTGGCCCTGCCCTGGCTGCTGAGGCCGGCCGGCGGCCAGCAGGCCGACCATGCCATGGTGGTGCTGGACGCCGGTGGCTCGTCGGCGCACGTGAAGGTGCGCGCCGGCGAAACGCTGCTCGACGCCGGCTTGCGCGAAGGCCTGGCGCTCCCCTACGAGTGCCGCAACGGCGCCTGCGGGCTGTGCCTGTGCACGGTGGAGCAGGGCTCGGTGGAGCACCGGCCGTCGCAGAAATCGGCGCTGCCCGATGCGATGAAGGCCCAGGGCAAGGCGCTGATGTGCTGCGCGACGGCGCGCGAGGACCTGTGCATCCAGGTCGAGCGCGCGGTGGAAGGAGCCAAGCCGCTGTCGGCCCGCCGTGGCCGGGTGCTGCAGATGGAGCGGCTCGCGCCGGACGTGATGCGCATCTGGCTCGACCCGGAAGGCGGGCCGGTGCCCTTCGCCGCGGGCCAGTACATCAACATCGTGCTGGACGACGGCGGACGGCGCGCGTTCTCCTTCGCCAACCCGCCACACCGCAACGACCGCATCGAACTGCACGTGCGGCTGGTGCCGGGCGGCCGCTTCACCACCCACGTGTTCGAGGCGATGAAGCCGGGTGACCTGCTCGACTTCGAAGGGCCGCTGGGCCAGTTCCAGCTGAAGGACAGCGACCGGCCGCTGCTCTTCGTGGCCGGCGCCACCGGCTTCGCGCCCGTCAAGAGCATCGTGGAACACGCCTTCTACCAGGGCCTGCGGCGGCCCATGCACCTGTACTGGGGCGTGCGCCGGCCGCAGGATCTGTACCTGCTCGACCAGGCCCTGCAGTGGCAGGTCGAGCACCCGGACTTCCACGTGATCCCGGTGGTATCCGAACCCCAGCCCGAGGACGGCTGGACCGGCCGCACCGGCCTGGTGCACCAGGCCTTGCTGGCCGACTTCCCGGACCTGGGTACGCACGAGGTCTATGTCTGCGGTTCGGTGCGCATGGTGGATACGGCCGTGCAGGCCTTCCTGGCGCGCGGCTTGGACGAGCA
The DNA here is from genome assembly GCF_035627355.1 of Ramlibacter sp. GTDB lineage: Bacteria > Pseudomonadota > Gammaproteobacteria > Burkholderiales > Burkholderiaceae_C > Ramlibacter. Next base: position 245,293 of record NZ_DASPLW010000066.1, read on the forward strand.
GGCCTGCTTCTCGGACGCCTTCGCGCCGGCCGTGCAGCCGGTTTGACCGAGCGCAAACTGACCAAACGTCAGGGACGCAAACTTTGCACTACGGGACGCGCATGGCCGGCCCGTGGAAGCCGCCGCGATGGACCAACCGAGCCGACCCGCTTTCGACCTGCCGCGCTACCTCTCGGCCCTCCCGCTGTTCCATGACGTGGCGCCGACCGAGCTGGCACGGCTGGCCGCCGGCTGCACGCTGCGCCGGTTCAACCGCGGCCAGACCATCTTCCGGGTGGGCGATCCGTGCGAGGAGTTCCACGTCACGGTGATGGGGCAGGTCAAGCTGTTCGCGCTCTCGTCCAACGGCCAGGAGAAGGTGATCGAGATCATCGGCCCGGGCGGCACTTTCGCCGAGGCCCTGATGTTCACCGGCCGGCCCTACATCGTGACCGCGCAGGCGCTGACCGATGCGCTCGTGCTCAGCGTGTCCAAGGCGGCGGTGATGTCCGAGATCGAGAACGACCCGCGCTTCTGCCTGCGCATGCTGGCCGGCATCTCGCGCCGGCTGCATGGGCTGGTCCGGGACGTGGAGGACTACACCCTGTGCAGCGGCGCCCAGCGCATCATCGGCTACCTGCTGCGCGACGTCGGCGAAGCGGCCGAGAAGCACGGCGGCGTCACCGTCTCGCTGCCGGTCAGCAAGGCCACCATCGCCTCGCGCCTGTCGCTGACGCCCGAGTACTTCTCGCGCGTGCTGCACGAGCTGGAGGAGGAAGGGCTGATCGAGATCGATCGGCGCGAGATCCGGATCAGCGACCCGAAGAAGCTGGCGCAGTACCAGCTACAGTAGCCGGCACGCTTCCAAGAAGCCCGTCCACAGCCGCCAGGTCCGCCTCGCCGAGGGCACCTGTCATCGCCGCCAGCCGCAGCCGCAGCATGATCAGCTGCACCCGCGCCTGGACCAGGGCGAGTTCCGCCTCGGCCGCATCGTTCTGGGCGTTCAGCAGGTCCAGCGTGGTCCGGTCACCGGCCTGCACCCCTGTACGCGTCGCATCCAGTCGCGCGGAGCTGGCCGCCAAGCCGGCCTCGAGCGCTGCGGTCTTCTCCAGGCCCACGCGCAAGTCCAGCCAGGCCGCGCGGGTCTGCTGCGCGGCCTGCTGGCGCACCTGCTCCAGCTCGGCGCTGGCCTGCTGCGCAAGGGCCAGCGATTCGTCATGACGGGCGCTGCGCATCCCGCCGGTGTAGAGCGGCACCGACAGCTGCACGCCGATCGAGTGCTGCGTGCCGGTCTGGCTCGCCCGTCCGAAATCGCCGCTCCCCGAGAGCCGCTCGCGGCCCAGCCGCGCGACCAGGTCGACCTTGGGTGACAGCACGGCGTCGTTCTTGCGCGTTTCCTGCCGGGCGTGCAGCAGCTGCGCCTCGGCCATCCGCACCTGCGGGTTCTCGCGCTCTGCACGCTCCAGCCAGGATTCGAGCGAGCCGATGTCGGCCTGCGGCAGCGCGCCGCGCGGCAAGGGCAACTGGATGTCGGCCGGCCGGCCGGTGAAGTCGGCTAGGCGCGCGCGCCTGACCTCCAGCTCGCTGCCGGCGGCCAGGCGCCGGGCCCGCAGCGCGGCCGCCCGCGCGGTGGCCTCGTGCACGTCGGTGATCGGCCGGTCGCCGATGCGGAACCGGTCCTGGGCCTCGACGCGCGCCTTCAGGGCGGCGTCTTCCTGCCGGCCGAGCAGCCGGAGCTGCTCGGCCGCCAGCGCCGACTGGAAGAACAGGTCGGCGCTGCGCAGGGCGAGGTCCTGTTCGGCGCTGTGCCACTGCAGGTCCGCCAGGCCGGAGGCGATCCGCAGCTGCTCCTGCTGGGCGTCGCGTTCGCGGTCGACCAGCGGCTGGCGCACGGCGAGGCCGTAGCGGGTGCTGGTCCCGCCCGTGATCGAGGTATCGAAGTCGACCCCGGTCGCGGAGCCGAACCCCGGCGCCGCGAAGCCGGCGCCGCGAATGGCGTTCTCGCTGGTGGCGGCGCCGGCGCCGGCCTCCAGCATCGCCTGGGGCCGCCAGAGCGCGCCGGCCTGGCGGCTGCGGGCCTGGCCGGCCTCGCGCGCGGCACGCGCCGCTGCGAACCCGGGATCGTGGGCTGCCGCGGCGCGCCAGGTCTCGACCAGTCCGGTGGATGCTGCCGGCGCTGCCGCAAAGGCGAACGCCAGCGCGGTCAGCGCCGGCCGCAAGCGCATGTCAGCACCCCGGGCGGATGCCCAGCCGGACCAGGATCTTCTCGAGCGGGCAGAAGCGGGTCAGCGAGCTCTGGGCGAGGTTGAAGCCGACGAAGGCGGTGAGGGCCAGCCACCAGTTGCTGGCGAACAGCGGGCTGGCGGGCGCGCCCAGCGCCAGCGAGACGAGGATCACGGTGCCGGCGAACAGGCGGACGACCTGGTTGATGTTCATGTGGATTCTCCTTGGGTTGAGGACAGGGGAGGGACTTGCGCCGCCTTGCGGCGGTACGCGACGAAATACAGCAGCGGGATGACCACCAGCGTCAGCAGGGTGCTGACCAGGATGCCGAAGATCAGCGAGATGGCCAGGCCGTTGAAGATCGGGTCGTCCAGGATGAAGAACGCGCCCAGCATGGCCGCCAGGCCGGTCAGCAGGATCGGCTGCGCGCGCGTGGCGGCCGAGCGCACCACCGCCTGCTCCAGCGGCATGCCCTGGCTGCGCTGCAGCTCGATGAAGTCCACCAGCAGGATCGAGTTGCGCACGATGATGCCGGCCAGCGCGATCATGCCGATCATGCTGGTGGCGGTGAACTGCGCGCCCAGCAGTGCGTGCCCGGGCATCACGCCGACGATGGTCAGCGGGATCGGCGCCATGATGACCAGCGGCGTGAGGTAGGAGCCGAACTGCGCCACCACCAGCAGGTAGATCAGCACCAGCCCCACGGCATAGGCGGCGCCCATGTCGCGGAAGGTCTCGTAGGTGATCTGCCATTCGCCGTCCCACTTGATCGCGTACTCGCGATAGCTGTCCGACGGCTGGGTGATGAAGTACTCGGCCAGCTCGCCGCCGTTGGGCGTGCGGATCGCGCCGATGTCGCCGCGCATGCCGAACAGGCCGTACAGGGGGCTGTCCACCGCACCGGCCATGTCGCCGGTGACGAAGTGCACCGGCAGCAGGTCCTTGTGGAAGACGGGCTGTTCGCGCACCGTGTCGGTCACCGTCACCAGCTCGCGGATGGGCACCAGCTGCCCGCCGGCGCCGCGCACGGCCAGCTGCAGCAGCGCGTCGAGGTCGCCGTGGCGCTCGGCCGGCAACTGCAGCACGGCGGCGGCCGGGTACTTGCTGGCGTCGTGCAGCCAGGCTGCGGGTTCGCCGGCCAAACCGGCGCGCAGCGTGGCGACGATGGCCTGCTGCGGCACGCCCAGCCGGGCCGCCTTGCTGCGGTCCACCAGCAGCAGCTTGCGCGGCGCCGGCGCGATGCCGCTGTCGTCCACGTCCACTACGCCGGGGGTCCGCTCGAACACGGCGCGCACGGCCTTGGCCACGTCGCGGCGTCCCTGCGCGTCGGGGCCGTAGATCTCGGCCACGATCGGGGCCAGCACGGGCGGGCCGGGCGGCACTTCCACCACCTTGACGTTGGCGCCGTGGCGCCGGCCGATCGCCTGCAGCTCAGGGCGCATGCGGGTGGCGATGGCGTGGCTCTGCTCATTGCGGTGCGCGTGCCCGACCAGGTTCACCTGCAGGTCGCCCACCTCGCCGCCGGCTCGCAGGTCGTACTGGCGCACCAGCCCGTTGAAGTTGATCGGGGCGGCGGTGCCGGCATACGCCTGGTAGTCGGTCACCTCAGGCTGCCCGGCGAGCCAGGCACCCATCTCGCGCAGCACGCCGGCCGTGTGTTCCACCGGCGTGCCGGCCGGCATGTCCACCACGACCTGGAACTCCGACTTGTTGTCGAACGGCAGCATCTTCATCAGCACCAGCCCGAGCGCCGGCAAGGCGAGCGAGACCGCGATCAGGCCGGCTACGCCGAGCCCCAGCAGCTTGCGGTTGCGCGAGCCGGTGCGCTCGTCCAGCAGCGGCCGGAAGACGCGGTCGAACAGCGGTGCCAACCGCTTCGACAGCCCGGTCGGGCCTTCGTCGTGCCGGGCGCCGGGTGCGTGCTTCATCCACAGGCGGGCCAGCCAGGGCGTCACCGTGAACGCAATGGCCAGGGACAGCAGCATCCCCATGCTGGCGTTGATCGGAATCGGGCTCATGTACGGACCCATCAGGCCGCTGACGAAGGCCATCGGCAGCAGCGCCGCGATCACGGTCAGGGTGGCCAGGATGGTGGGGCCGCCGACTTCGTCCACCGCGCCGGGAATGAGCTGCCCGAGGGTCTTGTCCGGGTGCAGCGCCTGGTGGCGATGGATGTTCTCCACCACCACGATGGCGTCATCCACCAGGATGCCGATGGAGAAGATCAGTGCGAACAGCGAGACGCGGTTGAGCGTGAAGCCCCAGGCCCAGGACGCGAACAGCGTCACCGTCAGCGTCAGGATCACCGCGGTGCCGACGATCGCCGCCTCGCGCCGGCCGAGCGCGACGAAGACCAGCGCCACCACCGCGGCGGTGGCGAACAGCAGTTTCTGGATCAGCTTCTTCGCCTTGTCGTTGGCGGTGGCGCCGTAGTTGCGCGTCTGCGCCACCTCCACCCCCTGCGGGATCACGGTGTTGCGCAGCTCGCCCACGCGCTGCAGCACGGCATCGGCCACGTCGATGGCGTTCTCGCCCGGTTTCTTGGTCACCGCGAGCGTGACGGCCGGGAATTCGCCCCCATCGTCGCCGGCGATCCCGTGCCAGACGTGGCGCTGCGCCGGCAGCGGCCCGTCGCGCACGGTGGCCACTTCCTGCAGGAACACCGGGCGCCCCTGGTGCACGCCGACCACCAGCTCGCCGACCTCGCGGGCACCCGTCAGGAAGGGTCCGGCCTCCAGCGCCACCGCGCGGTTGCCGCCCAGCAGCTCGCCCAGCGGCGCCCCCAGGTTGGCCGATTGCAGCGACTGGCGCAGGTCGGCCACGGTGATGCCGGCGCCGGCCATGCGCGCCGGATCGAGCTCGACCAGAACGCCGCGGCCGGGCCCGCCGATGGTGTCGACCTCGCGGGTGCCGGGCACGCGCTTGAGGTCCGCTTCCAGGCTGTGCGCGACGCGCTCCAGGTCGAACGCGCCCAGTGCCGGGTCGCGGGCGAACAGCGTCAGGCTGACGATCGGCACGTCGTCGATGCCCTTGGGCTTGATGAGGGGCTCGCCCACGCCCAGGCCGCGCGGAAGCCAATCGGCATTGGCGTTGACCGTGTCGTACAGGCGAACCAGCGCCTCGGTGCGGGGCACCCCGACCTCGTACTGCACGGTGATCACCGCCAGTCCGGGCCGCGACACCGACATCACGTGCTCGACGCCGGCGATCTGCGACAGCACCTGCTCGGCCGGGGTGGCCACCATCTGCTCGACGTCGCGTACCGAGGCCCCCGGGAAGGGGACCAGCACGTTGGCCATGGTGACGTTGATTTGCGGCTCCTCCTCGCGCGGCGTGACGAGCACGGCGAAGGCGCCCAGCAGCAAGGCCACCAAGGCGAGCAGCGGCGTGATCTGCGCCGACTGGAACCAGGCGGCGATGCGGCCGGAGATGCCGAGGCGGGGAGCGTTCATGCGGGCCTCCGTGGCTCAGCGAACGCGGGCTGCCGCCTGCGGGTCGAGCGCCACGCGCTCGCCGGCTGACAGCCCGCTGAGGACCTCGACCCGCTCGGCCTCGGCGCCGCCCAGCCGCACCTGCCGCAGCAGCGGCTTGCCGTCGGTACCCACCACGTAGACCGCCACCAGCTCGGCGCGGCGCAGCACGGCACGGGCCGGCACGAACAGCCGCTTGGCGTTGCCGGCGACCGGCACCCAGGCCCGGGCGAACTGCCCGGGGGCGGCGCCGCCCAGCCCGGCCGGCAGGTCCAGGCGCAGTTCCAGCGTGTGGGTGGCGGGATCCACCGTCGGCAGCAGTTGCCACCCGGCCGGATGGACGCGGCCGCCGGCGGCGCCGGGCAACTCGACCTCCGGCGCCGCGCCGGGCGCCATGCGCGCCGCGACCGATTGCGGGATCGCCGCCGTCACGCGCAGGGCGGACGGGTCGTAGACGGTCAGCAGCGGCCGGCCGGGCATGGCCATGTCGCCCAGCACCACCGCCACGTCCGCCACCACGCCCGAGTAGGGCGCCTTGACCACGTAGAAGCCGGACTGGGTTCGCGCGGCGCCCGCGCTGGCCAGCTGGGCGGCGGCCTCGGCCTGGGCCGACTTGTACTGCGCCTCGGCGCGGTCGAGCGCCGCTTGGCTGATGTAGTTCTTCTCGAACAGCTGGCGTTGCCGCTCGTACTCGCGGGTGGCCGCGTCCAGCCCGGCGCGGGCGGCGCGCACCTGCGCGGCGCCGGCGGCGGCCGTCTGTTCGGCGGCGCGCGCGTCCAGTCGGGCCAGCACCTGGCCGGCCCGGACCCGGTCGCCGGCCTTGACCTCCAGGGCGACGATGGCGCCCGGCACCTGGGCGGCGATGACGGTCTGGCGCACCGCCTCCACCACGCCGTCGTAGGCGCTGCGGCCGGCCTCGCCCTCGCTGGCGACGCTGGCGGTTGCGAGCGGCGCAGGCCGGGCCGGCGCGGCATCGCCAGCCCAGGCCGGCGCCAGGAACAGGACTGCGGCCAGCGGCAACACGGCCAGGGCGGAGCCGGCCCGGCGGGTCTTGCTCAGGAGAGGGCGGGTCATGGCGTGCAGGCGATCCATCGTTGATGTATTATTTGCGCAAGTAGCTAAATATGCAAGCGGTTGGGAATTTCAAGGCTCCGGCGACGGCCGACAGGACCGCCTGGGGCATGATTCCCGCCGCCAATGTGATGGGTGCTTCACCATGGAAAACCTCCCCCCGCAGGCCCTGGAGCGGGTTGCCGCCTACTTCCGGGCGCTCTCCGAGCCGACCCGGCTGCACATCCTCAACCTGCTGCGCAGCGGCGAGCACAACGTGGGCGAGCTGGCCCAGGCGACCGGCTACACCTCAGCCAACGTGTCGCGCCACCTGTCCTTCCTGATGCAGCAGGGGCTGGTCCAGCGCGAAAGCCGGGGGACCGCGGTCTACTACAGCATTGCCGACCCGGCCGTGTACGCCTTGTGCGACCTGGTGTGCGGCAACATCGCCCGCCAGCAGGAGCGGACCGCGGTCGAGCACCGGCTGTTCGCAGCCAACGCAGCACCGGCGGCGTCGCGCCGCCGGCGTTCCGCCCGGTAACGGGCATCCCGGCGCCGGGCCACTCCGGCGCCCACTTATCGAGGACCACTGACCATGTACGGATTCCATGTCGAGATCTCCGGCCCTTTCGAACAGGCGCTCGACAAGGTGCTCGCCGCCCTGAAGACGGAGGGCTTCGGGGTGCTCAGCGACATCGACGTACAGAAGGCGATGAAGGAGAAGCTGGGCGAGGACATGCCCGCCTATCGCATCCTGGGCGCCTGCAACCCGCCACTGGCGCACCAGGCGCTGCAGGCCGAGCCGGAGATCGGCTTGCTGCTGCCCTGCAACGTGACACTGCGGCAACTGGACGGCGGCCGCGTGTCGGTGGGCTTCCTGGATCCCCAGATGATGGTCCAGCTCACCAGCAACCCCGGCGTGAGGGGCGTCGCCGATGAGGCGCGCGAGCGCCTGCAGCGGGTGCGCGCGGCCTTGCAGGCGCAGGGTTGACCCCCCGGGGGAGCCGGCCTCGGCGCAGCATGCGCACGCCCTGGATTCCTGTCTCCGCGGGAATGACGAAGGGATGGATGCCGCCGCCGCGCCGGCGGGCCGGGGGCGCCGTCAGTGCGACGTTCCCTCCGAACGCCCCACCTTGTTGCCCACGTTGTACTTGCCCACCGGCTTGCTCATGGGCAGGCGCTTGACTTCCTTCAGCGTCGCGGCGTCGTAGACGATCACGGCGCCCTCGCGCTCCCACAGGCTGGCCAGCGCGTAGCGGCCGTCGCGGGTGAACTCGATGTGCGACACCGTCCTGCCCGGCTCCGGCCGCAGCGCGGCGACCGGCTCCAGCGTGCGCTTGTCGATCACGGTCAGCGTGTCGCGCGCCGGGCTCATCATGGAATCGACCCAGGCGTAGGGCGTCTTCTCGTGGCTGCGCATGAAGAAGCCCGGGCCGGGGATGGCGATGCGCTTGACCGGCTTCCAGCCGTCCATGTCGATCACCGTCACCAGGCCTTCCTTGAGGTCGGGCGTGGCCAGCACGCGGGTGCCGTTCCAGGCGAAGGTGATGCCCGACCCCAGGTGCGGCATGGCGCCCAGCGGCAGTTGCGCGATGCGCCGCCGTGCGTCCAGGTTGACCACCTGGCCAAAGCCCGGCTGCCCGGGCTTGGGGCGCGCGGCGCCGATCGCGTGCCGGTACGCCGGGTCGAAGAAGAAGTCGTCCAGGGGCTCTTCCAGCGGGGTGCGACGCACACCCAGGAAGCCGGGCTTGGCCAGGCCCTCGCCCATGCGGAAGTCGTGCACCAGGCCGTCGAAGACCGGGGGCGCCTTCTCGTCGTACGAGATCTCCCACAGCTCCGGTATGTCCTTGAGCGCGACCACGAAGCTGCGGCGCGGCGCGGCGTCGTAGACCGCCGACACGCGCGAGCTGTGCTGGCCGTCGAGGCTGGCCGCCGCGTAGGTGCGCACCAGGTTCAGGTCGGCGTCGAACAGCGCCAGCGAATGTGGCAGGTAGTTGGCCGCCAGCACCCAGCGGCCGTCGCTGCTGACGGCGACGTTGCGCATGTTCAGCCCGGCGCGCACCTCGGCCACCACGGCCAGGTTCCACAGGTCGTACTTGGTGATCCAGCCGTCGCGCGAGCCGAAGAACACGTAGCGGCCGTCCGGCGTGAACTTGGGCCCGCCGTGCAACGCGTAGCGGGACGGGAAGCGATGGATGGCCTCCATGCGGTCGCCATCGACCAGCGAGACGTGGTGGTCGCCGCCTTCCACCACCACGAACAGGTTCATCGGGTCCCCGCTCCAGCGCGGCTTGGCCGGCCAGGTCGCCGATTCGGGGTTCCACACCCGGGAGGCGCGGATGTCGGCCTCCTCCCAGCGCGGCGCCGGCTGCACCGGCGTGTAGATCCACGCTGCCAGCGCCGCCACTTCGTCCCTGGACAACTGCTGCCCGAAGCCCGGCATCTGGGTGGCGGGACGGCCCTCGCGGATCACCTGCGTGGCCTCGGCCGGCTTGAGCCGCTCCAGGCTCTGGGGCAGCAGGGCGGGACCCATGCCGCCCAGGCGCTGCTCGCCGTGGCAGGACGCGCAGTTCGCGCGGTACAGCGCCGCGGCATCGGGGACGGTGGATTGCGCGCCTGCAATCGCATGCGCCAGCAGGAGCAGGCCAGCGGCCACCGCGGAACGGAAGGCGCTTCGGGCGTGGGCCCTACACCAGTGCATGGTCGACCCTTTCGCTCGCGATGCCGAGCTCATCGTCGTCGAGGTAGCAGCCCGGATCCTCCGCCCATGGATTGCCGGTGAGCTGCTGCGCCCGCACGCGGGTGTTGCCGCCGCAGATGTCGGCCTGCGGGCAGGCGGCGCAGCGGCCCTCCAGCGGCCGCGGCCGGCGCTTGAGGCCGTCCATCAGCGCATCGCTGCGGTCTTCCCAGATGGCGGAGAACGGGCGCTCGCGCACGCAGCCCAGGTCGTGGTGCCACCACATGGTGTCCGGGTGCACGTGGCCCAGGTTGTCGATGTTGGCCACCGCCACGCCGGAGGCATTGCCGCCCCAGGCCACCAGCCGCTCGCGCAGCGCCGGCGCCCAGCGCGGCCACTTGTCCTGCACCCAGCGCAGCAGGTAGACCGCGTCCGCATCGTTGTTGCCGCTGACGAAGTCGGCCGCTTCGCCGCGGGCCGCGGCCTGCCACGCCGTTTCCAGCAGCAGGTCCATGGCGGAGCGGGTAGCGGCGAACTGCGCATCCCGGGCACGATGGATGTTGCCGCGGCCGGCATAGTTCAGGTGCGAGAAGTAGAACTTGCCGACGCGCTCCTGCTTCATCAGGTCGAGCAGCGCGGGCAGGTCGTGCGCATTCATGGCCGTCAGCGTGTAGCGCATGCCGATGTTCACGCCGCGCTCGCGCAACAGGCGCAATGCGGCCAGCGAGCTGTCGAAGGCGCCCGGCAGGCGGCGGAAACGGTCGTGCGTGTCGCGCAGGCCGTCCAGGCTGATCCCCACGTAGTCGAAGCCATGGGCTGCAATGCGGCCGGCCATCGCAGCGTCGATCAGCGTACCGTTGGTGGACAGGCCCAGGTGGAAGCCCAGCTCGCGCGCGCGCCGCGCCACCGGCCACAGGTGGGGCGACAGCAGCGGCTCGCCGCCGGAGAGGATCAGCGCCGGCACGCCGTAGGCCTCCAGGTCCTCGAGGGCCGCCAGCATCTGCGCTTCGTCCAGCTCGCCGGGATAGGCGTGGTCGGCCGACAGTGCGTAGCAGTGCTTGCAGGTCAGGTTGCAGCGGCGGGTCAGGTTCCAGATCACCACCGGCCGAACCGGGCCGCGGCTGCGCGCGGGCGGAGGCGAGGGATAGCGGCCGGTGCGCTCGGCCTCGGCCACTTCGCGCAGGTATTGGGAAATGCGCAGCATGCGCGGTTACTCCTTAGGGGCGCCCCCGGGCAGGCGGACGCCGGTCTTCTTCAGCAGCTGGGTGCTGTACAGGATGGCGCGGTCGCGGCAGGCGTCGCCCAGCAGGTCGCGCACCGTCAGCGCCTGGCGCTCGACCTCGGCGCGCGTGCGTCCGTGCAGCATCACGAACAGGTTGTAGGGCCAGTCGGGCAGGGCCCGGCTGCGGCGGTAGCAGTGGGTCACGCCGGGCAGCCGGGCGATGCGCTCGCCCAGTTCGTCGACGCGCTCGTCGTCCACGTCCCAGACCGTCATGCCGTTGGCGACGTAGCCGAGCCGGTAATGGTTGGGCACCGCGCCGATGCGGCGGATGACGCCGCGCTCGATCAGCGAGGCCAGCGTGTCCTGCACCTCGCGGGCGCTCGCGCCGAGCAGCGCGCCCACCGCCTCGTAGGGCTCCGGAACCAGCGGCAGGCCGCCCTGGGTGGCGGCGATGAGCTGGCGCTCGAAGGGGGTCAGCGCGGTTTTCACGACGCCTCCGGCGCCAGCGCCCGCAGGCGCAGCTCGACCCGGTACTCGCGCTCGCGCACGAAGCGGTGCACCCGCAGCCCGGTCTCGGCCTCGATCGCGTTCACGCACTGGTCCACTGCGGCCTGCGATTCGGCGGCCACCACGAACCACATGTTCAGCCGGTGGCCGCGCCGGTAGTTGTGCGCCACCTGCACGTGCGCATTGACCTGCGCGGCGATCTCGTCGAAGCGGCCGGCCGGCGCCTCCAGCGCGGCCAGCAGGTAGGCGCCGCCGGCCTTCTCGATCTGGTAGAGCGGCCCGAAGCGGGTGAGCACGCCGGTGGCCAGCAGCTTGCGCAGCCGCTCCAGCACCTCCTCCTCGCTCAGGTCCAGCGCCGCGCCCACCTCGGCGAAGGGCCGGTCGCCCAAGGGGAAGCCCTCGTGCAAGTGGTCGATCAGCGCCGCGTCGATGCGGTCGGAATGGGCGTGGACATCGAACGCGTTCATGCGGTGGCCTCCACGGTGTTGCCGCTGGCGCTGCGCGCCCGCGGGAGGGCCGCCGCCCGCGTCTCGCACAGCACACCCGTCATCACCACCAGCAGCGCGGCGGCGCCGCCGGTGTGGGCGACCGCCGCAAGCAGCGGCCAGCCGAGCACGATGTTGGACAGTCCGGTGAGCAGCTGAGCCAGCAGCAGCGCGCCCATCCAGCGCGCCGGCCGATGCACGCCTTCGCGGTGCAGCCGCCAGGCCAGCAGGCCGAGCACGGTGAGCACGAGATAGGCCGCGAGCCGGTGCACGTAGTGGATGGCGGTGAGGGCGGCGAAGTCGATCGGCTGGCCGGTCGCAGTCAGGCCCAGCTCGCGCCACAACTCGAAGCCTTGCGGCAGGTCCATGGCCGGCCACCAGCTGCCCTGGCATTGCGGGAAGTCGCTGCAGGCCAGCACCGCGTAGTTGGTGCTGACCCAGCCGCCCAGGGCCACCTGCAGCCACAGCAACGCGAACCCGGCCCAGAGCAGGCGGCGGGTGGCGATGCCGATGCGTGCTGGCGCGTGCCCGTCCAGCGCGAAGGCGTAGTCGGCCGCCTGCCGGCGCAGCAGCACCAGCAGCAGCACGCCGCCCAGCAGGTGCAGCGTCACGATGGCGGGGAACAGCTTCATGGTCACCGTGAGTGCGCCGAAGGCGCCTTGCACGCAGACCCAGGCGAAGGTGGCGATCGCCCAGGCCGGGTGCACCGCCACGCCGCGCCGGCGCTGAGACCAGGTGCCGAGGGCCAGCGCGGTGATCAGCACGCCGACGGTGGTGGCCAGGTAGCGGTGGACCATCTCGATCCAGGCCTTGGTGTGCGTGACGGGACCGGTCGGCATGTCGGCCTGCGCGGCGGCGATCTCGGCGTGCGCGCCCGTGGGGCTGGCGTTGCCGTAGCAGCCCGGCCAGTCGGGGCAGCCCAGGCCGGAGTCGGTCAGCCGCGTGAAGGCGCCGAACACCACCAGGTCGAAGGTGAGGAACAGGGTGAGCAGCGTCAGCGCGCGCAGCCGGCGGGCCGGGCTGGTGCCGGCGTGGCGCACCCAGACCCAGGCCAGCGGGCCGGCGGCCAGCGTCAGGCCCATCAGCGCCAGGCGCAGCGCCGGGGAAAGGTCATAGAGCGGCGTCGCGTCCATCAGGCGGGGCAGGCGACGGGCGCCGCGTCGGTGAAGTAGCGCCCGCCGGTCTGCTTGAAGCGGCGGCCGCTGAACAGGGTGGCGTGCGGGTAGCGCCGGGCACCGGTGCGTTCCAGCGCCTGCGCGACCAGGGCCTGCACGGCCGCGCGTTCCCGGCCGTGCACCATGAAGTACAGGTTGTAGGGCCAGCCGGTGTCGGGCACGCGCTGGTAGGCGAGCGTGACGCCCGGCTGGGCCGCCAGCGCCGCGCCCAGCGAATCGACCTGGGCCGGCGGCGCCTGCACCACGGTCATGGCATTGGCACCGAACCCGGCTTCGTGGTGCCGCACCACGGCACCGAACCGGCGCAGGGTGGCGCCGGCCTGCCAGCGCCGCAGGGTGGTGAGCACCGCGCCGGTGGTCCAGCCGAGCTCGGCCGCCCACAGGTCGTAAGGCCGCGGCACCAGCGCCAAACCCTGTTCGGCCAGTGCGGCCAGCGGCCGTTCGGCCGGTGCGACTGGCGTGCTGCGCGGCTGCACGAACGGTGCCGCCAACGCCGGCGCATGTGTGCCCGACAGGTCGAATCCGAGGTCGATGCGATAGGCCCGCACCATGGGCAGGAACAGGGACGGCACGCCGGCCTGCTGCGCCAGCCGGGTGGCGGTCTCGCGCACGCGGCGGGCGTCGACACCCGTCATCACGTACCAGAGGTTCCAGTCGTGCTCGCGCTCGTAGTTGTGGTTGACGCCGGGCTCGTCGCTGACCGCTTGTGCGACCTCGGCCAGTCGCGCCGGCGGCACCGCCAGCGCGCACAGCGCTGCCGCGCCGCCGGCGCCGGCGTTCCACACGGCACCGATGCGCCCCAGCACGCCACGCTCGCGCAGGTTGCGCAGCCGCTCCAGCACGCTGGCCTCCGGCAGCCCGAGCTGCCGGCCGACCGCGAGGAAGGGCTGCGGCTCGAGCGGGAAATCGCGCTGCAAGCCGTTGAGCAGTTGCAGCGACGCGCCTTGCAGGACCACCGGGCGCACCATGGCCTGCCCTTACAACCCGATGCGCGCGGCGCGCGACGTGAAGAAGATGCCGCTGGGCTGCTCCACCGGCAGCCGGGCCAGCGTCTCGAAGCTGGCCGTGTCGACCACGCTCACGCGGTTGGCGTCGCGCGAGCTGATCCAGACGGCTTCGCTGCGCGGCGTGAATTCCATGTGCAGCACCGCCTTGCCCGGCTCCAGCGTGCGCACCACCTGGCGGCTGACGGTGTCGACCACCTGCACCTTGTGGTAGTCGGGCACGGCGAAGTTGACCCAGACCTGGCGGCCGTCGGGGCGCGCCATCACGAAGACCGGCTGGCCGGCGACCGGCACCCGCGCCACTTCCTCCCAGGTGGTGGTGTCCACCACCAGCAACTCGTGCCGGCCGATCGCCGGCAGCCAGGCGTGGCGACCGGCCACCGCCCAGCCGCGCAGGTGCGGCATCTTGTACACGGGCAGCGGCTGCTGGCCCCGCCCGTAGCCGGACAGGATGCGGCGCGCGCGCGGTTGCGGCGCCCAGAAATCGATCATCGCCAGGCCGTCCTCGCCGAACAGGCCGGCCAGGTAGTGGCGGCCGTCGGGCGTGAGCAGCGCGTCGTAGGGCTGGCGGCCGATGCCCTCGAACTTGGTGATCCTCGGCTGCGCCGGATCGGCGAGGTCGGCCACCCAGACCTGGTCGGCGTCGAACAGGCTGAAGACGAAGCGCCGCCCCGGCAGGTCGGCCAGGCCGACCACGCGCGAGCGCTTGAGCGAGCCGTCGGCCGCCGTATAGGTGGCGGGGATGTCGGCCACTGGAGCGAGGGTTCGCGCATCGAACACGCGAACGCCGCCCGGCGTGTAGTTCTGTGCGGCCACCAGCGAGCCGTCCTGCGAGATGGCGCCGCCGATGCTGTTGCCGGCCTGCATCACGCGGGCCAGCACGCGCCGGCTGGGCAGGTGCACCTGCGTCATGCCGCCGTCGCGGCCGAACACGAAGGCATGGGCGCCGTCGCGTGCATAGACCACGCTGGCATGCGAGAGGTCGCCCAGGCCGTCGATCTGGCCCAGGATGCGGCGCTCGGTGGTGTTGACCACCGCGAGCTGGCCGGTGGCGCGGGCGACCACCACGCCCAGGTCGCCGGTGCCGGCGCTTGGGGCACGGCCCGGCCAGGAAGCACAGCCGGCCAGCAGGGCGCTGCCGCCGGCGGCGAGCAGCGTGCGCCGCTTCATCGTGACTCCGTCGGAAAACCTTGCCGCAGCTGCTGCGCGATCCAGGTCGCGTCGGCTTCGGACAAGAGGGCAGACCACCCCGGCATCGGCGTGCCGGGGCGGCCCTTGTAGATCGTGGCCACCAGCGAATCGAGCGGCCAGTCGGCCAGGCGCTGCGCATCGAGCGCAGGGCCCAGGCCGCCGGTCAGGCGCATGCCGTGGCAGGACCCGCAGTCCTGCCGCACCAGGCGCACCAGCTCGCGCTGGCGGGCCGCGTCGGGCGCCGGCTCGGCCTGCGCCGCGGCGACGAGCGCAGCGGACAGGCAGAGCGCGAACGACGCGGCTTTCATGGCATCAGCTCTTGAGGATGAACTCGACGGCGGCCTTCAGGTCGGCGTCGTTGATCTGCGCCGGCGTGTTGGGGGCCATCGGCACCGGGCCGAAGCTGCCGCTGCCGCCCTTGCGGACCTTGTCCATCAGCTTGGCGACGACGTCCTGGCCCTTGTACTTGGCCGCGATGTCCTTGAACGCCGGGCCGACCAGCTTCTTGTCCTTGGCGTGGCAGGCCATGCAGCCGGCCTTGTTCATGGCGGCCTCGGGGTTGGCCCAGGCGCCGGCCGAGAAGGCGGTGGCCAGCGCCAGCAGCATCAGTTGCTTTTTCATGCGTGAGTCTCCGTGAGGGTACGAATCAATAGACGTCGTGCTGGGTGTTGTGCACGTTGAAGTGGCCGGTGGGCGTGACCAGGCGCGGGTCCTTGATCACGGCCTTGGGCTTGAGCGTCTTGTCGTCGATCACGACGATGGCCGACTGCTTGTCCTTGGCGGACCACACCGACAGCCAGACCTCGTCGCCGGCCTTGTTGAACTCGGGCTGCAGCACGCGCATGGCGCCGCCGTCCTTGATGCCGGCCCACTCGGCCACCGGCAGCACCTGGTAGCCCTTGTCCAGGTTGTCGATGTCGAACACCGCCAGCGTCTGCGAGATCTTGGGATCGGGGTTCAGCGGCGTGTCTACGTACAGGTGCCTGGACTTCGGATGGCTCTTGAGGAACAGCGAACCGCCGCCCTGGCCCTTGAGGGTCTGCACCACCTTCCAGGCGTTGGCCTTGTGCTTCACCGGATCGGTGCCGATCAGCGAGATCGTCTCGTCGCCGAGGTGGCCGGTGGACCACACCGGGCCGTACTTCGGGTGCGTGAAGTTGGCGCCGCGGCCGGGGTGCGGGATCTTGCCGACCTCGGTGATCGCGGCCAGCTTGCCATCCTTAAGGTCCATCGCGGCGATCTTGTTGCTCTGGTTGGCCGCCACCATGAAGTAGCGCTTGCTGGCGTCCAGGCCACCGTCGTGCAGGAAGGGCGCGCTGCCGATCTCGGTGACCTTGAGCGCGTCGATGTTGCTGTAGTCCACCAGCAGGGTCTTGCCGGTCTCCTTGACGTTGACCACGAACTCGGGCTTGAAGTGGCTGCCGACGATGGAGGCCACGCGCGGCTCGGGGTGGTATTCCTGCGTGCCCACCGTCATGCCCCGGGTGCCGACGATCTTGAGCGGCTCGAGCGTGTCGCCCTTCATGATCACGTACTGGGGCGGCCAGTAGGCGCCGGCGATCGCCAGCTTGTCCTCGTAGCCCTTGTACTTGCTGGTTTCGACGGAACGCGCCTCCAGCCCGATGCGCAGCTCGGCCACGTTGTCCGGCTTGGGCATCCACAGGTCGATCATGTTGATCTTGGCGTCACGCCCGATCACGAACAGGTAGCGGCCGGAGGCCGAGGTGCGCGAGATGTGCACCGCGTACCCGGTCTTGACGATGTTGATGATCTTCTTGGTGTCGCCGTCGATCAGCGCCACCTCGCCGGTGTCGCGCAGCGTGGTGGAGAAGATGTTGTCGATCCTGTAGTCGTTCATCTTCTTCTTCGGCCGCTGCTCCGGCGGCACGATGACCTTCCAGGTTTCCTTCATCTGCGCCATGCCGAATTCCGGCGGCTGGGGAGGGTCCTGCTGGATGTAGCGCGCCATCACGTCGACGGTCTTCGCGTCCATCTCGCCCGAGGTCAGCCAGTTGGGCATGCCGGCCGGCGAGCCGTAGCCGATGAAGATCTTGAGGTACTCGGTGCCCTTGGCGAGCGTGATGTCCGGCGTGAGCGGCTTGCCGGTGGCGCCCTTGCGCAGCACGCCGTGGCAGCCGGCGCAGCGCTCGAAGTAGATCTTGCGGCCGAGGTCGAACTCGGCCTGCGTCATCGGCGGCGCCTTCGGGTTGGTGCTCTGGTACATCGGCTCCTGGGCCAGCGGCGAAGTGCCTTGCTGGTAGGTCTGCTCGGCGGGGGTCACCTGCTTGTGACCGTCGTCCGGAGCGGCCGCGGTTTGCTGCTGCGCCACCGTGCCCGCCGCCGCGGCTGCGGCGAGGGCGAGGACGGCCGCGCGGAATGCGCGTGAGGGCATGGCTTTTCTCCTTTGGGGTTGCTCTTGGCTGCGACGGATGATCCGGAGCAACCCTGTGCGCGTCCTTGATTTGGTTCAAGGCTGCGGCGGCGCTGCGCGGCGACGATGAATCCATGACGATCGAACACGAAGCCGTGGTGTCACCCATGCGGCGCGCTGCCGCGGGCATGCCCGGCAAGGTCTGGCTGGTGGGCGGGGGGCCCGGCGATGCGGACTTGCTCACGCTCAAGGCGGCACGCCTGCTGGCGAACGCGCGGGTGGTGCTGTACGACCACCTGGTGGGCGAGGGCGTGCTCGCCTTGCTGCCGGTGCAGGCGCGGCGCATCTGCGTGGGCAAGCGCAGCCGCAAGCATTCGATGCCGCAGGAGGAGATCAACGCCCTGCTGGTGCGTCTGGCCGGCGAGGGCAACGACGTGGTGCGGCTCAAGGGCGGCGATCCCTACGTGTTCGGCCGCGGGGCCGAGGAGGCGCTCGCGCTGGCCGAGGCCGGCATCGAGTTCGAGGTCGTGCCGGGCATCACCTCAGCCCAGGGCATGGCCAGCTATGGCGGCATTCCGCTCACGCACCGCGGCTTGGCCACCAGCGTGGTGTTCGCCACTGGCCACTGCCGCGAAGGCGGCGAGGATCCCGACTGGGCTGCGCTGGCCCGGCCGCACCAGACCGTCGTGATCTACATGGGCCTGGCGCGGCTGGACACGATCTGCCGCGAACTCATGGCGCATGGCTTGCCAGCCACCACCCCGGCCGCGCTGGTGGAGCAGGCCACTACTTCGCGCCAGCGAGTGGTCGAAGGAGCACTGGGTGGGCTGCCGGCACTGGCGGCACAGCACCGCGTCGCCGCGCCCGCGCTGATCGTGGTCGGCGACGTGGTCCGTCTGCGCTCCGACCTGGCCTGGTTCCACCCGGCGCCGCCCGCGTGGACCTGGGCGGTGCGCGAGCACGCCTTGACCGCCTGATCCCGCCGCCGGCCGCAATGTCCCTGCCGGTACAGGTGGGGATGCGGCTGGCAAGATGGCTGCCATGGCCCTCCCGCCTTCTAGCCTGCGGCGCGTGCTGGCGATCATCGCTGGCGTGTTCGGCGTGGCCACGCTGTTTGCCGGGGTCCGCGTGCTGCTCGGTGCCGATCCGGGCTACGTGGTGTATCTGCCGCTGCTGGCGTTCAACACGGCGATGGGCGCGGCCTACCTGTCCACCGGCGTGCGGGGCTGGTTCGACGCGCGCAAGGGGCGGCGCGGCGCCGCCACGATCCTTGTGCTGAATGCGCTGATGCTGGCCTTCATCGTCTGGCTGTACCTGGCGCAGCCCGGCACCGTCGCGCGCGAGAGCGTGGCCGCCATGGGCTTTCGCACCGCCGCCTGGCTGGTGCTGTGGGGCGGGTTCAGCTGGGCGGCGCGGCGGGCTTGAGGCGCAACGCTTGAGCGGGCTCATCCGATCGAGCCCAGCCGGACGATGGCATCCAAGCAGCACGGCGCGTCTCCCCATCCGCACGGGCACGAGCAGCGGGTGGCATGCGTGCGAGT
>NZ_DASPLW010000067.1:0-15986 GCF_035627355.1 Ramlibacter sp.
CTACATCTACCTGCGCGACGAGTATCACGGCTGCCGCGCGCTGCTCGCGGCCGAACTGGCCCGGCTGCAGGCCGATCCGCCCTGCGCGCCGCCGCACATCGAGCTGCGCCGCGGCGCGGGCGCCTACATCTGCGGCGAAGAGTCGGCCATGATCGAGAGCATCGAGGGCAAGCGCGGCGAGCCGCGCCTGCGCCCGCCCTACATCGCGCAGCTCGGGCTGTTCGGGCGGCCCACGCTGGAGCACAACTTCGAGACGCTCTACTGGGTGCGCGACATCGTGGAGCGCGGGCCGCAGTGGTTCACCGGCTTCGGGCGCCACGGGCGCAAGGGCTTGCGGGCCTTCAGCGTCAGCGGGCGGGTGAAGTTCCCCGGCGTCAAGCTGGCGCCGGCCGGCATCACCGTGCGCGAGCTGGTCGACGAGTACTGCGGCGGCATGCAGGACGGCCACGAGCTCTACGCCTACCTGCCGGGCGGCGCCTCGGGCGGCATCCTGCCAGCGTCCCTGGCCGACCTGCCGCTGGATTTCGACACCCTGCAGCCGCACGGCTGCTTCATCGGCTCGGCCGCCGTCGTCGTGCTGGGCCACCACGACCGCGCCCGCGACGCGGCGCTGAACGCGATGCGCTTCTTCGCCGACGAGAGTTGCGGCCAGTGCACGCCCTGCCGGGTGGGCACGGCGAAGGCGGCGGCGCTGATGGCGCAGCCCGGCTGGGACACGGCCACGCTGGGCGACCTGGCCCAGGTCATGGGCGACGCCTCCATCTGCGGCCTTGGGCAGGCCGCGCCCAATCCGATCCGCTGCGTCCAGAAATACTTCCCCCATGAAATCAGCTGACCTGCCCCTCGTGGACTTCACGCTCGACGGCGAGCGCGTGCAGGCCGTGCAGGGCCAGACCATCCTGCAGGCCGCGCGCCGGGTGGGCGTGGACATCCCGCACCTGTGCTACCAGGACGGCATGCGCGCCGACGGCAACTGCCGCGCGTGCGTCGTGGAGGTGGCCGGCGAGCGCGTGCTGGCACCGAGCTGCTCCCGCGCCGTTACCCCCGGCATGGAGGTGAAGGCACGCAGCGAGCGGGCGCTCAAGAGCCAGCAGATGGTGGTCGAGATGCTGCTGGCCGACCTGCCGGAGCAGGGCTACAAGTGGAACGACGAGGTGGGCGGGCCCGCCACCCCGGCGGACCGCGTCGGACAGCATGGTGAACTCTCGCTTTGGGCCGATCGCCTGGGCGTCGCGCCCCGTCCCGAACTGGTCGCCCTGCGCCGCGAGCAGCCCGCCGCCGACCTGTCCCACCCGGCGATGGCCGTGAACCTGGACGCCTGCATCCAGTGCACGCGCTGCGTGCGCGCCTGTCGCGAGGTGCAGGTCAACGACGTGATCGGCTACGCGCAGCGGGGCTCGTCGAGCCGGATCGTGTTCGACCTCGGCGACCCGATGGGCGCCAGCACCTGCGTCGCCTGCGGCGAATGCGTGCAGGCCTGCCCCACGGGCGCGCTGATGCCCAAGACCATGGTCGGTTCGCAGGCGGTGGATCGCAAGGTCGATTCGGTCTGTCCTTTCTGCGGTGTCGGCTGCCTGGTCACCTACCAGATCCGCGACGAGAAGATCGTCGCCGTCGAGGGCCGCAACGGGCCGGCCAACGAAGGGCGGCTGTGCGTCAAGGGCCGCTTCGGCTTCGATTACGCGCACCACCCGCAGCGGCTGGTGCGCCCGCTGATCCGCAAGCCGGGCGTGCCCAAGGATCCCTCCATTGCTCCGGACCCGGCCCACTGGGGCGAGGTGTTCCGCGAGGCGAGCTGGGAGGAGGCGCTGGACTTCGCCGCCGGCGGGCTGAAGCGGCTGCGCGACACGCACGGGCGCAAGGCGCTGGCCGGCTTCGGCTCGGCCAAGGGCAGCAACGAGGAGGCCTACCTGTTCCAGAAGCTGGTGCGCACCGGCTTCGGCAGCAACAACGTGGACCACTGCACGCGCCTGTGCCACGCGTCCAGCGTGGCGGCGCTGCTGGAGGGCGTGGGCTCGGGCGCGGTCAGCAACCCGGTGCGCGACGTCGAGAAGGCCCATGTGATCCTGGTGATCGGCTCCAACCCCACGTCCAACCACCCGGTGGCCGCCACCTGGATGAAGAACGCGGCGAAGCGGGGTACCAGGCTGGTGCTGGCCGATCCGCGGGTGACCGACATCGGCCGCCATGCCTGGCGCATCCTGCAGTTCAAGCCCGGCAGCGACGTCGCCATGCTGAACGCGCTGATCCACGTGGTGATCGAGGAGGGGCTGGCCGACCAGGCCTTCGTGCGCGAGCGCGCCGCCAACTTCGAGGCGCTGCGCGAGAACGTCAAGGGCTACAGCCCGGAAGCGATGGAATCGGTCTGCGGCGTGCCGGCGCAGACCCTGCGCGAAGTAGCGCGCGCCTTCGCGACGGCCGAGGCCGCGATGATCCTGTGGGGCATGGGCGTGAGCCAGCACGTGCACGGGACCGACAACGCCCGCTGCCTGATCGCGCTGGCCAGCATCACCGGCCAGGTCGGCAAGCCCGGCAGCGGCCTGCATCCGCTGCGCGGCCAGAACAACGTGCAGGGTGCCAGCGACGCCGGCCTGATCCCCATGATGTTCCCCAACTACCAGCGCGTGGACGACCCGCAGGCGCACCGCTGGTTCGAGGACTTCTGGGGCCTGCCGCTGGACGATGCACCCGGCTACACGGTGGTGGAAATCATGCACAAGGCGCTGGCGCCCGACAGCGACCCGCACAGGATCCGCGGCATGTACATCATGGGCGAGAACCCGGCCATGAGCGATCCGGACCTGAACCACGCGCGGCAGGCCCTGGCTGCGCTGGACCACCTGGTGGTGCAGGACATCTTCATGACCGAGACCGCCTGGCTGGCCGACGTGGTGCTGCCGGCCTCGGCCTGGCCGGAGAAGACCGGCACCGTCAGCAACACCGACCGCATGGTGCAGCTGGGCCGGCGCGCGCTCACGCCGCCGGGCGAGGCGAAGCCGGACCTGTGGATCATCCAGGAGCTGGCCCGCCGCATCGGGCTGGACTGGGACTACCCGGGCGAGGACAGCGGCGTCGCCGCCGTCTACGAGGAGATGCGGCAGGCCATGCATGCCTCGATCGCCGGCATCTCGTGGGAGCGCCTGCAACACGCGTCGAGCGTGACCTATCCCTGCCTGTCGGAGGACGACCCTGGGCAGCCGGTGGTGTTCACCGAGCGCTTCCCCACCGCCGACGGCCGCGTGAAGCTGGTGCCGGCCGCCGTGGTGCCGCCGGACGAGCGGCCCGATGCGCAGTTCCCCTTCGTGCTGATCACCGGCCGGCAGCTGGAGCACTGGCACACCGGCAGCATGACCCGCCGCGCGGCGGTGCTCGATGCCATCGAGCCGATGGCGACGGCATCGATGAACGGGGCCGACCTGCAGGCGCTGGGCCTGCAGCCCGGCGACGTGGCCACGGTGCGTTCGCGCCGCGGCGAGGTGACGCTGCACCTGCGGCGCGACGATGGCACGCCGGCCGGGGCGGTGTTCATCCCCTTCGCCTACTACGAGGCCGCGGCCAACCTGATGACCAATCCGGCACTCGATCCCTTCGGCAAGATCCCCGAGTTCAAGTACTGCGCCGTGCAGGTGGAGCCCGGCGGTACGCCGCGGCCGGCGGCCGGGTACGGGACGGGGGCGGTGGCGGCCTGATCGGCCCTGGGATGGGCGCCGGCCGGCGGCCGGCGCTCGGGTCGGGCTTAGCGGCTGGTGCTGCCGCCCGAGGTGGTCGCTCCCGTGGAGCCCGAGGTGCCGGTGCTGCTGCTGGTACCGGCCGCACCGCCGGACGAAGGCGTTGTGGCCGTGGAACTGCCCGAAGCGCCCATGCCGGAGGTGGTGCCCGAGGACGAGGTGCCGCTCGACGGCGTCGTGCTGGAAGCGGCCGATCCTGAGGGTGTCGACATCGTGCCGCTCGCGGAACCGCCGGACGAGCCCATGCCCGAGGCGGTGCCGGATGCGGTTCCGGATGCCGTCGTGCCGCAAGCAGCCAAGGCGGCGCTACACACGATGGGAAGAAGAATCCTGATCATCTACAACTCCTTTGCTGACGAGGGCTGTTTCCCTCTGCGGACAGGATGGCCCGGGGTGGTCGTGGGAGTCTTTCCCATGGGCCGACCAATCCTGTAGGACATGCCACGCATGGCCAGCACAGAGGCTGGAGCCGCTCAGGGAGCGCCCCGCGAAGCCGCCAGTTGCAGGCGGGCCTCGCCCTCGCGATGCAGCCGGACGCAGACCGGATGCGTGCGGAACTCGGCGGTCGCGCAGCGCAGCACGGTGCACAGCTCGCGCGCGAAGCCTTCTCGCGAATCGCAGGGCAGGTCCGTGGACGTCGACGTCGGCTGTGGCCTGGGACCCGGGTGAGCGTGGGAGCGGATGCGCGTCCGGTGCGGCGCGGGCCGTGCGGACGCGGACGATGCCTCGTCGGGCGGATCGACGGGCAAATCGTCGTGACGGGCCGCAGGCGCGGTCGCTTCCTGCTCGTGCGTCGCAGGCCGCGGCGGATCGCTCACCGGCTGGGCCGGCGCGGCGGCAGGCGTCGACATCGCTGCGATGGGCGGCCGTGTCGCGCCGCCAACGTCCGATGACGGCACCGTTGGCACGTGCGCCGTGAAGCCGGAGGCCGGCATGGCCTGGCTGGCGAGGACCCGCTCGGCCGCCCGCTGCACGGGTTCCGGCGTCCACAGGCCCGCCGTCCAGGATGCGATGGCCGTGCACCCCACCATCAGCGCCACGGCGGCCCTGTGGGTCAACGGGGCGACCGACGCGCCGTCCTCGGGAACGGCCGGAACCGCGACCGCGGATGGCCGCGTCGGCGAGGTGTCGCGTGCCACGGCAACGACGGGAGCGGCGGAACGTGCCGGCGCGCGGGGCCGTACCCAGACCGGCGAACCCACCGCTGCGTGCAACGCGGACCAGAGCTGCGCGGCGCTGGCGAAGCGCGCATCCGGGCTCGTCGCCAGGGCGCGTCCGAACACCGCGTCCAGTTCCGCCGGCAGCTCGGGGCGCAGGGACCGCACGGGGCGCACGATCGTGCGGTCCGCCCCCTCCCACGGCAGCGCGCCGGTCAGCAGCTCGTAGGCGACCACGGCCGCCGAGTACAGGTCGGCACGCGGGTCTGGCGGCGCGCCCTGCGCCACCTCCGGTGCCAGGTGCTGCGGCGAATCGAAGGGCCCTGGCCGTCGGGTACAGGCCGCGGCGACCCCCGCGCTGCCGTCGATCCTGGGCTGGCCGTTGGGCGCCACGAGCAGATGGCGCGGGTGGATGGCGGAGTGCACCCAGCGGTGCCGCCCGGCGCAAGCCAGGCCATCGAGCAGTTGGGCGAGGAGCGCGAGGCCCTGCAGGGGCGGCAGGCGGCCGGCGCGTGCCAGGTAGCGGTCGAACGTCTCGCCGTCGGTGTACGGCGCCGCAATGAGCAGCCGGGTTCCGTCACGGACCAGGTCCTGCGGCAGGATGAGGTTGGGATGCAGGATCGGCGCGGCGGCGCGCACTGCGGCGCGCAGGGCCTCGTGCGAGCGGGCATCCAGGGATACCTCGTCCGCCGCCAGCACCGTCAGGGCCAGCCGCTCCTGCCCATCCGGCCCGAGGGCTTCATGCACCGTCGCGCTCGCATCCGAGCGCAGGACGCGCAGCAGGCGAAAAGGACCGACCGTCTCCGGCATGCGGCCTGGTTGCTGGTTCACTGCTGTGCATGGTCGTCGTTCCCATGTGCGTTGGCCGTAGGACACCGGCGGATACGGGCGTCCGGATCGGAAGGCAGCACACCCTGTTGTGCCGATGGGAAAAATTCACAGCGGGTGCAACGGTTCGTCAGGAACACGAGGGCTCGAAGCCTCTTGTGGCGGCCACTTACGTTTGGCTACCCCGCTGCGTCCCAAGCTGAAGAGCATCCCGCGTTCCACAACCACGAGGAACCTGATGCCCATCGAGAAGCGACTTGCCTTCGACCCCGGCTGGAAAACGACTTTGCTGGCCGTGTCCGCCGGCGCCGTGATCGCGGCCTGCGGCGGTGGCGGCGGTGGCAGCACCACGGCCAGCGTGCCCCAGGGCACCCTGCGCATGGCGCTGACCGACGCACCCAGCTGCGGCTACGACAACGTGTACGTCACGGTCGAGCGCGTGCGGGTGCACCAGAGCGATTCGGCCGACGAGGAAGCCGGCGGCTGGGAAGAGATCGTGCTCGATGCGCCCAAGCGCATCGACCTGCTGCAGCTGACCAACGGCACGCTGGAGGAGCTGGGCCAGACGGACCTGCCCGCCGGCACCTACAACCAGGTGCGGCTGGTGCTGGCCGCGAACGACGCGCAGAACCCGCTGGCCAATTCGGTCAAGCCCACCGGCTCGGCCGAGGTGCCGCTGCGCACGCCCAGCGCGCAGCAGAGCGGGCTCAAGCTCAAGTCCGGTTTCGAGGTGAGCGAAGGCGGCCTGGCCGACCTGGTGCTGGACTTCGATGCCTGCAAGTCGGTGGTCAAGGCCGGCAACTCCGGCAACTACAACCTCAAGCCGGTGCTGACTCTGGCCAAGCGCACCCAGACCGGCATCGAGGGCTACGTCTCGCTGTCGGTGGAGGGCGTGCGCGTCTCGGCCCAGCAGGACGGCACCGTGGTGCGCTCCACCGTGCCCGACGCCAACGGCAAGTTCGTGCTGCCCTTCCTGCCGGCCGGCAGCTATGACGTGGTGATCGTCTCCGACACCCACAGCACTGCCGTGGTGTCCTCGGTGCCGGTCGGCACCTCCACGGTCAGCCTGAACGCCAGCGACGCGGCCATCGATCCGCCGGCCTCGACGCTGCGCCAGGTCACCGGCACGACCTCGGTGTCCGGCAGCGGCACGCCCACCCTGGTGCTCGACGCCAGCGTGCGGGCGACGCAGGCACTGACCGACGGACCGGTCGTGGAAGTGGCGGCCACCCCGGTGGACGCGACGGACGCGACCTATGCGCTGAGCCTGCCGGCGGCCGCCCCCGTGCGCGCGCCCTACGCGACCGGTGGCCTGACCTTCACGGCCGACAACGTGCTGGCCGGCCTGTACAGCGTGCACGCCGCCGCTCCCGGGCGCACGGTGATCACCCAGGAGGCCGACGTGTCCACGGCCGACCAGGTGCTGGATTTCGACTTCGCAGCGCCCTGAGCGCGGGCTGGTGGGCCCCGGGTCCGCCGCCTGCTTCCAAGGGGCCTCTCGGGGCCCCTTTTTTGTGGGCGGACCGGTGGCGTGCCGGGAGCGCCTGCTGGCAGCGCGCCCGACGCGCTCGACCGCCGAGCCGGGGACGCGCGCTCGTTACACCGGCCCCACGCCATGGACATGGCGTCCTAAGCTGGTGCGATGCAGACCGTGGACCGCGCTGCGAGCCGCCCCGTCGGCCGACCCCTGCGCTGGGCCGGCTTGCTGCTCGGATTCAGCCTGGGCGGCTTCTTCGACGGCATCGTGTTGCACCAGGTGCTGCAGTGGCACCACCTCCTGAGCAACGTCCAGGCCGCCGCCCTGCGCGACCTGCGGGCGCAACTGTTGGCCGATGGCCTGTTCCATGTGCTGATGTACCTGCTGGCCGCCTGGGCGCTCGGGCTGCTGTGGAAGGCACGCGCCGACTACGCGGTGGCCGGGGCCGACCGGGTACTGTGGGCCCGGGCGCTGATCGGCTTCGGCGCCTGGCACGTCGTCGACAGCGTCGTCTCGCACTGGATCACCGGCATCCACCGCATCCGCGTGGACGTGCCCGATCCGCTGTTCTGGGACCTGCTCTGGTTCTCCGTGTTCGGTGTCGTGCCGCTCGTTGCCGGCTGGCTGCTGCACCGGCGCGCCGGGGGCGGCGGCGGTCGCAGCGCGGCGGCCTCCCTGGCGCTGGCCGCTGCCGTCGCCGCTCCGCTCGCGGCCCTGCCGGCCGGCGACACCGGCCAGGTGGTCGTCCTGTTCCGTCCCGGGATGGAAGGCGCCGCGGCCTTCGACGCCCTGGCCTCGGCGGATGCGCGCGTCCTCTGGGTCGACCGCTCCGGCGGGCTGTGGGCCGTTGCCATGCCGGAGCCGGCGCGCGCGCGCGAGCTGTACGCCCGCGGCGCCCTGCTGGTCAGCAGCTCCGCGTGGGCCCTGGGCTGCCTGGCCTGGTCACGGCCTTCGACCTGATCGGGGCGCCCGTCGGCCGCTGTCGCAGGGGTGTCGCGCCGATCGGCGTGGAAGGCCGCCGCCGGCTCGACAATGCGCGTCGGGCCGGAACACAAGGAGACACCCATGGCCAATGGCGCACAAGCCATGCTGCGCACGCTGCTGGACGCAGGCGTGAACGTCTGTTTCACCAACCCGGGCACCTCGGAGATGCATTTCGTGGCGGCGCTGGACACGGCGCCGCAGATGCGGGCGGTGCTGACCCTGTTCGAGGGCGTGGCCACCGGCGCCGCCGACGGCTACGCCCGCATGGCCGGGTGCCCGGCGGCGACGCTGCTGCACCTGGGCTGCGGCCTGGGCAATGGCCTGGCCAACCTGCACAACGCTCGCAAGGGCAAGGTGCCGGTGGTCAACATCGTCGGCGACCACGCCACCCACCACACCCAGTACGACGCGCAGCTGCAGTCCGACATCGAGACGGCGGCGCGCAACGTGTCCAGCTGGGTGCGCACCTCGCGCAGCACCGCGGACCTGTGCCGCGACGTGGTGGAAGCGGTCGCCGCTGCCAAGGGGCCGCCGGGTCAGGTGGCGACGCTGATCCTGCCGGCCGACGTGTCCTGGGGCGAGGGCGGCACGCCGCTGCCGCCGCCAGCGGTCGCGGAACCCGCACCGGTCGAGGACGAGACGATCGCCCGGATCGCCGCGGCGCTGCAGGCGGGCGGGCCCAACGCCATCCTGCTGGGCGGGCGGGCCCTGCGTGAACCGGCGCTGATGGCCGCCGCGCGCATCGCTGCGAAAACCGGTGCGAAGCTCTACGCCGAGGTGTTCCCGACCCGCTTCGAGCGCGGCGCCGGCCTGCCGCCGGTGGAGCGCATCGCCTACCTGGCCGAGATGGCCTCGGTGCAGCTGGCCGGGCTGCGCAACCTGGTGCTGGTGGACGCCCGCGCGCCGGTGTCCTTCTTCGCCTATCCCGGCAAGAAGAGCTGGCTGGTGCCCGAGGGCTGCACCGTGCACGAACTGGCTTCGCCGACCCAGGACGCGCTGGAAGCCCTGGAGGGCTTGTGCCGGCAACTGGGCGCACAAGAGGCCACGCCGGTGCTGCAGGGACCGCGGCGCCCGGGCCGGCCGCGCGGCAAGCTGACCGCCGAGAAGGTCTGCAAGGCCGTCGGCCACCTGCTACCCGAGCGGGCCATCATCGTCGACGAGGCGCAGACCTCCGGCACCATGCTGCCCCTGTTCACCGCCGGGGCGCCGCGCCACGACGTGCTGGCGCTCACCGGCGGGGCGATCGGACAATCGCTGCCGGCCGCCGTCGGCGCGGCCATCGCCTGCCCGGACCGCCCGGTGCTGGCGCTCGTCGGCGACGGCTCGGCCATGTACACGATCCAGGCCCTGTGGACCATGGCGCGCGAACGCCTGAACGTGGTCTCGGTCATCTTCAACAACCGCTCCTACGGCATCCTGAACGTGGAGCTGGAGCGGGTCGGTGCCGAGCGCGCCGGCCCCAAGGCCAAGGCGCAGCTCGACCTCGCCGGGCCGGGGCTGGACTTCGTGCACCTGGCGCAGGGCATGGGCGTTCCCGCGGTGCGCGCCACCACGGCGGAGGATTTCACCGCGGCGCTGGAGCGCGCGTTCGCCACGCCCGGCCCCCACCTGATCGAGGCCGTGGTGCCCAGCGTGTTCTCCGGCCTCAAGCTGCGCGTGCTGCCCTGGCTGCTGCGATCGCTCGGCAGCCTGCCGCAACCGGTGGCGCGCGGGCTCAAGCGGAAGCTGGCGCCATGAGCAAGGTGACTTCTTCCGACGTGCTGGTGGTGGGCGGCGGCCTCGCCGGCCTGGTCACGGCGCTGGAGTGCCTGCAGGCCGGCAAGACCGTCACCGTGGTGGATCGCGACACCCGCGAGCGCCTGGGCGGCCTGGCCCTGTGGGCCTTCGGCGGGATGGCCCTGGTGGGCACCCCGCTGCAGGCGCGCAAGAAGATCCAGGACAGCCCCGAGCGGGCGCTGGCCGACTGGATCCGTTTCGGCGAACTGCCCGAGGCCGACACCCTGCGGGTCCAGTGGGCGCGCCACTACGTGGAGCGTTCCCGCGCCGAGGTCCACGACTGGCTCACCGGCCGCCATGGCCTGAAGTTCCTGCCGGCGGTCAACTGGGTGGAGCGCGGGCTCGAAGGCAACGGCAACACCGTGCCGCGCTACCACGTGCTGTGGGGCACCTCGCGCCTGCTCGCGCTGCGCATGATCGAGGCGGTGCAGCGGGCCGGCGAACCGGGCCGGCTGACGCTGCGCAGTCGCGTGCGCATCACCGGGCTGGAGCAGGCCGCCGGCGCCCTCAGCGGCGCCACCGGCGTGGACGAGGACACCGGCGAGGAACTGCGCTTCGCCGCACCGGTGGTGGTGCTGGCCATGGGCGGCCTGAACGGCAGCCACGAGGAGGCCCGCGCCAACTGGCCGGCCGGGCGGCCACTGCCGGCGTCCATGCTCAATGGCGCCCATCCCTATGCCGACGGCAAGCTGCACCACCTGGTGGAGGGCCTGGGTGGCCGCATCGACGCGGCCGGCGAGATGTGGAACTACGCCGCCGGCATCCCCCATCCGCAGCCGCATTTCGAGGGCCACGGGCTGTCGCTGATCCCCTGCAAGTCGGCCCTGTGGCTGGACCACCAGGGGCGGCGCATGGGCCCCGATCCGCTGGTGACGGGCTTCGACACCCACGACCTGTGCCAGCGCGTCGCGGCCCAGGAGCAGCCCTGGACCTGGCACCTGCTGAACTGGCGCATCGCCGCCAAGGAGCTGGCGATCTCCGGAGCCGAGCACAACCCGCGCATCCGCGACCGCCAGCTGCTGGCCTTCCTCAAGGAGACGCTGCTGGGCAACCACCGGCTGGTGAAGCAGCTGGCGCGCGAGAGCCCGCACTTCCTGGTCGACGAGAGCCTGGCCGGGCTGGTGGCGAGGATGAACGCGCTGACGGGCAGCGAACACGTGCGGCCCGAGGTGCTGCAGGCGACGGTCGACGCCTTCGATGCGAACTTCGGCCCCGGCAGGCGGCCCGAGGACGATCCACAGGTGCGACGCATCCTGCATGCGCGTGAGTGGGGTCCGGACCGGCTGCGCACCTGCAAGCCGGCGCCGCCGCAGCAGGCCGGCGCCGGGCCCTACATCGCGATCCGCATCCAGCTGATCACCCGCAAGAGCCTGGGCGGGCTGGTGACCGACCTGCACAGCCGCGTGCTGGACGGCGCGGGCGAGGCGATGCCGGGCCTGTACTGCGTGGGCGAGGCCGCGGGCTTCGGCGGCGGCGGTGCCTGCGGCAAGCGCTCGCTGGAGGGGACCTTCCTGCCGGGCTGCATCCTGACCGCGAAGGCCGCCGCGCGGCACATCACGACCGGCCGCTAAGGGCGCTCAGCGGCGCGCGAACTCGGGCTGGTCGAAGTGCGCGACGCGGGTGTCGCGCCCGGCCAGGCCGACTTCGCAGAACTGGTGGATCACCGCGGCCGTGGGTGCCGACACCCAGCTGTCGCCCAGCGCCAGGCGCAGGATGGGGCGGCCGGGTTCCTCCTCGGGCTCCAGCCGCATCGCCTCGGGGCGCGTGAACTCGGACAGCCGCACGCGGTGCACGCCGGCCACTTCGGCCGGGTTGGGAACGATGCCGTGCGCGGCACCTGCCCACACCACCACCGGCGTGATCACATAGCCCGAGCGGGTGGCGTAGTCGTCCAGGCAGCCCAGCACCTCGGCGGCGTCCAGCCGCAGCCCGACTTCCTCGTGCAGTTCACGCAGCGCGGCCTGCTGCGGGCTCTCGCCCGGGTCGATGCGACCGCCGGGCAACGCCCACTGGCCCGAGTGGCTGCTCAGCGTGGGCGCCCGGCGCGTGAGCAGCAAGGCGGCCTCCAGGCTCCATCCCTGCGGCCGTGCGATGCCGGGGATCTGCGCGCCTTCGCCTTCCTCCACCAGCGCCACGACCACCGCCGCCGCCCGATGCGCACCGGCATCGATTCGGCGTACGGGAAAGCCGCGCAAGCGCCGTTCGACATCGGAGCGCAGGGAGCCGTGGAGGAGCATGGGGGGATTCTGCCCGTCCCTGGCCCCATCATCCCGCCGGAACGGTGATCCTTGTCATCCCCGCGGAGGCGGGGATCCAGGGCTTTCAAGACAGTCCGCGAAAGGGGACGCACTGGATTCCCGCCTTCGCGGGAATGACGGCCTGGAAATCGCGCAGCGATTTCTCAACGCATCACGGCTGCCACCAGTTCCCCGACGCTACCAGCATTGGAATCAGCTGCAGCTCCGCGTCGTAGTACGCCGTGCTGAAGTTGTTCGCGTTGAAGGCCCACAGTGCGTTCAGGTAGGTCTGGTGCGCCGGGTCGCACATGGCGCCGCACAGCTGCGGGCCGATCATGCCCTTGGGGGTCCAGTTCGGGTACGGGCGGATCAGCGGCGAGGGCAGGGTGCCGTTCAGGGCGTAGCCGGTCGCCGTGCGCGCGGGGTCGCCGCCCGTGTCGTTCTTGAAGAACGCCATCATCTTGTTCAGCACGCCGCGCCAGCGCTGGTCGCCCGAGAAGACGTAGTCCGTGCCCCAGCGCCAGGGGTTGCGCTGCGCGTTGGCGTAGTAGTGCATCTCCGTCATCACGAAGTCGCCCATGCCGCCCGGCGAGGGGACCGGCGTCGCGGTGTTGGTCTGCACGATGAAGTCGGGCATCAGGCCGGCGCCGGGCGAGTACACCGTCTGCATGCGGTTGATCAGCCAGTAGCAGCGGTCGATCACCGTGGTGGCCCACCAGTTGTCGCCGGTCGCGCGCGCGAACGCGCGGAAGTGGTTGATCATGTAGTCCGAGGTGCGACTCACGTCGGGCGTGGCCATGCCCTTGGTGGTGCCGTCCGGCTTCATGTTCCACGACTTCAGGGCGTTGATCGTGTTGATCGCTTCCTGCTTGTAGTTCCAGGGGCCGGTGTTGGATCCCCACTGGCGGTCCGCCATCAGCAGCGCCAGCGCGATGTCCAGGTCGCCGTCCATGGCGTTCCAGCCGCCGCCGGCGGCGTCGGTGGACGAGCCGTTGATGGTCAGGCGCCAGTCCATCAGGTAGCGCCCGCCCGAGCTGGTGGGGATGCTGTAGGCCGGGCGCGCCCGCACCGTGGTCAGCAGGCCGTCGAACAGGGCGCGGGCGTTCGGGTCGTAGCCGGCCATCACCACCGTGAGCAGCATGCCGTAGCCCATGCCCTCGGACACGGTGAGATAGCTGCCCGAAGTGCCGAAGCGCACGGCCTTGCCGCCGGGCACGGTGGGCACGTCCGCCATGTTCTGGGTCTTCCAGCCGTCGTAGCTGCGGCGGATGACGCTGTCCATGCTGGCGTTGGACACGTTGTTCGGCAGGATGCCGGCTGCATAGGGCACCAGGCGCGAGCCGAACGGGTAGTGGATGCCGTTGACCGGGGCCTGCGTGGGCGCCGGGGTCGGGGCCGGCGTGGGCGCGGGGGTCGGAGCGGGCGTGGGTGCCGTCGTCGGTGCCGGGGTCGGCTCCGGGGTGGCGCTGGGCCGCTTGCCGGGCGGCAGGCCTTTCTCGATCGGCCGCTTGGCCAGTTCGTCGCCGACCAGTTCCGTGCCCAGCGGGCTGTCACCGGCGGCGCTGCCGCCCCCGCCTCCGCACGCCGCGAGCGTCGTTGCCAGGGCCGCCGAGCCCCCCTGGATGAATATGCGCCTCTTCATGTCGAACAACCATGTGGGAAGGCATCGGAGAACGCTGTCGCAGCCTCTCGTCCGCCCGTGTTGACCGGAACGCCGGGCCGGCGACGCTGCGCTGCGAACGGGGCCCGGAACGCGTCCGGATCGCGGTTCGAAGTGCCCACCAACCTCAGCAGGAGGCGCGAATGTAGTAGGAGGCGTCCGACACTGGCGTAGGGCGCTGGCCTACACCCGTAACCATGTTCGCCAGTTGCTTCAAGGGCGGGTGGACCGCCCGGCAAGCATTAGGCTCAGCCATTCGGTGCAATGGCTGAGGCAGCGGCGCTCATTGGCGCATCGATGTGAATGGATGAGGTGCACGGACCGCATTCCTGTTGCGCTTCGGACGCAGGAGGGTGATGCATGCACGCGATGCAGCGCAGTGCTCGTGCGGCAGAAGTTACGTTTGCTCGCGAACTCCGGCACACGGTCGAGAGCGACCGTCGATGCGCAGGAACCTAGAACAACTGGCCCACGTTGAGCAGCGTCAGCACCCCCAGCACGCCGAAGATGCCCGCGGCGATGGCGTGCACCAGGGGCATGGACACCTTGTTCGCCATCCGGTCGCCCAGGTAAACGGCGGGCACGTTGGCCAGCATCATGCCCAGGGTGGTGCCGATCACCACCAGCACGATCTCCGGATAGCGGGCCGCCAGCGCGACCGTGGCGATCTGGGTCTTGTCGCCCATCTCGGCCAGGAAGAACGCGACGACGGTGGTGCCGAACACGCCGAAGCGCGCCGTCTCGCGGGTGGCCTCGTCCTCGTCGATGGTGTCCGGGACCAGCATCCAGCCGGCCATCGCCAGGAAGGACAGGCCGATCACCCAGCGCAGCAGGTCGGGTCCGAGCGCCGCGGCCACCCAGCCGCCCACCGCGCCGGCGGCCGCGTGGTTGAGCACGGTGGCCACCAGGATGCCGAGCACGATGGGCAGCGGCCGGCGGAACATCGCGGCCAGCACGACGGCCAGCAGCTGGGTCTTGTCGCCCATTTCACCGAGCGCGACGACGCCGGTGGACACGAGAAAGGCTTCCATGAAAGAAGGAGGTCTCCAGGGCCGGCGGGGTACCGAGGACCACACGGCATCCCCGGCCCTTCCGGAGGCAGTGCGGTCAAAGGTCTTGCCAGGCCAGGAGCTGCCCGCGCCACGGTCGCGAGGACCAAGTGTGTTGACGCGAGCCCCTGCGGTGCAGGGCGGCTACTCCCCAATGACGAGTGCCGGGCGATTGTAGCGGCGGCCCCCCGATCTCGTCGGTGAGGGCGCACGAAGCGTTGCTGCCCGGTGCGGCCCGGCCGCCGGAGGAGCCGGCGAACCGGGCGCGGCCGTCGCGCTCAGCGACGCAGTTCCGCCTTGTTCTGGATGATGCGGCCCACCAGGCCGTAGTCGATCGCCTCCTCGGCCGACAGCCAGCGGTCGCGCTCGATGTCCATCAGCACGCTCTCCAGCGGCTTGCCGGTCTCGCGCGCGATGGTCTGGGCGATGCGTTCGCGCGCCTTGATGATCTCGCGCGCGTGGATGGCGATGTCGCTGGCCGGCCCGCCGGCGCCGCCGCTGGGCTGGTGGATCAGGAAGCGGGTGTTGGGCAGGCAGAAGCGCCGCTCGCGCGGCACCGCCAGATACAGGTGGGTGGCGGCACTGCCGACCCAGCCGGTGCCGATCATG
The DNA here is from genome assembly GCF_035627355.1 of Ramlibacter sp. Classification (GTDB taxonomy): domain Bacteria; phylum Pseudomonadota; class Gammaproteobacteria; order Burkholderiales; family Burkholderiaceae_C; genus Ramlibacter. The sequence continues at coordinate 15,506 of NZ_DASPLW010000067.1, forward strand.
TTCACCGGCGCGGCGATGAACCGGATGATGTCGTGGATCGCATCGCCCGACTCCAGGTGGCCGCCGGGCGAGCTGACCAGCATGTCGATCGGCTTGTCCGACTCGGCGTCCAGCGCGATCAGGCGGCGCGCGATGTCGGCTGCCGAGCGGTCGCTGACCTCGCCGAACAGCAGCACGGTGCGCGACTTGAACGCCTTTTCCTCGAGGAAGGCATTGCGGGGTTCCGCGGTGGAGGGCGACGCGGCAGCGGGTTCTTCGTGTTCCTGTGGGGTTTCCATGGGAAGGCTCCTGTTCTGGTCCAAGGCGCCATCATGCACCGGAGAACCGTCATTCCCGCGGAGGCGGGAATCCAGTGCGTCCGCCTTCGGCAGCGCCGTAGGCGCGCTGCTGGGTCACGGGGGAGTTCGCTCGCTTCGCTCGACCATGATCTGGGTCCCCGCCTTCGCGGGGACGACGCGCTTCGCTGCGCTCAGCGCGTCGA
>NZ_DASPLW010000068.1:0-22268 GCF_035627355.1 Ramlibacter sp.
TGGCGCCCGGCACCTCGATCGGCAGCCCGGCCAGCAGCGCGGCCATGCGGGCCACGTTGCGGTTGTCCTCGCCGGCCTGGTTGGCGCAGCCGTACAGCACGTCGCTGACCGCCTGCCAGTCGGCCTTGGGGTTGCGCGCCACCAGGGCCCGGATGGGCAGCGCGGCCAGGTCGTCGGTGCGCACCGAGGACAGGGCGCCGCCGTAGCGGCCGAAGGGGGTGCGAATGGCGTCGCAGATAAAGGCTTGCTGGCTCATGGGGGCTCCGGGGACGTCGATAGCAGCTCGAATCCGCGATTTTCGCCGACGCCCGAGGTGTTAGCCTCCGGCCCATGTTCAACCCCTCCCAGCAGGATGTGCGGCGCTTCTTCTGCGCCGTCCATGCCAAGGCCCGCGCCGGGCAGCCGCTGGACGCGCTGGAGACGCTGGCCAGCCAGTGGCTGCTGGAGCATCCGGAATACGACCCCGACCTCGCCGACGCCGAAGCGGCAGTGGCCCGGGTCTACGACGGCAGCGACGGCCAGGCCAACCCTTTCCTGCACCTGTCCATGCACCTGTCGATCAGCGAGCAGTGCTCGATCGACCAGCCGCGCGGCATCCGCCAGGCGGTCGAACTGCTGGCCGCCCGCCGCGGCTCGCTGCACGACGCGCACCACGAAGCCATGGAGTGCCTGGGCCAGATGCTGTGGGAAAGCCAGCGCGCCGGCCGGCCCCCGGACGGCGAGGCCTACGTGGCCTGCGTGCAGCGAAGGGCCACGAAAGACTGAGCCGGGCTCGCCCACAAAAGACAAGGCCCGCCAGAGGCGGGCCTTGTCTGCTATTGGCGTATCGGCTTACTTGAAACGGGACTCCGGCACCGTCTCCAGCTCGCCGTCCAGGCTGCCGATGTAGTCGGCCATGGCCTTGAGTTCGGCGTTGCTGAACTGCTTGGCGACGCCGCCCATGACGGCGTTGCCGCGGCCCACCGGGCCCTTGGCATCGGCCTTGTACGACTTCAGCGCGACGAACAGGTAGTCCTTGTGCTGGCCGGCGATCTTCGGGTAGTTGGGGGCGATCGGCTTGGAGAAGTTGACGCCGTGGCAGGAGACGCAGGCGCCCTTCTGCAGCAGGGCCGCGACCGGCGCGGCAGGCTCCCGGCTCGGCTTCTCGGCCACCGGCTCGTTGGTCCCGAGCTTGGAGTAGTAGGCCGCGACGTCCTTGATGTCCTGCTCCGACAGCGAATCGGCGATGCCGCGCATGGTCGGGTGGCGGCGCTCACCGGTCTTGTAGCCGGCCAGCGCGGCCTCGATGTAGGCGGCGCTCTGGCCCGCGATCATCGGCACCTTGTGCACTTCGGGGAAGCTGGCCTGGTAGCCCGGGATGTTGTGGCAGCCCAGGCACATCGCAATCTTGGCCTGCAGGTCGGCGGGGTTCGCCGGCGTGGCGGCCGCGGGTGCGGCCGCAGGCGCCGGTGCGGCGGGCGCGGCCTGTGCGTGTGCGAACCCGGTCGCAGACGCGACAAGCAGGGCCATGAGCGTGGTCAACAACTGATTCATTTTGAGCGCACAATCGACGAGCGTCTGATCCAGATCAACGATCGATTATAGGGGGCACCTCAACAGCCCCGATGATTCCCCCCATGAAGTTCCAAGGCACCCAGAACTACGTCGCCACGCAGGATTTGATGCTGGCGGTCAATGCATCCATCACCCTCAAGCGGCCGCTGCTGGTCAAGGGCGAACCGGGCACCGGCAAGACCATGCTGGCCGAGGAAGTGGCGCAGGCGCTGGGCATGCCGCTGCTGCAGTGGCACATCAAGTCCACCACCAAGGCGCAGCAGGGCCTGTACGAGTACGACGCGGTCTCCCGCCTGCGCGACTCGCAGCTCGGGGACGAGAAGGTCAAGGACATCCACAACTACATCGTCAAGGGCGTGCTGTGGCAGGCCTTCGCCGCCGAGCAGCCGGTGGCGCTGCTGATCGACGAGATCGACAAGGCCGACATCGAATTCCCGAACGACCTGCTGCGCGAGCTCGATCGCATGGAGTTCTACGTCTACGAGACGCGCGAGCTGGTCAAGGCGAAGCACCGGCCGCTGGTGTTCATCACCTCCAACAACGAGAAGGAACTGCCCGACGCCTTCCTGCGCCGCTGCTTCTTCCACTACATCAAGTTCCCCGACGCCGACACGATGAGGAAGATCGTGGAGGTGCACTTCCCCGGCCTGAAGCAGGAGCTGCTGTCGGCCGCGATGAAGACCTTCTACGACGTGCGCAACCTGCCGGGCCTGAAGAAGAAGCCCAGCACGTCCGAGCTGCTCGACTGGCTGAAGCTGCTCGTGGCCGAGGACATCCCTCTCGAGGCGCTGCAGTCCAAGGACGACAAGGTCGCCGTGCCGCCGCTGGTGGGCGCCCTCCTCAAGAACGAGCAGGACGTGACGCTGTTCGAGAAACTGGTGTTCATGCAGCGGCACAACCGCTGAGCGCCATGACGTTCGCCGCGCCGATCACGCTGCAGGGCCGGCACGCCAGGCTGGAGCCTCTGTCACTGGCGCACGAAGCCGAAGCCGCCGAGGCGGTGCGCGACGGCGAGCTGTGGAAGCTCTGGTACACCAGCATCCCGGCCCACGACAAGATGCGCGCCGAGATCGAGCGCCGGCTCGGCCTGCAGGACAAGGGCTCCATGCTGCCGTTCGCGGTGCGCGATGCCCAGGGCGGCTTCGCGGGCATGACGACCTACATGAACATCGATGCGGCCAACCGCCGCGTCGAGATCGGGTCCACCTGGTACCGCCGCAGCGTCCAGCGCACCGCCCTCAACACCGAGTGCAAGCTGATGCTGCTCACCCATGCGTTCGAGGCGCTGGACTGCATCGCCGTGGAGTTCCGCACGCACTGGTTCAACCACCAGAGCCGCAATGCGATCGAGCGCCTGGGTGCCAGACAGGACGGCGTGCTGCGCAACCACATGCGGATGCCGGACGGCTCGCTGCGCGACACGGTGGTGTTCAGCATCATCCGCGGCGAGTGGCCGGCCGTGAAGGCGCACCTGGGTTACCAGCTCGCCCGCCCGCGCCACTGAGAGGAGTCAGCGATGTTGATCGACTTCTTCTACACCCTGCGCAGCGCCAAGCTGCCCGTGTCCGTCAAGGAATACCTGGTCCTGCTCGAGGCGCTGAAGGAAGGCGTGGTCGGGCCGGCCAGCGAGGACGGCTACTCGGTCGACGACTTCTACTACCTGTCGCGCACCGCGCTGGTCAAGGACGAGAAGCACTACGACAAGTTCGACCGCGCCTTCGCCGCCTACTTCAAGGGCGTGGAGCTGGTGGCCGACTTCACCAAGGACGTCCCGCTGGAGTGGCTGCGCAAGAACCTGGAGCTCGAGCTGTCGCCGGAGGAGAAGGCGAAGATCGAGAAGATGGGCTGGGACGAGCTCATGGAGACGCTGAAGAAGCGCTTCGAGGAGCAGAAGGAGCGCCACGAGGGCGGCAGCAAGTGGATCGGCACCGGCGGCACCTCGCCGTTCGGCGCCTACGGCTTCAACCCGCAGGGCATCCGCATCGGCCAGGACAAGGGGCGCAACCGCAGCGCGGTCAAGGTCTGGGACCAGCGCGCCTACAAGGACTACGACGACAGCCAGGAACTGGGCACGCGCAACATCAAGGTGGCGCTGCGCCGGCTGCGCAAGTTCGCGCGCGAGGGTGCCGAGGAGGAACTGGACCTCGACGACACCATCAAGTCCACCGCCGCCAATGCCGGCTGGCTGGACATCAAGATGGTGCCGGAGCGGCACAACAACGTGAAGGTGCTGCTGCTGATGGACGTGGGCGGCACCATGGACGAGCATATCCACCGCGTCGAGGAAATGTTCTCGGCCGCCAAGGCCGAGTTCAAGCACCTGGAGTTCTATTACTTCCACAACTGCGTCTACGACTTCATGTGGAAGAACAACCGCCGGCGCTTCTCGGAGAAGTTCCCGACCTGGGACATCATCCGCAAGTACAACAAGGACTACAAACTCATCTTCGTCGGCGATGCGACGATGAGCCCGTACGAGATCCTGCAGCCCGGCGGCAGCGTCGAATACAACAACGAGGAAGCCGGCGCCGAATGGCTGCAGCGCCTGACGGACGCCTTCCCCAAGTTCGCCTGGATCAACCCGGAACCCCAGGGCGTGTGGCAATACCGGCAGTCGATCTCGGTGATCCAGCAGCTGATGAACCAGCGCATGTACCCGCTGACCATCAAGGGCCTGGAAGAGGCCATGCGCCTGCTGTCGAAGTGACTTCGCGAACGGAGTGAGCGAAGTCATCCCCGCGCAGGCGGGGATCCAGCGCGCACCGCGCACTGGCACGACCTCCGAGCCACGCTACACGCGCGAAGTCACCCTCGCCGCTCCCCCGCTGCGCACCAATCGCTCCCAGCGCCCGCCCCCTACAATGGCGCGCTCCGCCGCCGTAGTTCAATGGATAGAACGAGCGCCTCCTAAGCGCTAGATGCAGGTTCGATTCCTGCCGGGGGCGCCACCCACCGCAGCCCGGCTGCCATCCGCCGGCGCCCGCATCGTCCCTTCAGCCGCACCGACTCGCCGCATTCACGCTGCAAGTCGGCCGCCGAGCAGGTCCGCGATCACGCGTGACGTGACCGGACATTCGGTCGTCGTGACAGCGTCGTGACAAACCCGTGAGGCCTGCTCCCATCCTGGGCATTGTGGCCACGCGGTGGCGTCCTACAGACAGGCCAGCGCCCGTCGATAAGCTGCATCGCAGGCATTGGTTCCGGAGCGGCCACCAGCAGGTTCCGCATCCGGATGCATGACAAAAGACAGAGAGGACCTCCGCATGACATCAGCCGACTACCGCATCGAAAGCAGTTACCCGATCGCCAGTTGCCTGCTTCCGACCTGCGGTGCGCAGCAGTACTTCGTGAGCGACCGCGCGCTCGCCATCACGCTCGCGGCCAAGAGCAGCACCCGGCCGGGCGGCCAGGAAATCCGCGTCGTCCACGTGCCCACGGGCGAGATCGTCTTCCGAAAGCAGAGCCTGCGCCGCTACTACGAGGCGGAGGAAGAGGTCTGAGCTGAAGCGGCGCTCGTGCGCGCTCAGCGCGACCGCAGCGCCCGGCTGAGCAGGATCACCGGCAGCAGCCCCACCAGCACCAGCGCCAGCGAAGGCAGCGCCGCTTCACCGAGGCGCTCGTCGCGTGCGAGCTGGTAGGCCACCACGGCCAGCGTGTCGCTGTTGAAGGGCCGCAGCAGCAGCGTGGCGGGCAGTTCCTTCATCACGTCCACGAACACCAGCAGTGCCGCAGCCGCGGCCGAGCGCCGCAGCAGCGGCCAGTGCACCCGGGCCAGCAGCGCCAGCCGGCCGGTGCCCAGCATGCGCGCCGAGTCGTCGAAGCTGGCCGGTATGCGCGCATAGCCGCTCTGCATGGACTGCAGCGCGACCGACATGAACCGCACCAGGTAGGCCCAGACGATGCCCATCGCGGTGCCGGTCACCCAGTAGACCGTCGGCGTATCGGGCGCCGTCCGCTGCAGCCAGCCGACCGGCAGCAGCAGCCCGACCACGATCACCGCGCCGGGGATGGCGTAGCCCAGCCCGGCCAGCCGCACCACGCCGCGCGTCACCGCGTCGCCGCTGCGGCGCAGGCTGTAGGCCAGCAGCATGGCGATGGCGACCGCCAGCACCGCGCTGATGCCGCCCAGCCGCACGCTGTTGCCGGCCCATTGCATGAAGCGGTCCCAGGGCAGCGCCGACCAATCGGCCAGCAGCGGCCGCAGCATGAACAGCACGGGCAGCACGAAGCCCATGAGCACCGGCAGCGCGCAGAGGGCAATGGCCGCCAGCGCGCGTCGGCCGGCCAGCGGCACCGGTTGTGCCTCGCCCGAGCCGGCTCGCCCGCCGCGCGCCGCGGCGAAGCGCATGCGGTGCTGCGCCCGCTGCTCCAGGGCCAGCAGCACGACCACCACCAGCAGCAGCGTGGTCGAGAGCTGGGCCGCGGCAATGCGGTTGTCCATCGCCAGCCAGGCCTTGTAGATGCCGGTGGTGAAGGTGGTGATCCCGAAATAGCTGGCCACGCCGAAGTCGGCCAGGGTCTCCATCAGCGCCAGCGCGACGCCGGCCGCCACCGCCGGGCGCGCCAGCGGCAGCGCGACCCGCAGCACCCGCGTGCGCAACGGCGCGCCGAGCAGCCGCGCCGCTTCCATGAGCTGGGTGGCGCGCTCGGCCAGCGCCGCGCGCGCCAGCAGGTAGACGTAGGGGTACAGCGTGAAGACGAAGACCACGGTGGCGCCGGCCACGTTGCGGATCTCGGGGAACACGCGGCCTTCCAGCCCGAAGGCCGTCCGCAGCCAGGTCTGGAGCGGTCCGCTGAACTGCAGGAAGTCGGTGTACGCGTAGGCCACCACGTACGAGGGCACCGCCAGCGGCAGCAGCAGGCCCCACTCGAAGAAGCGCCGGCCGGGAAAGTCGAACAGGGTGACGGCGGCTGCCGAGGCCATGCCGACCACCGCGACGCCAACGCCGACTGCGACGCACAGGCCCAGGCTGGTGACCGTGTAGCCGGGCAGCACCGTCGCTGCCATCTCGCGCAGGATGCCGGCGCTGTGCGCATCCCATTGCAGCCAGGACGCGATGACGGTGACCACCGGCAGCACGATCAGGGCGGCCAGGGCGAGCAGCAGGAGGTCTTGCAGCCGCGCTAGGGACATGGATGGGATTGGGCGGGCTTCGCCCTCGGCCGCGCTTGATCTAAGCCAACGCAAATGAGAATTGTACTCATCTAAAATCGGACTCATGCACGTCGAACTGTCGCGGGTGAGCGTCCGCTACCGGGGTCAGGAGCGTCCGGCGGTGGACGACGTCTCGCTCGGCCTGCCCGAGGGCAGCATCGGCGTGCTGATCGGGCCATCGGGCTGCGGCAAGACCACGCTGCTGCGGGCCGTGGCCGGCCTGGAGCGGGCCAGCGGCGGCGAGGTCCGCCTGTCCGGCGAGGTGGTCGAGAGCCCCGAGGTGCACCGGCCGCCGGAGGCCCGGCGCATCGGCATGGTGTTCCAGGACTACGCGCTGTTCCCGCACCTGGACGTGGGACGCAACGTCGCCTTCGGGCTGGGCCGCCTGGCGCGCGGCGAGCGCGCCGACCGGGTCGCCGAAGTGCTGTCGCTGGTAGGCCTGGCCGGGGTCGAGCGGCGCATGCCGCACGAGCTGTCGGGCGGCCAGCAGCAGCGCGTGGCGCTGGCCCGCGCGCTGGCGCCGCGGCCGCAGCTGCTGCTGCTGGACGAGCCCTTCTCCAACCTGGACGTCGAGCTGCGCGAGCGGCTGGCGCACGAGATCCGCGGCATCCTGAAGGCGGCACGCACCACGGCGCTGTTCGTCACCCACGACCAGCTCGAGGCCTTCGCCATCGGCGACGTCATCGGCGTGATGCACCAGGGCCGGCTGCACCAGTGGGACGATGCCTACACCCTGTACCACCGCCCCGGCACCCGCTTCGTGGCCGACTTCATCGGCCACGGGGTGTTCGCCCCGGCCACGCTGCGCGAGGTCGACGGCCAGGTGGTGGTGGACACGCCCCTGGGCTCGCTGACCGACGTGGCCGAGTGCCCGCTGCCGACGGCGTTCGGCGGCGGCCAGTGCGAGGTGCTGCTGCGCGCCGACGACATCGTGCACGACGACCATGCGCCGGTGAAGGCGCAGATCGTGCGCAAGGCCTTCCGGGGCTCGGAGTTCCTCTACACGCTGCGGCTGGGCACCGGCGAGATGGTGATGGCGCACGTGCCCAGCCACCACGACCACAAGGTCGGCGAGTGGATCGGCATCCGGCCCGAGGTGGACCACGTGGTCACCTTCGAGCGCGGCTCCGGCGCCGGCGCGCCGCCGATGGCGCCCTAGCCTTCCTGGCGCAGCCGCTGCACCGCCGCCCGAAGGTCGCCTGCCCAGCGGCGGCGATCGCGATCCTGCGCGTGCTGCGGCAGGCCGAACGCCACCACGGCGGTGATGGCGGGCCCGTTCAGGGTCCGCCACAGCGAGGCCACCAGCGTGTCGTCGCCGATGTAGCAGGGGTCCAGGCTCATGCGGCCCGTGCGGGTCTCGATGAACTGCAGCGCCACGGGCTGGGCCGGCGCCGGCGCCGCGATGGCGGCCTGGATCAGGTTGGCATGGAACGGCAGCAGGTCGATGCCGTCGCTGGTCGTGCCCTCGGGGAACACGGCCACGATGTCGCCCGACTGCAGGCTGGCGGCGATGTGGTGCACCACCCGCATCGCGTCGCGCCGCGATTCCCGCTCGATGTACAGCGTGCCGGCACCGGTCGCCAGCGCGCCGATCAGCGGCCAGCGCTTCACGTCGGCCTTGGACACGAAGCGGCAGTGCCGGGCCGCGTGCAGCACCAGGATGTCCAGCCAGGAGATGTGGTTGGACACCAGCAGCACCGGGCCACGCAGCGGCGGCTGGCCGCGCACCTGCAGCGCGATGCCCAGCACCTCCAGCATCCCGCGGGCCCAGGACTGCACGCGCTGCTGGCGCTCTTCTTCGGACAGCCGCGGGAACTCGAAGCGCAGGGTCGCGAGACCCCGCAGCGCGTGCAGCAGCGCCCGCAGCAGCCGCCACGCGGCGCGCAGCGATCGCATCGTCAGTCGGAGGGAGTGCCGGCGTCCCAGGCCAGCTGGCCGGCGGCGATGGTCCAGCGCACCCGGCCCGGCAGCTCGTAGCCCGAGAAGGGCGTGTGCTTGCCCTGGCTGCGCAGCGCCGGCGGTTCCACGGTCCAGTGCGCCTGCGGGTCGAACACGCACAGGTCGGCGACGCCGCCCTCGGCCAGGCGGCCGCAACTGGCCTCCAGCGTGCCCAGCGCCGGGCCGAGCACGCGTGCCGGCTCGCTGGTCAGCACCGCGAGGGCGCGCGCCAGGCCGACCCCGCTCTCCTGGCCCCAGCGCAGCCCCAGCGACAGCAGCAGTTCCAGGCCGGTGGCGCCCGGCTCGGCTTCCGCGAACGGCAGCGTCTTGGCGTCCTCGTCCACCGGGGTGTGGTCGGACACCAGCGCGTCGATGGTGCCGTCGGCCAACCCTTCGCGCAGCGCGTCGCGGTCACGCTGCTGGCGCAGCGGCGGCGACAGCCGCATGCGGCTGTCGAAGTAGCCGATGTCGGTGTCGGTCAGGTGCAGCGAGTTGATGCTCACGTCGCAGGTGACGGGCAGGCCCTGGTCCTTTGCCTGCCGCACCAGTTCCACCCCGGCGGCGCTGCTGATGCGGCACAGGTGCACGCGGGTGCCGCTGGATTTCATCAACTCGAAGATGGTGTGCAGCGCGATCGTCTCCGCCGCTACCGGCACGCCGGGCAGCCCCAGCCGGGTGGCCAGCGGGCCGCTGGCCGCCACGCCCCGCCCCAGGTGCAGTTCCTGCGGGCGCAGCCAGACCGTGTAGCCGAAGGTGGCGGCGTACTGCAGCGCGCGCTGCAGCACCTGGGTGTTGGCCAGGCTGGTCTCGGCCTGGCTGAAGCCGACGCAGCCGGCTTCGGTGAGTTCGGCCATCTCGGTCAGCACCTCGCCCGCCAGGCCGCGCGTCAGCGCACCGAGCGGGAACACCCGCGCCTGGTGCAGCTTCTCGGCGCGCATGCGCAGCATCTCCACCAGGCCCGGCTCGTCCAGCACCGGATCGGTGTCGGGCATGCAGACCAGGCTGGTGACGCCGCCGGCCACGGCCGCGGCCATCTCCGACTCCAGCATGCCCTCGTGCTCGTGGCCGGGCTCGCGCAGCCGCACCGCCAGGTCGACCAGCCCCGGGGCCACGATGCAGCCGCGCGCATCCAGCGTGCGCGACGGGCTGAAGCCCGCCGGCGTGCCGCCGATCGCCACGATGCGTCCGGCCGCCAGCGCCACGTCGGCGATCTCGTCGCGATTGCTGGCCGGGTCGATCACCCGGCCGTTCCTGATCAGGATCTTCATCTTGCTCTCACGCCTCGTTGCTGGCGACTATGCTCATGACCGCCATGCGCACGGCGATGCCGAAGGTCACCTGCGGCAGGATCACGCTCTGCTGGCCGTCGACCACGGCGGAGTCGATCTCGACGCCGCGGTTGATCGGCCCCGGGTGCATCACGATCGCATCCGGCTTGGCCAGCCGCAGCTTGTCGGGCGTCAGGCCGAAGCTCTTGAAGAACTCCTGCGACGAGGGCAGCAGCGCGCCGCTCATGCGCTCGTTCTGCAGCCGCAGCATGATCACCACGTCGCAGCCGCGGATGCCCTCCTCCAGCGTGTGGCACACCCGTACGCCCATCTGCGCCATGTCGCCCGGCACCAGCGTCTTGGGGCCGACCACCCGCACCTCGGCGCAGCCGAGCGTGGTCAGCGCGTGGATGTCCGAGCGCGCCACCCGCGAATGCAGCACGTCGCCGACGATCGCCACCGTCAGGTTGGAGAAGTCCTTCTTGTAGTGGCGGATGGTGTACATGTCGAGCAGCCCCTGGGTGGGGTGCGCGTGGCGGCCGTCGCCGGCGTTGATCACGTGCACGTGCGGTGCCACGTGCTGCGCGATCAGGTAGGGCGCGCCCGATTCGCTGTGGCGCACCACGAACAGGTCGGCCGCCATCGCCGACAGGTTTGCGATGGTGTCCAGCAGCGACTCGCCCTTGCTGGCCGAGGAGCGCGCGATGTCCAGGTTGATCACGTCGGCCGACAGCCGGGTGGCCGCGATCTCGAAGGTGGTGCGGGTGCGGGTGCTGTTCTCGAAGAACAGGTTGAACACGCTCTTGCCGCGCAGCAGCGGCACCTTCTTGACCTCGCGGGCGCTGACGCCGACGAACTTCTCCGCCGTGTCGAGGATGTGGGTCACGATGTCGCGCGGCAGCCCTTCCACCGACAGGAGGTGGACCAGTTCGCCGTTGCGGTTCAACTGCGGATTGCGTCGATAGAGCATCAATTCACCTGGAAGCTGAAGCGGCCCTGGTCGTCGCGCGCGAGCTGCAGCGACTGCGTGTCGGGCAGGGTCACCCGGGCGGCGGCGAAGTCGGCCTGCACCGGCAGTTCGCGCCCGCCCCGGTCCACCAGCACGGCCAGCTTCACGCTGGCGGGCCGGCCGTAGTCGAACAGTTCGTTGAGCACGGCGCGCAGCGTGCGCCCGGTGTAGAGCACGTCGTCCAGCAGGACGATGTGGGCGCCGTCCACGTCGAACGGCAGCATGGTCTGCGCGCCCGAGGCCGACAGGCCGCGCTGCGCGAAGTCGTCGCGGTGCATGGACGAGGAGATCGTGCCGGCCTGCCCTTCCAGCCCCAGGTCCTGCTGCAGCCGCTGCGCCAGCCAGGCCCCGCCCGAGGTGATGCCCACCAGCCGGCCCGCCGGGCCGCGCAACGCCGGCACGCCGCGCAGCAGCTCGCGGTACAGCGCCTCGGCGTCCAGCCGCAATTCAGTCATGGGATACCTCCGCGCTACGCGCTGCGGTGCGAGCCCCTTCGGGCGGCCGTGCGGGGCTCATTCGATGCTCCTCAGGAACTGTTCCAGGATGATGCAGGCAGCCGCGGCGTCGGCATCGGCCGCGCCGCCGGCGATCGCCTCGGTGGTGCTGTAGCGCTCGTCGACTTCGTAGACGGCCAGCTTCACCCGCGCCGCCAGCTGGCGTCCGAAGCGCTGCGCCCGGGCGGTATTCTCGTGCGGCGCACCGTCGGGGTGGAAAGGCACGCCGACCACGAGGGCATCGGGATGCCACTCGCGCACCCGCTGTTCGGCCGCATCCAGCCGCGCGCGGCCCTCGGCCCGGATCGTCGGCTGCGGCGTGGCGGTGCGCAGCAGCCGGTTGCCCACGGCCACGCCGGTGCGCCGGGCACCGTAATCGAAGGCAAGAAAGGTGGTGAAGTGGCGGGGTACGTCGGGGCGCGGGGGCACGCTCATGCGTGGCCGGCCTCGGGCGACAGCATCCAGGACTGCAGGCCCAGCAACTGCAGCGCCTTGTCGTAGCGCTGCTCGACCGGCGTATCGAAGATCACCTGCGGGTCGGCGGCGACCGTGAGCCAGCTGTTCTCGGCCAGCTCCGATTCGAGCTGGCCCTCGCCCCAGGCCGAGTAGCCGAGCGAGACCAGCACCTTGCGCGGGCCGGCGCCGGTGGACAGCGCCTCCAGCACGTCCTTGGAGGTGGTCATCTCCAGGCCGCCGGGGATGGTCATGGTGGACGCGTAGACCGGTTCGTCGGGCTGGGCCTCGTCGCCGATCACGGCCTCGTGCAGCACGAAGCCGCGCTCGGTCTGCACCGGCCCGCCCTGGAACACCGGCGCGCCGGCCAGGTCGTCGCGCGCCAGCGGCAGGTCGACCTTGTCGAACAGGTTCTTCAGCTTGATGTCGCTGGGCTTGTTGATCACCAGCCCCAGCGCGCCGCGCGAGCTGTGCTCGCACAGGTAGACCACGCTGCCGGCGAAGGACTCGTCCTGAAGCCCCGGCATCGCGATCAGGAAATGATGCGTGAGGTTCATGGTCGTGGCTCCTGCCGGCGGCATGCGCCGATTCTAGCCAAGGGGCGGCGGGCGGGCGCCCGAAAAAGCCCGCACGCCGCCGCGCTCCACCCCGCCGGGCTCAGGCCGGCGTCGCCGACGATGCTGCCGTGCAGTAGTGCCGGACCAGGCTCAGCAATTCCTCTTCCGAGTAGGGCTTGCCCAGGTAGTGGTTGACGCCTAGCTCGCGCGCGTGCTCGCGGTGCTTCTCGGCAATGCGCGAGGTGATCATGACGATCGGCAGGTCGGACCAGCGGGGGTCGAAGCGGATGTTGCGCGCCAGGTCGAAGCCGTCCATGCGCGGCATCTCGATGTCCGACAGCACCACCGCCGGCCGCTCCTCGGCCAGCCGCTCGAGCGCCTGCAGGCCGTCGGCGGCCAGCACGACCCGGTAGCCTTCGCGCTGCAACAGGCGCTGAGTGACCCGCCGCACCGTGATCGAGTCGTCCACCACCAGCACCATCGGAACCTGGGGGACGGCCTGCGCGGCGGCCACGGCGACGGCCGCGCCGCCGGCCTGCTCCAGCACCTCGGGCTGGGCGCGATCGGCGCTCAGCCGGCGCGCCTGCTCGCCATACACCGAGGACAGGGCCACCGGGTTGTAGATCAGGACCACGGCGCCGGAAGCCAGCACCGTCATGCCGGCCAGGCCGGGCAGGCGGGCCAGCTGCGGGCCCAGGTTCTTCACCACCACTTCCTGGTTGCCCAGCACTTCGTCCACGTGCACGGCGATGCGCTGCGCGGCGCTGCGGAAGACCACCACCGGCAGCGTCCGGGCCTGCGGCTCGCTGCTGTGCGCCGAGGACTGCAGCAGGGCGCCCGACCAGAAGAACGGCAGCGACTCGCCGCCGAACTCGAAGCGGCCGCTGTTGTAGGCCTGCTGGACTTCCTTGGCGCTGGCCCGGCGCACGATTTCCACCAGGTTGGCCGGCACGCCGATCGAGAGACTGCCGCTGCGCACCATCACCACCTGCGTCACCGCGGTGGTCAGCGGCAGCACCAGCTTGAAGCGGGTGCCCTGGCCACGCTGGGTGACGGTCTCGATGCGGCCGCCGAGGGCGTTGACCTCGGAGCGCACCACGTCCATGCCGATGCCGCGGCCGGCCAGCTCGGTCACTTCCGCCGCGGTGGAGAAGCCGGGCATGAAGATCAGGTTGGCGGCATCGGCCTCGGTCAGCTGCTGGGCCGGGGTGATCAGCCCCTGCTTGAGCGCCTTGTCGCGGATGCGCGCCAGGTCGAGGCCGGCGCCGTCGTCGCGGAACTCCACCGAGACGTCGTTGCCTTCCTGGCTGACGTCGACCTGGATCGCGCCGGCGGCTTCCTTGCCGGCCGCCAGCCGCGTGGCGGCGTCCTCGATGCCGTGCGCCACGCAGTTGCGCAGCAGGTGCTCGAAGGCCGGCGTCATGCGGTCGAGCACGCCGCGGTCCATCTCGATGGAGCCGCCGGTGATGTCCAGCTTGACCTGCTTGCCGGTCTCCTTGGAGGCCAGCCGCACCACCCGGTACAGGCGATCGGAGATGCCGTCGAACTCCACCATGCGCGTGCGCAGCAGGTCGCGCTGCAACTCGCGGGTCTGGCGCGCCTGCGCGATCAGGTCGTCCTCGGTCGCTTCCACCGCGCGCTGCAGGTTGCGCTGCACCGTGGCCACGTCGTTGACCGACTCGGCCATCATGCGGGTGAGTTCCTGTACCCGGGTGAAGCGGTCGAACTCCAGCGGGTCGAAGGCGGCCGAATCGCGCGACTGCGCCAGCCGCGACTGCATCTGCGTCTCGGCCTGCAGCTCGATGTCGCGCAGCTGGCTGCGCAGCCGGTCCAGGCCGCCGGTGAGGTCCTGCAGCGAGCCACGCAGGTTGCGCAGCTCGTTCTCCAGCCGGGAGCGGGTGATCATCACCTCGCCGGCCTGGTTCACCAGCCGGTCGAGCAGCTGGGAACGCACCCGCACCGCATGGCTGGCGGAGGCCCGCTGCGGCGCCAGCTGGGTGGTGACCGGTGCGGCCAGTACCGCGCGGCCCGCGGCGGGCGCGGCCGGCGCCGCTGGCTCGGCCAGTTGCACGGCCTCGACGGCCGGCTCTGCCGGTGCTTCCGCGGGCGGCTGGGCAGCGCTCGTGCGCAGCGCGTCGAAACGCGCCTGCAGCTTGTCGAAGCGGTGCAGCAGCGGCTCGACTTCGGCGGCCGGCGCTTCCACCGGGATGGTCTCGACGACCGACTCCATGCGGTGGGCCATCTCGCCCAGCCGCAGCGCGCCGGCCAGGCGGGCACTGCCCTTGAGGGTGTGCAGCGCGCGCAGCACTTCGTCGCGGCCGCCACGCTGGCCCTGCTGCGCCCACTGGCGCAGCGCCGCGCCCATGCGCGGGAACAGTTCGACCGCCTCGTCCTCGAAGATCGGGAACAGGTCGGGGTCGATCGCGTCGGCGACGTCGATGTCGTCCTCGTCGCCCTCGCCGTCGAAGTGCGGCGCCGGTCCGTCCACCGGTTGCGGCCGCTCGGCGGCCGGGCTGGCGGCCGTGGCTGCTGCCGGCGCGGTGAGGTCGGCCGGTTCGAACGGCTCGTCGAGATCCAGTCCCTCGAGGCCGCCGCGCCCGCTGTCGGCCAGTTCGGCGCGCCGCGGCACCTCGAGCTGGTCCAGCGCGGCCAGCGCCTCGGCCACGGCCGGGTCGGCCTCCTTCAGGAAACCGGCGGCGAACTGGTGCAGCAGGCGGCGGATCTCGGCCGTCGCGCGGACGAAGGTGCGGCCGTGCTGCTGCGTGCCCCAGGCCAGTGTCTGGGCGTGCTGCAGCGCGCTTTCCAGCGCGCGGGCGACGTCGGACAGCGCGTGGAAGCCGACCGTGGCCGAACTGCCGGCCAGCGCATGGGCCAGCCCGACCACCGAATCCGGGACGGGCTCGCTGACCTGCAGCGCCCACTCGCCCAGCTCCTGTTCGAGGCGCCGGGACCACTCGTCGGCTTCGTTCAGGTAGACGTTGTAGAGCGGGATGCCGATGCGCAGCGTGCCTATGACCTTAGTCTGGTCGTCCAGGGGCGCGGCGGCGGATTCGAGGACGCCCCAGGCGCTGGCCCCGGCCTCGGCCGGCTGGGCGGACGCCGTGACTTCGATGACCTCGACGTCGGCGGAGGCGAAGTCCGCGGGCCACTCGTCGGCGGGCGCTTCGCCGGCCGGCTCGGTCCCAGCCGCTTCGCCGGCCGGCTCGGTCCCAGCCGCTTCGACAGTCGGTTCGGTCGCAGCCGCTTCGGTAGCAGTTGCTTCGGTCGGCTCGGTCGCAGCCGTTTCAGTCGGTTGCGGATCGGCAGCAACAACTTCCTCGGGCACCGGATCAGCCGCCATCGGCTCGACCGGGCTCGCCGGCAGTTCGATCTCGAACGCGGGTTCGGGGTCGGCTTCGGCGTCGGCTTCGCTGGCCGGTGCCGCGGGTGCGGGCGCAGGCGCGGCACCGGACAAGGCACCCAGGCTCGTGAAGTCGATGCGCTCGAACTCGGCCGGCGCTTCGGCGGGAGCCGCAGGCGCCGGGGCTTCCGTAGTCCCTAGGTCCAGCACGAAATCGGCCGGCAGCTCCGGTGCGGTAGGCGCCTGCGCCTCCTCGACCGGCACCCGGATGGTCTGGGTGGTGGCGAACTGCGGGTCCTCGAGCTCGGCCGCCGGCGCTGCCGGCGCTTCACTGCCGAAGTCGAGGTCGAAGGCAGGCGGGACTTCCGGCGTCGGCGGCGCCTCGACCGGCACCTGGATCGTCTGCGTGGTGGCGAGCTGCGGGTTCTCGGCCTCGACCGGCGGCGCTGCCGGCGCTTCGCTGCCGAAGTCGAGGTCGAACGCGGGCAAGGCTTCCGGCGCCGGCATGTCGGCCGACGGCTCGACCGCGGCCGTTTCGCCGCCCGTCGCAGGCGAGAGATCGCCGAAGTCGATGGCGGCGAGATCGGGCCCTTCGGCCGCAGCGGCAGCCGGTTCGGGCGCGAGGTCGAAGGCGATGGCGTCCGGGGCCGCAGCCTCGGCGGGCACTTCCGGTGCATCGGGCACCGCTGGCACTTCCGGTACCGCTGGCACCCCCAGCGCCTCTGGCACGGAGGGCACGGAGGGCGATGCCGCGTCGGCCGGCGCTGTGGCCTGTGCCGTCGGCGCGTCGCCGGGCAGCACCAGCGCCAGCAAGCGCGCTTCGGTGCGGAACGCATCGGCCGGGCCACGGAACATGGCCGACTTCCAGGCCGCGTCGGTGCGCGCCGCGATGTCCTCGATCCAGCGGCCGAAGCCCCGCAGGGCCTCGCCGGACAGGGTGCGCAGGTCGTCCGAGGCCGGCTTCTGGTCGGCCAGCCAGGTGTTGAGCACCTGCTCCATCGCCCAGCCGGCTTCGCCGAACTCGTTCAAACCCACCATGCGCGAGCTGCCCTTGAGGGTGTGGAACGCCCGGCGCA
Source organism: Ramlibacter sp. (assembly GCF_035627355.1). Classification (GTDB taxonomy): domain Bacteria; phylum Pseudomonadota; class Gammaproteobacteria; order Burkholderiales; family Burkholderiaceae_C; genus Ramlibacter. The sequence continues at coordinate 16,845 of NZ_DASPLW010000068.1, forward strand.
AGGTGGTGAGCTCGCCGACGTCGGCGGGGTTGGCGGCCAGCGCCTCGACCGCGGCCAGACCATTCCCGACGACCTCGCGCGCTTCCTCCAGGAAGATCTCGCGCAGTTCGGCGTCGTCTTCGTCTACCGGTGCCGGAGCCGGAGCGACGGCAGGGGCAGCAGCCACGGCGATCGCCGGCTGTACCACAGCTGGTGCGGCAGCGGCCGCAAGCGGCACGGATGCAGGCACGACCGCGGCGGCGGCGGGTGCGGCGGCGGCTTGCGGCATGGCCGCCTCGCCCTCCAGGCCCAGGTACTGCGCCGGCGCCTCGGCGCGTCCCATCAGCGGGCGTAGCTCGCCATGGGCGTCGTCATAGACGAACAGCTTCTTGGCCAGCGCCGGCTGGTAGTTCAGCATGTCGATCAGGAAGCCGAGCGCACCCAGGTTGTTGCCCAGCTTCTCGAAGGTGCCGGCCTGGTGGACCTGCGCCTCGTCGATCTCGGTGTCGATGATGGCCTCGACCGTCTCGCGCATCCGCGCGACCGCCTGGCTGGCCTGCTCCAGGCCGAGCACGGACAGCACGCCGCGCATCTGCAGCAGGTGACTGGGCGCATTGGCGAGCGGCCCCTTGTCCTGCGGGTTGCGGAAGAAGGCGTCGAGCAGCTTCTCCAGCTCGGCCAGCGTGCCGCGCAGTTCGCCCACCACGCTGCCCATGGTCTGCCGGTCGCTGACCCGGCGGTACAGCTCCTCCATCCAGGGTTCCAGGGCCAGGGCGTGGCCCGATCGGGAAACCTGTTCGAGCCGCTCGGCCAGCCGCGCGGTGCGCGACGCGAGTTGCGAGTCGGTCGGATCCAGGTCCTGGAAGGCCGCCTCCAGGTACAGCACGGCGGTGGCCACTTCCATGGCCAGTTCGGGCTGCGGCGGCCGGCCGGAACGAACCACGGCCTCGACGGCGGCGCCCAGGCTGCGGGCCAGCGGCGCGCTGGGCGGATGCAGCCGGGTCAGCACGTCGCCGATCTGGTGGAACTGCTCCCCGACGGCCTTGAGCTTGCCGGGGTCGCCGCCGGACACGGCCGACCAGCTCTCCTTGCCGGCCGCGATGCGCTTGCGGATCTGCGACAGCAGGGCCGGATCGAACCGGCCGAACTGCGCCGTCTGGTAGTCGACCGGCGTGAACCGGTCCAGCCCCCAGGCCGCACGGACCGCCGCCAGCGACGGCGCCGCGACACCGGCCGGCGGCACCGCTTGGCAGCAGAAGAAAAGCAGGTCCTGCGCGAGCCGGTCGGATACGCCCAGCTCGCCCTTGGCCAGGCTGGCGTACTGCAGCAGCACGCGGGAGCCGCCGCGCTTGACGTAGACGTCGGCCGGCAGCAGGCCGAGCGCCATCGCCTCGAAGTACGCCGCCGCCAGCTTCCAGAAGATGCGCGGCTGCCTAGCCTGCTGCCCGGTGGCCAGCCCCGTGCAGATGTCGGCCAGTTCGGCGGCCGCCGCCGGATCGGCGCTCTTGACGATGCGCAGGACGGCCTGGTCCATGCGGGAGCGCAGCGCCGCGTCATAGGCCAGCGCCTCGGCGGCCGCCGGCGTTTCCGGCTCCAGCCAGCGCCAGTCGATCACCCACAGGTCGGCCGGGTGGAGACGGTCGCCGCCGGCCAGCTCCTGCACGTCCTTGTACTGGGGGAACAGCGCGACCGGCGAGATGCTCTTGCCGTGCAGCACGCTCTCGAGGAACTCGGCCAGCGCGAAGCCCGCCCGGTCGACCTTCGCCGCCGCCGCTTCGCTGCACAGCTCGGGACGCTCGACGAACTTCTGCACCGCCGCTTCCATGGCGCGCAGGATCAGCGCGGGGGCGCCCAGGCCCACCATCTCCAGCGCGCCGACCGCCTGGTGCAGCTGCTGGCGGGCGATGCGCAACTGGCCGTCGTCGACCGAGGCCATGTCCTGGCCGCGCGCCAGGGCGGCGTCGCGCACGAAGCGCCGCAGGGCCGCCGACGCGGTCTCGAGCGACTTGCGCAGTTCGTCGAGCACCCAGGCCAGCGGCCCGAGGTCCTGGGTCGACAGGTCGATGTCGGTTGCTGCTTGCATGGGGCTCATGGCAAATGGCTTCGCTGCGCTGGGTGGCGGATGACGAACCGGTCAGTCGTCATCCGTCGTCCGTCACGCGATCTTGAATCGCGCCACCGACTGCCGCAGCTCCTCGGCCATGCGCGAGAGCTCGCGCACCTGCTGCGCCGTCGAGCGCGTGCCCTCGCCGGTCTGCTCGGTCACGGCGAAGATGTGCTGGATGTTGCCGGCCACCACGTTGGCCGATTCGGCTTCCCGGGAGGCCGAGGCGGAGATCTGTTCGATCAGCTCGGCGAGGCGGCGCGACACCTGGTCGATCTCGGTCAGCGCGGTGCCGGCGTTGTCGGACAGCTTGGCCCCTTCGACCACGCCCTGGGTGGAGCGCTCCATGGCGGCCACCGCGTCCTGCGTGTCGGTCTGGATGGCCTTCACCAGCGCCGCGATCTGGCGCGTGGCGTCGGCCGAGCGTTCGGCCAGCCGCTGCACTTCTTCCGCCACCACCGAGAAGCCGCGCCCGGCTTCGCCGGCCGACGCGGCCTGGATGGCGGCGTTCAGGGCGAGCACGTTGGTCTGCTCGGTAATGTCGGAAATCAGTTCGGTGATTTCGCCGATCTCCTGGGACGACTCGCCCAGCCGCTTGATCCGCTTGGAGGTCTCCTGGATCTGGTCGCGGATCGCGTTCATGCCGCCGATGGCGTTCTGCACGGCCTGCAGGCCGGACTCGGCGGCCTGCAGCGACTGGCGCGCCACTTGGGCCGATTCCTGCGCTTGGCCGGACACCTGGTTGATCCGGCCGGCCATGTCGAGCACGGACTGGCCGGTCTCGCGGATCTCGCGCAACTGCTCGGTGGACGCCGCCAGCAGCTCGGTGGAGGTGTTCTCCACCTGCGCCGTGGTCTGCGCCACCTTGGTGGCCGTGTTCTGCACGTTGCCCACCAGCTGGCGCAGTTCCTCCACCGTGTAGTTCACCGAGTCGGCGATGGCGCCGGTGATGTCCTCGGTCACGGTGGCTTCCTGCGTCAGGTCGCCTTCGGCCACCGTCTGCAACTCGTTCATCAGCCGGAGAATGGCGGCCTGGTTGGCGTCGTTGACGCGCTTGGCTTCCTGTTCCTGGCGCTCGGCTTCCTGGCGCTGCTGCTCGGCCGTTTCCTGGCGCTTGCGGCTGTCCTGCAGCTGCACGTAGGCGAGGCCGATCGAGCACAGGATGGCGAAGCCGGCCGCGAGCGCGAGGGCCGCGATGGCGCCGGCGCCCAGGCCGGTCTGCAGCGACAGCTTGCCCTGCAGTTCCTCCATCGCGCGGCGCAGCGGCTCGGAGTCGGCAATGATCGCGGCCTGCGCCTCGCGCGCGGACACCAGGCCCTGCAGGTTGCCCAGGATGGCGCTGGCCTGGCTGCGGGTTTCCTCATAGACCTTGAGCAGCGACTCCAGCCGCTCGCGGGTCTGCGCGTCCTTGGTGCCGGGCAGCCGCAGCTCGGGGCTGCCGTCCAGCAGGCCCTGCGCGATCTCCTTGAACGAGTTCAGGTCCTTGCCGAGCAGGAACACCGCCTCGGGCGACAGGCCCTCGCTGGCGGTCATGAATTCGTTGGCCGACTTGCCGATGCGCTGCGTCAGCATCACGAGCTGGCCGGCCGCGGAGATCTCGGCGGCGGACGCGTTCTGCTGCAGCTTGAGCGAGGAGATCGTCTCGGCGATCTCCAGCAGGTCCGACGACTGGCGGTTGATGGTGCGCAGGGCGGTGCCCACCTGGGTCAGGATCTTCTGCTGGCCCAGCACCACGCCGGCGTTCTTCTCGGCGCGCTCCATCAGCGGCACGATCTTGTCCATGTCGGGCTGGAACTCCACGGCAACCGGGTCCAGGCGCAGGGCGCTGTCGCCGGACCGCAGGCCGCGCACCGAACGGGCCAGCACGTTGGCGCTGTCGCGCACTTCGCCGAAGGCCTGCTCGCTGCCGACCAGCGCCTGCGCGACCGACTTGGCCAGCCGCTGCGACTGGGTCAGCGAGTCGCCCGTGTTCTTCACCTGCTGCGCGACCTTGTCGCCCTGGTTGACCGCGAACACGGCCACCGAACCCAGCACCACCAGCGACGCAGCCAGCAGCGTGAACAGCGTGCGCTGGTGGGTGGCGATGGTGCGCCGCCCCAGCAGCGGGACGCTGACCCGCTCGCCCTCGGCGGCCTGCTCGGCGGCATCGATCGACTCGGGGCCTTCCACGCTGTCGACCTCGCCCTCGGACAGCACCTGCTCTCCCACGTCGAGCGTGCTGCCGGCGAGCGGATCGGCCGGCGCCTGGCCCGCCGCGGCTTCGGCGGCGGCTTCCTCCGGTTTCTTCTTGGCGAGGAGGTTCTTCAGTTGGTCGACGACGGACATGGTTGCAAGGCCTTCAGGGATGCCTCAAGCGCTGATGCTGAGGAACTGGGGATGCTGGGACAGCGCCTGCAGGTTGATCTCCTGCCACTGCACGCCGGCCGCATCGGTGTAGGTGCTGCCGAACCAGGCCGGCGAGCCCTCGGCGGGTTCGCTGGAGGAGGCGAAGGCCTCCAGGTTGCGCAGGCCGGCCAGGCGGTCGATCAGGAGTGCGCAGTTGACCTCCAGCGCGGCGTTCAGTGCCACGAGGCGGGAATCGGCGCGGCCGGCCTCGGTGCGCATCGCCGGCGGCCGGCCGCTGGCGAACGCGGCCAGGTCGATCACGCCGTACAGCCCGCCGCGCAGGTTGGCCACGCCCAGGAACCAGGGCTGGGTATAGGGCACGTGCTGCGGCTGGGCGAAGGGGAAGATCTCGCCAGCCTGGGCCAGCGGGAACAAATAGCGAACCCCGGCTGCCTCCACCGCCAGCCACGATGCCTGCACGCCTTCGGCACGCGCCGCCTGCAGGCGGTCGGCCAGGCGGGTCTGGAGTTCGCGCAGCGCTTCGCGGTTGGCCATGGACGGCGGCAGGGCGGGCTCAGCCCAGCGCCTTGATCTTGGACATCAGCTCGCTGGCGTCGACCGGCTTGGTGATGTAGTCGCGCGCGCCCTGGCGCATGCCCCAGACGCGATCGGTCTCCTGGTTCTTGCTGGTGCACAGGATGATCGGGATCGCGGCGTACTGCGGGTCGCGGGCGATGGCGCGCGTGAGCTGGAAGCCGTTCTGGCCGGGCATGACCACGTCCATGAGGATCAGGTCGGGCTGGTCTTCCTCGAGGCGGCGCATCGCGTCTTCGGCGTTCTCGGCCGTCTTGACGGCGAAGCCGTTCTTCTGGAGCAGGTCGGAGAGGAACACCAGTTCCGTCTTGGAGTCGTCGACGACGAGGATTTTTCGAATGGGCATCACTGCACTTCCTGTTGAACGTTGCCGAACTGCTGAACGGCCTGCAGCAGCTGGTCTTTGGTGAAGGGTTTGGTGA
>NZ_DASPLW010000069.1:0-90510 GCF_035627355.1 Ramlibacter sp.
GGCTTGCCGGAGAACTTCTTGCGCAGCACCGGGTCCTGGGTGGCCACCCCCGTGGGGCAGGTGTTCAGGTGGCACTTGCGCATCATGATGCAGCCCTCCACCACCAGCGGCGCGGTGGCGAAGCCGAATTCGTCGGCGCCCAGCAGCGCACCGATGGCGACGTCGCGGCCGGTCTTCATCTGGCCGTCCGCCTGCACGCGGATGCGACCGCGCAGGCGGTTGAGCACCAGCGTCTGCTGGGTCTCGGCCAGGCCGATCTCCCAGGGCGAGCCGGCGTGCTTGATCGACGACCAGGGCGAAGCGCCGGTGCCGCCGTCATGTCCGGCGATCACCACGTGGTCGGCCTTGCACTTGGCGACGCCCGCGGCGATGGTCCCCACGCCGACCTCGGACACCAGCTTGACGCTGATGGAGGCGTGCGGCGCCACGTTCTTCAGGTCATGGATCAGCTGCGCCAGGTCCTCGATCGAATAGATGTCGTGGTGCGGCGGCGGCGAGATCAGGCCGACGCCGGGCACCGAGTAGCGCAGCTTGCCGATGTAGCGCGAGACCTTGCCGCCCGGCAACTGGCCGCCCTCGCCCGGCTTGGCGCCCTGGGCCATCTTGATCTGGATCTGGTCGGCCGAGGACAGGTACTCCGCGGTCACGCCGAAGCGCCCCGAAGCCACCTGCTTGATCCGCGAGCGCAGCGAATCGCCCTCGGCCAGCGGCAGGTCGATCTCGACCACGTCCTGGCCGATGATGCCGGCCAGCGTCTGGCCGGCCCGGATCGGGATGCCCTTGAGCTCCTGCCGGTAGCGCGCCGGGTCCTCGCCACCCTCGCCGGTGTTGCTCTTGCCGCCGATGCGGTTCATGGCGATCGCCAGCGTGGCGTGGGCCTCGGTGGAGATCGAGCCGAGCGACATCGCACCGGTGGCGAAGCGCTTGACGATCTCCTTCGCGGGCTCGACCTCCTCGACCGGGATGGCCTTCGAGGGATCGACCTTGAATTCGAACAGGCCGCGCAGCGTCATGTGGCGGCGGCTCTGGTCGTTGATCAACTGGGCGTATTCCTTGTAGGTGCTCCAGTTGTTGGCGCGCGACGCATGCTGCAGCTTGGCGATGGCGTCGGGCGTCCACATGTGCTCCTCGCCACGGGTGCGCCAGGCGTACTCGCCGCCGGCGTCCAGCATGGTGGTCAGGACGGGGTCGTTGCCGAACGCGGCCCGGTGCATGCGGATGGCTTCCTCGGCGATCTCGAACACGCCGATGCCGCCGACGCGGCTGGCGGTGCCGGTGAAGTACTTCTCGACCACGTCGTCGTTCAGCCCGATGGCCTCGAACAGCTGGGCGCCGCAGTAGCTCATGTACGTGCTCACGCCCATCTTGGACATGATCTTGGACAGGCCCTTGCCGATCGCCTTGACGTAGTTGTAGACCGCCTTGTCGGCGCTCAGCTCGCCCGGCAGGTCCTTGTGGATGGCCACCAGCGTTTCCATTGCCAGCCACGGGTGCACCGCCTCGGCGCCATAGCCGGCCAGCACGGCGAAGTGGTGCACCTCGCGCGCGGAGCCGGTTTCGACGACCAGGCCGGCGGTGGTGCGCAGTCCCTCGCGCACCAGGTGCTGGTGGATGCACGACAGGGCCAGCAGCACGGGGATGGCCACCTTGCCGGGGCCCACGCCGCGGTCGCTGATGATCAGGATGTTCTTGCCGCTTCGGATCGCATCCACCGCTTCCGCGTTGAGCGACGCGAGCTTGGCCTCGACGCCTTCCTTGCCCCAGGCCAGCGGATAGGTGATGTCCAGCGTGTAGCTGCGGAATTTGCCCTGGGTGCTGGCCTCGATGGCGCGCAGCTTGCCCATGTCCTCGTAGTCGAGGATGGGCTGGCCGACCTCCAGCCGCAGCGGCGGGTTCACCTGGTTGATGTCCAGCAGGTTCGGCTTGGGCCCGATGAAGGACACCAGCGACATCACGATCGCCTCCCGGATCGGGTCGATCGGCGGGTTGGTCACCTGGGCGAACAGCTGCTTGAAGTAGTTGTAGAGCGGCTTGTTGCGGTCGGACAGCACGGCCAGCGGGCTGTCGTTGCCCATGGAGCCTATGCCCTCCTCGCCGGCTACGGCCATGGGCGCCATCAGGAACTTGATGTCCTCCTGCGAGTAGCCGAAGGCCTGCTGTAGGTCCAGCAACTTGGCCGGATCGGACACCGGGATGTCCATCGCCCGCGGCGGGACGTCATCGAGCTTGATGCGCAGGTTCTCGATCCACTGCTTGTATGGCTTGCTGTTGGCGAGGTTGGCCTTGAGCTCCTCGTCGTCGATCAGCCGGCCCTGCTCCAGGTCGATCAGGAACATCTTGCCGGGCTGCAGGCGCCACTTGCGCACGATGCGGTTCTCCGGCACCGGCAGCACGCCGGTCTCGGAGGCCATGATCACCAGGTCGTCGTCGGTGACGCAGTAGCGCGACGGGCGCAGGCCGTTGCGGTCCAGCGTGGCGCCGATCTGTCGGCCGTCGGTGAACACGATGGAGGCCGGGCCGTCCCAGGGCTCCAGCATCGCGGCGTGGTATTCGTAGAACGCCTTGCGCCGCTCGTCCATGAGCGTGTGCTGCTCCCACGGCTCGGGGATCATCATCATCACGGCCTGGGCCAGCGGGTAACCCGCCATGGTGAGCAGTTCCAGGCAGTTGTCGAAGGTGGCGGTGTCGGACTGGCTGGGGAAGCTGATCGGGTACAGCTTCTTGAGGTCGGCGCCCAGCACCGGGGAGGACATCACGCCTTCGCGGGCCCGCATCCAGTTGTAGTTGCCCTTGACCGTGTTGATCTCGCCGTTGTGGGCGACGTAGCGGTACGGGTGGGCGAGCGGCCACTCGGGGAAGGTGTTGGTGGAGAAGCGCTGGTGCACCAGGGCCAGCGCCGAGATGCAGCGTTCGTCGGCCAGGTCGCGGTAATAGGTGCCCACCTGGCCGGCCAGCAGCAGGCCCTTGTAGACCACCGTCCGGCTCGACATCGAGGGGACGTAGTACTCCTTCGAGTGCTTGAGGCGCAGGCTCTGGATGGCGGCGCTGGCGGTCTTGCGGATCACGTACAGCTTGCGCTCCAGGGCGTCCTGCACGATCACGTCGTTGCCGCGGCCGATGAAGACCTGGCGCAGGATAGGCTCCTTGGCCTTGACCGCCGGCGACATCGGCATGTCGCGGTCGACCGGCACGTCGCGCCAGCCCAGCAGCACCTGCCCCTCGGCCTTGATGGCCCGCTCGAGCTCCTGCTCGCAGGCCAGCCGGGAGGCGTGTTCCTTGGGCAGGAAGATCATGCCGACGCCGTACTCGCCGGGCGGCGGCAATTCGACGCCCTGCCTGGCCATCTCCTCGCGGTAGAGCGCGTCCGGCAGCTGGATCAGGACGCCGGCCCCGTCGCCCATCAGTTTGTCGGCGCCCACTGCGCCGCGATGGTCCAGGTTCTCGAGGATCTTCAGGCCCTGCGTGATGATCGCGTGGCTCTTTTGGCCCTTGATGTGGGCCACGAAGCCGACGCCGCACGCATCGTGCTCATGGGCCGCCGAATACAGGCCGTGTTCTTGCAGATGGGAAATCTCGGCAGCCGTCGCCATGGCTCACCCTCCGGTTCGTCTCAGGGTTTGCCAGCATAGTGCAGCGCAGCACGACTGCCAAGAAAATTAAATGGGGTCAGATTCCAATTTCATGCCGCCACTTTCATCTGCATCTTTAATTGGGGACAGATCAATACCACGCACCTGCGCCTTGGGGCGGCCTTTGGAAAGAGGTGTCGGTCGCCGGCCGCTGCGCCGCCCCAGCTCGGCCAGGTACGAGGGATCGCCAAGGGCCCATCCCCTATGGGTCGAGTCCGAAAAGGCCTGCTGCACGTCGCGGTTGAGACCGTGGGCAATCAGGTCGGCGTAGGCCTGCTCCCTCGCGAACGGCGTATTGCCGAGCTCCCAGAAGAGCGGGTGCGGCGTGACGAGGCGGTCGGATCCCAGCCCCGCGTAGTGGCGGTGACTGGACCAGGGGTACTGGGCTGGCTCACCCACCATCCCGGCACGCACCGGATTGAGGTCGATGTAGACCATGCAGGCCAGCAGGTAGCGTTCGGCCTGGACCAGGGTCGAGCGGTAGCGGCCCTCCCACAAGGTGCCGCTGCGCCCGTAGCGGCCATTGAAGTAGCGCACGTAGCGGCGTCCGACGGCCTGCATCATCGCCGGCAAGCCCTTGTCGGTCTCCGGCGTGGCCAGCAGGTGGAAGTGGTTCCCCATCAGCACATAGCTGTGGATGGAGACCTTGAAGTCGCGCGCGTATTGCTGCAGCAGTTCGAGCAGGAAGCGGTAGTCGGCATCCTCCCCGAAGATCGGCTGGCGGTTGTTGCCGCGCTGGATAAGGTGGTGCGGGTAGCCGGGGACGGTCAGGCGTGGAAGTCGGGCCATGTCGGATGTGATTTGGGGTCTGACCCCAATTATCCGGATGCTGACGGCGGAGTGGGGGCTGGACCGACAGCCGACGAGGCACCGCGCACCAACAATGCAGGGTTCGCCGCCGGAGGTGCCCCATGCCGTTTGCTGTCTACATGATCGGGTTCCTGCTCTTCATGGCCATCGTGGTCTGGGCGGCGGTGGTGGTGGGCGTGCCGCAGCTCTACATCACCATCGCGGCCCTGGTGCTGCTGGTCGTCGGCGGCCTGGTCGGCCTGGCCCGGTCGCGATCGCGGCAGCGAAGGCCGCGAGGGCCCTATTAGGAGGCCGCTGCGGCCAGCGCCGGGAAGCGCACCGGCTCGAACGCTTCCAGGCCGAATTCCGCCAGCAACGCCCGCAGCCGCTGCGCCGCGCTGTGCTTTCTCTGCCCCGTGTAGCGGGCGAGGATCAGTTCGTTCTTGAGGCTGTGTTCCCAGCCGACCAGTTCGGTCACGGTCACCTGGTAGCCGCAAGCCTCCAGGTACAGGCAGCGCAGCACGTTGGTCAGTTGGCTGCCGATCTCGCGCGTGTGCAGCGGGTGCCGCCACAGCTCCGCCAGCGGCGTGCGGCTCAGCGACAAAGCCTTGTTGCGGCGCAGCTGCGCCGCCACCTCCGCCTGGCAGCACGGCACCAACGCCATCGCCCGCGCCTGCTTGCGCAAGCCGAAAGCGATGGCATCGTCGGTCGCGGTGTCGCAGGCATGCAGGGCGGTGACCAGGTCGATGCGTTCCGGCAGCCCTTCGTCGGTCGCGGCCGCGGCGGCGCTCGTGTTGAGGAACACCATGCGCTCGAAGCCCAGCCGGGCTGCGAGCTCGCGCGATCGCGTCACGAGCTCCGGCCGCGTTTCGATCCCGTACACGCGGCCCTTGCCCGAGGCCTTGAGCGACAGGTCGTACAGGATGAAGCCCAGGTAGGACTTGCCGGCCCCGTGGTCGGCGATGGTCGGCCCCTGCTCGGATTCGGGCAGCGCCTTCAGCAGCTCGTCGATGAAGCGGTGCAGGTGATGGACCTGCTTGAGCTTGCGGCGCGAATCCTGGTTGAGCTTGCCCTCGCGGGTGAGGATGTGCAGTTCCTTGAGCAGCTCCGTGGACTGCCCCGGCAGCAGGTCCGGCTCGCGGGCAGCCGTCGTCATGCCGACCCCGCCTGCAACGCCTGCCATCCCTCGGGGCCGAGCCGCTCCAGCGTGCGGACGTTGGCTTCGTAGATCGCCTCCGCCTGCGGGAACGCCGCCACGGCGCGGTCGATGCTGGCCTCGCGCAGCAGGTGCAGGGTCGGCCACGGGGAGCGATTGCTGCAGTTGGCGATGTCGTCCTCGCCGGCCCCGGCGAACACGAACTGCGGATGGAAGCTGGCCAGCTGCAGCGTCCCTTCCAGCCCCTTGCGCGCCAGCAGCCGCTCGCCGGCGCGCACCAGCTCGTTGAACAGCAGGAAGTCGTCGAAGCCTCGGGGCACCATGAGCAGGGTCGTGTCGCGCTCGCCGGCCGGCAGCGCCAGCAGCGCGTCGACCTGCGCTTCCAGGTCCGCCAGCACCGGCGCGAAGTCGTCGCCGTCGCTGAGCGCGTAGTGGACCTGCCCTTTCACGTGCACGGCCTTGGCGAAGGGACAGAGGTTCAGGCCGATCACGGCACGCTCCAGCCAGCGGCGCATGTCGGCGATCACCTGCGAAGGCGTGCGGTCTGCAGTCATGGGGGACGCGATTCTAGGGGTGTCCCCAAGTCCCTAGTGGCCGCGCACCTGCGGCAGGCGCGAGGTCCACGAGGCGAGCACCAGCCCCGCCAGCGCGCAGCCACCGGTGACCAGCCAGCTCCATTGCCAGCCGCCCGTGCGCGCGGCCACCCAGGCCACCAGGGGCGGGCCGAGGAACTGCCCCAGCGCCGACCATTGCTGCATCCAGCCGACGGTGGTCGACACGGTGCGCTCGCTCGGCGCCAACCGCACGGCCAGCGAGAACAGCGTGCCGGGAATCATCCCGCCGACCGTCGAGAACGCCAGCACCGCGAGGTAGCGCAGCAGGGCACCCGATTCCGGCGGGCCCAGCAGCGAGGAAAAGGCGACCACGCTCGCCAGGCCCATGGTGACGAAGCCGATCGACATCAGCGCGCGCGCCGTGAAGCCCTGTTGCAGCAGGCGCCCGGAAGCCAGGTTGCCGACCATGTTGACGGCCGCCGCGAGGGCCGTGGCCGCCGCCGCCGTGGCCGGCGCCAGTCCGGCTGCCAGGTAGATCGACGGCAGGAAGCCGATGACTGCCAGCCATTGCGAGGAATAGACCCCGAACGCCGCCGCCACCAGCCAGGGGCCGGGTGCCGCCAGGGTCTGCCCGATGCGGCCCAGCCAGTCGCGGGCGGGCGCCGGCGGCTGCACCGGGTCGGCGGGCAGCGCGCGCCCCAGCCAGGCGGCCATCACGAGCGACAGACCGCCCAGCAGCCACCACCACCCGGGCCAGCCGGTCCAGGCCATGAAGGCCGGCCCGCACAGCAGCGCAAGCGCGGTGGCGAACGGCATGTACGCGCCCCACACGCCCAGCATCCCGCTCATGCGCTGCGGTGGCACCAGGCGCCGGATCAAGCCCGGCGCCGGCATGGTGGCCAACAGGAAGCCGAAGCCCTCGACGGCACGCAGGACCAGCAAGGTGCCGGCACCGTCGGCCCAGCCCCCCAGCACGCTGGCCCCGCCGACGATCCACAGCCCCGTGACCATGGTCCGCTTCAAGCCCAGGCTGTCCGCCGCCAGTCCCGACAGCAGGCCCAGCGTCATGCCCGCGAACTGCACCAGCGACAACAGGAAGCCGGCCTCCACCAGCGTGATCGCCAGCGCGTCGCGCAGCACCGGGATGGCGGGTGGCAGCTTGCCGACGTGCACGGCGGCGGCGACGCCGCCCAGCACCACCAGCCAGGCGCGCCCGGCGGCCGCGCCGCTCACGGCAGCAGCCGGCGGCCAGTCAGCCGCTCGTGCTCGTGGGCCGCGAAGCGGTCGGTCATGCCGGCGATGTAGTCGGCGACGGCCCGCTCGCGATCGGGCCGCTCGTCGAAGCCCCCGCCCATCCGGGCCGGCTCGGCGACATACGCCTCGAACAGCTCGCGCACGACCTGCCGCGCGCCGTCCATGGTGGCCATCACCTGCGGATGGCGGTACAGGTTGTGCAGCAGGAACTGCTTGAGGGCGCCCGACTGCGCCTGCATGGCCGCGCTAAAGCGGACCAGCGGGGCGGCGCGGCGGGCCGCGTTCGCACTGTCAATGCCACCTGCGGCCAGCGCCTGCGCCGTCGCGTCGATGACGTCATAGACCTGGGCGCTCAGCATGCGGCGGATCGATTCATACAGCAGCCGGCGCCCGTGCAGGTGCGGATGCTCGGCCAGCGCCTCGCGGCGGAAGCGCTCGAACAGTTCCACCGTCTCGAGCTGCTCCAGCGCGAGCAGGCCGGAGCGCACGCCGTCGTCGATGTCGTGCGCGTTGTAGGCGATCTCGTCGGCCAGGTTGCACAGCTGCGCCTCCAGGCTGGGCTGTGTGCCGTCGAGGAAGCGCCGCCCCACCCCGCCCGGCTCGGCTGCCTCCAGCTTCTGTGCGTTGGCGCGCGAGCAGTGCTTGAGGATGCCCTCGCGCGTCTCGAAGCTGAGGTTGAGTCCGTCGTACTCGGGATAGCGCTCCTCCAGCCGGTCCACCACCCGCAGGCTCTGGAGGTTGTGCTCGAAGCCGCCGTATCCCCGCATGCATTCGTTCAGCGCATCCTGCCCCGCGTGGCCGAAGGGCGTATGGCCCAGGTCATGCGCCAGCGCGATCGCCTCCACCAGGTCCTCGTCCAGGCCGAGCGGCCGTGCGATCGATCGGCCCAGCTGCGCCACTTCCAGCGAGTGCGTCATGCGCGTGCGGAACAGGTCGCCTTCGTGGTTGAGGAAGACCTGCGTCTTGTAGACCAGCCGCCGGAAGGCGGTGGAATGGACGATCCGGTCGCGGTCGCGCTGGAACTCGGTGCGCGTGGGCGCCGGCGCCTCCGGGTGGCGCCGCCCGCGGGAGAGGTCCGGGTCGGAGGCGTAGGGAGCCGTCATGCGTGAAGAAGCAGCCGCGGCGCCATGCGCCGCATTCAGGCCGTGCAACGCTCTATCACCTCGCGCACCAGCGGCTCGGGCGCCGCGCGCATGCCGGCGCGCCCGGGTGACTCGATCACGACGAAGCGGATGTCGCCCGCTTCGGCCTTCTTGTCCAGCCGCATCAGTTCCAGGTAGCGATCCGCACCGAGCCGCGGTCCCTGCACCGGCAGTCCGGCCACGCGGACCAGCCGCGTGAAGCGGTCGACCAGGGCGTCATCGACCAGGCCCAAGGCACTTGACAACTGCATCGCCATCACCATCCCGCACCCCACGGCTTCGCCGTGCAGCCATTGGCCGTAGCCGAGGCCGGCCTCGATGGCGTGGCCGAAGGTGTGGCCGAAATTGAGGATGGCCCGCAGCCCCGATTCGCGCTCGTCGTGACCCACCACCGCCGCCTTGATCTCGCAGCTTCGCCGGACCGCATGGGCCAGTGCGGCCGCGTCGCGCCGGACCAGCGCCTCCAGGTTGCCTTCGATCCAGTCGAGGAAATCCATGTCCGCGATCGGCCCGTACTTGATCGCCTCGGCCAGCCCGGCGCTGAACTCGCGCGCCGGCAGGCTCGCCAGCGTGTCGAGGTCGCACACCACCTGCACCGGCTGGTAGAACGCGCCGATCATGTTCTTGCCGAGCGGGTGGTTGATCGCCGTCTTGCCGCCCACCGAGGAATCGACCTGGGCCAGCAGCGTGGTGGGGACCTGCACGAACGGCACGCCGCGCATGTAGCAGGCGGCAGCGAAGCCGGTCATGTCGCCGACCACGCCGCCACCGAGCGCGAACAGCACCGTCTTGCGGTCGCATCCGCGTGCGAGCAGCGCGTCGAAGATGGTGTTCAGCGTCGGCCAGTCCTTGTAGACCTCGCCGTCCGGCAGCTCCACCTGGTGGACCTGGCGGAAGCGCCCCTGCAGCGCGCCCGCGAGCCGCTCCAGGTACAGCGGCGCGACCGTCGTGTTGCTGACGATCATCGCCGCCGCGGCGGCGGGCACGCGCTGCCAGGTGGCGGCATTGCCCAGCAGGCCTTGGCCGATCAGGATGGGATAGCTGCGCTCGCCCAGCTCGATCGCTACTTCGTGCAGGACGGCCGGGTCGGATACGACGGAAGACATGGCCCCGGAAGTGTAAGGGGCCGCAAATGACTAGCCTGCCGGCAGGAGTCCCGCCAGTTCGAGCTGCATCACGATCATGTTCACCAGCGTGGGCACCGACGGCCGGCCGGTGTCGATGATGAAGTGCGCGGCCTGCCGGTACAGCGGGTCGCGCTCGGCATGCAGCTGGCGCAGCCGGTCCAGCGGATCGGCCACCTGCAGCAGCGGCCGCTGCGTGTCGCGGCGCAGCCGGCGCCACAGCTCCTCGGGGGTGGATCGCAGGTAGATCACGTGGCCGGCGCCACGCAGCGCCTGGCGGTTGGCCTCGCGCAGCACGGCACCGCCGCCGGTGGCCAGCACGCAGGGCTCGGCCTGCGCCAGTTCGGCCAGCACCTCCTGCTCGATGTCGCGGAAGCGCGCCTCGCCTTCCTTCGCGAAGAAGTCGCGGATCGTGCAGCCGATGCGCTGCTCGATCAGGTGGTCGGAATCGCGAAATGCGAGGCGCAGCCGGCGGGCCAGGTTGCGGCCGACGGTCGACTTGCCGCTGCCGGGCAGGCCGACCAGGACCAGGCTGCGCACGCCGGGCCTCGCGCCGCCCTCAGCGGACCGCCCCGCGGTCGGCGATCATCTTCGGCGTGATGAACACCAGCATCTCGCGCTTCTCGGAAGCGCGCTGCCGGTTCTTGAACAGGTTGCCGGCGACCGGGATGTCGCCCAGCACCGGGACCTTGGCCTCGGTCTCGGACTCGTTCATGTCGAAGATGCCGCCGATAACGACGGTGCCGCCGTTCTCCACCAGGACCTGGGTGCGGACATGCTTGGTATCGATGGCGATACCGGCCGCCGTGGTCTCGCCACGGCTGTCCTTGCTGATGTCCAGGTCCATGATGATGTTGCCCTCGGGCGTTATCTGGGGCGTGACCTCCAGTTTCAGCGTCGCGCGGCGGAATGCAACCGAGGTGGCGCCGCTGGAGGTGGCCTGCTGGTAGGGGAACTCCGTGCCCTGCTCGATCAGCGCCTTGGTCTGGTCGGCCGTGACGATGCGCGGGCTGGACACCAGCTTGAGCTTGTTGTCGGCTTCCATCGCCGAGATTTCCAGGTTCAGCAGCCGGGTCAGGTTGGACTCGAACAGCGACACCGCGAAATTGGCCGCCGGGAAGCCGCCGGCGCCCGAGGACGGCAGGCTGACGAAATCGCCCGCCGTGGTGCCGATGTTGCTGCCCAGCTGCGGTACGGTGCCGGGCGGGATGTCCGGAGCGATGTAGGTCGGCCCGAACATCACGTTGCGGCTGCCGTTGAACGTGAACGGCCGGCCACCCAGCCGAACCCCCAGCGACTTGCTGAAGGTATCGGCGGCCTCGACGATGCGCGCCTCGATCAGCACCTGGCGCACCGGGATGTCGAGCTTGGTGATCAGGTCCTGCACCTGCTGCAGGCGCGTAGGGATGTCGGTGACGAACAGCTGGTTGGTGCGCGGCTCGGCGATGACGCTGCCGCGCGGGCTCAGGATGCGGGCCGCGCCGCTGCCGCTGGTGATCTGCGCGGCGATGTCGGCCGACTTGGTGTAGTTGAGCTGGAACGACTGGGTGCGCACCGGCTCCAGGCTCTGGATGGCGGCCTGCGCCTCCAGCTCGAGCTTCTCCTTGGCGGCGATCTCGTCCTTGGGCGCGATCCACAGCACGTTGCCGGTCTTGCGCATGCCCAGGCCTTTGGCCTGCAGGATGATGTCGAGCGCCTGGTCCCAGGGCACGTCCTTCAGGCGCAGCGTGACGGCGCCGGACACCGAGTCGGAGGTCACGATGTTGAAGTTGGTGAAGTCGGCGATCACCTGCAGCAGCGAGCGGACCTCGAT
Source organism: Ramlibacter sp. (assembly GCF_035627355.1). Lineage (GTDB taxonomy): Bacteria > Pseudomonadota > Gammaproteobacteria > Burkholderiales > Burkholderiaceae_C > Ramlibacter. The sequence goes on from NZ_DASPLW010000069.1 coordinate 11,462, forward strand.
GCTCTGGAAATTGAGCGACAGCTTCTCGCCGGTGTAGCCGGGACCCTGGCTGAGCTTGGACGAGTCGATCTTCTGCTGCCGCACCTCGACCACGAACTGGTTGTCGCTCTGGTAGGCGCTGTGCTCCCACTGGCCCCGGGGCTCGATGACCATGCGCACGCGGTCGCCGGCCTGGGTGGTGGTGACGGTCTGCACCGGGGTGCCGAAGTCCGACACGTCCAGGCGGCGGCGCAGGCCCTCGGGCAGCGAGGACTTGAGGAATTCGACCACCAGCTGCTGGCCCTGCTGCTTGATGTCGACGCCCACCTGGTTGCTGGGCAGTTCGACCATCACGCGGCCGGCGGCGTCAGGCCCGCGGCGGAAGTCCAGGTCCTTGATCGGCTGGGTGTCGCGGTTGCGGCTCTCGGCGAAGGCCGTCTGGGCCGGCGTCGGTGCATTCGCGGCAACGGCGACCGGCTCCAGCGACACCAGCAGCGACTTGCCCTGCACCTGGGCCTTGTAGCCCGTGGGCGCCTTGAGGTTGAGCACCAAACGCGTGCGGTCGCCGGCGGTCACCACGTTGACCGAGCGCAGGTTGCCCTGGTTCAGCTCGATCGACGAGCGGCCCATGGCGTTGGTGGCACCCGGCACGTCGAGCGCGATGCGCGCCGGGGTCTGGATCGTGAAGCCGTTGGGCACGCCGGCCAGCGGCTGCGCGAAGTCGATGCGCACGACCTCCACGCCGCCCTGGACCGAGCTGGTGACGTTCTCGACCGCGTTCTGCGCACGGGCCGGCAGGCTCGCGCCCAGTGCCAGCAGGCACCCCACGCAGGCAAGGAGGAGGCGCCACGCGATGGATTGTTGTTGCTTCATTTCGACCTCTCTTGCAGTTGCAGCGTCGCGGTGCGCTCGATCCATTCGCCCGCGGCGTCCTGCACGATCTCGCGCAGCACGACCTCGCTTTCGCCGACCTTGACGATCTTTCCGTAGTTCTGGCCCAGGTACATGCCGGGGCTGACCTGGTACAGCAGGTTGTCCACCTTCACCAGCGCGACCGGGTTGCCCTGCTTGATCAGGCTGCCGACCATGGACATGGTGTCCAGCGGGTAGCTCTCCAGCGGTTGCTTGCGGCGCGCCAGCTCGGGCGCCAGCAGGCCGGTGCCGGAAGCGCTCTGTTCCGAGTCGCGCTTGAGCGCCTGCGTGAGCTTCTGGTTGCTGAAGGGATCGAAGGCGTTCTCCTGCGTATAGGACTGCGGGCTGAACTTCTTCGGTTCGGGGATGGGTTGCACCTTGGGCCGGGACTGCGCCCGCTGCTCGGCCATCCACTGGTGGATCTCGCCCTCGTCGGAGGAGCCGCAGGCGGCCAGCACCAGGGCGGCGGCCAGCGGCGCGGCGATGCGTAGCGCGCTCATTTCCTGCCTCCCTTGGGCGCGGCCTTGCGCTGCTTGTCGACCTCGTCCGAATCGAGGTAGCGGAAGGTCTTGGCCGTGGCTTCCATGACCAGGGTGCCGTCACGCACCGGGGTCACGGCGAGGTTGTTCAGCGTCACGATGCGCGAGAGGTGGGCGATGTCGGAGGCGAAGGCGCCGACGTCGTGGTAGCGGCCGGTCACGCGCAGCGCGATCGGCAGCTCGGCGTAGTACTCCTTGACGTTCACCTGGCCGGGGCGGAACAGCTCGAACGTGAGGCTGCGGCCCAGCCCGGCCTGGTTGATGTCGGACAGCAAAGCGTCCATCTCGGCCTTGCTCGGCAGCTGCTTCTCCAGCTGGGTCACGTACTGCTGGACCTGCTCGCGCTGCTGCTTCAGCGCCTGCAGGTTGATGGCCTGGGCCAGCTTCTTGCTGTAGTCGGCCTTGAGCGTGGTTTCCTTGGCCAGCTCGGCCTCCAGCTCGGCATCGACGTTGGACAGCCAGACGAACCACAGCGCCAGGACGATGACCACCATCAGCGCGAGGCAGGCCAGCAGCCGTGGCAGCGCCGGCCAGGTGGAGGGATCGTTGGGGTTGAGCCCGCGGAATTGCGCGGTGATCTTCTGCTGCAGCGCAGCCAGGTCGATCTTGGGTGCGGCGACGGTAGCCATGCGGATCAGCCCTTGGCGGCGGCAGGCGCGGGTGCGGAAGCAGCGGCGGCCGCCTTCTGCACCTCGCTGGAGCGCAGCAGCCGCACGCGCACGTTGAAGTTGGCGACGCGACGGTTGTCGCGCGGCCCCAGCGAGACGTTGCCCGCGACGATTTCGATCAGCTCGGGCTTGGTCAGGTAGGGACTGTTGTTGGCCAGGTTGCGCAGCAGTTCGGAGACGCGCTCGTTGGACTGCGCGACCCCCGTGATCGAGACCACCTGGTCGGACTGCTTCACGCTGCTGATGTAGACGCCGTCCGGCAGTTGCCCGACCAGCTCGTTGAGCAGGTGCACCGGCATGTTGCGGTCGGCCTGCAGGTCTTCCACGGCCTGCTGGCGGGCCCGCAGCGCCGCGATTTCCTGCTGCAGCGTGGAAATCTCCTTGATCTGGCCTTCCAGCTTCTTGATCTCGGTCTCCAGGACCATGTTCTTGTCCTGCTGGTTGGAGATCTGCGCCTGGTACCAGACGAAGACGCCCCCGGCGATCAGGCCGCCGAACAGGCCGGCGACGACCAGCGAGGCGAAGAACGCCTCGCGCTTGCGCTTGCGGGCCGCCTCGCGGTGCGGCAGCAGGTTGATCAGGATCACTGCAGGAACCTCCGCATGGCCAGGCCGCAGGAAGTCAGGTACGACGGGGCCTCCCGCCGCATCCGCTTCTCGCGCACGCCTTCGCCGATGTGCATGCCTTCGAACGGATTGGCCAGAGCGCAGGCAAAGGACGTCTGGGCGGTCACCGCCTCGTTGAGGCCGGGCAGCGCCGCCGACCCGCCGGCGAGCATGATGTGGTCGACCTTGTTGTGCGGCGTGCTGGTGAAGAAGAACTGGAGCGCACGGGCGACCTCCTGGGCCATGCTGTCCACGAACGGCCGCAGCACGGCGGTCTCGTAGTCGTCGGGCAGGTCGCCGCTGCGCTTCTTGGCCTCGGCTTCCTCGGGCGAGAAGCCGTACTGGCGCACGATGAGCTGGGTGAGCTGGGCGCCGCCGAAGGCCTGGTCCCGGTCGTACAGCACCTCGTCGTTGCGGATCACCTGCATGCTGGTGGTGAAGGCGCCGACCTCGAACAGCGCCACCAGCGTGTCGACGCCGCCGCCGGGCAGGGCCTCGATCAGGCGGCCGGCGGCGAGCCGGGAGGAATACGACTCGACGTCGATGATCACGGGCTTGAGTCCGGCGGCTTCGGCCAGCCCCTGGCGGTCCTGGACCTTCTCCTTGCGCGAGGCGGCAATCAGCACCTCGATGTCGCCGGCGGACGTCGGGCTGGGTCCGACTACGCAGAAGTCCAGGCTCACTTCGTCGAGCGAGAACGGGATGTACTGGTTGGCTTCCGCCTCGACCTGGACCTCCAGTTCCTGCTCGGTCATGCCGCCAGGCAGGATGATCTTCTTGGTGATCACGGCCGAGGGCGGCAGGGCCATGGCCACGCTGCGGGTCTTGGTCCCGCTCTTCTTGACCAGCCGGCGCATGGCCTCGGCCACCTCGTCGAACTTCTCGACGTTGCCGTCGGTGATCCAGCCGCGCTCCAGCGGCTCCATGGCGCAGCGCTCGAGCACCAGGGTGCCCGACTTGTCGCGACCGAGTTCGACCAGCTTCACGCTCGATGAGCTGATGTCCAGGCCCAGCAGTGGCGCCGGCGCCCGGCTGAACAACGAATCCAGAGCGATCAACCCAGTCTCCCGATCCGCCCTTACAAGGCGTAAAAAAACTTAAGATTCCACTTCAATGCTAGCAGTAACATCCTTGTCACCCAAAGGATTTTCCCGGCGCACCCCTAGCTCAACGTTGCCAAAAACCGACGCGGACGAGACCTCGTCCCCAGAGCGAAGGGAAGGGATCCAGCCATCAGGGCCGGTGCCGCCGGGCCGGGCAGGCCCAGCCGGACAGGATGTCCTGTAGCGCCTTCCTATACTCCCGGCACCTCACCCGCCGACCCGAATGCCCAACGACAAGACCGAAGGACGCCCGGCGTCCCGCCCGCGCCCGAAGAAGTCCCCGTCCAGCTGGAGCCGCCGCCTGCTGCGGCTGGGCTCGTGGGCGTTCGGGCTGGCCGCGGCCGGCGTGCTGTCCCTGGTGATGGTCGTCGCGGTGGCGCTGGCCGTCGCCTATCCCAACCTGCCCGACATCTCCGACCTGTCCGACTACCGGCCCAAGCTGCCGCTGCGGGTGTTCTCGGCCGACGGCGTGCTGCTGGGCGAGTTCGGCGAGGAGCGGCGCAACCTGACCCCCATAGCCGAGATCCCGGCGGTCATGAAGAATGCGGTGCTCGCGATCGAGGACGCCCGCTTCTATTCGCACGGCGGGGTGGACTATCGCGGCCTGCTGCGCGCCGCCATCGCCAACCTCGGCCGGGTCAAGAGCCAGGGCGCCTCCACCATCACCATGCAGGTGGCGCGCAACGTCTACCTGTCGTCCGAGAAGACCTTCACCCGCAAGCTCTACGAGGTGCTGCTGACCTTCAAGCTGGAGCACCTGCTGACCAAGGACCAGATCCTCGAGATCTACATGAACCAGATCTTCCTGGGCAACCGCGCCTACGGGTTCGCGGCCGCTTCGGAGATCTATTTCGGCAAGCCGATGAAGGAGCTCACCATCGCCGAGGCGGCGATGCTGGCCGGGCTGCCGCAGGCGCCCTCGGCCAACAACCCGATCAGCAATCCCAAGCGGGCCCGGGTGCGCCAGCAGTACATCATCGAGCGCATGGAGGAGAACGGCTTCATCACGGCCGCCGAGGCCGAAGCCGCCCGCAAGCAGGAACTGAAGCTGCGCACCGGGGGCACCGAGGCCGCGACCTACGCCGCGTGGGTGGCGGAGACCGCCCGACAGCTGGTGTTCGCCCAGTACGGCGCCGCCACCTACACGCGCGGCCTGAACGTGATCACCACCGTGCAGTCCAGGCAGCAGGAGGCCGCGTACCGCGCGCTGCGCAAGGGCATCATGGACTACGAGCGCCGCCAGTACTACCGCGGGCCCGAGGAGTTCATCGACCTGCCGCAGGACGCACGGGACCGGGAAGACGCCATCGACGACGTGCTGGCCGACCACCCGGACAACGGCGACGTGATGGCGGCGGTGGTGCTGGAGGCCGGGCCGAAGAAGGTGGTGGCCGTGCGCAGCGTCGGCGACCCGTTCGAGATCACGGGCGAGGGCCTGCGCCCCGCCCAGTCGGGCCTGTCGGACAAGGCGGCGCCCAAGATCAAGATCAGGCCGGGCGCCGTGATCCGGGTGGCGAGGACGCCGAAGAACACCTGGGAGATCACCCAGCTGCCGGAGGTCGAAGGCGCCTTCGTCGCCCTCAATCCGCGCGACGGCGCGATCCAGGCCATGGTGGGCGGCTTCGACTTCCACAAGAACAAGTTCAACCACGCCACCCAGGCATGGCGCCAGCCGGGCTCGGGCTTCAAGCCCTTCATCTACTCGGCGGCCCTGGAAAAGGGCTTCACGCCCACCACCATCGTCAACGACGCACCGCTGTTCTTCGATGCCGGCGTCACCGGCGGCCAGCCGTGGGAGCCGAAGAACTACGACGGCAAGTTCGAGGGGCCGATGCCGCTGCACACGGCGCTGGCCAAGTCCAAGAACATGGTGTCCATCCGCATCCTGCAGGCGGTCGGCACGCAGGACGCGCAGGACTGGGTCACCCGTTTCGGCTTCGACGCCGACAAGCACCCGGCCTATCTCACCATGGCGCTGGGCGCCGGCTCGGTCACCCCGATGCAGATGGCCGTGGGCTACGCGGTGTTCGCCAACGGCGGCTACCACGTCAACCCCTGGCTGATCAGCCGCATCACGGATCACCGCGGCAAGGTGCTGGTGGAAACGCAGCCCCCCCTGCCCACCGAGGCGATGCGGGCGATCGACGCGCGCAACGCCTTCATCATGAACCGGCTGTTGCAGGAGATCACGCGCAGCGGCACCGCCGCGCGCTCGCAACGGGAACTGAAGCGGCCCGACCTGTACGGCAAGACCGGCACCACCAACGACTCCATCGACACCTGGTTCAGCGGCTTCCATCCGTCGGTGGTCGCCGTGGTCTGGATGGGCTATGACAACCCGCGCCCGCTGGGCGACCGGGAGACCGGCGGCAGCCTCAGCCTGCCGGTGTGGATCGACTTCATGTCCACCGCGCTGAAGGGGGTGCCCGAGGTCACGCTCACGCCGCCGCCCGGCGTGGTGAACGTGGATGGCGAGTGGTACTACGAAGAGTACGCGCAGGGCGCCGGCGTCAGCAGCCTGGGGTTGCCGGCCACGATACCGGTCGAGCCGATCCCCCTGAGCGGCGCCAACGTGCGGGGCAGTTCCGGCCAGGGCACGCCCATCGTGCCGGGCGACCGCAGCCTGCTCAATGCCGACGGCATGCCGCCGCAACGCGGTGCGGCGGAGGAACGCCGCAGCATCCTGGACCTGTTCCGCAACTAGCGGCGTTGCTCACGCGCCGAATCGCAGGGGCTGGCCGGCCTGGTCGCTGGCCTCGCGGGCCAGGTCCTCGAAGAATTCGCCGCTGCCCTTGGTGTCCACCCAGCGCTTGCCGTCGAAGCGGTAGTGGAAGCCGCCGGCGCGCGCCGCCAGCCAGACCTCGTGCAAGGGCTTCTGCAGGTTGACGACGATCTGGCTGCCGTTGCGGAAGCCGAGCGTCACCATGCCGCCGACCCGCTGGCTGTCGATGTCCGCATCGGTCTCCTCGTTGATGCGGTCGCAGTCGCTCTCGACCTGCCGCAGCAGCGCTTCGGCCTGGTCCATGTACTCGGGGTCGGTCATTACAATTTTGCGATGTCGAAACTGCAGCGAATTCTATGCAGCGGGTCGCGCGCGGGCTGGCTCTGCGCAGCCGTCGCCGCTCTCATGCTGGCCGGCTGCGGCCAGCGCGGGCCGCTCTATCTCCCCACCGAACCCGCCGCTGCGGATCGCGCCACCCTGCCGGAGACGCTGAGGCCCGGAGGAACACCGACCACGCCCGCGCCGGCGCCACGGCCGCGGGACGACCGGCAAGGCGGCATGGGAACCGGGACGGCAACGCCGGTGCGGCCATGAGCACGACCCCGGGCCATCCCTTCTTCGCCTGGCGCGCGGGCCAGCTGCACGCCGAGGCCATCCCGGTCGAGGACCTGGCACGTCGCCACGGCACGCCGCTGTTCGTCTACTCGAAGGCGGCCATGCTGGCGGCGCTCGCGGCCTACCAGCGCGGTTTCGCGGGCCGCCGCTCGAAGATCTGCTACGCGATGAAGGCCAACTCCTCGCTCGGCGTGCTGCAGGTGTTCGCGCAGGCCGGTTGCGGCTTCGACATCGTCTCGGGCGGCGAGCTGCAGCGCGTGCTGGCCGCGGGCGGCCAGGCCGCGGACGTGATCTTTTCCGGCGTCGGCAAGACCCGCGTCGAGATGGCGCAGGCGCTCGAAGCCGGCATCGGCTGCTTCAACGTGGAGAGCGAGGCCGAACTGGAAGTGCTGGACGAGGTCGCCCGGGCCCACGGTCGCCGCGCGCCGGTGAGCATCCGCGTCAATCCCAACGTGGATCCGAAGACTCATCCCTACATCTCCACCGGCCTGAAGGGCAACAAGTTCGGCATCGCCCACGAGCGCACGCTGGCCGCCTACCGGCGGGCGGCCGACCTGCCGGGCCTGCGGGTGGTGGGCATCGACTGCCACATCGGCTCGCAGATCACCGACAGCAGCCCCTACCTGGACGCGATGGACCGCGTGCTGGACCTGGTCGAGGCCATCGAGGCCGCCGGCATCCCGCTGCAGCACATCGACTTCGGCGGCGGGCTCGGCATCGACTACCAGGGCGTGCTGCCGCCGGCGGCCGACCAGCTCTGGGCGCAGCTGTTGCGCAAGCTGGATGCGCGCGGCTACGGCGGCCGCGAGCTGATGATCGAGCCGGGCCGCTCACTGGTCGGCAACGCCGGCATCTGCCTGACGGAAGTGCTGTACCTCAAGCCCGGCGAGCAGAAGAACTTCTGCATCGTCGATGCCGCCATGAACGACCTGCCGCGGCCGGCCATGTACGAGGCCTACCACGCCATCCTGCCGGTGGCGCCGCGCGAAGGCACGGAAGCCGGCTACGACGTGGTCGGCCCGGTGTGCGAGAGCGGCGACTGGCTGGGCCGCAACCGCCAACTGGCGGTGCAGCCGGGCGACCTGCTCGCCGTGATGTCGGCCGGCGCCTACTGCATGAGCATGGCGAGCAACTACAACTCCCGCCCGCGGGCGGCGGAGGTGCTGGTGGACGGCAGCCAGGCGCACGTGATCCGCGAGCGCGAACAGCCGGCGGACCTGATGCGCGGCGAACGCCTGGTGGCCTGATCGCTACCCCGGCTGCAGCCGGGGCGCGCGCAGCCGCCGCCACAGCCGCCAACCGAGCAGCGCCGCGAGGATGGCGGCGTAGACGAACACCTCGGCGAAGTCGTTCTTGCCCGCGCGCATCCAGAAGAAGTGCAGGATCGCCAGCCCGGCGACCGCGTACACGGCGCGGTGCAGGGCCTGCCAGCGCGCCGCCCCCAGCCAGCGGATCGCCCGGTTGAAGGACGTCGCGGCCAGCGGCGTCAGCAGCACGAAGGCGGCGAAGCCAACCAGGATGAACGGGCGCTTGGCGATGTCGGCCGCGATCTCCGGGACGTCCAGGCCCATGTCGAACCAGGCGTACGAGACCAGGTGCAGGCCGGCGTAGAAGTAGGTGAACAGACCCAGCATGCGCCGAAAGCGCGCCAGCGCCGGCTGTCCGGCGACGATGCGCAGCGGCGTCACGGCCAGGGTCAGGCACAGGAAGCGCAGCGTCCAGTCGCCGAGCGAGCGGATCAGGTGCTCCTGCGGATTGGCGCCGAGCTGGTCGGTTGCCGCGGCGTAGAACAACCAGGCGAAGGGCAGCAGGGCCAGCACGAACAGCAGCGGCTTCGCGGCGGGGTGCAGCGCGGCCGGGCGCCGCCGCGGTCCGGCGGCCGCCATCAGTAGTTCTTCTTCAGGTCCATGCTCGCATAGAGCTGGCCGACCTGGGGCTCGTAGCCGTTGAACAGCAGCGTCTTGCGACGTTTCGCGAACAGGCCGCCTTCGCCGATGCGCCGCTCGGTGGCCTGGCTCCAGCGCGGATGGTCGACGTCGGGATTCACGTTGGAGTAGAAGCCGTACTCGTTGGCGGCGGCCTTGTTCCACGCCGTCCTGGGCTCCTGTTCGGTGAAGCGGATGCGCACCAGGCTCTTGGCGCTCTTGAAGCCGTACTTCCACGGCACCACCACGCGCACCGGCGCGCCGTTCTGCTTGGGAAGCACCTCACCGTACATGCCGAAGGACAGCAGCGTCAGCGGGTGCATGGCTTCGTCCATGCGCAGCCCCTCCACGTAGGGCCAGTCCAGCACGCTGGAGCGGATGCCGGGCATGGTGGCGCGGTCGGCCAGCGTGTAGAACTCGACGAACTTGGCCGACCCGAGCGGCTCCACGCGCTCGACCAGCCTGGCCAGCGAGTAGCCGATCCACGGAATCACCATCGACCAGCCTTCCACGCAGCGCAGCCGGTAGATGCGTTCTTCCTGCGGCGCCAGCTTGAGCAGGTCCTCCAGCGCGTACCTGGCCGGCTTCTTCACCAGCCCGTCGACTTCCACCGTCCACGGCGAGGTGCGCAGCGTGTGGGCATTGCGAACCGGGTCGGCCTTGTCGGTGCCGAATTCGTAGAAGTTGTTGTAGCTGGTGGTGTCCTCGTAGGACGTGGGCTTCTCCATCGTCATCGCGCCCGCCACCTTCGAGGGCTGCGCGGGCAGCGGCGCCAGCTTGTCCGGCCGCTGCACGGCGGCGAGCGCCTCGCGCGAGGCCCAGCCCGCCAGCGCCGCGCCGGCCGCGCCGCCGGCCATCAGCTTGAGCAGCTCACGGCGCCGCTGGTAGACCGCCTGCGGGGTGATCTCGCTGGCGATCGGGTGGTGGTAGCCGTCGCGGCCGGTCTTGATCAGCATGTGGGGTCCCCTTCGCGAGTTGGGCGGGCTGCCTGCACTACGCGCTGTGACCCGCAGCCGGGATCAGAGTTCGCCGTAGCTGTGCAGGCCCGACAGGAACATGTTGACGCCGAGGAAGGCGAAGGTGGTCACCGCCAGCCCGACCAGCGCCCACCAGGCCGACAGCGTGCCGCGCAAGCCCTTCATCAGCCGCATGTGCAGCCAGGCAGCATAGTTGAGCCAGACTATCAGCGCCCAGGTTTCCTTGGGGTCCCAGCTCCAGTAGCCGCCCCACGCCTCGGCCGCCCACAGGGCTCCCAGCACGGTGGCGATGGTGAAGAAGGCGAAGCCGACGGCGATGGACTTGTACATCACGTCGTCCAGCACCTCGAGCGCGGGCAGGCGCTGGGCGATGCGCTGCCGGCCCCACAGGATGCCGGCCACGATCAGCGCCGCGATGCCGAAATAGACGACCCAGTAGCTGCCGCCCGCTTCCTGCGAGCGCCGGAACACCATGGGCTCGAAGCACAGCACCACGCCCAGCAGCCACAGCGGCGCCAGCTTCCACCAGCGCGTCTCGCCCGCCTGCTGCTTGATCAGGTAGGCGAAGGCCACCATCGCCGACAGCGCGAAGGTGCCGTAGCCGATGAAGTTGGCCGGCACGTGCAGCTTCATCCACCAGCTCTTGAGCGCCGGCACCAGCGGCTGGATCTCGTGCGCCTCGCGCACCACCGTGTACCAGAGCAGGAAGCCGACCGCCGCGCTGACCACCAGCATGACGAAGGCACCCAGGGCGCGCGTGCCGTACTGCTGCTCGAAGTACAGGTAGAACAGCGCCGTCATCCAGCAGAACATCACGAACACTTCGTAGAGGTTGCTGACCGGGATGTGGCCCACGTCCGGGCCGATCAGGTAGCTCTCCCACCAGCGCACCATGGTGCCGACCAGCGCCAGCGTGACCGCCGCCCAGGCCAGCCGCGAGCCGATGCGCTCCATGGTGCCGGACTGGCTGCGCCCCACCATGCCGATCCAGTAGAAGGCCGTGCTCATGAAGAACAGCATGCTCATCCACAGGATGGCCGACTGGCTGGACAGGAAGTACTTGAGCCAGAACACCTCGTCGGCCCGGGCCAGCGAGCCCTGGTACGAGCCGATGCCCAGCAGCGACAGCCCCGCCACGACCACCATCAGCAGCTGCAGCGGACGCCAGAACCAGCCCAGCCAGATGGCGGCGGGGATGCTGGCCAGCAGGATGCCCTTCTCGTAGACGTCCATGTGCGCCGCGTAGCGGCCGAAGGCGTACAGGCCGCCCGCAGCGACCAGCAGGGCGAACACCCAGTCGAGCGGACGCCGGCGGGAGAAGAAGCCCTCGTGGAGGGTCAGGGTCTGGGTGGCGGTGTTCATGTGGATCCGAGCAATTGGGTACGCAGGCGGTCGAATTCGCGGTCGGTCTCCAGCGTCTTGCGGCTGCTGGACAGCGCCATGGTGGCATCGCTGCCCGACGGCGCCGGGCCGAGCCAGACCCACAGGCGACGCTCACGCACATAGAGCATCGCAAATATGCCGAAGATCAGCAAAGCGCACCCGAGGTAGACGACATTGCGGCCGGGGGATCTTGTCACCTGGAACACGCTGGCCTGGACCTGCTCGAAATCCTTGAGCTCGAAGGCCATGGGCGCCGGGTACAGGTGGGCATCGCCCAGCGCCAGCAGCGACTGGGCCATGAAGGCCTGGGTGCGCTCGCCCGGCTCCAGCGGCTTCAGGCCGGCACGCTCGCGGCCGAGCTCCGCCAGTTCGAACAGCACGCCGCCCAGGATGCGCACCACCACCTCGCCGGCGCGGCTGCGCTCGGCCTCGGGGACGCGAGCTTCCAGGTACTCGGACACCGCGGCCAGGCCTGCGCCCTTGCCGCCGGCGGCCGGGTCGCCGGCGAACAGGGCCAGCGCCTGGCTGGCCGAGGCGACCAGCTGCTGCGCCACCTCGGGCCGCCCGGGATCGGTGGCCTTGCGCGCGTAGCGCCGCACCGCCTCCTCGCGCTGGGCCGGATCGGCCAGCCCGGCCCGCATCCGCAGGAAGCCCTCCATGGTGCCTTCAGCGTCGGCCGGCACCCGCAGGTAGCGGAAGGCGTCGGACGGGTTCTCGCGCATGCCCAGCAGGAACAGCGGCACGCCCTCGCCCAGGTCCACCGGCAGCATGTAGTTGTGGAATTCGCGCGCCTGGCCGGCGGTATCGCGCAGCTTGTAGGTGATGGACGGGCCGACGTTGCGCAGCTCCTTCTTCGTCACCGTGCGGTCGGCGGCGCCGAGCCGGGCGGTGATCGACTCGCGCAGGTCCACCTTGCGCGGATCGGCGCCGCTGCTGCTGCCGTCGGCCATGTTCTCCACGTTGATCACCCGCAGGCCGGTGTACTCCAGCGTCAGCTGGTCGCCGCTGCCCTGCCCGGCGCGCTTCAGCTGGGTGCTGCCGCCGATCACGCCCTCGACCTCGAAGCGCTTGCCGCTGCCGTCCAGGGGCACCGCCGCCAGCTTCACGCGCGAGCCGCCGTCGTCGAAGCTGGACTGGTAGATCTCGATCCCGCGCCAGCTGACCGGATGGTTGACCTCCACCCGCGCCGGCACCTTCTCGCCGGTCTGGTGGTCGTGGATCACGATGTCGCTGGCAAACAGCTTGGGCATGCCGGTGGAGTAGTGCTCGATCACGAACTTCTTCAGCTCGATCGAGAACGGCAGGTCCTGCAGCAGGATGCCGTCGGACTGCGACAGGATGGCGGTGCCCGACTGGGTGCCCTCGGCCACCAGCAGGTTGCCGCGGAAGGTGGGATTGTTCGCCGCCAGCCGGTGCTTGTCGGCCACGTCGGCGATCATGCCGCCGCCGGTGTACGGCGCCTTGCCGCCGAACCACATCTGGGCGCGCACGATCAGGTCGCCGTCCAGCAGCCCGCCCAGGCAAACCAGCACGATGGCGCTGTGGGCGGCGATGTAGCCGATCTTGTTGGCGCCGCCGGTCTTGGCGGCGACCATCCAGCCTTCGCCCTTCGGGGTGCTGCGCTGCTGCAGCCGCACCTTCCAGCCGGCGCCGGCCAGCCCCTTGCCGATGCGGCGCGCGGCGTCGGCCGGAGCATCGGGCAGAAGGCCCTTGCCGCGGTGGTGGAAGGCCTGCAGGCTCTGCTCGCGGATGTTCTCCTTGTAGCTACGCATGTCGGCGATGAAGCGCGGCGTGTTGCGGGCGATGCACAGCGAGGTGCTGACCACCAGGAAGGCCAGGATCAGCAGGAACCACCAGGCGCTGTAGACGGCATTGAGCTTGATGGCCAGGAACAGCTGCGACCAGAACGGGCCGAACTGGTTGACGTAGTTCACCACCGGCTCGTGCTGCTTGACGATGGTGCCGATCACCGAGGCGATGCAGATCACCGTCAGCAGCGCGATGGCGAACCGCATCGACGAGAGCAGTTCCAGGGCGCTGCGCAGGCGTTCGGAGGGGGCGGGGGCCAGGCGCGTAGCCTGGGTGGAAGCGGTCATCGGGGCTTCTCAAGGAAAAAAGGGCGGGCATCCGAAGATCCCCGCCCGCTGTAGGGTCCGCGCGGGATTGCTTGGTTCCCGTCGCGGCCGTGTGCTGCTTGCTCTAACGCAAGCCGGCGATGTAGTCGGCGACCGCGCGAATTTCACGATCGTTGAGCTTGGCCGCGACATCCAGCATCTGCTGGCTGTTCTTGCGCGTGCCGTCGCGGAAGGCGACCAGCTGGGCCGCCGTGTAGTCGGCGTGCTGGCCCGACAGGCGCGGATACTGCGCCGGGATGCCGGCGCCGTTGGGGCTGTGGCAGGCCGCGCAGGCGGCGATCTGCCGATCCGGCACGCCGCCGCGGTAGATGCGCTCGCCCAGGGCGACCAGGTCCTTGTCCTTGGCGAAGCCGGGCTTGGCGGTCGACGCGGCCAGGTAGGCCGAGATGTTGCGCATGTCCTGCTCGGCCAGTTGCGCGGCGAAGGGCTGCATGATCGCGCTGGCGCGCTTCTTGTCCTTGAAGTCCAGCAGCTGCTTGACCAGGTATTCGGGATGCTGTTGCGCCAGCTTGGGGTTGGCCGCGATCGTGGAATTGCCATCGGCCGCGTGGCAGGCCGCGCACACCGCGGCGTAGCGCTTCTCGCCTTCGGCGGCATTCGGCTTGGCGGGCTGCGCGGCGGCCGCAGGCGCCGCGGCCGGAGCGGAAGCCGCGGGGGCGGCCCCGTTGGCCTGGGCGGAGGCGTCGAGCGCGAATGCGGCCAGGAGCGCGGCGGCGAGCAGGCTAGCGTGCAACTTCATGTTCTCTCGGTTCGGGTTCTACGGGCGCAAAACCCCATGATTCTACAATGGCCCTCCCCGGCCCCTCGCCGCAATTCCCCTGCCCATGACCCCACCGCCGGCCCCCGGCGCCGCCGCATCCGCGGGTGCGAAGGCCTCCGCCGAGCGCGCCCTGGCCTGGCTGCACACGGCGCGCTTCCTCACCACGGCGCCCACGCTGGAATTCCTGCCGCCGCACGAACACCCGGAGATCGCCTTCGTCGGCCGCTCCAACGCCGGCAAGTCCACCTGCATCAACACGCTCACGCAGCAGAAGCGACTGGCCTTCGCTTCCAAGACGCCGGGGCGCACCCAGAGCATCAACCTGTTCGCGCTGGGCAAGCAGGGCATCGTCGACGCGGTGCTGGCCGACCTGCCCGGCTACGGCTATGCGGCCGTCCCCAGGCAGGACAAGCAGCGCTGGCAGCAGGTGATGGCCAACTACCTGGTCAGCCGGCCCAACCTGCGCGCCGTGGTGCTGCTGTGCGACCCCCGCCACGGGCTGACGGAGCTGGACGAGATCCTGCTGGAGGTGATCCGGCCGCGGGTCGAGCAGGGCCTGAAGTTCCTCGTGCTCCTGACCAAGGCCGACAAGCTGAACCGGAGCGAGGCGGCCAAGGCGCTGTCCATCATGCGACTGCAGGCGGGCGGCGGCGAGGTCAAGCTGTTCTCCGCCCTCAAGCGGCAGGGCGTGCCGGAAACGGCGCTGCTGCTGTGGCAATGGACGCACGAGGAGACCCCATGATCGAACGCTTCCAGCTCGCGCTGCCGCACGGCATCACCCTCAGCTGCCGCGCTGCCGGCGCACGCGGCCGGCCGGCGCTGGTGTTCCTTCACGGCTTCCCCGAAGCGGCGTTCGTGTGGGACGAACTGCTCGAGCACTTCGCCCAGCCCGCGAACGGCGGCTTCCGCTGCGTCGCACCCAACCTGCGCGGCTACGAGCAGTCCAGCGCGCCGACCGAAGTGAGCGCCTATCGCGCCAAGCACGTGGTGCAGGACATCGCCGCCCTCATCGCCAGCGAAGGCGGCCGGCTCGAGTGCCTGGTGGCGCACGACTGGGGTGGCGCCGTCGCCTGGAACCTGGCCAACCAGCTGCCGCAGCTCACGCGCCGGCTGGCCATCGTCAACTCGCCGCACCCGGGCACCTTCCTGCGCGAGCTGCAGCACAACCCGCAGCAGCAACAGGCCAGCGCGTACATGAACTTCCTGATCCGGCCGGACGCGGAGAAGCTGCTGGCCGAGGACGACTACCGTCGCCTGTGGGGTTTCTTCACCCAGCTCGGCCAGGCCGACTGGCTGACCGAGGCGACGAAGCAGCAGTACCGCGATGTGTGGAACGGCCCCGGGGGCAGCCCGCCGGGGTCCGGCCTGGTGGGCGGCTGCAACTACTACCGTGCCTCGCCCCTGCGCCCGCCGAGGCCCGACGATCCGGCCGCCGCGGCGGTGACGCTGCCCCGCGAGATGCTGACGGTGGACCTGCCCACGCTGGTGCTGTGGGCGATGGAGGATTCCGCGCTACCGCCCTCGCTGGTCGACGGGCTGGAGGACTACGTGCGCGACCTGACGCTGGAGCGCGTGCCCGGCGCCAGCCATTGGATCGTGCACGAGCGCCCGCAGTTCGTGGCCGAACGCCTGCAGGTCTTTCTCGCGCGCCCCGTTCAATAGACCGGCTTGGCGCCGGCCGGGCGGCTCTTGAACCGCTTGTGCACCCAGTAGTACTGCTCGGGCATGCCGTCGATGTAGTCCTGCAGCCGCTCGTTCATCAGGGCGGTGTCGGCTTCCAGGTCGTCGGACGGGAAATCGTGCCAGGCCGGCAGCACCTGCACGTCGTAGCCGGTGGGCGTGATGCGCGTGAGCAGCGGCACCACCTTGGCGCGCCCCAGGCGCGCGAAGCGCGACAGCGAAGGCACCGTGGCGGCCGGGACCCCGTAGAACGGCACGAAGATCGATTCGTCGGCCCCGAAGTTCATGTCCGGCAGCAGGCACAGCGGCACGCCTTCGCGCAGGGCACTGATCACCGGCTTGACGCCGTCCACCCGCCGGAACAACCGCACGTTGCCGAACCGCTCCCGGCCCTGGCGGATCCAGGCATCGACGACCCGGTTCGACTGGTGCGTGTAGATGGTCATGAAGGGGCGGTCGGACTGCAGCGTCAGCGCCGTCCAGCCGGCATCCATGCCGACGAAGTGCGGCCAGAACACCACCGTGGGCTCGCGGCCTCCCAGTTCCGACAGCGCGCCGGTCAGCCGCACGCGCTCGCGCACCCGCTGCGGGTCGCCATGCCAGAGCCAGGACCGATCCAGCCAGGCCTGGGCGAAGGCGATGAAGACGCGCGGCACCAGCGCGCGCCGCTGGTCGGCCGTCCACTGCGGGAAGCACAGGTCCAGGTTGACGCGCACGACGTGCCGGCGCGCCGGCACCACCGCGTACAGCAGCCAGCCCAGCGCCCAGCCGAGCGCGCGCAGCACCGGCAGCGGCAGCGGCGCCATCAGCCGCATCAGGAGCAGGCCCGCGCGGCTGAGCATCAGCCGGCCCTCCGGGGCGTCTTGTAGCGTGCGTAGCCCCACAGATACTGCGAGGGGCATTCGCGGATCAGCGCTTCCATCTGCGCATTGACCTGGCCCGCAGCCGCCACCGGTTCGGCCGGCAGCTCGCCGGGCCAGGCGCGCAGGTGGATCCGGTAGCCGCGGCCCCAGCCCAGCCGTTCGCCCCAGGCCAGCAGCACCGCGGCGCCGGTCTGGCGTGCCAGCCGCGCCGACAGCGTCATGGTGTAGGCCGGCTTGCCGAAGAACGGCGCCCACACCCCCAGGCCTTCGGGCGGCACCTGGTCGGGCAGCAGCCCCACCGCCTGGCCGGCCTGCAGCGCCTTGAGCATCTGTTTCACGCCGGCCAGCGTGGTGGGTGCCGCGGCGAGATTGGGGCGTGCCCGCGCACGCTCCACCAGCGGGCGCAGCCAGGACTTGCGCGCCGGCCGATAGAGCACCGTGATCGGGCCGTAGCGCCGGGCATAGCCCTGCGCCGTGACCTCGAAGCAGCCCAGGTGCGGGGTCAGGAAGACGATGCCGCGGCCGCGCGCCAGCGCCGCGTCGATCAGTTCGGCGCCGGACCAGAGCACGCGCGGCGCGGCGCCGAACCATAGCCGCGGCACTTCCGCCACCAGCCGGCCGGATGCCGCCACCGCGCCGATCACCTCGCGCGGCCGGTAGCCGGCCTGCCGGGCGTTGGCGGCGAAGCGGCGCCGGTAGGTCGGGGAGCCGAGGAACGCCAGCCAGCCCAGCCCCCAGCCGATGCCGTGCAGCAGCCACAGCGGCAACACGGCCAAGGCGCGGAATAGCGGTATCACGTCGATTAGAATCGGCCCCGTCGCCGAGTTACTGAACTACTTGCAGGGCGACTCACGAAATTCTGCTAAAGCGTTCGCCCGAAGCTCCGGCCAAGGCAACGCGCCTCAACCGATACCGCTGGAGTTTATTCAAATGGCGAACGACTTCCTCTTCACGTCCGAATCCGTTTCCGAAGGCCATCCCGACAAGGTGGCCGACCAGGTTTCCGACGCCATCCTCGACGCGATCTTCCGCCAGGATCCGCGCAGCCGCGTGGCCGCCGAGACGCTGTGCAACACCGGCCTGGTGGTGCTGGCCGGCGAGATCACCACCAACGCGCACGTCGACTACATCCAGGTCGCGCGCGACACGATCAAGCGCATCGGCTACGACAACACCGAGTACGGCATCGACTACAAGGGTTGCGCGGTGCTGGTGGCCTACGACAAGCAGTCCAACGACATCGCCCAGGGCGTGGACCACGCCAGCGACGACCACCTGAACACCGGCGCCGGCGACCAGGGCCTGATGTTCGGCTACGCCTGCGACGAGACGCCGGAGCTGATGCCCGCGCCGATCTACTACGCGCACCGGTTGGTCGAGCGCCAGGCCCAGTTGCGCAAGGACGGCCGCCTGCCTTTCCTGCGCCCGGACGCCAAGAGCCAGGTGACCATGCGCTACGTGGACGGCAAGCCGCACAGCATCGACACCGTGGTGCTGTCCTCGCAGCACTCGCCCGAGATGAGCGACGGCACCAAGATGAAGCCGGCGTTCAACGAGGCGGTGATCGAGGAGATCATCAAGCCGGTGCTGCCCAAGGAGTGGCTGAAGGAAACCCGCTACCTGATCAACCCGACCGGCCGCTTCGTGGTCGGCGGTCCGCAGGGCGATTGCGGCCTCACGGGCCGCAAGATCATCGTCGACACCTACGGCGGTGCCTGCCCGCACGGCGGCGGCGCGTTCTCGGGCAAGGACCCGTCCAAGGTGGACCGCTCGGCCGCCTACGCGGCCCGCTACGTGGCCAAGAACATCGTGGCCGCCGGCCTGGCGCGCCAGTGCCAGATCCAGGTGGCGTACGCGATCGGCGTGGCCAAGCCGATGAACATCACGGTCTACACCGAAGGCACCGGCGTGATCCCGGACGAGAAGATCGCCCAGCTGGTGCACGAGCACTTCGACCTGCGTCCCAAGGGCATCATCCAGATGCTGGACCTGCTGCGCCCGATCTACGAGAAGACGGCCGCCTACGGCCACTTCGGCCGGGAAGAGCCCGAGTTCACGTGGGAGCGCACCGATCGCGCCGCCCGGTTGCGCGAGGCCGCGGGCCTGAAGGGCTGATGGCCCCTCGGACCGGGCGAAAGGCGCCCACCGGGCGCCTTTTTCATTCCAGCAGCGTCTGCTGCCGTTCGACCTCCTGCCGCTTCATTGCGGCGTAGGTGCCCAGGTCCAGTTCGCGCAGCTGCGGGTAGTGCTGGGTGGCCTTGTACCAGCCGCGGATGCGGCGGTCGACCTGCTGCTCCGGAGGGGCCGCGAGCGAATCCAGGTAGGCGTCGACCGCCAGGTAGTAGCGCATCGCATTGCGTTCGACCGCGCCGCGCACGCCGCCGATGTACAGCGGCTGTCCGCTCGCATCCTGTCCCACCACCGTGAACCCGGTCTTGTCGGCACCGGCCGTCGCCAGGTACAGCTGCATCGCCGTCCGGCCCGCCCAGCCGGCGCCATAGGAGTAGTCCAGGCGCAGGAAGGTGCGCTGGCCCTCCAATGGCACCGCCGAGACGACGATGCGGTAGTCGCGCGTGCCCACCGGGCCCTGGTCCGCCAGCAGGCGGCTCTCGAAATAGCCGGGCTGCAGCGCCACGTTGCGGTGCTCGAACCGGAGGCGGTAGGCCTGCTCCACCGGCTGGTCGAACCGGCGTCCGATGCGCACCCGCAGCGCGCTGCCGGACGGGCCCTCCACCGCATGGCAGTACTTGGTGTTGAACGGCAGGATCAGGATGTCGCACCAGCTCGCCGGGCGGCGCAGCGCGGCGCTGACTGTGGCGAACGGATGGTCGAGCACCGCATGGACCACGCCGGCGAGCCGCTCCTGCTGCTCGGCGGAGACGATGTGCAGGGGGCGGCCGAAGCCGTTGTTCCCCAGTTCGTCCTGCAACGCCTGGTACTGCGCATGCAATTCGTCCGCGTCCGCCAGGCCGGTCACCGGCCACAGCGCGGCGGCCAGCGCCAGCCAGGCGCCGGCGGCCACGCGCCGCACCGTCGTCGTCGAATGCATGGGCAGTTTCCTCGCCGGCAGCGTGCCTGCCCGCGTGGACCCGAGGTGTAGGACGCACCAGCGAATCGACGTGCGCGGCGCCGCGGCAAGCGGCACGGCAGCAATCGCCGTGCAGAGGCGGCGCCGTTTTCCTACACCCGGTCCTTGGCTTGGCTGACGGCCCAGTTTCGCGGGCCCCGGAAGATGTTCCTCGCAGGGGTGCGGCCGCGCCGCCACCCGTCGCCGTCCCGGACGGCAAGGAGCATTCACATGGCTGAAGACAAGGACCTGAACCGCGATCCCATCACCGACGAACCGGGCGCGCACCCGGTCGGCACCGGCGTCGGCGCCACCGGCGGTGCGGTGGCCGGCGCGGCCGCCGGCTCGATCGGCGGGCCGGTCGGATCGGTCGTGGGCGGCGTCATCGGTGCCGTCGTCGGCGGCCTGGCCGGCAAGGCCGCGGCCGAAGCCATCAATCCCACGGCCGAGGAGGCGCACTGGCGCGACAACTACATGCGCGAGCCGTACTACGAGCAGGGGCGCAGCTTCGACGACTACGGCCCCGCCTACATGCACGGCGTGCACGGCCGCATGCAGGAGGAAGGCGACTGGGATACGGCCGAGCCGCGGCTGGCCTCCGGGTGGGCCAACGCGCGGGCCGGTTCCGGCCTGAACTGGGAACAGGCCCGGCCCGCCAGCCGTGCCGCCTGGGAGCGGGTGGAGCTGCAACGCGGCGGCATGGCCAGCGACACGGCAGTGGTGCGTGCCAGCGACCTGGCCGGCGGCTCCCGGGGCCCCATGACCGGTGGGACCGACATGGCGCGCGCGGGCATAGGGACGGACCAGGATCTCGACGCTCCGGGAACGACGGCCGGCAAAGGCGCGGCCGGCCTGGTGGGCACGGCCCAGAGTGCGGGCAACACCCAGGGCGGCCGCGGCGACGTCATTGACGCCCTGCAGGACCTGGTGGAGTGCTGCAAGGACGGCGAGTACGGCTTCCAGGCCTGCGCCGACCAGGTGCAGCGGCAGGACCTCAAGTCGGTGTTCCTGCAGCGAGCGGACGACTGCCGGCGCGGCGCCGTCGAATTGAACCAGCAGATCCTCGGCCTGGGCGGCACGCCGAAGGACAGCGGCAGCGCCGCCGGCGCCGTGCACCGCGGCTGGGTGTCGGTGCGCTCGACGCTGTCCAGCCATGACGACAAGGCCGTGCTGGAGGAGGCCGAACGCGGCGAGGACAACGCGATGGCGCGCTACCGCAAGGCGCTGAAGCAGCCGCTGCCCGACGCCGTCCGGCAGGTGGTGGAGCGCCAGTTCCAGCAGGTGCAGCGCAACCACGACCAGGTCCGCATGCTGCGCGACCAGTTCCGCGCCGCCTCCTAGGCAGCGCGGCACGACAGCCGCATGGCCGACGAGCGAATCCCCGCCACCGCGTCCGACGCGCTGAAGACCTACAGGGCCAAGCGCCGGTTCGATGCCACGCCCGAGCCGGCCGAAGGCGGCATCGCCAACGAGGAGGAGCGCGCCTTCGTGGTCCAGAAGCACTGGGCCACCCGGCTGCACTACGACTTCCGCCTCGAGCTGGATGGCACGATGAAGAGCTGGGCGGTGCCCAAAGGCCCCAGCTACGACCCGGCCGACAAGCGCATGGCGATGCCGACCGAGGACCACCCGATCGCCTACAACCGCTTCGAGGGGTCCATTCCCAAGGGCAATTACGGCGCCGGCAAGGTCATCATCTGGGACAAGGGCACCTGGCACCCGCTGGAGGATCCGCACCAGGGCTGGCGCGAGGGCAAGCTGAAGTTCGAGTTGCGCGGCCACAAGCTGCAGGGCCACTGGACCTTGGTGCGGATGAAGGGCCGCGGCAACGGCCGCGAGGACCCCTGGCTGCTGATCAAGGAGCGCGATGCGCTGGCGCGGCCCGCCGGCGAGTTCAGCGTGGTCGACGAACGCCCCGACAGCGTGCAGCACCTGCCGGATCGGCCCGGCGCGGCAGCGGCCCCAGCACCGGCCAGCGCAAGCCCCGCGGCGCCTGCCTCGGGGCCTCCCGCGGGGTCGGTGCCCGCCGCGCTGCCGCAGGAGCTGCAACCTGAACTGGCCGTGCTGGTGGACGCGCCGCCGGCCGACACCGGGGCCTGGATCTTCGAGATCAAGTTCGACGGCTACCGGATGCTGGCGCGGGCCGAGGCCGGTCAGGTGCGGCTGGTCACCCGCAACGGCAACGACTGGACGGCACGGTTGCCCGGGCTGGTCGCAGCGCTGAAGGCGATGGACCTGCCGGACGGCTGGTACGACGGCGAGATCATCATGCCGGGGCAGGACACCCCGGCCGACTTCCAGGCCCTGCAGGGCGCCTTCGACAGCCGGCGCACCGACCGGATCGTCTACTACCTGTTCGACCTGCCGTACTGCGCAGGGCAGGACCTGCGCGACGTGCCGCTGGTGCAGCGGCGCGAGGTGCTGCAGCGCATCGTGCTGCGCAAGCCGCATCCCAACGTGCGCTTCAGCGAGGAGTTCCAGGCGGCACCGCAGGACCTGCTGGCGTCCGCCTGCCAGCTCGGCCTCGAGGGCCTGATCGCCAAGCGGCGCGACTCGGCCTATGTCGGCCGTCGCTCGAGCGACTGGCTCAAGCTCAAGTGCGCGCGGCGGCAGGAATTCGTGATCGGCGGCTGGACCGACCCCAAGGGCGCGCGCACCGGCATCGGCTCGCTGCTGCTGGGCGTGCACGACGACGACCGCCGGCTGCGCTACGCCGGCAACGTGGGCACCGGCTTCAACGAGCGCACGCTGCGCGAGCTGCGCCGGCAGCTGGACGCGATCGCCTCGACGCGCAATCCCTTCGAGGCCGGCAGCGGCTGGCCGCGCGGCGCGCACTGGGTGGCGCCGGATCTCGTGGCCGAGGTGTCCTTCGGCGAGTGGACGCGCGACGGCAAGATCCGGCACTCGGTGTTCCACGGCCTGCGCAGCGACAAGCCGGCGCAGGCGATCTCGATCGAGACGCCCGTGCGCCCGGATGCGGGCGCAGCGCCCCGGCCGGCCCGCGGCAAGCCGGCGCGGCGCGCGAAAGCCGCACCGGCTGCCCAGCCGCCCGCTCCCGGGCCGGGCGCCACGCTGCCGCCGACGCTGCGCGTCAGCAACCCCGACCGCGTGATCGATGCCCGCAGCGGGCTCACCAAGATCGAGCTGGTGCGCTACTACGCGCTGGTGGCGCCGCTGATGATGGAGCACCTGCGCCGCCGCCCGATCGCGCTGGTGCGCGCACCGGACGGCATCGACGGCCAGCTGTTCTTCCAGAAGCACCTGGAGCGCTACCGCATGCCCGGCGTCGAGCAGCTGGATCCGGCGATCTTCCCCGGCCATCCGCCCATGCTGGAGATCGCCAGCGGCGAAGGCCTGCTGTCGGCCGCGCAGATGAACGTGATCGAGTTCCACACCTGGAACGCGGTCGCCGACCAGGCCGACAAGCCGGATCGCATGACCTTCGACCTGGACCCCGGCGAAGGCGTCGGGTGGCCGCAGATGCAGGAGGCCGCCGGGCTGGTGCGGACCTTCCTGGAGGAACTGGCGCTGCCCGCCTGGCTCAAGACCAGCGGGGGCAAGGGCCTGCACGTGGTGGTGCCGCTGCGCCCGCAGCACGGCTGGGACACCGTCAAGGACTTCTCGCAGGCCATCGTGCAGCACCTGGCGAAGACGCTTCCGCAGCGCTTCGTGGCCAAGAGCGGGCCCAAGAACCGGGTCGGTCGCATCTTCATCGACTACCTTCGCAACGGCTTCGGCGCCACCACCGTCGCCGCCTGGTCGGCGCGGGCCCGGCCCGGGCTGGGCATCTCGGTGCCGGTGCGCTGGGACGAACTGCGCAAGCTCAAGGGCGGCGACCACTGGACGGTCGGCAGCGTGCACCAGCGCCTGGACGAGGGGAACGCGCCCTGGGACGGCTACCGCGACAGCAGCGCGAAGCTGGACGCGGCCATGCGCAAGCTGGGCTTTCGCCCCTGAGCCGGAGGCCGCCGCGAGATGCCCCACGACTGGCCGCGCACCCTGTGGATCGTCCGCCATGGCCAGAGTGCGGGCAACGTGGCGCGCGATGCCGCCGAGGCCGCCGGCCTGGCGATGATCGACATCGCCGAGCGCGACATCGACGTACCGCTGTCGCCGCTCGGGCGCGAGCAGGCCGCCGCCCTCGGCCACTGGTTCGGCGGGCTGCCGCCTTCGCGCCGGCCGGAGGTGATCCTGACCTCGCCCTACGTGCGGGCCCGCGAGACCACGCGGCTGCTGATGCAGGCCGGCGGGCTCGACACGGGACAGGTGCGGCTGCGGGTGGACGAGCGCCTGCGCGAGAAGGAGTTCGGCATCCTCGACCGGCTGACCGTGCTGGGCATCCGCGAGCGCTACCCGGAGCTGGCGGCGCAGCGCGGCCATGTGGGCAAGTTCTACTTCCGCCCGCCCGGCGGCGAGAGCTGGTGCGACGTCATCCTGCGCCTGCGCAGCGTGCTGGAGATGCTCACCCGCGAGCACGCCGGCCAGCGCGTTCTGGTGGTGGCGCACCAGGTCATCGTCAACTGCGTGCGCTACCTGGTCGACTGCCTGGAGGAGCACGAGATCCTGGCGCTGGACCGCAAGGGCGACGTGCCCAACTGCGGGGTGACCTCGTGGGAGCACGATCCGGCGCACGGCCTGGTGCCGGACCTGGTGAACTTCGTGGCGCCGCTGCGCGAGGCCGGCGCGCCGGTGACCCTGGAACCCGACGCGCTGGCGGCGCCGAAACCCTGATGGACCGCCGGCCGATCAGGATCGATGCGGGCTGCCTGCGCGACTGGCCTTTGCCCGCGCTTGCCGACGACGCCGACAAGGAAGCGCGCGGCCGCATCCTGGTGATCGCCGGCAGCCGCGAGGTGCCGGGCGCTGCCGTGCTCGCCGCAGCCGCCGCCTTGCGGGTGGGCGCCGGCAAGCTCGCGATCGCGACCCCGAGTTCCATCGCCACGCAGATGGCGTTCACCATGCCGGAGGCGCGCGTGATCGCGCTGCCGGAGACCGCGTCTGGCGGACTGGACCCGGCGGGCATCGAAGCGCTGGAAGAGGCCGCCACGGCGGCGCACGGCGTGCTGGTCGGCCCCGGCCTGCTGGACCGCGACGCCACCTGCGAGTTCCTGTGGCGCCTGCTGCCGCTGCTGCAGGAGCAGCTGGTCGTGCTGGACGCCCTCGCGATGGACTGCGTAGCCGGCGCCGGCCCGTTCGAGCGGCCGGTGCTGCTGACGCCGCACGCCGGCGAGATGGCGCACCTGACCGGCGCCAGCAAGGAGGACGTGCTGGCCGATCCGCTGGCCGCCGCCACGCGAGCCGCGCAGCGCTGGAACGCCGTTGTGGCCGTGAAGGGCCCTGCCACGGCCATCGCGGCACCGGACGGCCGCTCGTGGCTGCACGAGGGCGGCAATGCCGGCCTGGCCACCTCCGGCTCCGGCGACGTGCTGGCCGGCGCGATCGCCGGCCTGTGCGCACGCGGCGCCACGCTGGAGCAGGCCTGCGCCTGGGGCGTGGCGCTGCATGCGCGCGCCGGGGACCGGTTGGCGCAGCAGCTGGGCCCGGTCGGCTACCTGGCGCGCGAACTGCCGCGGGAGATGCTGGCCGTGCTGCGGGAACTGCAGCCGGCCTGAGCCGTTCAGGCCCGGATCGCGGCCAGCGCCGTCATGTTCACGATGCGCCGCACGGTGGCGGCCGGGTTGAGCACGTGCACCGAGGCGCGCGCGCCCAGCAGGATGGGCCCGACGGTGATGCCATGGCCGCCGGTCATCTTCAGCACCGTGAACAGGATGTTGGCCGAATCCAGGTCGGGGCAGATCAGCAGGTTGGCCTCGCCGTCCAGCGAGCCGCCGTCCATCAGGCTCTCGCGCCGGATCGGCTCCGACAGTGCGGCATCGCCCTGCAGTTCGCCGTCGCACTCGATGTCGGGCGCCAGCTGCGCGAACAGCTCGCGGGCGCGCCGCATCTTCGGCGCCGCGCCGCGCGTGGAGGAGCCGTAGCTGCTGTGCGAGAGGAAGGCCACCTTGGGCGGCAGGCCGAAGCGGCGCACCTCCTGCGCCGCCATCAGCGCGATGCTGGCCAGCAGCTCGGCGCTCGGGTTCTCGTTGACGTAGGTGTCGGCGATGAACAGGGTGCGATGCGGCAGCATCAGCGCGTTCAGCGTCGCCAGCCCGGGGGCGTCGGGCGCGGTGCCGATGACGTCGCGGATGTGCGCCAGGTGGGCGTCGAAGCGCCCGACCATGCCGCACAGCATGGCCTCGGCATCGCCCAGGTGCACCGAGAGCGCACCGATCAAGGTGTTGGAGCGGCGTACCGCGGCCTTGGCCGCCTCGGGCGTGACGCCGTTGCGGCCCATCAGCCGGTGGTAGGTCTCCCAGTACTGGCGGAAGCGCGCGTCGCTTTCCGGGTTGACGCATTCCAGGTCCTGGCCCAGCTTCAGGCGCAGGCCGGCGCGGGCGATGCGCGCCTCGATCACGGCCGGCCGACCGATCAGGATGGGCTGGGCCAGCCGCTCGTCCAGCGCGAGCTGCGCCGCCCGCAGCACCCGCTCGTCCTCGCCCTCGGCATAGATCACGCGGCGCCCGGCGCTGGCCTTGGCCGCCGCGAACACGGGCCGCATGATCATGCCGGTCTGGTAGACGAAGCGCGTCAGGCTCTGGCGGTAGGCCTCCAGGTCCTCGATCGGCCGCGTCGCCACGCCCGACTCGAGGGCCGCGCGGGCGACTGCGGGCGCAATGCGCAGGATCAGGCGGGAATCGAAGGGTGTCGGGATGAGGTAGTCCGGGCCGAACGTGAGCTCCTTGCCCGCGTAGGCGTTGGCGACTTCCTCGCTGATGTCGGCCTTGGCCAGCGCGGCGATCTCGTGCACGCAGGCCAGCTTCATGGCTTCCGTGATCCGGGTCGCACCGCAATCCAGCGCCCCGCGGAAGATGTAGGGGAAGCACAGGACGTTGTTGACCTGATTGGGGTAGTCCGAGCGGCCGGTGGCGATGATGCAGTCCGGCCGTGCCGCCTTCGCCACCTCGGGCCGGATCTCCGGCTCCGGGTTGGCCAGCGCCAGGATGATGGGCCGCGGCGCCATGGTGCGCACCATGTCGGCGGTCAGCACGCCCGGCGCCGAGCAGCCGAGGAAGACGTCAGCGCCCTGCACCACGTCGGCCAGGGTGCGGGCGGGGGTGTCCTGCACGTAGCGCGCCTTGGACGGGTCGTAGCCGCCGGGGCGGCCTTCGTACAGCACGCCCTTGGAGTCGCACACGAAGATCTGCCGCTGCGACACGCCCAGCCCCACCATCAGGTCGATGCACGCAATGGCCGCCGCGCCGGCGCCGGAGACCACCACCTTCACGGCATCGATGGACTTGCCCACCAGTTCCAGGCCGTTGAGCAACGCGGCGCCCGAGATGATGGCGGTGCCGTGCTGGTCGTCGTGGAAGACCGGGATGTTCAGCCGCTCGCGCAGCTTGCGCTCGATGTAGAAGCACTCGGGCGCCTTGATGTCCTCGAGGTTGATCCCGCCCAGCGTCGGTTCCAGCGCCGCGATGATGTCGACCAGCTTGTCGGGGTCGCGCTCGGCCAGTTCGATGTCGAACACGTCGATGCCGGCGAACTTCTTGAACAGGCAGCCCTTGCCTTCCATGACAGGCTTGCCCGCCAGCGGGCCGATGTCGCCCAGCCCCAGCACCGCGGTGCCGTTGGTCACCACGCCGACCAGGTTGCCGCGCGAGGTGAACTCCGCCGCCAGCGAGGGATCGGCCTGGATGTCCAGGCAGGGATAGGCGACGCCGGGCGAATACGCCAGCGAGAGGTCGCGCTGGTTGGACAGCGGCTTGGTCGGGGTGACCGCGATCTTGCCGCGCGTCGGGCCGCGGTGGTACTCGCGGGCGGCGTCGCGCAGCGCCTGTTCGGCGCCGGAAAGCGCCTGCCGGTCGGAGGGGAATTGCTCAGTCATGCGGGATCAAAGCCTCGAATCCCGTCACTCTATCGCCAACGCACGGAAGCCGATGGGCAAGGACAATGAAGCACCCGGGCCCGTAGGAGCGACCTGGACGCCTGGAGGAACCCGACCGATGCGGATGCTCGAAACCGCCACCCCTGCCCCGCCGCTCGAGGTCAGCGAGTGGCTGAACACCAAGGGACCGCTCGCGCTTCCGGACCTCGCCGGGAAGGTGGTGGTGCTGCACGCCTTCCAGATGCTGTGCCCCGCCTGCGTGCAACTGGCGACGCCGCAGATGCAGAAGCTGCAGGCGATGGTCGAAGGCAGCGAGGTCGCGGTGGTGGGCCTGCACACCGTGTTCGAGCACCATGCGGCGATGACGCCGGTGGCCCTCAAGGCCTTCGTGCACGAGAACCGCCTGAGCTTCCCGATCGGCATCGACCGCCACGACGACGGCGACGCCATCCCGCTGACCATGCGCGCCTACGGTTTCGAGGGCACGCCCAGCGTGGTCCTGATCGACCGCCAGGGGCGCATGCGCTTCCAGGGTTTCGGCCACCAGCCCGACCTGGCGCTGGGCGTGCTGATCGGCTCGCTGGTGGCCGAAACGGCCTGAAACCGGGCGAACCGGGCCGTTGGAAGGCCGGGCGCGGCCCGGCATTGCCTTCAATCAATCCGAAACCCCGGGTCAACCCGTGCCCGGGAACCTGTCGTGGGCCTGAATAATGGTAAAGAAGTACCGGAATACGGAGATACCCCATGAGCCTCCACATCGTCGCCTGCATCAAGCAGGTGCCGGACTCCAGCCAGATCCGCGTGCACCCGGTGACCAACACCATCATGCGGCAGGGGGTGCCCGCGGTCGTCAACCCGTTCGACCTGGTTTCGCTGGAAGAGGCGCTGCGCCTGAAGGACCGCTTCGGCGCGCACGTCACCGTGCTGAGCATGGGCCCCAAGATGGCGGCCGAGGCGCTGAAGAAGTGCATCTCCTACGGCGCCGATGACGCGATCCTGATCACCGACCGCGTGTTCGCCGGCTCCGACACGCTGGCCACCTCGTATGCGCTGTCGTCGGCGATCCGCACCATCGCCGCCTCTCGGCCGGTCGACATGGTGTTCTGCGGCAAGCAGACCATAGACGGCGACACCGCGCAGGTGGGCCCCGGCATCGCGCGCCGCCTCGGCCTGCAGCAGCTCACCTACGTGTCGCGCATCGAGTCCGTGGATCCGGTCGCGCGCGAGATCGTCGTGCATCGCCGCGCCGAGGGCGGCGTGCAGGTGCTGCAGAGCCGGCTGCCCTGCCTGGTGACCATGATGGAAGGCGCCAACACGATCCGCTTCGCCGGCATGGACGACATGTTCCGCGCGGCGCGGTGCGAGGTGCAGGAGTGGGACCACAAGGCCGCCGGCATCACCGAGCTCGCGCGCTGCGGCCTCAAGGGCTCGCCGACGGTGGTCAAGAAGGTGTTCGCCCCGCAGCCGCGCGCGAACAAGGCCGAGATCATCGACACCGCGGGCCGGAGCGCGCGCGAGTCGGTGCAGGCGCTGCTGGAGCGGCTCGGCAGCCGCCACCCCGGGCTGGAAGCCGAGGCCCTGCCATGAGCGGCGAGCACGAAGCGGCGACGTCCACCGCACCGGCAGCCGCGGCGCCGCGCCGCGCTGACGGCGCCGACCTGCGCGGCTGGCGCGGCGTCTGGGTCTACGTCGAACTCGAGCGCGGGCGCGTGCACCCGGTGTCCTGGGAACTGCTCGGCGAGGGCCGCAAGCTGGCCGACCACCTGGGCGTTCCGCTGTCGGGCATCGTGCTGGGGCCGGGGGGCGAAGCGACCCGCCAGGCCTGCGCCGAGGCGATCCGGCACGGCGCCGACGAGGTCCGCGTGGCCTGCGACCCGGTGCTGGAGCATTACCGCACCGACCCCTACGCGCAGGCGCTCACCAGCCTGGTCCAGCGCGGCCAACCGGAGATCCTGCTGCTGGGCGCCACCACCCTAGGGCGCGACCTCGCCGGTGCGGTGGCGACCACGCTGGGCACCGGCCTGACCGCCGACTGCACCGAGCTGCGCATCGACGACGAGACGCGCAGCCTGGCCGCCACCCGGCCCACCTTCGGCGGCACCCTGCTGTGCACCATCCACACGCTCGAATACCGGCCGCAGATGGCGACCGTGCGGCCGCGCGTGATGGCGATGCCGAAGCGCGATCCGCAGCGCACGGGCGCGATCGTGGAGGAGGCCGTCACCCTCGCCGAGGACGACGTGGTCACCAAGATCCTGTCGTACATCCAGGATGCCGACGCCGGCAAGGCCCAGCTGGCCTATGCCGACGTGGTGGTCGCCGGCGGCCGCGGCCTGGGCAAGCCGGAGAACTTCCAGCTGGTGCAGGAGCTGGCCGCGCTGCTCGGCGGCGAGTGGGGCGGCTCGCGTCCGGTGGTGCAGGCCGGCTGGCTGGGCGCCGACCGCCAGATCGGCCAGACCGGCCAGACCATACGGCCGCGGCTGTACATCGCGGCCGGCATCTCCGGCGCCATCCAGCACCGGGTCGGGGTCGAAGGTGCCGACGTGATCATCGCGATCAACAGCGACCCCAAGGCACCCATCATGGAATTCGCCACCTACGGCGTGGTCGGCGACGCCCTGCAGATCCTGCCGGCACTGACCGACGCCCTGCGCGAGCGGCAGGCCCTGCGGGCGGCCGCCTGACTACCGGAGACTAGCAGCATGGCCGAACATTTCGACGCGATCGTGGTCGGCGCGGGGCCCTCGGGCAACACCGCCGCCTACCTGCTGGCCAAGGCCGGCATGAAGGTCCTGCAACTCGAGCGCGGGGAGTACCCGGGCTCGAAGAACGTGCAGGGCGCGATCCTGTATGCCGAGGCCCTGGAGGAGGTGATCCCCAACTGCCGGCGCTCCGCACCGCTGGAACGGGCCGTCATCGAGCAGCGCATGTGGCTGATGGACGACCACTCCCACGTCGGCTCGCACTTCCGCGCCGAGGCCGGCAAGGACGAGCAGCCCACGCGCTACACCGTGGTTCGCGCCAACCTGGACAAATGGTTCTCGAAGAAGGTGCAGGACGCGGGCGCGCTGCTGGTGTGCGAGACCACGGTGCTCGACCTGCTCAAGGAAGGCGACCGGGTGGTCGGCGTGCGCACCGACCGCGCCAACGGCGAGATCCGGGCCGACGTGGTGGTGCTGGCGGACGGCGTCAACTCGCTGGTCGCCACCCGCGCCGGCCTGCGCCCGCCGGTGCAGGCCCAGGACGTCGCGCTCGCGGTCAAGGAGATGCACTTCCTGCCCCGCGCCACCATAGAGGAGCGCTTCAACATCCAGGGCGACCACGGGGTGGTGATCGAGATGTTCGGCAAGATCACCCGCGGCATGGTCGGCACCGGCTTCCTCTACACCAACAAGGAGTCGATCTCGCTGGGCGTGGGCTGCATGGTCAGCGACTTCAAGGCCTCGCGCCTGACGCCCTACCAGTTGCTGGAGGACATGAAGGCCCATCCCTCGGTGCGGCAGCTGATCGCCGGCTCGGAGGTCAAGGAGTACTCGGCACACCTGATCCCGGAAGGCGGCTACAACGCCATCCCGGTGGTGCACGGCGAGGGCTGGGTGATCTGCGGCGATTCGGGCGGCTTCGTCAACGCGGTGCACCGCGAAGGCTCGAATCTGGCGATGACCACTGGCCGGCTCGCCGCCGAGACCCTCATCGCCCTGCGCGACGCGGGCAAGGACTTCAGCGCGGCCAACCTGCGGCGCTACCGCCAGGCGCTGGAGCAGAGCTTCGTGATGAAGGACCTGAAGAAGTACCGCGACGTGCCACAGATCCTGCACGGCAACCGCCAGTTCCTGACCACCTACCCGGAGCTGCTGTCGCGCGCCGCGCACACGCTGCTGAAGGTCGATGGCGTGGACAAGCGGTCCAAGGAGCGGCAGATCCAGCGCGACTTCGTCGAGAAGCGCTCGCGCCTGGGGCTGTTCGGCGATGCCATCAAGCTGATCCGGGCCTTCCGCTGAAGGCGCACCCCCACACCATCCCTGGAGCGGAGCTTCCATGATCAAGGTCGAAGAGAAACTGTTCGAGAACCGCTACCGGGTGGACGAGGGGCGCTCGCACGTCGCGATCCGCCACCCCGACATCTGCCGCGACCAGTGCACCACGCCGGCCTGCACCTGGTGTTGCCCCGCCGGCTGCTACACCTTGTCGGAAGACCGCGGCGTGGTGCTGTCCACCGACGGCTGTCTCGAGTGCGGCACCTGCCGGCTGCTGTGCACCGAGCACCAGAACATCGACTGGGCCTACCCGCGCGGCGGCTACGGGGTGCTGTACAAGTTCGGGTGAACGGCCATCACCCGCCGGAGCGACCCGGCGTCGAAGCGGGCAGGTGCAGGCGCATCCCGCTCAGCTTCCAGGAAGCGAACCCGTAGCGATCCAGCACCAGCCCCACGCTGTCGTCCCGGGTCCGTTCATCGTCGGGATAGAACACGACGCGATCGGCATCCACGCGTTCGGCACGCCATCGCGCCGGTTGGCGCTGCCCAGAGGCGGGCGCCTCTGGCGCATCCGGCGTCGCGGACGGCGATGGCGAGGACTTTGCGCCGGACGGCCGGGGCCGACCCAGCCCGGTTCGGATGCTGTACATCAGCATCCGGGGCTGCACCAGCACCTCCACCACGCCGCCGACCATCATTCGCCCGACGGCCGCGCCGGCCGCTGCCAGAGGGCTGTCCTGCGTGTCCGCCAGGCTCCCAACCATGGCGGCCTCAAGCTGCCCCTTGATGCTGGCGCGAAGCCGCGGGAAGTCCACGTGCTCGTTGATCGTGTCGACGTCGCCGGCCTCGGCGGCCGCCTGCAGCTTGCGAATGGCCAGGTACGGCGAGAAGTACCAGTAGGCTGCGACGACAGCGAGCAGCAACAGCGCGCTCGCAGCCGCCAGCCAGGCTTGGCGGCGCAATGCCATGGGACCCTCCGGCGGAAATGCCCAGGCACTGTAGCGACGGCGGACGCGGGCGGAAGTAACCAGTTGAGGCGCCGCCAATGCATGAGCCACCGCCGTGGCTCCGGCCCCGGGACGCCGGCTGCCGCCCTACTGCAGCTTCACCTCGCCATCGAAACTGACCTTGAGGTCCAGGGCCGGGATGTCCAGCGTCATCCTGGCCGGCAGGACGTCCTGGCCGCCCAGCTTGCCTTGCTCGAGCGCGCGGGCGACGGCCTGTTCGATCTCGCGCTGCGAGCTCACGCCGACCAGCTTGAGGAACTTGCGGATGCTCATGTTCAAGGCTTCGTCGTCCATGCTGACCTCCGGCTGTTGGAACCCGCCATCCTAGGACAAGCGGCGCCCGCGGCTAATCCTGGATCGGCAGGATGATTTCGAACCGCGTGCCCTCGCCTTCGCCCCGGCTCAGCGCATTGACCGTGCCCCCATGCAACTGCACCAGCCGCCGTACGAGCGACAGTCCCAGTCCGAGCCCCTGTCCCCCTTCCTTCACCTGGGAGAAGGTGTCGAACACCCAATCGAGCTTGGACGGCGGGATCCCGGCGCCCGAATCGGTCACGCTGATGCAGACGCCCCGGGGGGCGCGCCGGGCTTCGATCCGGATGACGGACGCCGCGGGGGAGTACCGGGCGGCGTTGAAGAGCAGGTTGGTCAGGACCTGGTACATGCGGGCTGGGTCGACCCTCAGTTCCGGCACGTCCCCGGCCACGGCCACCTCGCAGCGCTGGTCCCGCGCACGCAGCGTCTCATCGACGGCTTCCAGGGCGGCCGCCACGAGGTCGGCCACCACGGCCCTCTCCAGCTTGAGCTCGATCTTGCCCTGCTGGATGCGGGCGGCGTCCATGAGGTCCTCGGTCAGGCGGTTCATGTACTCCGCCTGCCTCGCGATGATGGCGGCGGCGCGCCTCTGCAACTCGCTCGGCTCCTTGTCCAGTGCGATGGCCTGGAGGGCCGACCGGATCGCCGACAAGGGGCTGCGCATCTCGTGCGCCAGGGTTGCGAGCAGCTCGGACTTGCGCGCGTCTGCGGTTTCGAGTCGTTCGATCAGGTGCTTCGCCGCCTCGCGCGAGCGGATCGCCCGGTGGCTGATGTAGAGCACGACGACCACGAGTGCCCAGTAGAAGGCCGATTCCACGGCCTTCGCGGTCGATACGACCAGGACCTGGTGGCGCGGCTCGACGAAGAAGTAGTCGCCCCAGGCGAAGGACAGCAGCGCGCACAGCAGGCCGGCGCGCCACGTCCCGTGCCAGGCCGCGAACGCCACCGCGGCAAAGGCCGACGTGAAGGCATGGTAGGAGCCCAGGAAGGGATCCGCGGCATACCGGATGGCCAGGGCGAGGGCCGAGCACCCGGCGGCCAGCATCGCCTGCTTCCAGAACGGCGGTCGCGGCTCATCGAGCCGGAAGCGGCTCTGCCGAGCATCGTTCGAGGGTTGCGGCGCCGTGGGCACGAACTAAGGTAACAGAACTGCGGACGTGCGGACAGGGTGGATCCGGGGCCTCGAAGGCAGGCGTCCACCGGCGCAGTCCCGGGCGACCGCTTCAAGCGGCCGCCAGTTCCTTCACGACCCCCGCGCGGGTTTGCCGGCGCGCCGGCGCGAGGCCAACTGCTTGCGGCAGCTGTCGTTGATGACGCGCAGCTCGGCCAGGGTCTCGTCGATCTGGGCGCGCTTGCGTTCCAGTTCCGCGATGGCGCTGTCGGTGCGGCGGATGACGTACTCCAGCTGCTCCGAACGGCCTTCGCCGTGGTCGCCGTACAGGTCCAGGTAGCGCTTGATTTCCGCCAGCGGCGAGCCGATGGCCTTGGCGCGCAGGATCAGGGCCAGGCGCGCGCGGTCGCGCCGGGTGTAGACGCGGGCGCCGTTCACGCGCATGGGCGCGAGCAGGCCCTTGTCCTCGTAGAAGCGCAGGGCGCGCAGGGTGATGCCGAACTCGCGGCACAGCTCCGTGATGCCGAACAGCTGGGTCGCGCCCGGGTCGCGGTGCGAATCCAGGAACGCCTGCGCATCGGGCGGCGACACAGGCGCTGGTGCCGCCTTGCGCGCCGTCCCTGCCGCGGATCTCGCCTTGCCCACGGAAGTGCTCGCCAGCACCGCCTCAGATGACGCGCTGCAGGCGCAGCGCGACGCCCATGGCGCCTCCGA
Organism: Ramlibacter sp.; assembly: GCF_035627355.1. Lineage (GTDB taxonomy): Bacteria > Pseudomonadota > Gammaproteobacteria > Burkholderiales > Burkholderiaceae_C > Ramlibacter. The sequence goes on from NZ_DASPLW010000069.1 coordinate 46,446, forward strand.
CCTTCTTGCGGATGGCTTCGGTGCATTCCTGGAGGTTCATGGGGTCCTCGTGGTTGGGTGTGAGCGAGGCGGGATGGTATCGGCGCCACCGTCCGCAAATCCCGGGAAAAGTACCTATACGAAATCAGGTTGACCTTAACGTTACCCACTGCGTCTAATCCCGCGCATTCCCACCGGAAGCCCACCCCATGCCCGCGATCCGCTCCAAGCTCCAGGTCCAGTCGGAGGCCTTTGCCGCCAACCGGCAACGCATGCAGGCGCAGCTCGACGAGGTGCGGCGGCTGGAGCAGCTGGTGATCGCCGAGTCCGAGTCCAAGCGCGACAAGTTCGAGAAGCGCGGCCAGCTGCTGCCGCGCGAGCGCGTGGCCCGCCTGCTCGATCGCGGCACGCCCTTCCTCGAGCTCAGTCGCCTGGCGGGCCTGAACATGCACGACGACGACGGCAAGAAGGCCGTGCTGGGCGGCGGTTCCATCGTCGGCATCGGCGTGGTGGCGGGCCGCCGCTGCCTCGTGTCGGCCAACGACAGCGCCGTCAAGGGCGGGACCGTGGCGCCCATGGGGCTGCGCAAGGCGCTGCGCGCGCAGGAGATCGCGCGCGAGAACAAGCTGCCGCTGATCTACCTGGTCGAGAGCGGGGGCGCCAACCTGATGTACCAGAGCGAGATCTTCGTGGACGGCGGGCGCAGCTTCGCCAACCAGGCACGGATGTCCGCCATGGGCCTGCCGCAGATCGCGGTGGTGCACGGTTCGTCCACCGCCGGCGGCGCCTACCTGCCCGGCCTGTCGGACTACGTGATCCTGGTGCGCGGGCGCTCCAGCATCTACCTGGCCGGCCCGCCGCTGGTCAAGGCCGCCATCGGCGAGGACGCCAGCGACGAGGAGCTGGGTGGCGCCGAGACCCACGCGCGCGTGACCGGCCTGGGCGAGTACCTGTGCGAGGACGACGCCCACGCCATCGGCATGGCGCGCGAGCTGATGGACAAGCTGAACTGGGACACGGTCCCCGCGCGGGGCGCCTTCGCCGAGCCGCTGTACGACGAACAGGAGCTGCTGGGCGTGGTGCCCGCCGACGAACGCGAGCCCTACGACGTGCGCGAGGTGATCGCCCGGCTGGTCGACGGCTCCGACTTCCTGGAGTTCAAGGCCGAGTACGCGCCGGAAACGATCTGCGGCCACGCCCGCATTCAGGGTCGGCTGGTAGGCATCCTGGGCAACAACGGCCCGATCCAGCCGGCCGGTTCGACCAAGGCCGGGCAGTTCATCCAGCTGTGCGACCAGAGCGCCACGCCGCTCGTGTTCCTGCAGAACACCACCGGCTACATGGTCGGCTCGGCCGCCGAGCGCGGCGGCGCCATCAAGCACGGGGCCAAGATGATCCAGGCCGTGGCCAACGCGCGGGTACCCAGGTTCACCGTGGTGCTGGGCGGCTCCTTCGGCGCCGGCAACTACGGCATGTGCGGCCGCGGCTTCGACCCTCGCTTCATCTTCGCCTGGCCGAGCGCGCGCACCGCCGTCATGGGCGGCGCCCAGGCGGCGCAGGTGATGGACATCGTCAACCGCGCCAAGCTCGAGCGCATGGGCCTGCCGGCCAACGAGGCGCTGAAGGCGATGTCGGACGGGCTGCGCCAGCGCCTGGACCAGGAGTCCTCGGCGCTGTTCGGCACCGCGCGCCTGTGGGACGACGGGATCATCGATCCGCGCGACACGCGCCGCATCCTGGGCCTGTGCCTGGCCCTGTCCGAGGAGGCCCAGGCGCGCCAGCTGAACCCCAACACCTTCGGCGTGGCGCGCCTGTAGCCGCGCCTTGCCCCCGCATCCTTCTTCGAGCGAGGCCGCCATGCAATTCACCCCCGAACACGAGCAGATCGCCGACACCGTCCGCAAGTTCGTTGCCAAGGAGATCAACCCCCACATCGCCCTGTGGGAAGCCGAGGGCATGTTCCCGGCGCACCAGGTCTTCAGGAAGCTCGGCGCGCTCGGCCTGCTGGGGATCAAGTACCCCGTCGAGTACGGCGGCATGGGGCTGGACTTCAGCTACTCCATGGTGATGGCCGAGGCCTTGGGCGAATGCAACGCGGGCGGCGTGCCCATGGCCATCGGCGTGCAGACCGACATGTGCACGCCGGCGCTGGCGCGCTTCGGTTCGGACGAGCTCAAGCGCGAGTTCCTGGCGCCGTCCATCGCGGGCGAGCTGGTCGGCTGCATCGGCGTCAGCGAGGCCAGCGGCGGCTCGGACGTGGCGGCGATCAGGACGGTGGCCGAGAAGGACGGCGACGACTACGTCATCAACGGCTCCAAGATGTGGATCACCAACGGCATGCAGGCCGACTGGTGCTGCCTGCTGGCCAACACCTCGCAGGGCTCGCCGCACAGGAACAAGTCGCTGATCGTGGTGCCCATGAACACGCCCGGCATCACGCGCCAGGCCATCCACAAGATCGGCATGCATTCGTCGGACACCGCGCAGCTGTTCTTCGACAACGTGCGGGTGCCGCGGCGCCACCTGATCGGCCAGGAAGGCATGGGCTTCATGCTGCAGATGCTGCAGTTCCAGGAGGAGCGCCTGTACGGCGCGGCCGGCTCGCTGCGCACGCTGGACCGCCTGATCGACCAGACCATCGAGTACACGCGCCAGCGCAAGACCTTCGGCCGGCCCATCCTGGACAACCAGTCGGTGCACTTCCGGCTGGCCGAGCTGCGCACCGAGGTGGAGGCCCTGCGCGCGCTGACCTACCGCGCGGTGGAGGCCTACATTTCGGGCAAGGACGTGACCCGGCTGGCCTCGATGGCCAAGCTCAAGTGCGGCCGCCTGAGCCGCGAGGTGGCCGACGCCTGCCTGCAGTACTGGGGCGGCATGGGCTTCACCGCCGACAACCCGATCTCGCAGGCCTACCGCGACGGCCGCCTGATCTCCATCGGCGGCGGCGCCGACGAGATCATGCTGGGCATCATCTGCAAGCTCGAGGGCACCCTGCCCAAGCCCGCCGCATGAACGTGCCGGTTCGCCACTGCGCCACCGCGGAGTCCCGCCATGTTTGAAAAGATCCTCATCGCCAACCGCGGCGAGATCGCCTGCCGCGTGATCCGCACCGCGCGCACGCTGGGCTACCGGACGGTGGCCGTGTACAGCGACGCCGACGGCGACGCGCCGCACGTGCAGCAGGCCGACGAGGCCGTGCACATCGGCGGCGCCGCGGCGGCCGACTCCTACCTGCGCATCGATGCGCTGCTGGACGCGGCCCGCAAGACGGGCGCCGATGCGGTGCATCCGGGCTACGGCTTCCTCAGCGAGAACGCCGGCTTCGCCCAGGCCTGCGCCGATGCCGGCCTGGTCTTCATCGGCCCGCCCGCGTCGGCCATCCAGGCGATGGGCGACAAGGCGCTGGCCAAGCGCCGCATGATCGAGGCGGGCGTGCCCTGCGCGCCCGGCTACCTCGGCGAGGACCAGGGCGAAGACCGCCTGCACGCCGAAGCGCTCGAGCTCGGCCTGCCGCTGCTGGTCAAGGCCGTGGCCGGCGGCGGCGGCCGGGGCATGCGGCTGGTGCGCGAGGCCGGCGAGATCGAAGCGGCCATCGCCGGCGCCCGGCGGGAAGCACAGAGCGCGTTCGGCGACGGCACGCTGATGCTGGAGCGCCTGGTCGAGAACGGCCGCCACATCGAGATCCAGGTCTTCGCCGACGCCCACGGCAACGCGGTGCACCTGGGCGAGCGCGACTGCACCGCCCAGCGCCGCCGGCAGAAAGTGATCGAGGAGGCGCCCTCGCCCGTGGTGAGCCCGGCGATGCGCGAAGCCATGGGCCGCGACGCGGTCGCCGCCGCACTGGCGGTGGGCTACCGGGGCGCGGGCACGGTGGAATTCATCGTCGACGACCAGCTCAAGCACTACTTCCTGGAGATGAACACCCGGCTGCAGGTGGAGCACCCGGTGACCGAGGCGATCACCGGCTTCGACCTGGTCGAGTGGCAGCTGCGCGTGGCCGCCGGCGATCCGCTGCCGATGCGCCAGGAGGACATCCGATTCCAGGGCCACGCCATCGAGGCGCGCCTGTACGCCGAGGACCCGTATGCCGGCTTCGCGCCACAGGCCGGCACCGTCCGCTGGTGGCGCCCGCAGCAGGCGCTGCACGGCGGCGTGCGCATCGACGACGGGATCCGCGAAGGCGGCGAGGTCACGCCCTTCTACGACCCGATGGTGGCCAAGGTGATCGCGCACGGCCGCGACCGCGAGGACGCCATCCGGCGCCTGCGCGCCGCGCTCGCCGACGCACCGCTGCTGGGCCTGCGCAACAACGCGCGCTTCCTGTCGGACCTGCTCGACCACCCGGCCTTCCGCGGCGCGGCGATGACCACCACCCTGATCGACCGCTGGCTGGACGAGGGCGAGGCGCTGCTGCAACGCCCGCAGCCCGATGCCGCCACCTGGTGCCTGGCCGCCGCCGCCCTGGCCCTGCGCGAGGGCGCCGGCTGGCGCGCCGACAGCGTGGCCGCCTTCGACCTGCCGCTGCAGTGCGGCGAGGCGCGCCACACGCTGCGCGTGCGGCCCGACCGGACCGGCGAGGTGCGGGTCACGTTCGAAGGCGCCTCGCACGCCCTGCGCATCCTGCGGCTGGCCGACGGCGAGCTGCGCTACGAGGCGGACGGCGTGCTGCGCCGGGCCATCGCGCTGGTGCACGGCGCCGAGCTGCACCTGGCCGTGGGGTGCACGGTGCACGTGTTCAGCGAGCTCTCGCCCTTCCCGCAGCGCGACACCCGCCGCGACGCCAGCCGCGCCCTGGCGCCGGTGGCCGGCAAGGTCACGCAGGTGCAGGTGGCCGTGGGCGACCGCGTCACCGAGGGCCAGCCCATGGTCTGCGTGGAAGCGATGAAGATGGAGATGTGGCTGAGCGCGCAGGCCCCGGGGCAGGTGGCGCGGCTGCACGTGGGCGCCGGCGACCAGGTGGAGCTGGACGCCCTGCTCGTGGAACTGGACCTCGCCGCCGCCGGCGGCGAGGGGAACGACACGGAGACATGATGGACCAGGCGATCCTGACCTGCGCGCTGACCGGCGTGCTCACCAACCCGAAACAGCACCCGGTGCCGGTGACGCCGGCGCAGATGGCGGCCGAGGCGCGCGACGCGTTCAATGCCGGCGCATCGATCATGCATGTGCACCTGCGCATGCAGGAGGAGGGCATGGGCCACATGCCCTCCTGGGACCCGGAAGTGGCCGAGTCCGTGGTCGGCGCGATCCGCGACGCCTGCCCGGGCGTGATCATCAACCTGACCACCGGCGTCATCGGCAAGGACATCTCCGGCCCGGCGGCCTGCATCCGCCGCGTCCGGCCCGAGATCGCCGCCTGCAACGCCGGCAGCCTGAACTACCTGAAGATCAAGGACGACGGCCAGTGGGCCTGGCCGCCCATGGTGTTCGACAACCCGGTGGCCAAGGTGCAGCAGTTCCTGGACGTGATGGCCGAGTGCGACGTGCACCCCGAGTTCGAATGCTTCGACGTCGGCATCGTGCGCTCGGTCGGCATGTACCTCAAGGCCGGCATGCTCGAGCCCGGCATGGGCCGCCCCGAATACAACCTGGTGATGGGCGTGGCCTCCGGCATGCCCTGCGACCCCGACCTGCTGGCCCTGCTGCCGCGCTGGATGGCGCCCGACAGCGCCTGGCAGGCCACGCTGATCGGCCGCCAGGAGATCTGGCCGGTCCAGCAGAAGGTGGCCGAGCTGGGCGGCATGCTGCGCACCGGGCTGGAGGACACCTTCTACCTGCCGGACGGCAGCCGGGCCACCGGCAACGGCGTGCTCGTCGAAGCCCTGGCCGCCTGCGCGCGCCGGGCCGGGCGCAGCGTCGCCAGTCCCGCGCAGGCGCGCCAACTGCTCGGCCTGCGCCGCTGATGGCTGCTGCCAGGAGGCAGGTGAGCGGGCGCCAGCGCGAGGCGGTGGAGGCCATGTACCGCGACGCACCCTGAACGACAAGGAGGAACCATGGGCTACCGATCCGTTTTCACCGCCGGACTGTTCGCGGACAAGGTGGTGCTGGTCACGGGCGGCGGTTCCGGCATAGGACGCTGCACGGCACACGAACTGGCCGCGCTCGGCGCCCGCGTCGCGCTGGTGGGCCGCAAGGTCGAGAAGCTGGAGGCCGTGGCCGCGGAGATCGCGGAGGACGGCGGCGCCGCGCCCAGCATCCACGCCTGCGACATCCGCCATGAGGACGCCGTGCGCGCCATGGTGGCCGCCGTGCTCGCACGGCACGGCCGCATCGACGGCCTGGTCAACAACGCCGGCGGCCAGTACATGACGCCGCTGGAAGCGACCAGTGCCAAGGGCTGGGAAGCGGTGGTCGCCACCAACCTCACCGGCGGCTTCCTGGTGGCGCGCGAGTGCTTCGTGCAGTCGATGGACCAGCGCGGCGGCAGCATCGTCAACATCGTGGCCGACATGTGGGGCTCCATGCCCGGGATGGCGCACAGCGGCGCGGCCCGCGCCGGCATGGTGAGCTTCACCGAGACCGCGGCGATCGAATGGGCCGGGCGCGGCGTGCGCGTCAATGCCGTGGCGCCGGGCTACATCGCCTCCAGCGGCATGGACCGGTACCCGCCCGAGATGGGGCCCATGCTGCGCGAGATGGGCAAGACGGTTCCGCTGGGCCGCTTCGGCACCGAGGCGGAAGCGGCGGCGGCCATCGTCTTCCTGCTCAGCCCGGCAGCGTCCTTCATCAGCGGCAGCACGCTGCGGGTCGATGGCGCGCGGCCCCAGGTGCGCATGGGCTGGCCGATGCGCATTGCCGACGCGAAGACCCGCCAGCGCGAAGCCATCCGGCCCTTCGAGGGCTTCCACCGGGCGCAGGCGCCCAAGGTGTTTTCCTGATTCTTTCCGGCCCCGGGATCGTCCGATGTCCACCACCGCCGTGAACCGCGAAGAGCTGCAGCTGATGGCCGACGCCGCCCGGCGTTTCGCGCAGGCCGAGATCGTCCCCCACCTGCAGGCCTGGGAGGACGCCGGCGAGATTCCCCGCAGCCTCTACCGCCGCGCCGCCGAACTCGGCTGGCTGGGCATGGGCTACCCCGAGGCGCTGGGCGGCACGCCCACCGACTGGGCGGTGCGCAATGCCATGACCATCGCCCTGGCCCGCTACGCCGGCAGTGGCGGCCTGATGGCCAGCCTGTTCAGCCACAACATCGGGCTGCCGCCACTGGTGCGCCACGGCAGCCCGCAGCTGCAAGCCGAGGTGATCCCGCCGGTGCTGCGCGGCGAGAAGATCGCGGCGCTGGCCATCAGCGAGCCGGGCGGCGGCACCGACGTCTCGGCCCTGCGCACCACGGCGCGCCTCGAAGGCGACGAGTACGTGGTCGACGGCGAGAAGATCTTCATCACCTCGGGCATGCGGGCCGACTGGCTGACCGTGGCCGTGCGCACCGGGGAGAAGGGGCCGATGGGCATCTCCATGCTCGTGGTGCCGGGCGACGCACCCGGGCTCTCGCGCAGCCCGCTGCGCAAGATGGGCTGGCTGTGCTCGGACACGGCGCACCTGCGCTTCGACGGGGTGCGCGTGCCGGCGCGCTACCGGGTCGGCCAGGAAGGCAGCGGCTTCAAGATGATCCTGACCAACTTCAACGGCGAGCGCCTGTCGATGGCGGCGCTGGCCCTGGGCTTCGCCGAATGCTGCTACGACGAGGCGCTGGGCTGGGCGCGCCAGCGCAAGACCTTCGGCACCGCGCTGGTCGACCACCAGGTGATCCGCCACAAGCTGATGGACATGAAGATGCGCATCGAGTCCACGCGGGCCTGGCTGGACGCCGTGACGGCGCGGGCCGACAGCGGCGACCAGTCCGAAAAGGGGGCGGAGTGGGTGGCCCAGGTCTGCCTGCTGAAGAACCACGCCACCCAGTCCATGCAGTTCTGCGCCGACCAGGCGGTCCAGATCCTGGGCGGCATGGGCTTCATGCGCGGCACCGCGGCCGAGCGCATCTACCGCGAAGTCAAGGTCATGGCGATCGGCGGCGGCACCGAGGAGATCATGAAGGAGCTCGCTTCGCGGCAGCTGGGGATCTGAAGCCCCGTCGATCACTCCACCGTGACCGACTTGGCGAGGTTCCTCGGCTTGTGGTGGCCACATCACATCGCCGCGCGATGTGAGTGGCCCCCAATCCGAGTAACTCGCGCCTGCCGCGCGCGGCGCTGCGCGCCGCGCCAAGTCGTTCACTCTACGGTGACCGACTTGGCGAGGTTTCTCGGCTTATCCACATCGGTGCCCCTCGCCACGGCCGTGTGATACGCGAGCAGCTGCAGCGGGACCACGTGCAGCAGTGGGCTGAGCGGACCGTAGTGCTCGGGCATGCGGATGACGTGGATGCCGTCCTCGCTCTCGATGCGGCTGTCGGCGTCGGCCAGCACGTAGAGCACGCCGCCGCGGGCGCGCACTTCCTGCATGTTGCTCTTGAGCTTTTCCAGCAGCGCGTCGTGCGGCGCCACGGTGACCACCGGCATCTGGCTGGTCACCAGCGCCAGCGGGCCGTGCTTCAGCTCGCCGGCGGCATAGGCCTCGGCGTGGATGTAGGTGATCTCCTTGAGCTTGAGCGCACCCTCCAGCGCGATCGGGTAGTGCAGCCCGCGGCCCAGGAACAGCGCGTTCTCCTTGGCGGCGAAGTGCTCGGCCCAGCCGATGATCTGCGGCTCCAGCGCCAGCACGGCGCTCAGCGCGGCGGGCAGGTGGCGCATGGCCTTCAGGTGCGCGGCTTCCTGCGACTCGGTCATGCGGCCCTTGACGCCGGCGATCGCCAGCGTCAGCAGGAACAGCCCGGCCAGCTGGGTGGTGAAGGCCTTCGTCGAGGCCACGCCGATCTCCGCGCCTGCGCGCGTGATGTAGGCCAGCTTGCACTCGCGCACCATGGCCGAGGTCGGCACGTTGCACACCGTCAGCGTGTGCGGCATGCCCAGCTCGCGCGCATGGCGCAGCGCCGCCAGCGTGTCGGCGGTCTCGCCCGACTGGCTGATGGTGACGACCAGCGTGCGCGGGTTGGGCACCGATTCACGGTAGCGGTACTCGCTGGCAATCTCGACCTGGGTCGGCACCTTGGCGATCCCCTCCAGCCAGTACTTGGCGGTGCAGCCGCTGTAGTAGCTGGTGCCGCAGGCCAGGATCAGCACCGAGTCGATCTCCTTGAAGATCGCGTAGGCACCGTCGCCGAACAGCTCCGGCACGGCCGCCTGCACGCCCTCCAGCGTGTCGGCGATGGCGCGCGGCTGCTCGAAGATCTCCTTCTGCATGTAGTGGCGGTACGGCCCCAGTTCGGCGGCACCGCTGTGCGCGTGCACCGTCCGCACCGCGCGAGTGACCGCCTTGCCGCCCGCGTCCGCCACCCAGTACTTGCCCAGTTGCACGTCGACGATGTCGCCTTCGTCGAGGTAGACGATCTGGTCGGTGACGCCGGCTAGCGCCATCGCGTCGCTCGCCAGGAAGTTCTCCCCGCCTTCCGAACCGACTCCCAGGATCAGCGGCGAGCCGGCGCGCGCGCCGACCACGCGCAGCGGCTCGTCCTTGCAGAACACGGCGATCGCATAGGCCCCGCGCAGCCGCGCCACCGCCGACTTCACGGCCTCGAACAGGTCGCCCTCATACAGGCTGTCCACCAGGTGGCAGATCACCTCGGTGTCGGTCTGGCTGGCGAAGTGGTAGCCCTTGGCCTTGAGCGCCGCGCGCAGTTCGTCGTGGTTCTCGATGATCCCGTTGTGGACCAGGGCGATGCGGCCGGGGCGGTCGGCAGCGTGCTCGCCGGGCCCATGGCTGAAGTGCGGATGCGCGTTGTGGACGGCCGGCGCACCATGCGTGGCCCAGCGGGTGTGGGCGATGCCGGTCGTGCCTTCGATGCCATCGCGCTCCACCTGGGCCAGCAGTTCCGCGACCCGGGCCGTGCTGCGCGCCCGGCGCAGGCCTTTTTCGTGGACGGCCACGCCGCAGGAGTCATAGCCGCGGTATTCGAGCCGCTGCAGTCCCTGGACGAGGACGGGGACGATGTTCCGGGTCGAGACGGCGCCGACGATGCCACACATGGGTTTGCTCCTGGGAGGGGTGCGCAACTGTAGGAGCAGTGCAGCGAAACAATCGATCTGATTTCAGTCGATTATGAATTTTTCTGTCGATAGGATATTCTTGTCGAAGAACCTTTCACGTAGGCGCTGCTTCAATGGACGATATTTCACTGGATGCCATCGACATGGCTCTCCTGGACCAGTTGCAGCAGGACGCCTCGCTCACCAACCAGGCGCTGGCCGAGCGGGTGCACGTGTCGCCGCCCACCTGCCTGCGGCGGGTCCGGCGGCTGCTGGACGCCGGCTTCGTCGAGCGGCAGGTCGCCATCCTGGCGCGCGACCGGCTGGCCCCGCTGGCCGGCTACGGGCTGGATGCGATCGTGGAGATCACGCTGGACCGGCAGGACAACGCCGCCATGGAGGCCTTCGAGGCCAAGGTGGTGGCCGAGGCGGCGGTCCAGCAGTGCTACCGGGTCTCGCCCGGGCCGGACTTCATCCTGGTGGTGCAGGCGCCCGACATGCCCGGCTACCTGGCGCTGGCGCAGCGGCTGTTCACCGCCGACGCCAACGTGCGCAACGTGAAGGCCTTCTTCGCCGTCAAGCGGGCCAAGTTCGACCCGCGCATCGCACTGCCGCGGCCGGCCCGCGGCTGACTCCGTCTACTTGGGCGCCTTCTTCGGCCGCTGCCAGCCGGTGATGCTGGCCTGCTTGCCCCGCGCCACCGACAGCACCTCCGGCGCCGTGTCCTTGGTGATGGTGGAGCCGGCGCCCACGGTGCCGCCCTTGCCGATGGTCACCGGCGCCACCAGCACGCAGTTGCTGCCGATGTGCACGTCGTCCTCGATCACCGTGCGGTGCTTGTAGGCGCCGTCGTAGTTGGCGGTGATGGAGCCGGCGCCATAGTTGACGCGCTCGCCGACCACCGCGTCGCCCAGGTAGGCCAGGTGGTTGGCCTTGGCGCCGCGCGCCAGCGAGGAGTTCTTCACCTCGACGAAGTTGCCGATGTGCACCTGCGGACCCAGTTTCGCGCCGGGGCGCAGTCGGGCGAACGGGCCGACCTCCGCGGCCTCGCCGATCTGCACCTCGCCCTTCTCGCCATCGATGTGGCAGAAGGCCTCGAGCACGGCGCCGGCGGCGATGGTGGCGTTCGCGATCACGCAGTTCGGGCCGATGCGCGCACCGTCGCCCAGCACCACCTTGCCCTCGAACACGCAGTTCACGTCGATCTCGACGTCGGCGCCGCATTCGAGCGTGCCGCGCACGTCCAGCCGGGCCGGATCGGCCAGCCGCACGCCCTGCTCCATCAACTCGCGCGCCCGGCGCAGCTGGAACGCGCGCTCCAGCTCGGCCAACTGCACCGGGCTGTTCACGCCCTCGACCTGCACCCGGTCGTCACAGTCGATCGCCACCACCTCGACGCCATCGGCCACGGCATGCTTGACCACGTCCGTCAGGTAGTACTCGCCCTGGGCGTTGTCGTTGCGCAGGCGCGCCAGCCAGCGCTTGAGCAGCGCGTTGGGCGCCGCCATGAAGCCGGTGTAGATCTCGCGGATGGCGCGCTGGGCCTGGTCGGCGTCCTTGTGCTCGACGATGGCGCGCACCCGTTCGCCCTCGCGCACGATGCGGCCGTAGCCGGTCGGGTCGGGCATGACCACGCCCAGCAGCGCCAGCCGCTCGCCGCCGCAGGCGTCCACCAGCGGCTGCAACGTTTCCGGCCGGATCAGCGGCACGTCGCCGTTGAGGATGAGTGCGATGCCGTCGTCCGGCAGCTTAGGCACGGCCTGCTGCACGGCATGGCCGGTACCCAGTTGCGGCTCCTGGCGCACGAAGACCGCCTTCGGGGCGGTCTGCCGCACCGCGGCCTCGACCTCCTCGGCGCCATGCCCGGTGACCAGGATGGTGCTGCGCGCGCCCAGCTGCGTCGCGCAATCGACCACGTGGTCCACCAGCGCACGGCCCGCCAAACGATGCAACACTTTGGGCTTGCGGCTCTTCATGCGCGTGCCCTTCCCCGCGGCCATGATGACCACATCCACTGCTTTCATGTCGTTCCCTTTGCTTGCGACGCGCAGGGCGCCCCGCCTGGCCCGAATTATCGGCTTGCTGAGTCTTTCGCTCGCGCTCGGCGGCTGCAGCGCGCTCAAGCTCGGATACAACTCGCTGCCACAAGTCGCCTGGTGGTGGCTGCAGCGCTACGTGGACTTCGAGGGCGAGCAGGCGCGCGATGTCCGCGAGGACCTGCACCGGCTGCTGGCCTGGCACCGCAGCGCCGAGCTGCCCCGCATCGCCGCCCTGCTGCAGCGCGTCGAGCAGGAGGCGGTGGCCGACACCACGCCCGAACGGGTCTGCGGATTCGAGCCCGAGCTTCGCGAGCGCTACCTCGCACTGCGTCGGCAGGCCGAGCCGATGATCGCCGCGCACGCGATGACGCTGACACCAGCCCAGCTGCAGCAACTGGATCGGCGCCATGCACGCAACGCCCGTGCATTCGAGCGCGACTGGCTGCAGTTGACGCCCGCCGAGCAGCTGGACAAGCGCCTGCAGCAGATGCGCGAGCGCGCCGAGCGGGTCTACGGCCACCTGGGCGAACCGCAGCTCGCCGCACTGCGCCGGGAACTGGAGCAGTCGGCCTTCAGCCCGGTGTTGTGGCACACCGAGCGGCTGCGGCGGCAGCAGGACACGCTGGCGGTGCTGCGCGGGATCACCTCGCAGCCGGCGACGGCGGAACAGGCCCGGGCCGCGGTGCGCGGGTTGCTGGAGCGCCTCGACCGGTCGCCCGACCCCGCCTGGCGCGCCTGGCAGCAGGAGCAGGTGCCGGAGGCCTGCCGCCTGGTCGCCGCCCTGCACAACGCCACCACGGCCGAGCAGCGCGCGCACGCCGTGCGGCGCCTGCGCGGCTGGCAGCGCGACCTGGCGGACCTGTCGGCGGATCGATGAGTTCGGTCGCCGGCGGCAATCGCATGGTCGTGGTGTGGCGCTTCGCCGCGGCCACCACGCTGATCATGCTGGCCTTCGCGATGAGCGCGCCGGTGCTGGCCGTGAGCCTGCAGCAGGCCGGCGCCAGCCCCTCCGCGGTGGGCCTGTTCGCGATGTTGCCGTTCCTGATGATCGGCGTGCTGATCCCGCTGGTGCCGCGGGTGATCGCGCGCTGGGGCGTGGTCCGCACCTACCGCGCGGGCTGCCTGCTCGACCTCGCCGGCGCCGCCCTGTATGCGCTGACCGACCACTGGCTGCCCTGGTCGCTGGGCTCGGTGATCACCGGCATCGGCGCCGCGGCGCTGTGGAACGCCACCGAGGCGCTGCTCGCGCGCGAGGCACCGCCGGCGCAGCGCGGCCGGGTCATGGGGCTGTACCAGACCTCGCTCGGCGCTTCCCTGGCCATCGGCCCCTTCCTGCCCGGCCTGCTTGGCTGGGGCGCGCGGCCGGTGCTGTGGGCCGGCGCCGCCCTGGTGGCCCTGTGCTGCGGGATGGCGGCCGCCATCCCGGCGCGTTCCACCCGCGAGCCGCCACCGGGGCAGGCCGGCACCTGGGAGGCGATGCGCACCGTGCCGCTGCTGGTGCTGATCGCGTTCAGCGGCGGCGTGTTCGAAGCGGGATTGGGATCGGTCAGCGCGGCCCATGCATCGGCCATGGGATTGCAATTGAGCGCGGCCGCCACGGTGGCGGGCGCGATCGGCGTCGGCAGCTTCGCCTGCCAGTACCCGGCCGGCCTGGCGGCCGATCGTTTCGCGTTGCGCAACGTGTTCACGGTCGCCGCCCTGCTGCTGCTGGCTTCCAGCATCGCGGCCGGCTTCATCGCGCAGGCGCCGTGGCTGCTCTGGTGCGTGGGCGTGGTGTGGGGCGCGGTGGGCGGCGCGCTGTACACGCTCACCATGGTGGAAGTGGCCCACGTGTTCGCGGGCCGCGCGACGGCCGGGGGCGCCGCCGCCATGATCACCGGCTACACCGCCGGCGGCACGGCCGGCCCGGTTGCCACCGGCGCCGCGCTGCAGTACGCCGGCGTGGCCGGGATGGCGACGGTGCTCGGCCTGCTGGCCGTGGCGACCTTGGTGGCGGCCCGCAGCGTGCGGGATTGACGCCGCGGCCGCGAATGGACCTGCGGCATCGCCCGGGCGGGAGACTCAGTGCTCGCCCTTGGAGTGCGAACGGCCTTCCCGTTCCGCCTCCTTCATCTCGCGCGCTTCCTGCTCCGAGCGGGGGCGGGCCGCCTCGGCGTCGGACTTCACGTCGTGCGACTTCAGGTACTCCTCGGTGCGCTGGTTGTAGTCGCGCGTGCCTTCGTAGCTGCCCTCGCCCATCTGCTGCTGGGGCTTGCCTTCGGGCGATGGCTGCTGGCCGCCCTTCTTCGGGTCCTGCGACTGGGCCCGCTGCTGGGGCTGCTGTTGCTGCTGCGACTGCTGCCGCGATTTCCTGTCCTGGTTCATGGGGCACTCCTTCGAAAGCCCCAGCTTAGGAAACGCGACAGCGTGCCGCCGTCGGCGCAGTTCGCGCGATCCGTCAGCGGGTTTCCGACAGTTCGCGCGACTCCGCGCTCACTGCTGCAGCTGGGCCCACATCTCCTTGTCACGCTCGGCCGTCCAGATGCGCGGGTTCTTGATGCCGCGAGCCTCGTCATAGGCGCGGCTGACGTCGAACGGCAGGCAGTGCTCGTAGATGAAGACGTGGCCGAACACCGGGTCCATGCTCTTGCGCGTGTGCGCCATGGCCGCCTTCAGGTCCATGTTGGCGGCGGCCGCTTCCTTGGCGGCCGCGAACAGCGTCTCGACCCAGCGCTTGGTGTAGTCCAGCGCCTTGTTCACCAGCGCGTTGCCCTTCATGGCCTCGCCGCGGCCGGGCACCAGCGCCTCGGCCTTGAGCGCACGCAGGGCCTCCAGCGTGGCCGGCCACTCCTCCAGGTGGGCGTCGCCGGTGTAGACGCCGGCTTCGTACTCGACCAGGTCGCCGGAGAACAGCACCTTCTCCTCTTCCACCCAGGCGATGGTGTCGCCGCGGGTGTGGCCGGGGCCCGGGTGCCAGACCTGCACCTTCACGCCGCCCAGGTCCAGCGTCAGCTTGCCGGGCACCTCGCCCTTGGTCGGGTCGCCGCCGCCGATCACCAGGGTCGGCCAGGTCAGGCCCGGCACCGTCTCGGCGTTGCGGAACAGGCGCGGGAAGCGCTCCATCTCCGACTGCATGTCTTCCTTGCCGCGCTCGACGATCAGCTCGTAGGTGCCCTGGCTGGCGATGATCTCGGTGGCGCCCTCGGCCGCATACGCGCTGGCGCCCAGCACGCGGACCGCGTGGTAGTGGGTCAGCAGCACGTACTTGATCGGCTTGTCGCTGACGGTGCGGATGCGGGCGATCAGGTCGCGCGCCATGGCCGGGGTGGCGGTGGCGTCGCTGACCATGATGAACTTGTCGCCGATGATCACGCCCGAGTTCGGGTCGCCTTCGGCCGTGTAGGCCCAGCAGTGCGGGGAGAGCTGCTCGAAGGTGATCTTCTTGTCGGCCAGGTCGGCCTGGCTCGCGAAGGCTTTGGACACGGTGGGTCTCCTGCAATCCGGTGGCAAAGCAAACGATTCTACTTACCGTAATGCATTACGGAATGTTGAACGAGGAAAGACCCGGAGCGCTGCTTCCCTCGGGGTGCCCCGTTACGGCCGAAGGCCTCCGCGAGAGGCCTCAGAGCGCCAGCATCCAGTCGGCCATCTCGTCCGCGACCTGCTCGACCAGCCGGGGCTGCCCCGCCAGGTAGTGGTTGCCGCCCTTCACGTCGATGTTGCGGATGCGTCCCGGCGCGGCGGCCAGCCAGGCGTCTCGCGTGCTCGGGAAGGTCGACTGGTCGGCGGTGTAGGTGTGCAGCAGCACCGGCACGCTGGTCCTCGCCAGGTTGGACGGCCCGTCGGCGCGGCTGGCCGGCGACCACTGGGACAGGAATCCGGTGAGCGAGGTGATGCGGCCCATCTGGCTGGCTGCGTAGTTCACCGCGCGGGCGCCGGCCACCCCGTTGCCCCAGACGCTGCCCACCTCGCGGTCGTTCGCATCCAGCGACAGGTCCAGGCAGCGCGGGTCGGCGTGGGGGCGGTGGATGACGAACACCTGGTCGCGAGGGCTGCCGGGTGCATCGAGACTGCGCAGCAGGGCGAGGCGCTGGCGCACCCAGCGGTCGATGCGGTCCAGGCGCGCCTGCTGCGCCGCGTGGAAGCTCGCCATGAACTCCGGCGTGTACGGCGGGCCGTTGGCGGGGTCGTACATGTCCAGGTCCGGATTGGCCGACAGCGGATCGGCCTCGTCGAACACCGAGGGATCGATCCACTTGCGCATCAGCGCCGAGCGGCCCTCGTGCGCGGCGCACAGCGCGATGCCCTGCACCGGCGGCAGGTCCGCCGGCGACAGCCCGGCCGGGTCGCCATCGAGCATGTGCTCTATGGTCAGCTGCTCCGCCTGCGCCTGGTAGAAGGCCGCCAGCGAGGCGCCGCCGGAATTGCCCACCAGCACCACCTTGTCGTACCCCTGCGCGCGCAGCCACTGCACGCCGGCGCCCAGGTCCTGGATCACCCGCTCCATCAGCAGCAGCGTGTCGTTGCCCGAGTAGCGCGAGTTCAGCCCCAGGCAGGCCACGCCGCGCTGCGCCAGCGGGCCGATCAGGTAGTGGCCCATGAAGTTGCTGGTGGGGTGCATCACGATGGCCGCCACCCGCTTCGCACCGGCGGGCTGCGCGAAGGCACCGTAGATGCGCGGGCGCAGCAGCTGCAGGCCGGACTGGCTTTCCAGCGCGGCGCCGGGCTTGACGTCGATGACGGCGAGCTGCGGGGTGGGAGTGGTCATGGGGGGGCAGTTTGCCAGCGACTATTCGGCATGAAGTCCGCTGCGCTACTCCCGCTTCAGCCCGGTTTCTCGTGAGGGCGAGCGATGGGACGCCTTGGCGCCGGCTTCCCGATCTTCACCTTGGCACTTCTCTCGTCTGTGATTTCGGTCGGACCAGCTACTACCTTAGCTCTTGGTTTTCGGCGGATTTTGACATCTTCAATGACGGGCTTAGCGGCCTGCGAGTCCTCAACCACCTTGGAAGAAAAACTTATGTCGTAGATATCCTTGTATGCACCCTGAAATTGCTCGCTCTCTCTAAATTTATGAAAGAGCGGCCATTCGTGGTAGTTCAGTTCATTTACAAGTTCACCATTTTTTCCGATCTGCCGCATGATGTCAGCCGCACCATCAAAATCGTCGTTCATGACTGCAATCGCGAGCTTGAAATCTCGATACGACGCAGACCAATCCATCGAGTCCAACAGCCTAAGTGCTTCCTCGTTTCGATCGGAGAACTTAAGAGCAATGGCGGCATTCACAACACGCACACGGAGATGAATCTCTTGGACATTCTTGCGCATCGCATCAGTCAAACTAAACTCTGCGAGTTCAGCAGCCAACCTCCAGCGCTTTTGCTGCAGTACAGAGTAAATCGCATCACTCATCGCGCGCGACTGGAGCTCAACTTCATTAGGGAATAGTTTTCTCCAGAGCGTGTGAGTCAACATGAACCCAACCTTCATGATCAGCCGAGTCGCTCTATAGAAGTATTTCGCGTCGACCCGAAGAACTTCGCCAAGTACAGGACGCTTCTCGAAGCGGCAACCCTCTCGTTCGCATATAAGCAGATACTGCTCACTGACTTTCCCGCCACAGTGCGTTAATAGGTTTCTACGCTGCGAAAGCTCAACAAACTCGCCCCATTCGCGAAATTCACGCAACTTTAAGCCAAATTTCTTCTCTAATGAGGCAAACTGTTCCACATAGCTATCGCGCCGGAAGGTTTCAATTTCCTTCTCCAGCATATTAAGCTTAACCGCATCAAGATTTTCAAACTGAAGAAGATCCGCGAAGCTAACTTCTCGACTAATGCTTTTTAGCAGATCACTTTTGGAAGTATAAATCGCCGCAAGCAGCGTTCCGGTAAATGAGTCAAACTCGCTAAATAACTGCGTAAAAAGCGACTTCTCCAGTGTGTGGATCATCTGTGTTCCCGGAAACTCCTTAAGCTGTCGAGTGGCATCGAGCAGCTCCGCCGCTTCGTGCGCAGACTGAATTAAATATCCGTTGCCATCTTTATCGAGGTGGCCTTGGAATTTTTCGATCTTCTTCCATTTTTTTGCAGCCTCATCACTCACCCATTTCGCAGTATTCGGAATAACCGTCGAAGCCGTGTCACGGATGGTCCCAACGGCAGCAAAGAGATTCTCCAGTGCCGAGTTCATTTCACTTTGAGCTTGAATCACAGGTTGCGGCACAACGGCCGACGTAGCAGGCGCGTTACTCACTATCACCCCCGAGACTGAACCGAGGCACATTCTAGAAAGTTGGGGTAAAGGCGAAAGCCCGGCCGGTCTGCCACTCCGAATTCCCAAGCTAAGTTGTCTCCCGCCGGTTGAATAGTTGGTGAATCAGATTGAGCAGCCACCGGATCCCCGCATCCCCCTCGAACCTTCGGCTCCAGTGCAGCGACACCGCGAAGTCGCGCCCGGCCACCGGTGGCTCCACGATCGCGAAGCCGCCGGCCTCGGCAAA
Source organism: Ramlibacter sp. (assembly GCF_035627355.1). Classification (GTDB taxonomy): domain Bacteria; phylum Pseudomonadota; class Gammaproteobacteria; order Burkholderiales; family Burkholderiaceae_C; genus Ramlibacter. The sequence goes on from NZ_DASPLW010000069.1 coordinate 65,009, forward strand.
GCCGCGCGCGATGTCGCGCGGCATCACCACCGCCAGGTCGGTGGCCCGGACGATGGAAGGAAGAGCCATGAAGTGCTCGGCCGTCAGCCGCAGCCGGTCCTCCACCCGCAGCCGCTGCAGGATCCGCAGCGTGTCGGCGTGGGTGCGCACGTTGACGAACTCCAGCTCGCGCAGCGCCTGCAGCAACGCGGCGCCGGTGCGGCGCTTGCGGGTGAAGGGGTGGCCTTCGCGCAGCAGCACGATGTAGCGGTCGCGGAACAGCTCCAGCCGCGGGGCTTCGCGCACCATGGGCAGGAAGCCGATGGCGAAGTCGATGCGGCCGCTGTCCAGCGCGTCGGCGATCTCGTCGGATGGCAGCGGCTGGCTGGCCAGCCGCACGCCGGGAGCGCGCTCGCGCAGCGCCACCATCAGGTGGGGCAGGAAGCGGCCCTCGCCGATGTCGCTCAGGTGCAGGCGGAAGGTGCGCTGCGAGGTGGCGGGGTCGAACTCCACCGACTCGCCCAGGGCGCCTTCCAGCAGGGTGAGCGCGGCCGCCACCTGCGGCGCCAGCCGGTCGGACTTGGGCGTGGGCTGCACGCCGCCGGGCGCGCGCATGAAGAGCGGATCGCGGATCAGCGTGCGCAGGCGGGTCAGGCCCTGGCTGGCGGCCGGCTGGGTCAGGCCCAGGCGCTCGGCCGCGCGGCTGACGCTGCGGGCGCGGTAGACGGCGTCGAACAGGCGCAGCAGGTTCAGGTCGACGTCCTTGAGATGCATCCTGCTTATGTCGCTTAGTCGGCTCATTGTATTGATCGATGTCACTGCACCGCCGACACTGGCGCTTCACCGCGGAGGCACGAACCCTTGGAAGTCTCGTTCAGCAAGGAAATCGAACTGCTGCGCCTGGGCCGCGGCGAGGTGTTCCACGGCGAGGGCATCCTCGCCATCACCAAGGCGCTGCTGCAGTCCGGCGTGGCCTACATCGGCGGCTACCAGGGCGCGCCGGTGTCGCACCTGCTCGACGTGATGGTGCAGGCCCGGCCCTACCTCGACGAACTGGGCGTGCACGTGGAGGCCTGCTCCAACGAGGCCTCGGCCGCCGCCATGCTGGGGGCATCCATCCACTACCCGTTGCGCGGCGCGGTGACCTGGAAGTCCATAGTCGGCACCAACGTCGCGTCGGACGCGCTGTCCAACCTGTCGTCGCCCGGCGTGACCGGCGGCGCGCTGATCGTGGTGGGCGAGGACTACGGCGAGGGCGCCTCGGTGATCCAGGAGCGCACCCACGCCTATGCGCTCAAGTCGACGATGTGCCTGCTGGATCCGCGCCCGCAGCTGCCGCAGATGGTGAAGATGGTCGAGCACGGCTTCCGGCTGTCGGAGGCGTCCAACATGCCGGCCATCCTGGAGTTGCGCATCCGCGCCTGCCACGTGCGCGGCAGCTTCGTGGCGGGCGACAACCGGCCGCCACCGGTGTCCACGCGCCAGCTGATGGCGAACCCGGCCGCGTTCGACTACATGCGGCTGGCCCACCCGCCGGTGACCTTCCGCCACGAGAAGCTCAAGTCGGAAGAACGCATCCCGGCGGCGCGGCGCTACATCGTGGAGAACGGGCTGAACGAGCTCATGCCCGGCAAGCGCCAGGACATCGGCATCGTCGTGCAGGGCGGCCTGTACAACGCGCTGGTCCGTTCGCTGCAGCAGCTGGGGCTGGCCGATGCCTTCGGCGACAGCGAGATCCCGCTGCTGGTGCTCAACGTCACGTATCCGCTGGTGCCGGAGCAGGTCGCGGAGTTCTGCGCCGGCAAGCAGGCGGTGCTGGTGGTGGAGGAAGGCCAGCCCGAGTACATCGAGCAGGAGATCGCCACCCACCTGCGCCGGCGCGACATCCAGACGCGGCTGCACGGCAAGGACCTGCTGCCCATGGGCGGCGAGCTGGGGGTCGAGGTGCTGGTCAAGGGACTGCTGGATTTCCTCCCTCCCCCTCTGGGGGAGGGTCAGGGTGGGGGCACGCGCGGCGCCCCCGGCATGCCCCCACCCCAGCCCTCCCCCAGAGGGGGAGGGAGCCTGAAGGCGGCGAGCGAATGGCTCGCCTCGAATGGCAAGCGCCGGCAGGAAGCGGCCGCAATGCTGGCCAAGCCGCTGCCGGCGCGGCCGCCGAGCTTCTGCATCGGCTGTCCCGAGCGGCCGGTGTTCTCCGCGCTCAAGCTGGCGCAGCAGCAGATGGGCCCGGTGCACGTGGCGGCCGACATCGGCTGCCACGCCTTCGGCACCTTCGAGCCCTTCTCCACCGGCCACTCCATCCTGGGCTACGGCATGAGCCTGGCCAGCCGCGCCGGCGTGTCGCCCATGATGCAGAAGCGCACGCTGGCCATCATGGGCGACGGCGGCTTCTGGCACAACGGCCTGCTCACCGGCGTGCAGAGCGCGCTGTTCAACGGCGACGACGCGGTGCTGCTGATCTTCAAGAACGGCTACACCTCGGCCACCGGCACGCAGGAGATCATCTCCACGCCGCAGGAGGACGCAAAGTTCGCCAGCAGCGACAAGGCGCAGAGCCTGGCGCACACCAACCGCACGATCGAGTCGACGCTGCAGGGGCTGGGCGTGAAGTGGATGCGCACCGTGCACACCTACGAGGTCGAGGCGATGCGGCGCACCATCCTCGAGGCCTTCGGCACCGACTTCGACGGCCTGAAGGTGATCGTGGCCGAGGGCGAGTGCCAGCTGGAGCGCCAGCGCCGCATCAAGCCCTGGATCGCCGGCCTGCTGAAGAAGGGAAAGCGCGTGGTGCGCGTGAAGTACGGCGTGGACGAGGACGTGTGCAACGGCGACCACGCCTGCATCCGGCTGTCGGGCTGTCCCACGTTGACGCTCAAGGACAACCCCGATCCGCTCAAGGTCGACCCGGTCGCCACCGTGATCGACGGCTGCGTGGGCTGCGGCCTGTGCGGCGCCAACGCCCATGCGGCCACGCTGTGCCCCAGCTTCTACCGCGCCGAGGTGGTGCAGAACCCGAAGTGGCACGAGCGGCTGCTCCATTCCCTTCGCAGCGCCGTGGTGCGCGCCCTGCAACCGGCATGACGACGATGAACGCTTCCCCCATCACCCTGCTGGTCTGCGCCCTGGGCGGCGAAGGCGGCGGCGTGCTGACCGAATGGCTGGTCGACACGGCCCGACGCGCCGGCTACCCCGCGCAGGCCACCTCGATTCCCGGCGTCGCGCAGCGCACCGGGGCCACGACCTACTACGTCGAGGTGTTCCCGCTGCCGCTCTCGCAGCTGGGCGGGCGCGAGCCGGTGTTCAGCCTCAGCCCGGTGCCGGGCGCCCTGGACGCGCTGGTCTCCTCGGAACTGCTGGAGACCGCGCGGCAGATCGGCGCCGGCATGGCCTCGCCGGAACGCACGCGGGTCCTGACCTCGACCGCGCGGCTGCTGACGGTGCAGGAGCGGATGCAGCTGGGCGACGGCCGCGCCGATGCAGGCGAGCTGCTGAAGCTGGTGCAGGCCTTCAGCCGCGAGCACCAGGTGTTCGACATGAACGCGGTGGCCAAGGAATGCGGCACCGTGGTCAGCGCCGTGCTGCTGGGAGCGATCGCGGGGAGCGGCCTGTTCCCGTTCGAGCGGCGCTTCTACGAGGAGGCCGTCTGCGGCGGCGTGGCGCCGGAACAGGCGGGCGGGATGGCCAAGGCCAGCCTGCGCGGATTCGCGAAGGCGTTCGACATCGTGAGCCGGCACCAGCAGCAGGCCGGGTACCTCGCGCAGGTGATGGGAGCGGACGCACCGGACTCCCACCTTGGTGCGGACGACCCGGCACTGTCCGTCATCCCCACAGAGGCGGGGATCCAGGGCTTCCCGGAACCCGTGATGGAGATGGCCAGGCTGGGCTACGCCCGCCTGCTCGACTACCAGGACCGCGCCTACGCCGACCGCTACGCCGAGCGCCTGCGCCAGGTGCTCACGGCCGAGCGCGAAGTCGATCCTGATGGCGCGCACGCTTTCGCCATCACGCGCGAGATGGCGCGCTGGCTGGCCCTGTGGATGGCCTTCGACGACATTGTGCGGGTGGCCGACCTGAAGAGCCGTGGCAGCCGCCGCCGGCGCGTGCAGGGCGAGGTGAAGGCCGCCGACGGCGACCTGCTCAAGGTCTACGACCACTTCAAGCCCGGCGTGCCGGAGTTCGCCGCCCTGCTGCCGCCGGCGCTGGCGAAGCGGCTGGTCGCGTGGGACCGCCGCCGCATCGCCGCTGGCCTCGAGCCCTGGGCGCTGCCGCTGAAGGTCGGCACGCACACCGTGCTCGGCATGCTGGCGCTGCGCACGCTGGCCGGCCTCAAGGGCCTGCGCACCCGCGGCAGCCGCTTCGCCTTCGAGCAGCAGATGATCGACCGCTGGCTGGGCGGCGTGCTGCAGGGCACGCGGCGCGACTGGGCGCTGGGCCACGAGCTCGCGCTGTGCGGCCGCCTGATCAAGGGCTACGGCGCGACCAACGAGCGCGGCAAGGCCTCGCTGCTGCACGTGCTGGACCACCTGGCCGGCCTGCCGGACGCGCAAGCCGCGGCCGGCGCGGTCGCCGAGGCACGCAATGCCGCATTGGACGACGATGCCGGCAAGGCGCTGGACGCCACGCTGGCGCGGCACGGTGCGCCGCCGCGCGAGATCCAGCCGCAGCCGATCCGCTTCGTGCGCCGCAATCCCGCCCCGCGCAAGGCCGCCTGACCAGCACGGCGACCCGGCGGCAATTCACGCACGCATCCGGCCACGCAGCAGCCACACGCGGCTGTGCGAGCCCTCGCGCAGGGCGCTGTTGACGATCGCCAGCTCGCCGTCGGCGTGGACGGCGAGCTTGGGGATCAGCAGCCCCTGCGAGCTGCCGTTGAAGCCGCCTTGCGGGTCCCGGCTGTGCGGCACCAAGGCCGTGGGCAGGAAGTGCTCGCCGCCGTCCAGCGACACCGCGAGCCCGAGGCCGCGCGGACGTTGCCGCACGTCGTCCTGCAGCTCGGCCAGAACGTACACCCTGCCGCGCGCATCCACGCCGAGGGATGGGTAGCCCGCGCTCACGAAGGGCCGCAGCAAGGTCGGCGTGATCGCGCGTGGCGCCTCGAAGCTGAGGCCGCCGTCGCGCGAACGCGCATGCAGGATGCGCTGGCGCCGGAAGGGCGCGCCTTCGCTTTCGCCCCAGGCCAGGTGCACCACGCCCGCACCGTCGACTGCCAGCCGGGGTGCATCGGAGTAGCCCTCGCTGCGTTTCACCCGGACAGGCGCACCGAAGCGAGCGCCATCGGGGGCACGCGCGACATGGACGTCGGCGGCGGGATCGTCTCCCTGGGTCCAGGCGAGCAGCAGCGCGCCGTCGTCCGCGAGCGCCAGCGACGGCGCCCGGGCCGGCGGCTCGCCGCGACCACCGGCCACCCGCTGCGGCCGGTCGAAGCTTCGACCCCCGTCCTGCGAGCGCGCCAGCCACAAGGGGCCGTCGTACTCGGTCCATGCCGCCCACACGCGGCCTTGCGTGGCCGCCAGCAGGTCGTAGCTGCCGTTGTGCCAGATGTCGGGCGTGACGCGCCCCTTGCCGTCGCCGCCGCGGGAGGACGAGAGATCGATCGGCGCCGCGAAGCTGCGGCCGCCGTCCTCCGAGCGCGCCAGCAACATCTCGCCGCCGTGCGAGCCGCCGGAGAAGACGATTTCCTGCCACAGCACGCAGGCCGATCCGGGCGCGTCCGGCGCCAGCGCCAGCCGCGGCAGCCAGGAAAAAGCCTCGGGCTGGCCGGCGACCAGGACCGGATCGCTCTCCGCCCGGCCGTCCGCGCGGCGCCGCTGCACCAGCACGGCCTTGCGTGCCTGGTCCACCCACGCGACCACCGCCGTGCCGTCGGCCGCCAGGGCCACGGCCGGATCGTCCACGAAGTCGTAGCGCGAGTCGTTCTGCTGCCACGGACCGCGTACGCCCTGGCCGCGCGCCAGCTCGACCGGTTCGCTCCATTCCAGCCGAGCTTCATCCTGGCGCGACGGTGATGCCCGCGCGATCCCAAGCGACGGCAGCAGGAGAAGCAGCGCCCGCCGGTGCATGGCCTTTGGAGCCGAGCCCTCCTGCGCGGTTCGGCCCAGCGGACCCAGCGCGCGCAGGGGCAGGTGTAACGCCCGGTTCCATCCCCTTGCAGCGGGTCCATCCGCCGCCACCTGTGCTGCGACGCGCCGGCCGGCGCGTGCAACCTGGAGTGGCCATGTTCAAACGCCTGACCTTGCTGTGGACCCTGGTGCGCGGTGATGCGCGCCAGCTCTGGTTCGCGCTGCGGCACCCGGCCGCCCCGGGCTGGCTCAAGCTCGGCACGGCCCTGGTCGCGATCTACCTGCTCTCGCCGATCGACCTGCTGCCCGACGCGATCCCGTTCGTGGGCGTGGTCGACGACCTGGTACTGGTGCCGCTGGCGATCCGCTGGATGCTCAAGCGGCTGCCGCCCGAGCTGGCACGAGCCAGCGAGCAGCGGCGCGCGCACTGAATCCCGCAGCCGGCCTCACGAGGAGGGCAGCAGCAGCACCAGGAAGCGCCCTGAACTCATCGCCAGGATGGCCCCGCTGCGCGAAATAGCGAACGCGTCGATCAGCTCCACGCCCGAGACGCGGGTGTTCAGGTCCACCAGCCCCTGCGCGGCCGTCCAGATGAACGCGTGGGTGCGGTCGCTGCCGGCCAGCGCCGAGCGCCCGACCACCTGCCCCGAGTCGTTGATGGCGGCCGCGACCGACGCGGGCCCGCCCAGCGTGCCGAGGTCCTGCATCGTGCCGTCGGACCAGAGGAAGGCGTGCGGCCGCGGGTCGGCGCCTTCCGCGCTGTCGGCCTGACCCACGACCTGGCCGCTCCTGTTCATCGCCAGCGCATCCGACTGCGGTCCGCCCAGCGTGCCCAGGTCGCGCAGGCCGCCGACCGCACTCCACAGGAAGGCGTGGTGCGCAGTCTCCGACTGCAAGGGTGCGAGCTCGGCGTTGCCGGCGGCCTGGCCGGCATCGTTCAAGGCCCGCACGGTCGCATTCGGGCCGCCGAAGGTGCCGAGGTCGCGGATACCCGCAGTTGCGCTCCACACGAAGGCATGCGTGCCCGGCTCCGCATCGTCGGTACGCATCGAACCAGCCACCTGGGCGGCTTCATTGAGATGCAACGCGGTCGTGTGGGTGAAGGGCGCCGGTGGCTCGCCCAGGTCCATGCGGCCCGAGCCTTCGGTCCAGAGGAAGGCGCGCTGCGGACTGCTGGAGCCGAAGCCGGGTGACGGCGACTGCGTGCCGGCGACCTGGCCGGCCTCATTGATCGCCGCGCCGATCGAGGACCCGCCCTCCGGCGCGCCCAGGTCCAGCGGCGGGATCGGTCCGCTGCCGGCGTCCGGGGTCCAGCGGGCGGCGTGCACGAGGCCGTCCGCCATCTGGATGCCGCCCGCCACCTGCCCCGCTTCGTTCATGGCCGCAGCGGACGACCACATGAAGGACGGCGACGGATCGAGCAGGCGGCTGGTGTTGGTGGGGCCGTCGAAGAAGCTGGCGAAACGGCCCGCGTGCGAAGCCGTCACGGCCATCTGGCCGGCCGCGTTGACGCAGCTGTGGCAGCTGCCGTCGTCATAGGGCGTGAGCTGGAAGACGCGGTAGATGACGGCGACCTCGCCGCCATTGGAAGGTGCACCCGGCGTGACCGGCGGCGTGCCGCTTCCCTGCCCGGTGCCGCCACTGCCGCTGCCGCCCGAGGGCATTCCCGCAGTGCCGGCCGTCGTGCCGCTGCCCTGTCCACCGCCGCCGCTGGCGCTGGCGCCGCCCACATCGCCGGCGACGAGGCTGCCATCGCCGCCTCCGCCCCCGCCACCGCCGCAGGCAGCGAGTGCGGCCACCAGGATCGTGCGCAACAACCACGGCCGCCCATTCACGGCGGCCAGCCGACCAGCGAGCTGCGACATGGCGCTCTCCCGAAGCGCCGCCAAGGTAGGCCTTTCCGGTCAACGCGGCGCATGGCGCGCTGTAAGCGGCGTGTCACTTGGACACTGAGCTGGGCGGCCTGGCTGCCCGGGCGCTCAGAGCACCAGCAGCGCGCGGAAGTCGTTGACGTTGGTGTGGGTCGGGCCGGTGACCAGCAGGTCGCCCAGCGGGTCGAAGAAACCGTAGGCGTCGTTGCGCTGCAGGTGCGCGTCGGCCTTCAGCCCGGCCGCCGCCGCCCGCGCCAGCGTGTCCGGCGCGACGAAGGCGCCGGCGTTGTCTTCCACGCCGTCGATGCCGTCGGTGTCCGCCGCCAGCGCCCAGACGCCGGGCTGGCCCTGCAGCGCCTGCGCCAGGCCGAGGCAGAACTCGCCGGCGCGGCCTCCGCGGCCGGGCGCCGTGCCCGGCGCCGGCTTGCGCACCGTCACCGTCGTCTCTCCCCCCGAGAGGATCACGCACGGCCGCGCGAACGGCTGGCCCTGTCGCGCCACCGCTCGCGCCAGCGCCGCATGCACCTTGCCGACCTCGCGCGATTCGCCCTCGATCTCGTCGCTCAGGATGTGCGCCGCCAGCCCGGCCGCGCGTGCTGCGTCGGCGGCCGCCTGCAGCGACTGCTGGGGCGTGGCGATCAGGTGCACGGCATGGCCGGCGAACACCGCATCGCCCGGCTTGGGCGTCTCCAGCGCACCCTGCTCCAGCAGGCTCATGATCGCGCCCGGCACCGCGATGCCGTAGCGCGAGAGGATGGCGACCGCATCCGCGCACGAGCTCGCGTCCGGCACGGTGGGGCCGCTGGCGATGATCGACGGGTCGTCGCCCGGCACGTCGCTGATCGTGAGGGTGACCACCGGGGCCGGCGCGCAGGCTGCGGCCAGCCGGCCGCCCTTGATGCGCGAGAGGTGCTTGCGCACGCAGTTCATCTCCGCGATGGTGGCGCCGCTGGCCAGCAGTTCGCGGTTGATGCGCTGCTTGTCCTGCAGTTCCAGCCCCTCGGCGGGAAGCGTCAGCAGCGCCGAGCCGCCGCCGGAAATCAGGCACAGCACCAGGTCGTCGGGCGTGAGGCCCTGCGCCAGCGACAGCATGCGCTGCGCCGCGGCCAGGCCTGCCGCGTCGGGCACCGGGTGGGCGGCTTCGACCACCTCGATGCGCGCGGGCAGCCCCGGCGGGCGCGGCGGCACATGGCCGTAGCGCGTCACCACCAGGCCCGACAGGGGCGCCTCGGCCGGCCACAGCGCCTCCACCGCCTGCGCCATTGCACCGCCCGCCTTGCCGGCGCCGAGCACGAGGGTGCGACCGCGGGGGGGCGGCGGCAGGAACGGCGCCGTATTGTGCAGCGGCAGCGCGCGATGCACCGCCGTGCGGTACAGGTGTTCGAGGAAGGCGCGCGGCTCGCGCCGCGGATCGGGGGGTGTGGGCGGCTGGTGCACGCGGCGATTGTGCCGCTCACTCCACCGGGGCGCCCTGCTCGAACCAGCGCGCCAGCAGCGCCCGCTCGGCGTCGGTCATGCCGGTCGAATTGTTCAGCGGCATCAGCTTCGCGACCACGGCCTGCTGGTAGACCGACACGGCGTGCTGCTTGAGCGCCTGCGGGCTGTCCAGCCGGACGCTCTTCATCTGCACCTGCTCGCCGTGGCAGAGGTAGCAGCGCTGCGCCAGCACGGGCTGGACCTGGGCGTAGCCGACCTGCTGCGGCAAGGCCGGCGCGGCGGCCGCACCGCCGCCGGCCGGCGCCATCCACGCCGCAGTGGCCGCGATCACGGCGATGCCGACCAGCGCATAGGGCAGCGGATGGCGGTTGCGTCCCAGCTTCCAGCCGTGCCGCAGCACGAAGAACTGGCGGATGGCCGCACCGGCGGCCATCAGCAGCACCAGCACCAGCCAGTTGCGCGGATGGTTCCACAGGAAGCTGTAGTGGTTGGACAGCATGGCCAGCAGCACCGGCAGCGTGAAGTAGGTGTTGTGCACGCTGCGCTGCTTGCCGCGGATGCCGTGGATGGGATCGACCGGCTGGCCGGCGCGGATGGCAGCCACCATCTTGCGCTGGCCCGGGATGATCCAGGCCAGCACGTTGGCGCTCATGGCCGTGGCGATCATGGCGCCCACCAGCAGGAAGGCCGCGCGACCGGGGAACCACTGGCAGGCCAGCCAGGCGGCCAGCGCGACCAGCACGGCGACCAGCGCGCCGACGATGCGGTCGCCGCCTGGGCGGCTGCCGAACACGCGGCAGACCGCGTCGTAGGCGAACCAGAACACGGCCAGGAAGGCCAGCGCCACCCCGGCCGCGACCGGCGGCGACCAGTCGACCAGCGAGCGGTCGACCAGGTAGCTGCCGGCGTTCCACAGGTAGGACACCGTGAACAGCGCGAAGCCGGACAGCCAGGTGGTGTAGCTCTCCCAGTAGAACCAGTGCAGGTGCGCCGGCAAGACGGGCGGCGACACCGCGAACTTGACCGGGTGGTAGAAGCCGCCGCCGTGCACGGCCCACATCTCGCCGGACACGCCCTGGCGCCTGAGGTCCTCGTCCTCCGGCGGCGTCAGGCTGGAATCCAGGAACACGAAATAGAAGGAGGAGCCGATCCAGGCGATGGCGGTGATCAGGTGCAGCCAGCGCAGCAGCAGGTTGGACCAGTCGAGCAGGTAGCTTTCCATGGGGTGTTCAGTCGGGCGCGGACGCCGCTTGCAGGAGTTGGGCGACGGCGGCCACGGCGATCACGGCCGGCTGCTTGCCGGTGATCCCGGCGATGCCGATCGGGCAATGCACCGCATCCAGTTCGGCCGCATCGAAGCCGCGGTGCTCCAGCCGGTGGCGGAAGGTCGCCCACTTGGTCTTGCTGCCGATCAGGCCGATGAAGGGCAGGTCGGCACGCGCGCGGCGGCGCTGCAGGCAGGCCGCGAGGATGTCCAGGTCCTCGGCGTGGCTGAAGCTCATGATCAGCACCAGGCTGCCGGGTGCGAGCTGCGGCACCGCGCCGTGCACCGGGTCGGAGTGCTCGCAGGCGACGTTGTCCGGCACCTGCCGCGGGAAGACGCCGTCACGGCTGTCGATCCAGGTGAGCTGCAGCGGCAGGCCTTCGCACAGGCGCGCGATGGCGCTGCCCACGTGGCCGCCACCGAACAGCGCCACCGGCGTGAGGGGACGGGCCAGCCGCTGTCGTAGCGCCGGCAGGTCGGCAGCGTCCACCGATTCGAAGTCGAGGTGCACCACGCCGCCGCAGCACTGGCCCAGGCTGGGGCCGAGCGCATAGCGCTGCCGCCGCGGCGCGGACTGCCGGCCCGCCAGCATCTCGCGCGCCAGCGCGATCGCATCGAACTCCAGCCGGCCGCCGCCGATGGTGCCGGCCTCGCCCTGCGGCAGCACCAGCATCCATGCCCCGGGTTCTCGCGGTCCCGAGCCCTCGACCACGGCGACGGTGACCAGCACCGCGCGGCCCTGCGAAGCGAGCGCAGCGAACGCGTCCATCACAGGATGGTCCCGCGTGTCTGTGTCGGAGGGCAACAGGTGAACTCAGCCGTTAACGAGGGCATCAGGATTTTTCCGCTGGCAACAGCTCTGCAGTCACCGGATGATCGCGCCCGGCAGGAACCGCCTGTCGTGCCCGAGGAGAAGAAATGAAGAAGTTGTCGCTCCGCGGCGCTGGTTGGCTGGTGGCCGGCGGCACCGCCGCCCTGCTGGCCGCCTGCACGTCGACGCCGCCCGAGCCCGAACCCCCGCCGCCCGTGGTGGTGACCCCGCCGCCCGCCGAACCGCCGCCGGTCGCCGAGCCTGAACCGCGCGCCGTGTCCTCCGCCAGCACGCCACGCGCCTACCGCCGCGATGCCGCCAGCCACCTGTACTCGCTGCACCAGGACCGCATCTGGAAGGGCCGCATGCCGCCGCTGCTGTACGCCATCGGCGTGCTGCAGGTCGAGGTCGACCGCCAGGGCCAGGTGGGCAAGATCGACTGGATGCGCGCCCCGCGCCACGCCCCGGAGGTGATCGCCGAGATCGAGCGCATGGTGCGCGCCGCCGCGCCCTACCCCGCGCCGACGCGCATGGGCAAGGTCGTCTACACCGACACCTGGCTGTGGCACAAGAGCGGGCGGTTCCAGCTGGACACGCTGACCGAAGGGCAGGACTGAGAACCCATCCTCGCGACCCGATTGGTCATCCCCGCGCAGGCGGGGATCCAGGGCTTCTGGGAAGCCCGCGAAAGCGGTCGCACTGGATTCCCGCCTTCGCGGGAATGACGGGTACCTCATGCGCGGAATTCCATCGGGGGTTTTCATGACCCCCGATACGTCGAATAGCTCCACGGGCTGACCAGCAGCGGCACGTGGTAGTGCTCCTGGCTGCGCGCGATCCCGAAGTCGATCGCGACCTGGTCCAGGAAGGGCGGATCCGGCAATTCGACACCGCGCGAGCGGAAATAGCCGGCGACGTCGAACACCAGCCGGTACGTTCCCGCCTTCAGTTCCTCGTTGCCATACAAGGGGCCGTCCGGGTTGCGCCCGTCGGCGTCCAGCGTCAGGCGCCGCACCAGGGTGGCCTGCCCGCCCTGCGTCGTGTACAGCGCCACCGCCATGCCGGCGGCGGGCGTTCCATGCATCGTGTCCAGCACGTGGGTGCTCAGGCCCATGTTCAGCTCCAGGGGGGTCTGGCACGAGTGTATGCACACCGTGCTGCACGACTATCATGCCCGCGGCAAGGACACGACGTGAGCACCTTCTACGACAGCACCGCCGACTACCCGCGCGACCTCGTCGGCTACGGCCGCAAGCCGCCGCATCCGCAATGGCCGGGCCAGGCCCGCGTCGCCGTGCAGTTCGTGCTGAACTACGAGGAAGGCGGCGAGAACGCCGTGCTGCATGGCGATCCGGCCAGCGAGCAGTTCCTCTCCGAGCTGTTCAACCCGGCGGCCTACCCGGCGCGGCACCTGAGCATGGAGGGCATCTACGAATACGGCTCGCGCGCCGGCGTCTGGCGCATCCTGCGCGAGTTCGAACGGCGCGGCCTGCCGCTGACGGTGTTCGGCGTGGGCATGGCGCTGCAGCGGAACCCGGAGGTGGCGGCCGCCTTCGTGGAGCTCGGGCACGAGATCGCCAGCCACGGCTGGCGCTGGATCCACTACCAGGACGTGGACCGCGAAACCGAGCGCGAGCACATGGCGCTGGCGGTCCGCACCATCGAGCAGCTCACCGGCGTGCACCACGGCACGCCCGGCGCCATCCACGGCGCCGGCTGGTACACCGGCCGCGACAGCCCCAACACGCGCCAGCTCGTCGTGGACCACGGCGGCTTCGAGTACGACAGCGACTACTACGGCGACGACCTGCCGTTCTGGATGAAGGTACGCCGCAGCGACGGCCAGGTGGTGCCCCACCTGGTGGTGCCCTACACGCTGGACACCAACGACATGCGCTTCTCGCTGCCGCAGGGCTTCTCGCAGGCGGACGACTTCTTCACCTACCTGCGCGACAGCTTCGACGCGCTCTACGCCGAAGGCGATCCCGCCGGCCTGGATCGGCCGAAGATGATGAGCGTGGGCATGCACTGCCGGCTGCTCGGACGCCCCGGCCGCATCGTCGCGCTGCAGCGCTTCCTGGACCACGTCGAGAAGCACGACCACGTATGGGTGTGCCGGCGCATCGACCTCGCGCGCCACTGGAAACGCGTCCATCCTTTCCCCGCCTGACCACCATGCCCCTGACCCTGGACCCACTCAATGCCGCCGGCGAGACCGAGGCGGCGCGCCTGCTCGAGGGCGTGTACGAGCATTCGCCCTGGATCGCGCAGGCGGCGCTCGCGCAGCGGCCGTTCCGCTCGCTCGCCCACCTCAAGCACGCGCTGGCACAGGCGGTGCAGGCGGCCGATGGCGAGCAACAGCTCGCGCTGCTGCGCGCCCACCCGGAGCTGGCCGGCAAGGCGATGGTGAGCCGGACGCTGACGGCGGAATCCACGCACGAGCAGGGCAAGGCCGGGCTGGCCGACTGCACGCCCGCGGAATTCGAGACGATCCAGCGCCTGAACGCGGAGTACCGGGCCAAGTTCGGCTTCCCCTTCATCCTGGCGGTGCGGGGGCCGCGCGGCACCGGGCTGGCGCGCACCGAGATCATCGACACCCTGGCGCGGCGCCTGGCCAACCCGGCGGACTTCGAGAAGGCCGAGGCGCTGCGCAACGTGCACCGCATCGCCGAGATCCGCCTGGACGACAAGTTCGATGCCGCGCCCGTGCAGGGCGAGCGGGTCTGGGACCAGCTGGAACGGCTGGCCCAGTTCAGCGATCCGGGCTTCAAGGAGCAGGGGCAACTGACGGTCACCTACCTCACCGACGCGCATCGCTCGGTGGCGGCGCTGGTCGTGCAGGACATGCAGGAGGCCGGCTTCGACGACGTGCACGTCGATGCGGTGGGCAACGTCGTGGGCCTGTACCGGGCCAGCGCCGACGGCGCGGGCGTGCGGCGCCTGCTGACCGGCTCGCACTACGACACGGTGCGCAACGCCGGCCGCTACGACGGCCGGCTCGGCATCTACGTGCCGATCGCCTGCGTGCGCGAACTGGCCCGCGAGCAACGCCGGCTGCCCTATGCGATCGAGGTGGTCGCCTTCGCCGAGGAGGAAGGGCAGCGCTACAAGGCGACCTTCCTCGGTTCGGGCTCGCTGATCGGCGATTTCGACCCGGCCTGGCTGGACCAGCGGGACGCCGACGGGACCTCCATGCGCGAAGCGATGCAGCGCGCCGGCCTGCCCGCCACGCTGGAGGCCATCGCCGGGCTGCGGCGCGATCCGGCGGCCTACCTGGGCTTCGTCGAGGTCCACATCGAGCAGGGTCCGGTACTCAACGAGATGAATCTGCCGCTGGGCGTGGTCACCTCCATCAACGGCGGCGTGCGCTACCTGTGCGAGGTCACCGGCATGGCCAGCCACGCTGGCACCACGCCCATGGACCGGCGCCGCGATGCGGCCGTCGGCGTGGCGGAGCTCGCGCTGTACGTGGAGCGGCGCGCCGCGCGCGACGGCGACTCGGTGGGGACCATCGGCATCCTCACCGTGCCGGGCGGATCCACCAACGTGATCCCCGGCCGCTGCCAGTTCACGCTGGACCTGCGCGCGCCGAACGACCCGCAGCGCGATGCGCTGGTCGACGACGTGCTGGCCGAGCTGCAGGCCATCTGCGACCGGCGCGGCCTGCGCTTCACCTGCGAGCGGACCATGCGCGCCGCCGCGGCCCCCAGCCATCCGCAATGGCAGGCGCGCTGGGAACGGGCCGTGCAGGCCCTGGGCCTTCCCGTGCACCGCATGCCCAGCGGCGCCGGCCACGACGCCATGAAGCTGCACGAGGTGATGCCCCAGGCCATGCTGTTCGTGCGCGGGCAGAACGCCGGCATCAGCCACAACCCGCTGGAGAGCACGACCGCCGACGACATCGAGCTGGCGGTGCGCGCCTACCGGCACCTGTTAGAGCAGCTGGCAAGCGAGGCCTGAGGCCATGAGCGACCACGACCGGATCGACGCCTGGATCGATGCGCATTTCGACGAGGAGGTGCGCTTCCTGCAGGAACTGGTGCGCGTGCCCACCGACACGCCGCCCGGGAACAACGCGCCCCATGCCGAGCGCACGGCCGACCTGCTGCAGGGTTTCGGCTTCGAGGTCGAGAAGCACCCGGTCCCGGCCGCCGAGGTGCAGGCGCGCGGCCTGCAGTCCATCACCAACCTGATCGTGCGACGGCGCTACGGCGGCAATGGCCGGGTGGTGGCCCTGAACGCCCACGGCGACGTGGTCCCTCCGGGCGAAGGCTGGCGGCACGACCCCTACGGCGCCCAGGTGGAGCACGGATTCCTCTATGGCCGCGCAGCGGCGGTGAGCAAGAGCGACTTCGCCTCCTTCACCTTCGCCGTGCGCGCGCTCGAATCGCTGCAGGCGCCGCTGGCCGGCGGCGTCGAGCTGCACTTCACCTACGACGAGGAATTCGGCGGCGAGATGGGTCCCGGCTGGCTGCTCAGGCAGGGCCTGACCCGGCCCGACCTGCTGATCGCGGCCGGCTTCAGCTACGAGGTGGTGGTGGCCCATAACGGCTGCCTGCAGCTGGAGGTGACGGTGCACGGCGACGCGAGCCATGCCGCCATCCCCGACAGCGGCACCGATGCCCTGCAGGCGGCCACCCACATCCTGGATGCGCTGTACCGCCTCAACGAGATCTACACGCAGGTGAGCTCGGCGGTGCCGGGCATCACGCATCCCTACCTGAACGTGGGCTGGATCGCCGGCGGCACCAACACCAACGTCGTGCCCGGCAAGGTGGTCTTCAAGCTGGACCGGCGCATGATCCCGGAAGAAGACCCGGCGCAGGTGGAGGCGGCGCTCCGGGAGGACATCGCGCAGGCGGCCAGCTCGTTCGCGCCGCCGCGCGGCGGCCGGGGCATCCGGGTCGAGGTCCGCCGCATCCTGCTGGCGCGGGCCATGGTGCCGCTGCCCGGCAACCGGCCCCTGGTGGAGGCCCTGCAGCGCAACGCGCAGGCCGTGCTCGGCGAAGCCGTGCCGGCCGTCGGCACCCCGCTGTACACCGACGTCCGCCTCTACACCGAAGCCGGCATCCCCGGCGTGATCTACGGTGCCGGCCCGCGCACCGTGCTGGAGTCCAACGCCAAGCGGGCCGACGAGCGCCTGAGCCTGGACGACCTGCGCCGCGCCACCAAGGTCATCGCCCGCACGCTGCTCGACCTGCTGCGGGCATAGAAAAGGCCGGGCATGGGCCCGGCCTTTTCGGTCGAATGCTTCGCGCCTGGCGCGGTGGCGCGGTCAGCGCACGCGGCCGCGACGGAACAGGTTGACGATGGCCAGCAGGATGATCGCGCCGACCAGCGAGACCAGGACCGAACCGATGCTGATGCCCTCATTGATGGTGCCCACGCCCACCATCGGCGAGATGATCCAGCCGCCGAGGAAGGCGCCGATGATGCCGACGATGACGTTCAGCAGGATCCCCTGCTGCCCGTCGGTGCGCATGATCAGGCTGGCGAGCCAACCGACGATGCCACCCACGATCAACCAGATGAGAAAGCCCATGATTCACTCCTTTGTGCCGCTAGCGGCGTATTGTTGAGAGCCGGCCGGCGCCACTGGCTCCGACCCCCTGCCGCCCCAAACGGCAGCCGGTGATCCCAATATGGTTGCGCCCCCCAAGCGCAGGCGTAGTCGGGCACTGGGCCTGACCGTGCGCGGGCATCGCGTGGAAGCGTCGGAAAACCCCTACCACTGCCCGGCCGCTAGCGGCTCTCCAAGGCAGCGGCCCTGCCGGCCGGAAAATGCTCGTGCACAGAGGGAATCGGCACGGCCGCGCAGGCCCGCTGCGCCGGCCCTTGCCTGCCAGCATCGTCCTACGGGCGTCGCCTGCGCCGGCCGCCCCTTGCCGCCAGCATGCGCCGTCACCGGCCGCACGGAAGGGCTCGTAGATTGGCCGCATCCATGATCTGCAAGGAGGCCCCATGAAAAGCCAACATTCCCGGCTGCACCTGCATGCACCCCTCGTTTCCTTTGCCGCCGTGTCCCTGCTGGCCATGAGCGCGGCCACGGCCCAGGTCGCCTCCGGCAAGGCCGATGCCCTGACCTCGGCCCATCCGGATGCGACCTATCGCATGCAGATCCAGGACTGCAAGACGGGCCAGACCCAGCAGGACCAGGCCACCTGCCTGCGAGAAGCCCGCAACGCCAAGGCCGCGGAGCAACGCGGTGCGCTCTACAAGGGAGCGAGCGAGAGCCAGTACGAGGCGAATGCGAGGGCGCGCTGCGACGTCTTCAAGGACGCCGAGGAAAAGGGCGCCTGCGAAGCCCGCGTGATGGGCTACGGCAACGTGAGTGGCAGCGTCGCCGGCGGGGGCGTGCTGCGCGAGGTGGAGACGGTGGTGCTGCCTCCGGGCCAGGACTCGGTGACCATCGCGCCCAAGACCGACGACCCGGTGCTGCTGGTGCCGGTGCCCGCGACCACGGTGAAGGAACCCCGGTCGACGCCCTGACTTTCGGCAGCACGCGTAACAGAGCGCAGGCGGGGCTGCGTCCTACACCCCTGTGGGCCGCAGCCGCTAGTCTTGCTGCGTTCGAGGCGTCCGGCTGGACAGGACGCCCGAGACCAGGGGAACGACCTCCATGAAAGAGCAGCAACCGCCGGCGGAACGGCAGCCCGAGCCGGCCCGCGCGCGCCACGGATACCGCAATGAAGTCAACTGGGAGGGCGGTTCGGCGCGGCACGACATGCCGACCGGCAGCCCGTCCCGGCTGACAGGGCGCCAGCCCTACGCCAACCAAGGGCCCGTTGAAACACCGAGCCCCGCCGCCAGTGCCGAATACCCGGCGGGCAACCGGGCCGAGCGCTCCGGGCGCAACCTGGAGCAGCTCGAGCAGGCCCGGCGCAAGCCGTGAGCGTCAGAGCACGCCCAGCAGCATCAGGACGACTATCACGACGAGCGGAACGCCCAGGAGCCAGAGGATCACCGGCATGTGCATCTCCTTGGTTGACCAGGCGATCACCGTAAGCCGCCGGCCGTCGCTCCATTGACGGGCAGCCGCCACACACGAGGTAGGCCACCGCGCCGGCGCGGTGTCGTCGCGCGGCGGCCGGCACGCATCCCGGCCTGCGTAGGCCGGACAGGCCGTGTTCCTACAGACGGGCAGCGGCCGGCGCCGTCATGATGACCCGGCACGCAGGTTGCCGCGAGCCCCTGTCCGAAGCCGCCGGGACGCGGCGCTCGGGCCAACCCCGCCGAGCCGGCCTGAGGCCGCAACGAACGAAGGAGCCCTCGATGAACTCCATCCTGAACCGGATGTCGCCGACCATCACCAACATGATCCGCATGGACCACACCCACGTGGTGTCGGCCTTCCACCAGTACCAGCGCGACACGCCGGAGCGCGTGAAGAAGGGGCTGGCGGACAACATCTGCCTGGCCCTGGAGGTGCATGCGCAACTGGAAGAGGAGATCTTCTATCCGGCGATGCGAGAGGTGGCGCCCGGCGACGAGGCGCTCGAGAAGTCCAAGCCGGAGCACGACGAGATGCGCAGCCTGATCGCCCGCCTGCGGGCGCTGCAGCCGCACGACGCCGCTTTCGACCAGACCGTGTTCGACCTGATGCGCACCGTGCTGCACCACGTCGCCGACGAGGAGACGCAGATCCTGCCCAAGGCGGAGCGCCTGCTGGCGGGCCAGCTGTCCGAGATGGGCGCACGCATGACGCGCCGGCGCCTGCAACTGATAGGCCCGCGCAGCGGCGAGCTGGCCGGCAGCATGGCCCGTTCCATGAGCAGCGGCACCCTGCTGGCCGCGGCCGGCGCGCTGGCGGCCGCGGGCGGGCTGCTGCTGGCACGCAGGACCCACGGCGCGAACGACGAGAGCTGGCACTCGCAGCACGCCGGCCGCTGACGCCGCGTGCCGGGGTCGCGTGCCGGGTCATCCAATCGGTGGCAGCATCCCGGCCGTCCACCCTCGCCGAAAGAAAGGAGAACCGGATGCCCGGCAAATCCCTCGCCCTGCTGCCGCTCCTGGCAGCCTTCCTCAGTTCCCCGGCCTGGTCCCACGAGGGCCACGGCCTGGCCGGTGCACACTGGCACGCGACCGACACGCTCGGGCTGCTGCTGGTGGGCGGCATCGCCGCGCTCCTGGTCTGGCTGCTGCGCGGCCGCTAGCGGCACCCGCCACTAGAATGGCCGCTCCCGGAAGCGTGGCAGAGCGGTCGATTGCACCGGTCTTGAAAACCGGCGACGTCGCAAGACGTCCGTGAGTTCGAATCTCACCGCTTCCGCCAATTTGGAAAGCACCCATGTCGCGAAGCGACGTGAGGTGCTTGCCAAAACCGGGAGTGGGGCCGAAAGGAACCGCTTCCGCCATTTCTCGAATGGCTGCTGCCACGGCGCTGGGCGCCCTCACTCCGGCAGGAACAGCTCCTGCAGGTCGCTGAGGAAATCGAATCCCCGCTCGGTCGGCGTCGCACGGCCGGCCTTCACTTCAAGCAGGCCCCGCTCCCTGGCCTTGGCCAGCGGCGCCTGGATGGCGGACAGCGGCAGGCCGGTGCGCTCGAAGAAGGACTGCAGGGTGAAGCCGCCGCGCAGTCGCAGCGCATTGAGCATGTACTCGAAGGGCAGTTGCGCGCGCGAAACCTCCTGCTCCTGGGTGACCGCGTTGCCGGCCAGGGCCTTGTCCATGTACAGCCGCGGCTCGCGGAAGCGCACCTGGCGCACGATGCGCTGCGGAAAGCTCAGCTTGCCGTGCGCGCCGGCACCCAGCCCGAGGTAGTCGCCGAACTGCCAGTAGTTCAGGTTGTGCCGGCACTCGTGCCCGGGCTTGGCATAGGCGGAGACCTCGTAGCGCGCCAGGCCGGCGGCCGAGGTCAGCTCGGTGATGCGGTCCAGCATGGCCCAGGCGATGTCCTCGTCGGGCAGCGGCGGCGGGTGCTTGGCGAAGAAGGTGTTGGGCTCGATCGTGAGGTGGTAGACCGACAGGTGCGTCGGCATCAGCGCCAGCGCCTGCGTGAGGTCCTGCTCCAGCATCGCCAGGTCCTGCCCCGGCAAGGCATACATCAGGTCGAGGTTGAAGGTCTCGAACGCCAGCGCCGCTTCCTCCGCGGCCGCGATCGCCTGCTGCCGGTCGTGCACGCGCCCCAGCGCGCGCAGGTGCTGGTCGTTGAAGCTCTGCACGCCGATCGACAGGCGGGTGACGCCGGCGTCGCGGAAGGCGCGGAAGCGGTCCTTCTCGAAGGTGCCCGGGTTGGCTTCCAGCGTGACCTCGCAGCCGGGTTCGAGCTTGAGGCGGGCGCGCACGCCGCCGATCAGCGACTCGATCGCGGCCGGGGAGAACAGGCTGGGCGTGCCGCCGCCGATGAACACGCTGTGCACGGTGCGGCCCCACACCAGGGGCAGCGCCGACTCCAGGTCGGCCATCACCGCATCGACATAGCGCTGCTCGGGGACCTCGCCGCCCGTGGCCTCGTGCGAGTTGAAGTCGCAGTAGGGGCACTTGCGCAGGCACCAGGGCAGGTGCACGTAGACCGACAGCGGCGGCAGCGCCCGCAGCTGTAGCAGCCCCGGGCGCAGGTAGTGCGCGGCGTCGGCGGCGGTGCTCACAGCCAGCGCTCCCGCATCAGCTGCACCATCTGCCGCGCGGCCTGGCCGCGGTGGCTGTGGGCGTTCTTCACCTCCGGCGGCAGCTGGGCGAAGGTCTTGCCGAGCGAAGGGATGAACATGACCGGGTCGAAGCCGAAGCCGTTCCCGCCCGTGGGCTCGCGCGTGATCTCGCCCACGGCGCGGCCGACGGCGATCAGCGGCTCGGGATCCTGCGGCGAGCGCACCGCCACCAGCGTGCTGACCAGCGCGGCGCGACGTTGGTCGATGCCGCGCATCTGCTCCAGCAGGGCCCGCACGTTGTTGTCATCGCCTTTCTCGTAGCCGAACTGGGTGGCGTAGTAGGCCGTGTCCACGCCGGGCAGGCCGCCGAAGGCATCGACGCACAGGCCCGCGTCGTCGGCCAGGGCCGGCAATCCGGCGTGCTGGGCCGCGTGGCGCGCCTTGGCGAGCGCGTTCTCGACGAAGGTGCGGAACGGCTCCTGCGCCTCCGGGATGCCGAGGTCGGCCTGCCGCACCAGCTCGACGCCCAGCGGCTCCAGCATGGCCTGCAGCTCCGCCAGCTTGCCGCGGTTGTTGGAGGCCAGGACGATGCGCGACACCATGGGCGCGGCTCCGGTCAGGCCGCCGCCGGCGCCTGCAGCGCCTGCTGCTGCAGGCGCACCAGCTCGGCGATGCCCTGCTCCGCCAGTCGCAGCAGCTGGTCCATCTCGGCACGGGTGAAGGCCACGCCTTCGGCGGTGCCCTGCACTTCCACGTAGTGGCCGGCCCCGGTCATCACCACGTTCATGTCGGTGTCGCAGGCCACGTCCTCCACGTACTCCAGGTCCAGCACCGGCACGCCCTGCACGATGCCGACCGAGACGGCGGCCACCGGCCCCGTGATCGGAGACGCAGTGATCTTCCCCTGGGCCATCAGCCGGCTGACGGCGTCCTGCGCGGCGACGAAGGCGCCGGTGATCGCCGCGGTGCGCGTTCCGCCATCGGCCTGCAGCACGTCGCAATCGAGCTGGATGGTGCGCTCGCCCAGCGCCTTGAGGTCGAACACCGCGCGCAGCGAGCGGCCGATCAGGCGCTGGATCTCCTGCGTGCGGCCGCTCTGCTTGCCACGCGCCGCCTCGCGGTCGCCACGCGTGTGGGTGGCGCGCGGCAGCATGCCGTACTCGGCGGTGACCCAGCCCTCGCCGCTGCCCCGCTTGTGGGGCGGCACCTTGTCCTCCACCGAAGCGGTGCACAGCACCCGGGTCTGGCCGAACTCGATGAGCACCGAGCCTTCGGCATGGATGGTGAATCCGCGGGTGATGCGAACGGGGCGGAGCTGGTCGGCCGCGCGGCCGTTGGGACGGGTGAAGGACATGGAGGAGATGACGGATGACGATGGACTTCGCTGCGCTTCGATGACGAGCCGCGCGAACAGCCCTTCATTGTGTCATCCGTCATCGGCGCTGCGCAGCCGCGCGGGCATTCGCCAGGCGGCAGCGCGCCGCGCGGCTCAGCCCTTGCGGGCCGCCGAACGCCGGATCGCTTCGTTGATCTCGGCGATGGACCGCTCGATGGCGGCATCGTCCAGGTCGTCGATCAGCGTGTCCATCACGCCGGCCTGGATGGTGGAGGCGAACACGCCGTCGGAGATGCTGTCGGTGGACACGCCGTGGGTGGTCTCGAACACGTCCGGCGTCTCCCATTCGAGGGCGATCACGGTGGTGTTGTCGCAGCCCGCCCCGCCGTTGCGCAGGGCGAGTTCCACCAGGTCGGGCGCCGCTTGCGAGACCGGCTTGGCGCTCAGGTGCTGCACGATCTCGGCATCGGGCACGGTGCCCCACAGGCCGTCGGAGCACAGCAGGATGCGGTCGCCCTGCTGCAGCACCACCGGGCCGGTCACGTCGAACACCGGCTTGGTGGGCGAGCCGAGGCAGGTGAACAGGATGTTGCGGTTGATCCGCTCCAGCTTGATCACGCCCGCGCTCTGCTGCTCGAGGTAGGAGTGGTCGCGGGTGCGCGTGAGCAGCTCGCCGTCGCGCACCAGGTACAGCCGCGAGTCGCCGCAGTGCACCCAGGTGGCCGAGGTGCCCTGCAGCAGGGCCGCCACCAGCGTGGTGCGCGGCGTGTCGAGGATGCCCTTCTCGGCGGCGTAGCGGATGATCTGGTGGTGGGCCGCCATCAGCGCCCCGGACAGGAAGGTCTCGGGGTCGCGGACGGTGGGCCGCGCTTCCTTCTGGTACAGCGCCGAGATGGTCTGCAGCGCCAGCTGCGCGGCGACCTCGCCGTCGGGGTGCCCGCCCATGCCGTCGGCCAGCACGAACAGGCCCGATTCGCGCGTGTAGCAGTAGCCCATGCGGTCCTCGTTCTTCTCGCGCCCGCCGCGGCGGCTGATCTGGAAGACGGAGAATTTCATGCGAGGCCCCGCGATGGGTTCATTTCAGGCGGGCGGCGCCCGTGGCGCGGCGCAGCCCCTTGCGGGAGTCCGACACCATGTTGTCGAACTGCAGCCGCACCTTCTCGCCCACGGTCAGCTTGGTGTAGCGCCGCTCGCCTTCCCGGCTGAGCTCCTTCTGCAGGGCGAACACCGACTGCGGGCGGGACAGCGGATCGAGCGACATGCACCATTCCACCACTTCGATCAGGTTGTCGGAATAGACGCCGCGCAGGCGCGACAGGGCCAGCGCGAGGCGGTCCTTCTCCAGCCGCTGCGGCGCGTCGTTGGGCGGGTAGCCCTGCATGCAGGCGTAGATGCAGGCGCCGATGGCGTAGATGTCGGTCCAGGGGCCCATGGACGAATCGCGCCGGTACATCTCGGGCGCGGCGAAGCCGGGCGTGTACATGGGCCGGATGAAGTTGCCTTCCTTGGACAGCACCTCGCGCGCGGCGCCGAAGTCGATCATCACCGCCTTGTTGTCGTCGGTGATGAAGATGTTGGCCGGCTTGATGTCCAGGTGCAGCATCTTGTGCTGGTGCACGATGCGCAGGCCGCGCAGGATCTCGTCGAACAGCGAGCGGATGGTGCTCTCGCGGAACACCTTGTCGCGCTTCAAGTCGCGCGCGGTGACGATGAAGTCCTGCAGGGTGTCGCCCTGCAGGTAGTTCATCACCATGTAGACGGTCTCGTTCTCGCGGAAAAAGTTGAGCACCGAGACCACGCTCGGGTGCGAGATCTGCGCGAGCGAGCGGCCTTCCTCGAAGAAGCTCTTGAGACCCAGACGGTACAGGGGTTGCTTCTCGGGCTTGACGCGCGGTGCGAGCTCGCCCGGCGAGCGCTCCGCGAGCGAGGACGGCAGGTATTCTTTCAGCGCCACCAGGCGCTTGTCCTGATCTTCGGCGAGATAGACGACGCCAAAGCCCCCGGCAGCCAACTTCTTGATGATCTGATAACCACCGACCACGGTGCCCGGCGGCAACGGGGAGGGCTTGGGCTTTGACATAATCGGATTTTGCAATGCGATAAGTGTCATGGCAGTTTACAGCATGACCGGGTACGCGAGCGCCGCCTCGCAAGCCCTGGTTTCCCCGAGCGAAGAAGCCACGACCCGAAGCGACGCCAATCCGTCGGCAACGGTCACCGTGGAGCTGCGTTCGGTCAACAGCCGCTTTCTCGATCTGGCCTTCCGCATGCCGGACGATCTGCGGGCCATCGAGCCCGCGCTGCGCGAACTGCTCACCGCCAGCTTTCGCCGGGGCAAGATCGAGCTGCGGCTGAACGCGCAGCGTGAGTCCGACAACGCCCTCCCCCATCCGCAGACCGACCAGTTGAACCGCCTTGCGGGACTCGAAGCCACCGTCCGCGGTTGGCTCCCCCAAGCGCAGCCGCTGTCAGTGCACGAGGTGCTGCAGTGGTGCCGCGGCAGCGCTCCCGGCGAGAAGCTGGACGAAGCCGCGGTCGCGGCCACGCGCCAGTGCATCGCCGGGCTGATCGATGCTCGGGCACGGGAAGGCGAACGGCTCGTCGGCATCCTGATGGAACGCATCACCAAGCTGCGCGAGCTCGCCAAGCAAGCGGCACCGCTGGTGCCCCAGGTGGTCGAGAAACAGCAGCAACGCTTCCTCGAGCGCTGGCAGGCCGCGCTGGACACCGCCGGCGCCACGCAGAGCATGAGCGCCGATGCGCTGCGCGAACGCGCGCTGAGCGAGGCGGCTGCCTACGCGCTGCGCATCGACGTGGCAGAGGAGCTGTCGCGGCTCAACGCCCATCTGGACGAGATCGCTCGGCTGCTGAAGGCCGGCGGCGAGCTCGGCAAACGCCTCGACTTCCTGATCCAGGAGCTGCATCGCGAAGCCAACACCCTCGGCTCCAAGGCCTCGGCGCTCGAGTTGACGCAGATCTCGGTCGAGATGAAGGTGCTGATCGAGCAGATGCGCGAGCAGGTGCAAAACATCGAATAGGGTCGGTCCCATGGAATACCCCGGCAATCTCTTCGTGGTGGCAGCGCCGAGCGGGGCGGGCAAGTCCAGCCTGGTGAAGTCCTTGCTGGAACTCGACTCGCATCTGGTGGTGTCGATTTC
>NZ_DASPLW010000070.1:0-19267 GCF_035627355.1 Ramlibacter sp.
CCGGCGTCACGTCGAGGTCGCAGACCGGCAGCTCGATGGTGTGCTCGCGGAAGCGGTCGATGCGCGGGAAGCCCGTCGTGGGCAGGAAGTTGCCGTCCACGCGCAGGTGCGTGTACCTGCGCGCCCGCGCCCAGTCGGCCAGTTCGGTGTAGACGCCCTTGCGGTTGACCACCAGCGGCGCCAGCAGCCCGATGTGCTGGCCGCGGTAGCGCTTCATCAGCTGCGCCGCGATGCTGTCCGGCGTCTGCGGCCGCACCTCGGCGCCCTCGTTCACGCAGTGCTGCACGCCCAGCTTGACGTACAGCAGGCGCAGGAAGTGCCACACCTCGGTGGTGGTGCCAACCGTCGATTTGCGGCCGCCGCGCGACAGCCGCTGCTCGATGGCGACCGTGGGCGGGATGCCGTACACCGCATCGACTTCCGGCCGCCCGGCCGGCTGCACGATGCTGCGCGCATAGGCGTTGAGCGACTCCAGGTAGCGCCGCTGCCCCTCGTTGAACAGGATGTCGAAGGCCAGCGTGGACTTGCCCGAGCCCGACACGCCGGTGATCACGCTGAAGCGGTTGTGCGGGATGTCGACCGACAGGTTCTTCAGGTTGTGCTCGTGGGCGTTGACGATCTGGATCGCCGATGCCATCGCCCGCGCCGTGCGGGGCTTGCTCGCCGCCAGCGACGGCTCGGCCGCGCCTATCGTGCCGTCGTACTCGCGCAGCGCCTTGGCGGTGTGCGAGGCCGGGTGCTTGCGCACCTCCTCCGGCGGCCCCTCGGCCACCAGCAGGCCGCCGCCTTCGCCGCCTTCCGGGCCCAGGTCCACCAGCCAGTCGGCGGCCCGGATCACGTCGAGGTTGTGCTCGATCACGATCAGCGAGTGGCCGGCCTCCAGCAGCTTGCGCAGCGCGCGCATCAGCTTGGCGATGTCGTCGAAGTGCAGGCCAGTGGTCGGCTCATCGAACAGGAACAGCGTGCCCTTGCGCGCCAGACCCTGCCGGCTGTTGCTGGCCGACTTGGCGGCCTCGGCCAGGAAGCCGGCCAGCTTGAGGCGCTGCGACTCGCCGCCGGACAGCGTGGGCACCGGCTGCCCGAGCTTCACGTACTCCAGGCCGACGTCGACGATGGGCTGCAGCGCGCGGATCACCTCGCGGTCGTTCGCGAACAGCGCAGCGGCTTCGCTGACCGTGAGCTCGAGCACGTCGGCCACGTTCAGCCGGCGGAAATTGGAATCTGACCCCGATTTCCGCTCGATGGTGATCTCGAGGATCTCGGGCCGGTAGCGGCGGCCGTCGCAGTCGGGGCAGCGCAGGTAGACGTCCGACAGGAACTGCATCTCCACATGCTCGAAGCCGGAGCCGCCGCAGGTGGGGCAGCGGCCGTCGCCGCTGTTGAAGCTGAACTTGGCGGCGGTGTAGCCGCGCTGCCGCGCCAGCGCCGAGGTGGCGAAGATCTCGCGGATGCAGTCCCAGGCGCCGACGTAGCTGACCGGATTGGAACGCGCGGTCTTGCCGATCGGCGACTGGTCGACGAACACCACGTCGCCCAGGTGGTCGGCGCCCAGCAGGCGCTCGTGGTGGCCCGGCGACTCGGTGGCGCGGCCGAAGTGGCGCAGCAGCGCCGGCGCCAGGATGTCCTGCACCAGCGTCGACTTGCCCGAGCCGGACACGCCGGTCACGCACACCAGCCGCTGCAGCGGGAACTCCACCGACAGGTTCTTCAGGTTGTGCTCGCAGGCGCCTTCCAGCACCAGCCGCGGGGTGGCGTCGGTGACCGCGCGCTTGAAGCCCATGCCGACCTGCTTGCGGCCGCCCAAGTAGGCACCGGTCAGGGTGTCGGCGCGGCGCAGTTCGTCGGTGGGGCCGTCGAACACGATGCGGCCGCCGCGCTCGCCGGGGCCTGGGCCCATGTCGATCATGCGGTCGGCGGCCAGCATCACGGCGGGGTCGTGCTCCACCACCACCAGCGTGTTGCCGGCGTCACGCAGCCGCTTCATCGCCTCGGTGATGCGGCCCATGTCGCGCGGGTGCAGGCCGATGCTGGGTTCGTCCAGCACGAACAGCGTGTTGACCAGCGAGGTGCCCAGCGCGGTGGTCAGGTTGATGCGCTGCACCTCGCCGCCGGACAGCGTGCGGCTCTGGCGGTCCAGCGTGAGGTAGCCGATGCCGACGTCGACCAGGTACTTGAGGCGGGTGTTGATCTCCTCGTACAGGAGCTTGAGCGCCTGGTGCTCGCCGGCCGGCGCCCCGCTGTCCGCCTGCGGCTCCAGCCGCGCGAAGAACTTCCGCAGCTTGTCGATCGGCAGCAGCATCAGGTCGTGCAGCGACAGGCCCGGCAGCGCCTCCAGCTGCTCGCGCGTCCAGTCCACGCCCACCGGCAGGAAGCGCTGGGCGGGGTCCAGCACCGCATCGGCGTCCTCGCGGCTGCCCAGGCGCCACAGCAGGCTGTCCAGCTTCAGGCGGGCGCCCCCGCAGGCGCCGCAGGGCGTGTAGCTGCGGTACTTGGACAGCAGCACCCGGATGTGCATCTTGTAGGCCTTGCTCTCCAGGTACTCGAAGAAGCGCCGCACGCCGTACCACTGCTTGTTCCAGCCGCCCTTCTTGAAGTCCGGCGTGCCGTCGATCACCCAGCGCTGCTGCGCGGGCGTGAGCTTGTACCAGGGCGTGTCGCGCGGGATGCCGGCCGCTTCCGCGTACCGCATCAGGTCGTCCTGGCACTCCTGCCAGGCCGGCGTCTGCATCGGCTTGATGGCGCCGGCGCGCAGCGTGAGCTTGTCGTTGGGGATCACGAGGCCGTAGTCGACCCCGATCACGCGGCCGAAGCCGCGGCAGGTCTCGCACGCACCCACCGGCGAGTTGAACGAGAACATCGAGGGGATCGGGTCGGCGTAGCGGATGTCGCTGTCGGGGCAGTGCAGGCCGGTGGAGAACTTCCACACGACCGGCTCCACTGGGTCATTCCCGCCCCCCACCGTGTCATTCCCGCGAAGGCGGGAATCCAGGGCTTCCTCAACCGACGGGACTGGATCCCCGCCTTCGCGGGGATGACGGAATGCATACGTCGCGTAGACGCTCATCCGCCCCGCGCCGCGCTTGAGCGCCACCTCGATCGCCTCGATCGCGCGCGCCTTCTCCACGCCCTGGATGCGGAAGCGGTCGGCCACCACGTCCAGCACGCGGCGCGGTCCGGTGGGCGTGGCCACTTCGCGCTGCGCCTGCACGCGGGTGAAGCCGCTGGCGGCCAGCCACTGCTCGATCTCCTCCGGCGTGGTGCTGGCCGGCAGTTCCACCGGGAAGGTCACGACCAGCCGCGGATCGCCATCCCTGGTGCGCGCCATCAGCTCGGCATAGACCGTCTCCGGCGTGTCGTGCCGCACCCGCTGCGCCGTCTTGCGGTCGAACAGTTCGGCCGAGCGCGCGAACAGCAGCTTGAGGTGGTCGTTCAGCTCCGTCATGGTGCCGACGGTGGAACGCGACGAGCGCACCGGGTTGGTCTGGTCGATGGCGATGGCCGGCGGAACGCCCTCGACCCGGTCCACCGCCGGCTTGTCCATGCGGTCCAGGAATTGGCGCGCATAGGCGGAGAAGGTCTCGACGTAGCGGCGCTGGCCCTCCGCATAGAGCGTGTCGAACACCAGGCTGGACTTGCCCGACCCGCTGGGGCCGGTGACCACGGTCAGCTCCCCGGTGCGCAGGTCGAGGTCGAGGTTCTTGAGGTTGTGCTGCCTGGCACCGCGAATGCGGATCAAACCCTGTGTCATGTGGCCATGTTCCCGTCGAAGGCGGAACATTCTAGGGATGGGCCCATGTCCTTGCCGGGGTGAGGGCACCGGGGCCCCGGCACGCGGAGCCGCGCGCATTCCGGGCCCGCCTACGCGGGAATTGACGGCATCTTGGGTCATCCTCCGCGAAGGCGGAGGATCCAGACACGGCGCGTAACGCGGGGCCTTACCCGCGCGCGGGCTTGAGCGGCGCCGCTGCGGCCTGCACCGCCGCATCCCAGTTCGCCGCGAACCAGTCGTCGCCCTGCAGGTAGGCGCGCAGCATGGGCAGTGCATCGAAGCCCCAGAACAGCTTGTCGTCCACCGCGAAGGTGGGCACGCCGAACAGGCCGCGGGCGATGGCGTCCTGGGTCGCCTGTTTCAATTCGTTCTTCACGTCCTCGCTGCCGGGGTCGCGCGCCGGCGCCAGCTCCTGCTGCAGCGACTGCAGCCGGCCGGCATCGGCCGCATCGGCGCCGCCGCGCCACACGTGGCGGAACAGCGTCTCGCACACGAAGCGGTTCGGCCCGCAGGCCAGCGCCAGACGCAGCAGGCCCAGAGGATTGAACGGGTGCGCGGCCGGCATCTGCATCGGGATGCCATGGGCATGCGCCTGCCACAGGACCTGTCGATAGGTCCATTCGCGCTTGCCGGCGATCTCGGCCGGCCCGAGCTGCCCGTGGTGCTTGAGCAGGCCGGCGAACAGCACCGGGCGGTACTCGACCTGGTAGCTCAGGCCCTCCAGCGCCTGCGGCAGGTGCTCGAAGGCGAGGTAAGCGTAGGGCGAGATGAAATCGAGGTAGAAGGTGATGGACTTCATGGCTGGGGGTCTCCGGGCTCCTGCGTCGCCGTCGCGCCGGCGCGTTCACCGAGGCGCATCCACACCTCGCGCTTGCCGGCATCGCTCATGGCGGTCCAGCCGGCGATCTCGTCGAGGGTGCGGAAGCAGCCGTCGCACAGGCCGCTGCGCGGGTCCACGCGGCAGACGCAGATACAGGGCGAGGGCACCGGCTCACCGGCCGGCAGGTCGGCGATGGCGCGCAGCTTGCGCTGCACCTGCTTCGCCGCGTAGGAGCTCAAGCCGCCGGCTCCTGCACCACGTCGGCCACCGGCGCACCGGTCAGGCGCTCGAGGTCCTGCGGCCGCAGCTTGAAGACGCCGTGCGGGTGGCCGGCCGCCGCCCAGATCTCCTGGAAGCGGAACAGCTCGCGGTCGATCAGCGTGACCGGCGGCTGCACATGGCCGACCGGCGACACGCCGCCGATCGAGTAGCCGGTGCGCGCCTTGACGAAATCGGCGTCGGCGCGGCCGGTCTTGCCGACCAGGGCGTCGACCTTCTTCTCGTCCACCCGCCGGTCGCCCGAGGTGATCACCAGCACCGCCGCATCGTCGGCCTTGCGCCGGAAGATGATGCTCTTGGCGATCTGGCCGACCGCGATGCCCAGCGCGTCGGCCGCCTGCTGCGCCGTGCGCGCCGCGTCGTCGAGCATCACGGGGGTGTGGGGATGGCCATGGGCCTGCAGCACGCGGGCGACGCGCTGCACGCCGTCGGGGAGGGAGGTGAGTTCAGAGCCGCACATGGTTCGAGTTCTATCCGCTGCGCTTGTTCAAGATCGCCGTCCCCGCCCGCGAGTTCGGCTTGCGCTGCAGGAAGTCGCTGATGTACTTCCCCGCGTCGACCAGCTTATCCAGGTCGATGCCGGTCTCTATGCCCAGGCCCTGCAGCATGAAGACCACGTCCTCGGTCGCAACGTTGCCGGTGGCGCCCTTGGCGTAGGGGCAGCCGCCCAGGCCGGCCACGGAGGCGTCGTACTGCCAGACGCCCATTTCCAGGCTGGCCAGCGTGTTGCCCAGCGCCTGGCCGTAGGTGTCGTGGAAGTGGCCGGAGATGTCGTCGATGTCGTAGTGCTTCAGCGCCGCTTCCATCGCGGCCTGCACCTTGCGCGGCGTACCCACGCCGATGGTGTCGCACACGCCCACGTGGTGCACGCCGATCTGCTTCATCAGCTTGGCGACCAGTTCCACCCGATCGGGCGCGATCTCGCCCTCGTAGGGGCAGCCGACCGCCGTGGAGATCGCGCCGCGCACGTGGATGCCCTTGGCGCGCGCCGCCTCGACCACCGGGGCGAAGCGCTCGATGCTCTCGGCGATGGAGCAGTTGATGTTCTTCTGGCTGAAGGCCTCGCTGGCGGCGCCGAACACCACGACCTCGTCGGGGCGGCTGGACAGCGCGGCCTCGAACCCCTTCATGTTGGGCGTGAGCACCGAATAGCGCACGCCCGGCTTGCGCTGGATGCCGGCCATCACCTCGGCCGCATCGGCCATCTGCGGCACCCACTTGGGCGAGACGAAGCTGGTGACCTCGATGTCCTTCAGCCCGGCGTCCTGCAGCCGGTGGACGAGGCCGATCTTGACCTCGGCGGGCACGTGGCCCTTCTCGTTCTGCAGCCCGTCGCGCGGGCCGACGTCGACGATCTTGACTCGGGATGGCAGTTTCATGGCGTTGCTCGCTGGTGTCGCAGTTCAGTATCCCCGGGTCCGGTCAACCACACCGGCCACGGGCTCTCCGCGTTCCATCGCCCGGATCT
Source organism: Ramlibacter sp. (assembly GCF_035627355.1). Lineage (GTDB taxonomy): Bacteria > Pseudomonadota > Gammaproteobacteria > Burkholderiales > Burkholderiaceae_C > Ramlibacter. The sequence goes on from NZ_DASPLW010000070.1 coordinate 6,337, forward strand.
TGCCGGCGATCTGGGCGATGCTCTCGTCGCGCAGGGTGCGCGCCGAGGTGTGCGGCGTCAGGGTGATCCTGGGGTGCCGCCAGAACGGGTGCTCCGGCGGCGGCGGTTCCTCGCGCAGCACGTCGAGGGTGGCGCCGGCCAGCTGCCCCTGCTCCAGCAGCGCCAGCAGGTCGGGTTCGACCAGGTGGCGGCCGCGCGCTGCGTTGACCAGGTAGCCGCCCGGCATCAGTCGGCCCAGCGTGTGGCGGTCGAGGATGTTCTCGGTGTCGGGCGTCAGCGGCAGCAGGCAGACCAGGATGCGGCTGGCGGCCAGGAAATCGTCGAGCTGCCCGCGGCCGGCGAAGCAGCGCACGCCCTCCAGCTGCCGCGGCGAGCGGCTCCAGCCGTTGACCGTGAATTCGAACTGCTGCAGGGCGCGGGCGACCCGCGCGCCCAGCACGCCCAGCCCCATCACGCCGACCGGCCACTCGGCCCGCAACCGCGGCTTGCGGAACGACCACTTGCCGGCACGCATGTCGGCCTCGTAGCCATCGAGCTCGCGGAAATGGCGGATCACCGCCTGGCAGACGAACTCGGCCATCTGCACCGACATGCCGGCGTCGTCCAGCCGCACCAGCTGCGCGTGAGGTGGCAGCCGCAGTTGCAGCAGGGCATCGACGCCGGCGCCCGTGTTGAACAGGGCCTTGAGCTGGGGCTGCTCATCGAGCATCTGCTGCGACGGCGCCCAGACCACCGCGTAGTCGGCCGGCGGCGCGCCGGGCGCCCATTCGGCCACCGCGGCTTCCGGCAGGGCGGCCTTCAGGCCTTCGAGCCAGGGGGCCGGCTTGTGGCCGGCCGCATGGAACAGGATGCGCATCCCGCTATTGTCGACGCCCCGCTTCAGGCCGCGTCGAGGCGCAGCAGCTCCGCGCCCTCGTCGACCTGGTCGCCGGGCGCGTACAGCAGTTCGGCCACGATGCCATCGGACGGGGCGGCGATCGTGTGCTCCATCTTCATGGCTTCCAGCACGGCGAGCGCCTGGCCCTTCTTCACGGCGTCGCCCGCCTTCACGGCGAAGGACACCACCTTGCCCGGCATGGGCGCCGTCAGCCGGCCGCCCTCGGACAGGCCCTCGCCGGCGTGCGCCAGCAGGTCGACGGCGACGATGCGGGTCGCGCCTTCGGGCGTGAAGACGTGGTCGGTCTCGCCCTGCGCGTGGACCTGCACCCGCGTGCGCCGGCCCGCGAACTGCAGGTCGATGGCACCGTCGGCGCTGGCTTGGAATTGCAGCGGACCGGCCAGGCCGTCGGCCGTCAGGTGCAGGGAGCCGTCGCGCCGATAGGTCAGCTCGGCCTCGCGCTGCTCGCCGCCGAAATCGAAGGCAAAGCGCCGGGTCGCTTCCCCGTACGCGCGCCAGCCGTCGCGGCGGCTGAACGGATCGCTGCCCTCCTCCGCCCGCTCGCGCTGCAGGGCACTGGCGACCGCCGCGGCCGCTGCAATGGCGAAGCCGACCGGCTCCTGGCCGAACAGCGCCGCCGCTTCGCGCGGAATCAGCGCCGTGTCCAGGTCGGCCTGCGAGAACGACCGGCTGCGGGCCACCTGGCGCAGGAACTGCACGTTGGTGGACAGGCCGACGATCCGGGTGCGCGACAGCGCCTCGTCCAGCCGGGCCAGCGCCTGCTCGCGCGTGTCGCCGTGCACGATCAGCTTGGCGATCATGGAGTCGTAGAAGGGCGTGATGGCATCGCCTTCGCGCACGCCGTCGTCGATGCGAGGCAGGCCCTGCGTGGACGGCGTGAACGCCACGTGGTCCGGCGTCCGGTACACCACCAGCTGGCCGGTGGCCGGCAGGAAGTTGTTCTCCGGGTTCTCGGCGCAGATGCGCGCCTCGATCGCATGGCCGTGCATGCGCAGCTCGTCCTGCTTCAGCGGCAGCGGCTCGCCGGCGGCCACGCGCAGCTGCCACTCCACCAGGTCGAGGCCGGTGATGGCCTCGGTCACCGGGTGCTCCACCTGCAGGCGGGTGTTCATCTCCATGAAGAAGAAGTCCATCTCGCCGCCGGGGCGCTGCTCGACGATGAACTCCACCGTGCCGGCACCGACGTAGCCGACCGCGCGCGCGGCAGCGACCGCCGCTTCGCCCATGCGCTGGCGCATCTGCGGCGTCATGCCGGGCGCCGGCGCCTCCTCCAGCACCTTCTGGTGGCGGCGCTGCACCGAGCAGTCGCGCTCGAACAGGTAGACCAGGTTGCCGCGGGTGTCGCCGAACACCTGGATCTCGATGTGCCGCGGGCGCTGCACGTACTTCTCGATCAGCACCGCGTCGTCGCCGAAGCTGTTGCGTGCCTCGCGTTGGCAGGACGCCAGCGCCGCGTCGAAGTCCTCGGCCTTGTCCACCGCGCGCATGCCCTTGCCGCCACCACCGGCGCTGGCCTTGATCAGCACCGGGTAGCCGATGCGCGCCGCCTCGCTGCGCAGCAGCGCCGGGTCCTGGTTGGCGCCGTGGTAGCCGGGCACCAGCGGCACGCCGGCCTGCTCCATCAGCCGCTTGGACTCGGCCTTCAGGCCCATGGCCTGGATCGCCGACGCGGGCGGGCCGATGAACACCAGCCCGGCCTCGGCGCAGGCGCGCGCGAAGTCCTCGTTCTCGCTCAGGAAGCCGTAGCCGGGGTGGATGGCCTGCGCGCCGGTGGCGCGCGCCGCCTCCAGGATGCGTTCCCAGCGCAGGTAGCTGTCCTTGGGCGAGGGACCGCCGATCAGGACCGATTCGTCGCAGGCGGCGACGTGCTTGGCGCCGGCGTCGGCCTCGGAGTACACGGCCACGGTCTTCACGCCGAGGCGGCGCGCGGTGGCGGCCACGCGGCAGGCGATCTCACCGCGGTTCGCAATCAGGATCTTCTTGAACATGGTTTCTTCTCAGGGCAGCCGGCGCATACGGCGCCCGGCGAAAAAGTCACGCAACTCCCGCACCACGACTCGCAGGAACTTGATCAGCACCACCAGCAGCACGACGGCGGCGATCACGCTGGCGACCAGCACCACGGTGAAGATCACCGGGTGCGTGGCCGACAACCACAGCAGGAACAGCACCCAGCCGTCCTCGAACAGCGACACCGCCACGTTGGAGAAGGGCTCGGGCGAGGTGTTGACCGCCGCCCGCGTGGTCATCTTGGTGGCATGGCTGGTGGCGGCCAGCCCGCCGCCCACCAGCGCGGCGATCCAGGCCATGGCCGTGCTGTCGGCGCCCAGCGCGCCCGCGGCCAGCGCCGCGCCCGCCGGGATGCGGATCAGCGTGTGCACGGCGTCCCAGACCGAGTCCAGGTAGGGAATCTTGTCGGCGAAGAATTCGATGAACAGCATGAAGCCGCTGGCACCCAGCACGGCCGGATGCTCCAGCACGTGCAGCCCGGCCGGCAGCTGGACCCAGCCGAGGAAACCGGCCAGGCCGGTGAAGAACACCGCCGCATACAGCCGGAAGCCGCTGGCGAAGCCGAGCGCCGCCGCCAGCGCGAGGAACTGCGGCGGGTCGATGAGGGCGGGCCAGGTGTCCATGGGCGTGCATCGTCATGGGCGCGATACCGGGGGCAGGCTCCGGACCAGCCCATGAAAGCGGACGCACTGGATCCCCGCCTTCGCGGGGATGACCCGATGGGGACGGCGTCGCGCCAGCGTGCCCATCGCCCATCACCCCTGCGGCAGCAGCCAGTTCGGCTTGCGCTTTTCCAGGAAGGAGCGCACGCCTTCGCGGCCCTCCTCGCTGGAGCGGATGTCGGCGATGCCTTCCACCGTGCGGCGGATCAGGCCGGCGCCGATGTCGCGGCCGGCGACGTCGTGCACCAGCTGCTTGCAGGCCTTCACCGCTTCCGGGCCGGCGTTGACCAGCGCCCGCGCGATCTCGGCCACCTTGGCGTCGAGCTGGGCGGCCGGCACCACCTCGTGCACGAAGCCCATGCGCAGCGCCTCGGCCGCCGTGAAGCGCTCGGCGGTGAGAAACCAGCGATGCGCCGCGCGCGCACCCATGGCGCGGATCACGTAGGGACTGATGGTGGCGGGGATCAGGCCCAGCTTCACTTCGCTGAGGCAGAACTGCACCGGCTCGGCCACCACCGCGATGTCGCAGGCGCTCACCAGCCCCATGCCGCCGGCGTAGGTGTCGCCGTGCACGCGCGCCACGGTCGGCTTGGGCAGCCGGTACAGGACTTCCAGCATGCGGGCCAGCCCGCTGGCGTCCTCCAGGTTCTGCTCGCGCGTGTAGTCGGCCACGCGCTTCATCCAGTTGAGGTCGGCGCCGGCACAGAAGGCCGGGCCGTTGCCCGCCAGCACCACGCAGCGCACCTCGGGCCGCTGGCCGAGCTCGTACAGCACCGCGGTGAGTTCCGCGATGACCTCGTCGTTGAAGGCGTTGCGGACCTCGGGCCGGTTCAGCGTCACGGTCGAGACGCCGGCCTCGTAGCGCAGTTCCAGGTTCTTCATCGTCACTCCCGATCTCAGTAGCGCTTGGCCACTTCTTCCAGCATCACCTCGGTGGCGCCGCCGCCGATGGCCAGCACCCGGGCGTCGCGCCACAGCCGCTCCACCGCCGTCTCGCGGATGTAGCCCATGCCGCCGTGGAACTGCTGGCAGGTGGACACCACCTCGTTGACCAGCTCGCCGGTGAGCGCCTTGAGCATGGACACATCCTGCACGATGTCGTGCCCCTGCGTGACACGCCAGGCGCAGTGGTACATGAACTGCCGGGCTGCGCGCGTCCTGGCGTCCAGCATGCTCAGGCGCTGGCGGATCACCTGCTGGTCCCACAGCGGGCCGCCGAAGGCCTGGCGCTGGCGCACGTAGTCGAGGGTGAGCCGCAGCGCCTGCTGGCAGTGGCCGACCGCCATCGCGGCCAGCGCGATGCGCTCGGTCTGGAAGTTCTTCATCACCGAGTAGAAGCCCTTGCCCTCCTGGCCCAGCAGGTTGGCGGCGGGCACCCGGACGTTGTCGAGCACCAGCTCGGCGGTGTCGGAGGACAGCCAGCCGCTCTTCTTCAGCGCGCGGCCGACCGAGAAGCCCGGCGTGCCCTTCTCGACGATGAACATCGAGACTTCGCGCTTGCCGGGGCCGGACTTGGCGGCGATGAAGTACAGGTCGGCGTGCACGCCATTGGTGATGAACATCTTGGTGCCGTTCAGCACCCAGTCGTCGCCATCCCGGCGTGCGGTCGTGCGGATGCCCGCCACGTCGGAGCCCGCGCCCGGCTCGGTGATGCCGACCGCGCAGATCGCCTCGCCGGCGGTGACGCGGCGCAGGTACTTGTCCTTCTGCGCCGGGCTGCCCGCGTGGTGCAGGTGCGGGCCGGCCATGTCGGTGTGGACCAGCACGGTGATGATGAAGCCGGCGAAGGTGGACTGCGACAGCGCCTCGGCGAACACCAGGTTGGTGAGCGCGTCGGCTCCGGCGCCGCCGTACTCCGGCTCGTACATCAGGCCGAACAGGCCGGCCGCGCCCATGCGGCGCAGCACCTCGCGCGGCACGAAGCCCTGCTCCTCCCAGGCCTGGCCGTGCGGCTCGACTTCCTTCGCGATGAAGCGCGCGACCTGCTCGCGCAGCAACTCGTGCTCGGGGGTGAGATAGATGCTCTCCTGCATGGCTTACATCCGGAACACGCCGAACTTCGGCTCGCCGACCGGCGCGTTGTAGGCCGCCGACAGGCCCAGCGCCAGCACCCGGCGCGTGTCGGCGGGATCGATCACGCCGTCGTCCCACAGCCGCGCCGTGGCGTAGTAGGGATGACCCTGCAGCTCGTACTGTTCCAGCAGCGGCGCGCGGAAGGCTTGCTCCTCCTCGGCGCTCCAGGAGCCGCCACGCGCCTCGATGCCGTCGCGCTTGACGGTGGACAGCACGCTGGCGGCCTGCTCGCCGCCCATCACCGAGATGCGCGCGTTCGGCCACATCCACAGGAAGCGCGGCGAGTAGGCGCGGCCGCACATGCCGTAGTTGCCGGCGCCGAAGCTGCCGCCGATGATCACGGTGAACTTGGGCACGCTGGCGGTGGCCACCGCGGTCACCATCTTGGCGCCGTGCCGGGCGATGCCCTCGTTCTCGTACTTGCGACCGACCATGAAGCCGGTGATGTTCTGCAGGAACACCAGCGGGACCTTGCGCTGGCAGCACAGCTCGATGAAGTGGGCCGCCTTCTGCGCGCTCTCGGAGAACAGGATGCCGTTGTTGGCGATCAGGCCCACCGGCATGCCCTCGATGTGGGCGAAGCCGCACACCAGCGTGGTGCCGTAGCGGGCCTTGAACTCGTGCAGCTCGGAGTCGTCGACGATGCGGGCGATGATCTCGCGCACGTCGTAGGGCTTGCGCGTGTCGGTCGGCACCACGCCGTGCAGCTCCCGGGGGTCGTACTTCGGCGGGCGCGGCTCGCGCAATTCCACCGGCGGCCGCTTCTCGCTCGGCAGCGTGCCGACGATCTGCCGGGCCAGCGCCAGCGCGTGCAGGTCGTTCTGCGCCAGGTGGTCGGCCACGCCGGACAGGCGCGTGTGCACGTCGCCGCCGCCCAGGTCCTCGGCCGACACCACCTCGCCAATGGCCGCCTTCACCAGCGGCGGGCCGCCCAGGAAGATGGTGCCCTGGTTCTTCACGATGATGGTCTCGTCGCTCATCGCCGGCATGTAGGCGCCGCCGGCCGTGCAGGAGCCCATCACCACCGCGACCTGGCCGATGCCCTGGGCCGACAGGTTGGCCTGGTTGTAGAAGATGCGCCCGAAGTGCTCGCGGTCGGGGAACACCTCGTCCTGGTTGGGCAGGTTGGCGCCGCCCGAGTCCACCAGGTAGATGCAGGGCAGCCGGTTCTGCTGCGCGATCTCCTGCGCCCGCAGGTGCTTCTTGACCGTCATCGGGAAGTAGGTGCCGCCCTTGACGGTGGCGTCGTTGCAGACGATCACCACGTCGCGCCCGCTGACCCGGCCGATGCCGGTGATCACGCCCGCGCTGGGCGCCGCGTCGTCGTACATGCCGTGCGCGGCCATCGGCGACAGCTCCAGGAAGGGCGTGCCGGGGTCCAGCAGCATCTGCACCCGGTCGCGCGGCAGCAGCTTGCCGCGCGCGGTGTGCTTGGCGCGGGCGGCCTCGCCGCCGCCGAGCGCGTGGCGCGCCACCTGGGCCTGCAGGTCCTCCACCAGGGCGCGCATGGCCTGGGCGTTGGCCTGGAACTCGGCGGAACGGGGATTGAGTTGGGTCTCCAGAACGGGCATGTGTCTCTCGGTGGGAAGCCGCAGCTTTGTCCCGTGGAGACTACGCCAGCCGCTGGCCGCGTGCCTGCCGGATAGGTTGCAAATCGTGCCACACTCCCGGCATGCCCATCGCTGCCGCGCGGGGGCCGGGCCGGCCCCCGGCCACCGCCACCCCGATCGCCTTCGCCAAAGCCATCGCCGCGGCCTACCGGCGCTACGGCCAGTCGCCGGAGCAGGCCCTGCGGATGGCACAGATCACGCCAGCGCACTTGCGCCAGCCGCAAGGGCGGATGACGGCCCGGCAGATGGAACTGGTGTCGGCCACCGCCATGCAGGAGCTGGACGACGAGGGCCTGGGCGCCTTCAGCCGCAGGCTGCCCTGGGGCAGCTACGGCCTGCTGGCCCGCGCCTCGCTCACGGCGCCGGACCTGGGCATCGCGCTGCGGCGCTGGTGCCGCCACCACGGGCTGCTGGTGCCCGACATCCGGCTGTCGCTGTCGACCAGCGGCGAGCTGGCCACCATCAGCCTGCTCGAAGTGCGGCGGCTGCGGCCGGCCGCGCGCGAGCTGTCGATCGCCTTCATCCTGCGCAACGTGCACGGGCTGGCCTGCTGGTATGTCGACTCGCGCATCCCGCTGCAGGGCGCGAGCTTCCCCTTCGCCGCGCCGCCGCACGCCGACGCCTATGCGCACATGTTCCCCGGCGGCCCGCTCGCGTTCGGCGAGGCCGGCGCGCCGGCCTCGATCCGCTTCGACGCGCGCTACCTGGCGCTGCCGCTGCGCCGCGACGAGAAGGCGCTGACGCTGCTGCTGCGCCATCGCGCGCTCAGCCTGACGGTGCTGCAGTACCGGCGCGACCGGCTGCTGGTGCCGCAGGTGCGGCAGGTGCTGTCGGCGCATCCCGAGCGCAGCCACAGCGCCGAGGCCGTGGCCGACCTGCTGCACGTGTCGGCCCGCACGCTGCACCGGCAACTGAAGGTGGAGGGAGCCAGCCTGCAGCAGCTCAAGGACGAGGTGCGCTTCGAGCGCGCGCGCGACCTGTTGCTGCGCACCGCCCGCCCGCTCAAGCAGGTGGCCGCGGCGGCCGGCTTTCGCAACGAGAAGAGCTTCGCCCGTGCGTTCAAGGCGCGCATGGGGGTCGCGCCCGGCGAGTTCCGCGTCGCCGGCGAGGGGGCCCGGCGCCCCTGACGGCCGGGCGCCACCGGGGCGAGCGGGCCGCTAGGTCCGGGGCGCCGTCGGCGGGATCAGCGGCGTAGGCGGTGGCCAGCGGGAATCCGGCACGCCCTCGGCAGCGGGAACCGGCGGCCCCCGGTGCAGGATGCGCGCCGCCAGCCCCTGCGGGCAGCACAGGGCCATCGCCGCCGTCACCCACCAGCGGCGGCCCGCCATGGCGTGCCGCGCGCCCATGAGCAATGCGAAGGCCGCGCCGCGCTCGCCGGCGGCGATCGCCTCGCGCGCCATGTTCAGCCCGAGCTGGTCAGCCAGGCGCAGCGCCGACCGGCGCCGCCGCGGATCGAAGCCGCGCGCCCGCACGCGCCGGCGCAGCCGGTCCACCCAGGGCGGCTGGCACCAGGGCTGGCGGCCATCGGACAGGCTGTCGGCCACCCCCACGCGATAGGCCGCCAGGGGTGCATGGACCAGGGCGATGGGCGTGCGCTCGGAGATGCGGAACCACAGCTCGAGGTCCTCGCCGAAGCTCTCGCCCGGCTGGAAGCAGGGCTGCAACTGCTGCAGCACGCGGCGGCGCACCGCGATCGAGCCGGTGAACAGGGTGGGCCCGCGCATCCAGCGCGCGGCCAGGTCCTCGATCAGCTCGATGCGGGGCGGACCGGGCGGCACGGGCCAGCGCGCCGGCGGCGCCGTGCCCGCGCCGGTGAATTCGACGAAGCGGCTGGCGACGCAGTCCACCTGCGGGTAGGCGCGCTGGGTGGCGCGCAGCGTGGCGAGGAACTGCGGGTGCTGCCAGTCGTCGGCATCGAGGAACACCACCCATTCGCCGCGCGCCAGTTCGATGGCCTTGTTGCGGGCCGCGGAGACGCCGGCATTGGGCTGGCGCACCACCCGCACGCGCGGATCGGCCAAGCCCTCGGCCAGGTCGGCGCCACCGTCGGTGGAGCCGTCGTCCACGACCAGCAGCTCGAAGCGGCCGAAGGTCTGGGCCAGCACGGAGCCGAGCGAACCGAGGACGAAGGGCGCCTTGTTGTAGAGCGGCACCACCACCGAGAACGGGAGGATCGACGGGTCCGCCTGGGGTGCCACCGGGCCCGGATCCGAAAGGCGATGTCCGGGGGTCGCTGCAGCCAGTGGAGGTGCCATGCGGCCATTCTGGGCCGGCACGGCTGAGGCTGCGATAGCTCGTTAGGGCCTTGGGGAAAAGCCGGTTGCGGCGCCGTTGGCGACGGAACTTGCCGCCGCGAACGGGCCTCGTGGCTTCAGGCGCCGGGCGCCGAGGTGCGCAGGGTGCCGGGTTGCACGCTGCCGACACCGGGGCCGCCGACGCGCAGCTCGCCGCCCTCGATGAACACGCGCGATCCGACCGCCACCGGTTCGGCGCGGCGGATGGTGCGCACGCTGCCGTCTTCCATGCGCACCTGCACGTCGTAGGCCACGGTGGAGCGCACGCGCTTCTCCACTTCGTGACCGGCCACGCCGCCGCCGACGGCGCCGAGCACGGTCATCACCTTCTTGCCGTTGCCGCCGCCGACCTGGTTGCCCAGCAGGCCGCCGACCACGGCACCGCCCACGGCACCCAGCCCGCTGCCCTGGCCCTTTTCCTTCACCTCGTGCACGGCCTGCACCGTGCCGCAGGTGGCGCAGATGGCCGCGCGAGTGGCCTGGACCGGGGCCGGCTGCGCATGGACCGGCGCCTGGGCGACGACCTGCGGTTGCGGTTGCGTCCGCACCGGGGCGGGTTTGGGCGCCGGGCGCGCGACCTTGACCGGCGCAGGCGCCGGAGCGGGTGCGGCCTGCGCCACCGGGGTTGCGGGCTGCGGGGCGGCCTGCAACTGGGCCGGCGCGACCTGCTGCTGGCCGGCGACCTCGGTCGGCGCGACCTGCGAGGTCGTGGCCACTTGCGGCGGCTCGGGGCTGTCGATGGCGCGCATCACCAGCGCGCCGCCCAGCCCGGCGGTGGCCAGGGCCATTGCGCCGAGGGCCACCCAGATGGCGCGCGGGACGGCGGCCAGCGAGGAAGACGGAGCGGCAGGAGCGGAAGCGTTGGGGTTCAGGACAGCAGTCATGGAAGGGCTCGGTGGTTGTTGGCTTGTTTATAACGGCCGAGCTTGGGCGCGAGCACGTCGCTCGTGTTGAACTTTGTGTCGCTTCGTCACGGGCCCGCGCAGCGGGGACCCGCGGGATCCGCTACTGGTCCAGCCAGCGCGCGATCGGCGCCCACTGCGCCAGGTCGCGCTCGACGCGCGCCGGCGACAGGTCGAACAGCGTGAGGCCGCGGGCGGCCAGGTGCACGTAGTTCTGGGTCGGCCGCAGCTCGCCCAGCACCGGCAGGCCCAGGCCCTTGACGAAGGCCTGCAGCTGGTCGGCCGCCAGCGTGCGGTTGTCGACGCGGGTGCCGACGATGCCGACTTGCAATCCGCGCGTCTTGTGGTGCGCGGCCAACTCGTCCAGGAAGGCGCGGGTGGCGAAGATGTCGAACACGCTGGGCGACAGCGGCACGACCACCTTGCTGGCGGACCCGAGCAGCTCGCGCAGCTCCTTGCCGTGCAGCCCGGCCGGCGTGTCGATCACCACGTGGGTGGTGCCCCTGGGTGGCCGGGCGACCTTGCCTTCGCTGAGGTCCCAGCCCTGGATGGGCCGCGCCGTCGGCGGACGCAGGCCCAGCCACAGCCGGCTGGACTGCTGGCGGTCCGCATCGCCCAGCATGACCGCATGGCCCTGGCTGGCGAAATGACCCGCGATGTGGGTGGCGACGGTGGACTTCCCGACACCGCCTTTGGGATTGGCAACGACCACGACCGGCATGGGCACACCTCCGAAAGGGAGCGGTCCGATCCGGCAGGGCCGCTTGCGCCCTATGTTACCGGCACGGATGAGTCGGTTGCCGCAGCCGGCCTCAGGCGGCCAGGAAGCCGTCCCAGACCAGCTTCAGGCCGGTCAGCAGCATGCCCAGGTAGACCAGCCGGTAGAACAGCACGGGCCGGATGCGGTGCGCCAGATTCACCCCGATCGCCACTCCGATGGGCGCCAGCGGCAGCAGGACGATGGAGGTGGCCATGTTGGGCAGGTCCAGCAGGCCCAGCCACGCGTAGGGGATCCACTTGCTCAGGTTGATGGCGAAGAAGAACACCGCCATCGAGGCCGTGTACACGGTGGGCGCCAGCCGCATCGGGAGCACATAGGCGTTCACCGGCGGGCCGCCGGCGTGGGCGATGAAGCTGGTGAAGCCGGAGGTGGTGGTCAGCACGGCGCCCAGCCAGCGGGGCGGCGCGGGGCTGTCCTGGCGCGGGGGGAACAGCACGCGCTGGGCCAGGAAGAGGAGCGTGAAGACCCCCACGATGCCGGCCACCAGGTGCGCGTCGAGCAGCTTGAACAGCAGCGTGCCGACCACGGTGCCGAGCAGGCCGAAGGGCAGCAGGAAGCGGATCAGCTTCCAGTCGAAGTGGCCGCGCCAGGCCCGCAGGCCGAGCACGTCCATCACGAACAGCAGCGGCATCAGGATGGCCGCCGCCTGCGGCACGGTGACCGCCATCGCCATCAGCGGCACGGCCAGCGAGCCGAAGCCGGCACCGAAGCCGCTCTTGCTGATCCCGAGCAGCAGGACGGCGGGAATCGCGGCCGCGTAGAAGCCGGCGTCGGTGATCAGCGGGAAGGACAAGGCGGGATCAGACCCGCTCGAGGATCACGGCGATGCCCTGGCCGACCCCGATGCACATGGTGCACAGCGCGTAGCGGCCGCCGCTGCGGTGCAGCTGGTTGACCGCGGTGGTGGCCAGGCGCGCGCCGGAGGCCCCGAGCGGATGCCCCAGCGCGATGGCGCCGCCGTTCGGGTTGACGCGCGGATCGTCGTCTCGCAGCCCGAGCTGCCGCAGCACGGCCAGGCCCTGGGCGGCGAACGCTTCGTTCAGTTCGATGACGTCGATCTGCTCCAGCTTCAGGCCAGTGAGCGCCAGCACCTTCTGCGTGGCCGGTGCGGGGCCCATGCCCATGACGCGCGGCGGCACACCGGCGGTGGCCATGCCGACCACGCGGGCGCGCGGCGTCAGTCCGTGACGGGCGGCGGTGCCTTCGTCGGCCAGCAGCAAAGCGCAGGCCCCGTCGTTGACGCCACTGGCGTTGCCGGCGGTCACGCTGCCGTCGGGGCGCACCACGCCCTTGAGCTTGGCGAGGGCCTCCATCGAGGTCTCGCGCGGGTGCTCGTCCTTCGCCACCACCACCGGATCGCCCTTCTTCTGCGGGATGGTGACCGGCGCGATCTCGGCCTCGAAGAAGCCGGCCTTCTGCGCCGCCACCGCCTTGAGCTGCGAAGCCAGCGCCATGCGGTCCTGGGCCTCGCGCTCGATGCCGTATTCGGCCGCCACGTTCTCCGCCGTCTCGGGCATGGAGTCGATGCCGTAGCGCTCCTTCATCAGCTTGTTGACGAAGCGCCAGCCGATGGTGGTGTCGTAGACCGCGTTGCTGCGCGAGAACGCGGACTCGGCCTTGGGCATGACGAAGGGCGCGCGGCTCATGCTCTCGACGCCGCCGGCGACCAGCAGCGAGGCTTCGCCGGCCTTGATGGCGCGG
>NZ_DASPLW010000071.1:0-32121 GCF_035627355.1 Ramlibacter sp.
ATAGCCGCGCAGGTGGATGCCCTGGCGCAGGTAGTCGAGCGACGCCAGGTGCTCGCGCCAGTGGGTGTCGATGCTCTGCAAGAGCACCATGCGCTCGAACTGCGTGAAGTTCTCCTGGCCGATCAGCGCGACCTTGGCGTCGAAGGCGTCGTTCGCGGCCTTGACCACCTTCTCGACGATGTCCTCGTCGGCCACCGCCTCCGAGGCCTCGATCTCCTGCTTGAGCGGGATGTCGATGCCCCACTCGCTGGCCAGGCTCTTCTCGAGGCCGTCGAGGTCCCACTGCTCCTCGACCGACTCGGCCGGCACGTACTGCCGCACCAGGTCGGTGAAGCAGCCTTCGCGCAGCGCCGCGATCTGCTCGCCCAGGTCGGCCGAGTCCATGATCTCGTTGCGCTGCTGGTAGATCACCTTGCGCTGGTCGTTGGCGACGTCGTCGTACTCCAGCAGCTGCTTGCGGATGTCGAAGTTGCGGCCCTCGACCTTGCGCTGCGCGCTCTCGATGCTGCGCGTGACGATGCCGGCCTCGATGGCTTCGCCGTCGGGCATCTTCAGGCGGTCCATGATCGCCTTGACCCGGTCGCCGGCGAAGATGCGCATCAGCGGGTCGTCCAGGCTCAGGTAGAAGCGCGAGGAGCCCGGGTCGCCCTGGCGGCCGGACCGGCCGCGCAGCTGGTTGTCGATGCGGCGCGACTCGTGGCGCTCGGTCGCGATGATGCGCAGCCCGCCCAGCTGGACCACCAGTTCGTGGTCCTTCTCCCAGGACGCGCGCAGGGCCGCGATCTTCTGCTGCTTGGCCTCCGCATCCAGGCTCTCGTCGGCCTCGACCGCCTCGATCGCCTTCTCCACGTTGCCGCCCAGCACGATGTCGGTGCCGCGGCCGGCCATGTTGGTGGCGATGGTGATCATCTTCGGCCGCCCGGCCTGGGCCACGATATCGGCCTCGCGGGCGTGCTGCTTGGCGTTGAGCACCTGCCGCGGCAGGCCTTCCTTCTCGAGCAGCTGGTCGATGATCTCCGAGTTCTCGATCGAGCTGGTGCCCACCAGCACCGGCTGGCCGCGCTCGTGGCATTCGCGGATGTCCTGGATGGCGGCGGCGTACTTCTCGCGCGTGGTCTTGTAGACGCGGTCGAGCTGGTCGTCGCGGCGGCTCGGCTTGTTGGGCGGGATCACCACCGTCTCCAGGCCGTAGATCTCCTGGAACTCGTAGGCCTCGGTGTCGGCGGTGCCGGTCATGCCGGCCAGCTTGGTGTAGAGGCGGAAGTAGTTCTGGAAGGTGATGGACGCCAGGGTCTGGTTCTCGGCCTGGATCGGCACGCCCTCCTTGGCTTCCACGGCCTGGTGCAGGCCGTCGCTCCAGCGGCGGCCCGACATCAGGCGGCCGGTGAACTCGTCGACGATGACCACCTCGGGCCGGCCGTCCTCGCCGCGCTGCACCACGTAGTGCTGGTCGCGGTGGTACAGGTGCTGCGCCCGCAGCGCCGCATAGAGGTGGTGCACCAGCGAGATGTTGGCGGGGTCGTACAGCGAGGCGCCGGCCGGGATCAGCCCCCGCTCGGCCAGGATGCGCTCGGCGTTCTCGTAGCCGATCTCGGTGAGGTAGACCTGGTGCGTCTTCTCGTCCACCGTGAAGTCGCCCGGCTTGATGACGCCCTCGCCGGTGCGCGGGTCGGCCTCGCCCTCCTGCTTCTGCAGCAGCGGGACGACCTGGTTCATCGCCAGGTAGAGCTCGGTGTGGTCCTCGGCCTGGCCGCTGATGATCAGCGGCGTGCGGGCTTCGTCGATCAGGATCGAGTCCACCTCGTCGACGATGGCGTAGTTCAGCGGGCGCTGCACCCGGTCGCCCGGCTCGTACACCATGTTGTCGCGCAGGTAGTCGAAGCCGTACTCGTTGTTGGTGCCGTAGGTGATGTCGGCGCCGTAGGCGGCCTGCTTCTCCTCGCGCGGCATCTGCGGCAGGTTGACGCCCACGGTCAGCCCGAGGAAGTTGTACAGGCGCCCCATCCACTGCGCGTCGCGGTTGGCGAGGTAGTCGTTCACCGTCACCACGTGCACGCCCTTGCCGGTGAGCGCGTTCAGGTAGACCGGCAGCGTGGCGGTGAGGGTCTTGCCCTCGCCGGTGCGCATCTCGGCGATCTTGCCCTGGTGCAGCGCTATGCCGCCGACCAGCTGCACGTCGAAGTGGCGCATCTTCATCACGCGCTTGGAGCCTTCGCGCACCACGGCGAACGCCTCGGGCAACAGCGCATCCAGGGTCTCGCCCTTGGCCAGGCGGTCACGGAACTCCTGGGTCTTGGCGCGCAGCTGCTCGTCGCTCAGTTGCTCGAGCTGCGGCTCCAGCGCATTGATCTGGGCCACGGTGCGCCGGTACTGCTTGAGCAAACGGTCGTTGCGGGAGCCGAAGATCTGGGTGAGGAAATTCTTGGTGGCCATGACGCGATGCTGCCCTGCCGCCGCTGGAAGGCCTGGCAGGGCAGCGCAATCCTTCTTGTGCTGCAGCAGGTGGGGTTGCCGCGCGGCGATGCAAGCACCGCCCGGTCGGCAAAGGGGCTGATTTTACTGCCGGGCCGCCTTGGGGCCTCGCTGGCCGCCAGCAGCCAGTACTGGCGCTGCCGCGACCTCGGCCCCGGCCTTGAGGAACTTCATCGGATCCTGGGCGACGCCCTGCACCAGCACCTCGAAGTGCAGGTGCGGCCCGGTCGAGCGGCCGGTGCTGCCCACCTCGGCGACCTTCTGGCCGCGCTTGACCAGGTCCCCCTTGCGCACCAGGGCGCGCGAGGCGTGGGCGTAGCGGGTCACCAGGCCGTTGCCGTGGTCGATCTCGACCATGTTGCCGTAGGCCGGATGCAGTTCCTGGGTGACCACCACTCCGCCCGAGGCGGCGAGGATGGGCGTGCCGGCATGGGCTTCGAAGTCCAGGCCGGTGTGCAGTGCCGAGCGCCCGGTGAAGGGGTCGATGCGCCAGCCGAAGGCAGAGCCCAGCGGGCCCTCGACCGGGTGCTGGGTCGGGATCATCATGCGGCGCACCTTCTGGTCGAACAGCCGCGACTCGACCACCGTGAGCAGGTCCGAGCCGTGGTCGGCCAGCGCGTCCAGTTCGGCCAGCGTGCTGTCCAGCTCCTCCATCGTGAGCGGCCGGCCCGACACCAGCGCCCCGCCGCGGCCAGGCACGGCCTTGACGTCGGCCGGGTTCAGCCCGGCCAGCCCGGACACCCGCTCCCCCAGCGCTTCCAGCTGCACCAGCTTGGCCTGCATCTCGCCCAGCCGGCGCGCCATAGCGTCGAGGTTCTCGCGCAGGTAGCGGTCGCGCTGCTCGAATTCGTCCTTGACGATCAGCCGCACCAGCGTGCCGACCACGGGCCAGCCCTCGCGCGCGCCCTTGAGGAACACCCAGTGGTACATGAGCGCCGCCGACAGCATCAGCAGCAGCGACAGGCCCGCCAGCGCCAGCAGGAGCCGCGGGCCGCTCAGGTGGATGGCGCGGCTCCTGGCCAGCCAGGCGTCCGTGATAATGAAATGCACTCGCGTCCCCTCCTCACCGCCACCCGTGAACCGTCGCCTGCATCCCGTCACCGTGCAACAGGCCGCCGACGACTCGCCCACGCTGGCGAGGCTGGCGGAGCTGGCGCGCGAGTCCGGCGAGCGGCTCCGGGCGGTCGAATCGCTGATTCCTGCCGCGCTGCGCCCCCGGGTCAAGCCGGGCCCGATCGACGGGCCGGCCTGGTGCCTGCTGGTGGAGGGCAACGCCGCGGCCGCCAAGCTCAGGCAGTTGCTGCCTGCCCTGCAAGCTCATCTGTGCCACAGGGGCTGGCAGGTTACCGCAATCCGGATCAAGGTCCAAACGCGCGCGAGCTGATCCGTAACCGGATGTGCCAGTCGTCGCCGCTCGAGGAGGATCTGGTGCCGATTGTCCGGATTGAACGGACGACCTACCGCTTACAAGGCGGTTGCTCTACCACTGAGCTAAATCGGCTTCGGGGGGAATTTTAGGGCCGAGGTCCGCCGCCTTCGTGGGGGATGACCTGCCGTGACGGTGCTGAAGGCCTGAGGTCTGGATCCCCGGCTGCGGGGGATGACTTGCGGCGCGGCCGGCGCAGCAAGTCACTTGATTCGCTTGAGGGCGGGGCGGGGGCCGGAGGGGGGCTTGGGCGGCTCGCCCTGGGGATCGGTGGGCTCGCCCGCGCTGTCGGGGTTCACCAGCTGCACCACCTTGCCTTCCTGCTCGGGCGAGGTGCCGGCGGCCTGCACGCTGGTCAGCGGCGAGGGCTTGGGGGCAGGCGCACCGGTCACCGGCACCGGGAACGCCATGCCCTGCCCGTTCTCGCGCGCGTAGATGGCGATCACCCGGTTGACCGGCACCATGATCTCGCGCGCCGTGCCGGCGAAGCGGGCCTTGAACTCGATGAACTCGTTGCCGAGCTTGAGCGAACTAGTCGCGTCGAAGCTGATGTTGAGCACGATCTCGCCGTTCTTGACGTACTCGCGCGGCACCTGGACGGTCTCGTCCACCTGCACGGCGACGTACGGCGTGAGGCCGTTGTCGGTGCACCAGTCGTACAGCGCCCGGATCAGGTACGGGCGCGTCGAGGTGGACTCCAGGGCATTCATCGTTGCTGCGGTCGCCTTACTTGCGCATCACCTTCTCGGAAGGCGTCAGGGCTTCAATGTATGCGGGGCGCGAGAAGATGCGCTCGGCGTACTTGAGCAGCGGGGCCGCATTCTTGGACAACTCGATCCCATAGTAGTCCATGCGCCACAGCAGCGGCGCGATGGCGACGTCCAGCATCGAGAAGTTCTCGCCGAGCATGTACTTGTTCTTCAGGAACACCGGCGCGAGCTGGGTCAGGCGGTCGCGGATGTGCGAGCGGGCCTTCTCCAGCGCCTTCTCGTTGCCCTTGTTGCTGCGCGCCTCGAGCGTGCTGACGTGGGTGAACAGCTCCTTCTCGAAATTGAGCAGGAACAGGCGCACGCGCGCACGGTCGACCGGGTCGCCGGGCATCAGCTGCGGGTGCGGGAATCGCTCGTCGATGTACTCGTTGATGATGTTCGACTCGTACAGGATGAGATCGCGCTCGACCAGGATGGGGACCTGGCCGTACGGGTTCATGACGTTGATGTCTTCCGGCTTGTTGTACAGGTCGACGTCGCGGATCTCGAAGTCCATGCCCTTTTCGAACAGCACGAACCGGCAGCGGTGGGAGAAGGGGCAGGTGGTTCCCGAGTACAGCACCATCATGGTGAATGGCTCCTAACAAAAGTGAAAACACGGTCGGCGCGCAGCCGACCGTGTCCTTTTGACGACGCCTGCCGGCGGATGCCGGCTGCGTTGTCGTCCGTTATTTAACGTCTTTCCAGAAGGCCGCGTTCAGTCGCCAGGCGATCACCGTGAAGCCCAGCAGGAACAGCAGCACCCAGACGCCCACGCGCACGCGCGTCTTCTGGGCCGGCTCCGCCATCCACTGCAGGTAGCCGACCAGGCTGGCCACTGCCGCGTCGTATTCCGTGGGGCTCATGGTGCCGGGCGAGACCTGCTTCCAGCCCTTGAACACCTGCACGTCGTGGCCGTGCTCGCTGACCTTCTCGAACACCGGCTCGCGCTCGCCCTGCAGCTGCCACAGGGCATGCGGCATGCCCACGTTCGGGAACGCCAGGTTGTTCCAGCCGGTGGCCTGGTTCGGGTCGCGGTAGAAGGTGCGCAGGAAGGTGTACAGGTAGTCGGCGCCGGTGCCGCCATGGCCGGCGCGCGAGCGGGCCACCAGCGTCAGGTCGGGCGGGTTGGCGCCGAACCAGTCCTTGGCCTGCTTCGCGTCGATGGCGGCCTTCATGGTGTCGCCCACCTTGTCGGTGGTGAACAGCAGGTTGTCCTTGATCTGCTGCTCGGTCAGGCCGATGTCGCGCAGGCGGTTGTAGCGCATGTACGCGGCGGAGTGGCAGCCCAGGCAGTAGTTGACGAACAGCTTGGCGCCGGTCTGCAGGGCCGGCAGGTCGTTGGTCACGTCGGGCGCCTTGTCCCAAGCGATGCCTTCGGTGGCCGCCTGGGCCGGCACGACCGGGAGCAGCGCCGCCACGGACAGCGCCAGGGAGAGGAGGAGCTTTTTCATCTTGGGTCGTCCCGGTCAGTGCGCGGCGAAGGTGATCCGGTCGGGCACCGGCTTGAACTCGCCCAGCCGGCTCCACCACGGCATCAGCAGGAAGAAGCCGAAGTACAGCAGGGTGCCGAGTTGCGCCACCCGCGTGAACAGCGGCGTCACGGGTTGCACGCCCAGGTAGCCGAGCACCAGGAAGACGACCACGAAGGCGGCATAGACCCACTTGTGCGAGTCGGGCCGGTAGCGGATCGACTTGACCGGGCTCTTGTCCAACCAGGGCAGGAAGAACAGGATCATCACCGAGCCGCCCATCACGACCACGCCCCAGAACTTGGCGTCGATCATCAGCATCAGCGCGATGGCCACGGCCGCGACGATCGCCGTGGCGAGCTTGCCGCCCATGGTCATGCGCGACTTCATGAAGGCGAAGGCCGCGGCGGCCACCACGCACAGGACCAGCACGTACATCATCTCGCTGGTGATGGCACGCAGCATCGAATAGAACGGCGTGAAGTACCACACCGGGGCGATGTGCGGCGGCGTCTTCAGCGGGTCGGCCGGGATGAAGTTGTTGTATTCCAGGAAGTAGCCGCCGAACTCGGGCGCGAAGAAGATGATCGCGCTGAACAGCATCAGGAACACCGACACGCCCACGATGTCGTGCACCGTGTAGTAGGGGTGGAACGGGATGCCGTCGAGCGGCTTGCCGTTGGCGTCCATCGGGGCGTTGGGACCCTTGATCTCGATGCCGTCGGGGTTGTTGGAGCCCACGTCGTGCAGCGCCAGCAGGTGCGCCACCACCAGGCCGAGCAGCACCAGCGGCACGGCGATCACGTGGAAGCTGAAGAAGCGGTTCAGGGTGGCGTCGCTCACCACGTAGTCGCCGCGGATCAGCAGGGCGAGGTCCGGGCCGATGAAGGGGATCGCGGAGAACAGGTTCACGATCACCTGGGCGCCCCAGTAGGACATCTGGCCCCAGGGCAGCAGGTAGCCCATGAAGGCTTCGGCCATCAGCACCAGGAAGATGGCGCAGCCGAACAGCCAGACCAGCTCGCGCGGCTTGCGGTAGCTGCCGTACATCAGCCCGCGGAACATGTGCAGGTAGACGACGATGAAGAACGCCGAGGCGCCGGTGGAGTGCATGTAGCGCACCAGCCAGCCCCAGGGCACGTCGCGCATGATGTACTCGACCGAGGCGAAGGCCAGGTTCGCATCCGGCTTGTAGTGCATCACCAGGAAGATGCCGGTGACGATCTGGATCACCAGCACCAGCAGCGACAGCGAGCCGAAGAAGTACCAGGCGTTGAAGTTCTTCGGCGCGTAGTACGCCGACATGTGCTTCTCGTACTCCGAGAAGGCGGTCGGGAAGCGGTTCTCGAACCAGTTCGTGAGCTTGGCGCCCATGCTGGCGTTGGGGGAGATTTCCTTGAATTCAGCCATGGTGATGCCCCGCTCAGGCCTTCTTGTCTTCGCCGATCAGCAGGCGGGTGTCCGACAGGTACATGTACGGAGGCACTTCCAGGTTGTCGGGAGCGGGCTTGTTCTTGAAGACCCGCCCGGCCAGGTCGAAGGTCGAGCCGTGGCAGGGGCACAGGAAGCCGCCGGTCCAGTCGTCGGGCAGCGAGGGCTGCGGGCCGGGCTGCAGCCTGTCGGTGGGCGAGCAACCCAGGTGCGAGCAGATGCCGACGGCGACGAACACCTCGGGCTTGATCGAGCGGTACTGGTTGCGCGCGTATTCGGGGGTCGGGTAGGCGGTGCGCTTGGACTCGGGATCCGCCACTTCGGGTTCCGTCTTCTCCAGCGAGGCGAGCATCTCCGGCGTGCGCTTGAGGATCCACACCGGCTTGCCGCGCCACTCCACCGTGATCTTCTCACCCGGCTTGAGCGCGCCGATGTCGACTTCCACCGGGGCGCCGGCGGCCTTGGCGCGCTCGGAAGGCTGGAAGCTGGCCACGAAGGGAACGGCAGTGAAAGCAGCGCCTGCCGCGCCAGCGCAGCCGGACGCGATCAGCCACGTCCGCTTGCTGGTGTCCAGTGGGGTGTCACTCATGGGGTCCTCGGGGGGAGATCGCTTGGAAGGTCAACCAGTGATTGTAGCGGAGCGTATCGACGCGATTCCCGCTGCGGCCAGCACCGGCGCACACGCGGCGTTCAGCGATACTCGCGCCGTCTTTTCAACCGGAGGAGCCAGGAATGGGGATGCTGAAGGAGTTCCGCGAATTCGCCGTGAAGGGCAGCGTGATCGATCTGGCCGTGGGCGTGATCATCGGCGCCGCGTTCACCAAGATCGTCGATTCGCTGGTGAAGGACATCATCATGCCGGTGATCTCCGTCATCGGCGGCAACCTGGACTTCTCGAACCTGTTCGTCGTGCTGGGCAGCATTCCCGAGGGGGTGCCGCGCACGCTGGCGGACCTGAACAAGGCCGGCGTGCCGGTGTTCGCCTGGGGCAGCTTCGTCACCGTGGTGGTGAACTTCGCGATCCTGGCGTTCATCATCTTCCTGATGGTCAAGCAGATCAACCGCCTCAAGCGCGCCCAGGCCGAGCCGGCGGCCGCCGCGCCCTCGGCGCCGCCCGAGGACATCGTCCTGCTGCGCGAGATCCGCGACAGCCTGCGCCAGCACTAAGCCTCAGGCGGCCAGCCGCCTCGCCATCCGCACGGCGGCCAGCAGGCTGGCCGGGTCGGCCCGGCCGGTGCCGGCGATGTCGAAGGCGGTCCCGTGGTCGGGACTGGTGCGCACCAGCGGCAGCCCCAGCGTCACGTTCACGCCCTTGTCGACCCCCAGGTACTTGACCGGAATCAGCCCCTGGTCGTGGTACATGGCCAACACCACGTCGAACTCGCCCGGCCGCTCCGCCGAGGAGCGGGCCCGCATGAACACCGTGTCCGGCGGCCACGGGCCGGAGGCATCGATGCCCTCGGCGCGCGCCGCCTGGATCGCCGGCTCGATCGCCTCGATCTCCTCGCGGCCGAACAGCCCGCCCTCGCCGGCGTGCGGGTTGAGTCCGGCGACCGCGATGCGCGGCGCGCTCCCGAGCAGCCGGAACAGGGACGCATGGGTGATGCGCAGCGACTGCAGCACACCCTCGCGCGTCACCGCCTCGATCGCATCGCGCAGCGAAACGTGGATGCTCACCAGCACGGTGCGCAGTTCCTCGCTGGCCAGCATCATGCGCGCCGGCATCTGCTCCAGCGGGCAGCCGGCGAAGGCGGCGGCGCGGGCCTGCAGCAGCTCGGTGTGACCCGGATAGGGCACGCCGGCCTGGGCCAGCGCCTCCTTGTGCAGCGGGGCCGTGACCAGGCCGGCGATCTCGCCGCGCAGGGCAGCATCGGCCGCCCACGACACGGCCTCGGCCGCGATGCGCCCGGCTGACGCATCGACCCGACCCCAGGGCACCAGCGCATTCGCCTGGCTGGTCGGCAACAACGGGATGCACTGGGGAGGCACCTCGAGGGCCTCGGCCGGCGTGCCGATCACCGCCACCGGCAAGGGGACCTGCCCCGCCGCCGCCGCAGCCGCCGCCGCGCTGGCGCGGCGCAGGTGCAGCAGGTCGCCGGCCACGAAGCAGCCGGCCAGGTCGGCCGGCGCATCGCGGAACAGCCGGGCGATGATCTCGCCGCCGATCCCGGCCGGATCGCCCTGGGTGATAGCCAGCGGCCGTGCAGTGCTCATGCCGGGTTGTCGATGTCGATGAAGCGATGCTCCAGCCCGAGCTGCGCCGCCACGTGGGCCGCCACGGCGGGTGCGCCGTACCGCTCGGTGGCGTGGTGACCGCAGGCCAGGAAGCTCACTCCGCACTCGCGCGCATAGTGCGCCTGCGGCTCGGAGATCTCGCCGGTGAGGAAGGCCTGCGCGCCGGCCGCGATCGCCGCCTCGAACCAGCCCTGCGCGCCACCCGTGCACCAGGCGATGCGCGTGATCGGTCCGTCCTGGCCTTCGACCAGCGTCACCGGCCGCCCGAGGGCGTGCTCCACGTGCGCCGCGAGCGCGCCGGGCCCGGCGAAGGCGCCGCCGCCCGCAGGCTGGCCGAGGAAGCCCAGGTCCTGGTCGCCGAAGCGCGCCTGCGCCTGCAGCCCCAGTACCCGGCCGAGCTGCGCGTTGTTGCCCAGCTCGGGGTGGGCGTCCAGCGGCAGGTGGTAGGCGAACAGATTCAGGTCGTGCTGCAGCAGCAGGGCCAGCCGCTGCTTCATCCAGCCCGTCACGCGGCCGTCCTGGCCGCGCCAGAACAGGCCATGGTGGACGAACAGCGCGTCGGCCTGGGCGGCGATGGCCGCCTCGATCAGGGCACGGCTGGCCGTGACGCCGGAGACGATGCGCCGGATCCCGGCGCGTCCTTCCACCTGCAGCCCGTTGGGCCCGTAGTCCTTGAAGCGTCCCGGCTCGAGCAGGGCGTCGAAGGCGTCGGCAAGGTCCTGTCGCGTGGTCATGGTGTGGCGGCCAAAGCTTCGATTGTGATCGTGGAACAGCAAGCCTGCCCCGCGGCCACGGATGCGCACGAGGTTCGGCGCGATCTACACTGGCGGACCCACCCTCGCTTCCGCCTTCATGCGCCGCTACTGGCTCCTTTTCGCCCAAGCCGTCACCGTCCTGCTCGCCGCCTGGTTCGTGGTCGCCACGCTCAAGCCGGAGTGGCTGAGCAGGCCGTCCCTCACCACCTACTCCGGCGTGGCCCTGGTGGAGGCCCCCACGCCTGCCAACGCCCCGCCACCCGCCGGCAGCTTCCGCCAGGCCGCGCAGCGCGCGTCCGCCGCGGTGGTCAGCATCACGGCCAGCAAGGCGCCGCCCCAGCACCCGCAGTTCAACGATCCCTGGTTCCGCTTCTTCTTCGGCGACCAGGGCAACCAGCCGCAGGTCGGCCTGGGCAGCGGCGTGATCATCAGCCCCGAGGGCTATCTCCTGACCAACAACCACGTGGTCGATGGCGCCGACGAGATCGAGGTCACCCTCAACGACTCGCGCTCGGCCCGCGCCAAGGTGATCGGCACCGACCCCGAGACCGACCTGGCCGTGCTCCGGATCGAACTGGACCGGCTGCCGGTCATCACGCTCGGCAATTCCGATGCGCTGCAGGTGGGCGACCAGGTGCTGGCCATCGGCAACCCGTTCGGCGTCGGCCAGACGGTCACCAGCGGCATCGTCAGCGCACTGGGCCGCAACCAGCTGGGCATCAACACCTTCGAGAACTTCATCCAGACCGATGCGGCCATCAACCCCGGCAATTCGGGGGGCGCGCTGGTCGACGTGAACGGCCAGCTCATGGGCATCAACACGGCGATCTACTCGCGCTCGGGCGGCAGCATGGGCATCGGTTTCGCGATCCCCGTGTCCACCGCCAAGCAGGTGCTCGAGGGCATCGTCCGGGAAGGCGTGGTGCGGCGCGGCTGGATCGGCGTGGAGCCGGCCGACCTGTCGCCCGACCTGATGGAGACCTTCGGCGTCAAGGCGCGGCACGGCGTGCTGGTCACGGGCGTGCTGCAGAGCGGCCCGGCGGCGCAGGCCGGGCTGCGGCCGGGCGACGTCATCGTCGACGTCAACGACAAGCCGATCGGCAACGTGTCGGAACTGCTGACCAGCGTGGCGGCACTCAAGCCCGGCGCGCGGGCCCTCTTCAAGGTGCAGCGCCGCGACGAGAAGCTGGAGCTGACCGTCACCCCCGGCGAGCGCCCTCGCCCGCGTCCGGCGGCCCGTTGAAACAACGGCGCAGCAGCGCCGGGTGGATCGCTACGAGGCCTTTTCGGCCTCGTCGGAGCCGTCCTCGGGCGCGTGGGTGGCCTTGACGAACCAGCGCGAGGCGATGATGCCGATCTCGTACAGGATGACCATCGGGATCGCCAGCGCCAGTTGCGAGATCACGTCCGGCGGCGTCACCACCGCCGCGATGACGAAGGCGATCACGATGAAGTAGCCGCGGAACTCCTTCAGCTTCTCGACCGGCACCATGTCGAAGCGCACCAGCAGCATCACCACGATAGGCACCTGGAAGGCCAGGCCGAAGGCGAGGTACAGCGACAGGATGGCCTCCACGTAGGACGCGATGTCCGGGGTCGCCGCCACGCTGTCGGGCGTGAATCCCTGGATGAAGCCGAACATCCGGTCCAGCACGAAGAACTGCACGAAGGCGATGCCGGCATAGGCCAGCACGCTGCCGAACAGGATCAGCGGCAGCGCGAAGCGCCGCTCGTGGCTGTACAGGCCGGGCGCGATGAACGACCAGGCCTGGTACATCAGCCAGGGCAGCACCACCAGCACGGCCACCATCAGCAGCACCTTCAGCGGCACGAAGAAGGGCGAGAACACGCCCACCGCGATCAGCTTGGCGTCCGGCGGCATGTGGGCCCGGATCGGCTGCGCGATGAAGTCGATCAGCCCGTTCGGTCCCGGCCAGATGGCCAGGGCGATCACCGCCAGCGCGATGCCGTAGACGCAATAGAGCAGCCGGTCGCGCAGCTCCACGAGGTGGGCGACGAACGGCTGCTCGGTACCTGCGAGCTCGTCTTCCTTGTCGGGTTGGGACATCAGTCGAACTTCTTCGGCCGGTAGCGCGCCACGCGGGCGGCCCCTGACAAGGCCCGGGTGCGGATGCCGTTGCGGGCCTTGTACCAGTGGGGCGTGGCACCCTGCTTGAGGCGCCACTTCTTGCGCGGATGCCGGTATTCCGGGTAGGCGGGCGTCGGCTCGGCCAGGGCCGAGGAGGCTTCACCCACCGCGGCCGACCACTCCTGCTCGAACTCGGCGGCGCCGCTGCGCACCGATTGCTCGACATCGCGCGCGGCGGTCTCCACGCTGTCCTTCATCTTGCGCAGTTCATCCAGCTCCATGGAGCGGTTGACCTCCGCCTTGACGTCATTGACGTAGCGCTGGGCCTTGCCCAGCAGCGTGCCGACCGTGCGGGCCACGCGCGGCAGCTTCTCGGGGCCGATGACGATCAACGCCACCACCCCGATCAGCGCCATCTTGGAAAGGCCGAGGTCGATCACCCCTTGGCGCCCCTGCCCTGGCTCACGACTTGTTGCGAGCCTCGACGTCGATGGTCGTCTTGTCGGCGCCGCCCGAGGGCTTGTTGGCGACCTGGCTGGCCGGCGGGGCCGGCTCGTCCGGGGCCGAGCCGTCGCGCATGCCGTCCTTGAAGCCCTTGACGGCGCCGCCGAGGTCGGACCCCATGTTCTTCAGCTTCTTGGTGCCGAAGACCAGCACCACGATCAGCAGCACGATCAGCCAGTGCCAGATGGAAATGGAACCCATGGATTACTCCTGTATGAATGGCCTGATTTTAGTCGGGGGCCCCGTGGGAACCCACGACGCGGGGCTTGTGTGGCCGGCGTTCAGCCCTTGAGCCAGGGCCGCGGCCCGCCCATGACGTGCACGTGCAGGTGGTGCACTTCCTGGCCGCCCTCGGCCCCGGTGTTGATCACCACCCGGTGGCCGCCCTCCGGGTAGGGACGGCAGCCTTCCTGCAGGGCCAGCCGGGGGGCCAGCGCCAGCATCCGGCCCAGCAGCGGCGCGTGCTCGTCCCCCACGTGGGCCAGCGAGGTGACGTGCCGCTTGGGGATCATCAGGAAGTGGACCGGCGCCCACGGGTGGATGTCGTGGAAGACCAGGATCTCCTCGTCCTCATAGACCTTTCGCGAGGGGATGGTTCCCTCGACGATCTTGCAGAAAAGGCAGTTCGGGTCGGCTTGGCTCATGGTGTTCAGCGGGGCGGACGGCCGTCGGTGAAGCGCAGCCAGCCGCGGATGCAGCGATAGAGGTACCAAAGCCCCACCAGGCAGTGGGCGATGAAGCCGGGCAGGAACAGCAGCAGGTACAGCGGCGCCGTCACCACCAGCCACAGCAGGCTCCACCAGAAGGTGGCGATCATGTAGTTGTGGTGGGCCGCATAGACGGCATCGAGCTCGTCGGCACGACGGATGTAGTTGACGACCATGGCGACCACCGCCAGCGTCCAATAGGTGAACGGGGCGAAGGTGTGCATGCCGTACAGCACGTGCATCACCGTCCGGTCGCCCGGCTCCTTGTGTTCGAACGCCGTGAAGTCGGTCTCGCTCATTGCCCTGCTCCTTCGCGTGCGCGCGCCTTGCGCAAAGCCTTTTCCTCGATGCCGCTGGTGCCTTCGCGCCGCTCCAGCTCGGCGATGACGTCGGCCGGGGAGAGCCCGTAGTGGGCCAGCGCGATCATGCTGTGGAACCACAGGTCGGCCACCTCGCCGACCAGCCGGGCCGGCTCGCCGCCATGGTCGCAGTCCTTGGCTGCCATGACCACCTCGGTGGCCTCCTCGCCGACCTTCTTGAGGAAGGCGTCCGGCCCCTTGTGCAGCAGTCTGGCGACGTAGCTGCGCTCGGGGTCGCCACCGTTCGCGGGCTTGCGGCTCTCGATGACGGCGGCCAGGCGGGCCAGGGAGTCGTTGGCGCTCATGGGATCAGGTGTAGATGTCGGACGGGTTCTTCAAGACCGGCTCGACGGAAACCCAGCGACCGCCCTCCTGTCGCTGGAAGAAACAGCTGTGTCGCCCGGTGTGGCAGGCGATCGAGGGATCGTGCCCCAGCTGGGTGACCTTGAGCAGCAGCACGTCGTTGTCGCAGTCCATGCGGATCTCGTGCACCTGCTGCACGTGGCCGGACTCCTCGCCCTTGAACCAGAGCCGGTTGCGCGAGCGGCTGAAGTAGACGGCGCGGCCGAGCTCGGCGGTCTTGCGCAGCGCCTCCCGGTTCATCCAGGCGAACATCAGCACGTCGCCGGAGCCCTGCTCCTGCGCAATCACCGGCACGAGGCCGGCACTGTCCCACTTGACCTGGTCGAGCCAATCCATGGCCGCATTGTCGGCCATCCGGCCGCCCGCCTTCAGCCGCGCACCGGAATGCCGCGGCCCGCCATGTGGGCCTTGGCCTGGGCCACGGTGTATTCCCCGTAGTGGAAGATGCTGGCGGCCAGCACCGCGTCGGCACCGCCCTTCTGGATGCCGTCGGCCAGGTGGTCGAGGTTGCCGACCCCGCCGGAGGCGATCACCGGCACCGGCACCGCGTCGCTGACCGCGCGCGTCAGTTCGAGGTCGAAACCCGACTTGGTGCCGTCGCGGTCCATGCTGGTCAGCAGGATCTCGCCGGCACCGCGGCGCGCCATCTCCACGGCCCATTGCACCGCATCCAGGCCGGTGTTGCGCCGGCCGCCGTGGCTGTAGACGTCCCAGCCCGCGCCGCGGGCGGCCTCGTCCTCGCCGCTGCGGCGCTTGGCGTCGATGGCCACCACGATGCATTGCGAGCCGTACTTGCCCGAGGCGGCGGTGATCACGTCCGGGTTGGCGATCGCGGCCGAATTGAAGCTGGTCTTGTCGGCGCCTGCATTGAGCAGCCGGCGCACGTCTTCCACGGTGCGCACGCCGCCGCCCACGGTGAGCGGGATGAACACCTGCGAGGCCACGGCCTCGATGATGGGCAGGATCAGGTCGCGGCCGTCGCTGGTGGCCGTGATGTCCAGGAAGGTGAGTTCGTCGGCACCCTGCTCGTTGTAGCGGGCGGCGATCTCCACCGGATCGCCGGCGTCGCGCAGTTCGACGAAGTTGACGCCCTTGACGACCCGCCCACCGGTGACGTCGAGGCAGGGGATGATGCGCTTGGCGAGCACGGCCCGGGTCAACTCGCCAGTTCGTCGGCCTTGGCCTGGGCCTGGACGAAATCGAGGTCGCCGGAGTAGATCGCGCGGCCGCAGATCACGCCCTCGATGCCCTCGTCCTCGACGGCGCACAGCTTCTCGATGTCGGCCATGCCGGACAGCCCGCCCGAGGCGATGACCGGGATGGTCAGCGCCTGGGCCAGCTTGACCGTGGCCTCGACGTTGATGCCGGTGAGCATGCCGTCGCGGCCGATGTCGGTGTAGACGATGGATTCGACGCCCCAGTCCTGGAACTTGCGGGCCAGGTCGATCACCTCG
The DNA here is from genome assembly GCF_035627355.1 of Ramlibacter sp. Lineage (GTDB taxonomy): Bacteria > Pseudomonadota > Gammaproteobacteria > Burkholderiales > Burkholderiaceae_C > Ramlibacter. Next base: position 16,017 of record NZ_DASPLW010000071.1, read on the forward strand.
TGGCCGGTGAGCTTGCTCCAGCCGTCGGTGGCGACCTTGCCGTCGCGGGCGTCCAGGCCCACGATGATGTGGCCGCCGAAGGCGCTGCAGGCGTCCTTCAGGAAGCCGGGGTTCTTGACGGCGGCGGTGCCGATGATCACGTAGCGCAGGCCGCCGTCGATGTACTTCTCGATCGTGTCCAGGTCACGGATGCCGCCGCCCAGCTGCACCGGGATGTCGTCCCCCACGGCCTTGAGGATGGATCGGATGGCGGCGAAGTTCTGCGGCTTGCCGGCGAAGGCGCCGTTCAGGTCCACCAGGTGCAGCCGGCGGGCGCCCCTGGCAAGCCAGTGGCGCGCCATCTCGGCGGGTTCCTCGCTGAAGGTGGTGGCCTGGTCCATGTCGCCTTGCTTGAGGCGCACGCAATGCCCGTCCTTCAGGTCGATCGCGGGGATGAGAAGCATCGGGGATAGTGTCGGCGTGGGAAAACGGGGGCTGCGCGCCGCGCCCGTGGGGCGTCAGGGATTCCAGCGCAGGAAATTGCGGTAGAGGGCCAGGCCGGCGTCGGCGCTTTTCTCGGGGTGGAACTGGGTCGCAAAAATATTATCGCGGGCCAGCGCGGCGGTAAAGCGGCCGCCGTAGTCGGTTTCGCCGGCGCTGTGGCGCGCATCCGACGGGCAGGCATAGAAGCTGTGGACGAAATAGAACCAGGCGCCGTCGGCCACGCCGTCCCAGACGGGGTGGGGCTGCGCCTGCCAGACCTGGTTCCACCCCATCTGCGGGACCTTGAAGCGGCTGCCATCGGCCTGCAGCCGGCCTTCCAGCCGGAACCGGCGCACCTCGCCGGGAATCAGGCCCAGGCCCTGGCTGGGGCCCTCCTCGCTGCGATCGAGCAGCATCTGCATGCCCACGCAGACGCCGAACAGCGGCTTGGACGCCGCCGCCTCCAGCACCGCGGGCTGCAGCCCGGACTCGCGCAGCTCGCGCATGCAGTCCGGCATCGCGCCCTGGCCGGGCAGCACAACGCGCTCGGCCGCGCGGACCTCGTCGGGGCGCGACGTGATCACCACCTGGAAGCCCGAACCCTGGGCGGCGTGGAGCACCGCCTGCGAGACCGAGCGCAGGTTGCCCATGCCGTAGTCGACGACCGCTACCGATTTCATGTTGCTCGAAACGCCGGGCCCGGCCCGGCAAGGAGTCAGAGGGCGCCTTTGGTCGAGGGGATGGTGCCCGCCATGCGGGGATCGAACTCCACCGCGGCACGCAGCGCGCGGGCGAAGGCCTTGAACACCGTCTCGCACTGGTGGTGCGCGTTCTGGCCACGCAGGTTGTCGATGTGCAGCGTCACGAAGGCGTGGTTGGCGAAGCCCTGGAAGAACTCGTGCGCCAGCTGGCTGTCGAAGGTGCCGATCATGGCGCTGCGGAACGGCACTTCCATGACCAGCCCGGGACGGCCGGAGAAGTCGATCACCACGCGCGACAGCGCCTCGTCCAGCGGCACGTAGGCATGGCCGTAGCGGCGGATGCCCTTCTTGTCGCCGATGGCCTTGGCCACGGCCTGGCCGAGCGTGATGCCCACGTCCTCCACCGTGTGGTGGCCGTCGATGTGCAGGTCGCCCTCGGCCTGGATGTCCAGGTCGATCAGCCCGTGGCGGGCGATCTGGTCCAGCATGTGGTCGAAGAAGCCGATGCCGGTGGCCAGGCGCGACTGGCCGGTGCCGTCGAGGTTGACGCGCACGCTGATGCGCGTCTCGGCGGTGTGGCGGGTGATCTCGGCGGTGCGGGGCGTGGTCATAGGCTGGCTTGCAGGGCCTCCATCATCTGCGCGTTCTCCTCGGCCGTGCCGACGGTCAGGCGCAGGCAGTTGGCCAGCAATGGATGCATTCTAGAAACGTTCTTGACGAGCACGCCGCGGGACTTCATGCCCTCGAAGGTGCGGGCGGCGTCGGGCACCCGCACCAGGATCATGTTGGCGTCGCTGCGCCAGGCCTTCAGCGGGGCCAGCGCGGCCAGCTGCTGCAGCAGTCGCTCGCGCTCGTGCCGGATGTCGGCGGCCTGCTGGGCGAACACGTCCGCGTGCTCGAGCGCGAACAGCGCGGCTTCGCAGTTGAGCACGCTGACGTTGTAGGGCGGGCGGACCTTGTCGATCTCGGCCACCAAAGCCCGCGGGCCGATCAGGTAGCCGATGCGCACGCCGGCGAGGCCGAACTTGCTCAGGGTGCGCATCAGCAGCACGTGGTCGTGGCGGGCCAGCCGGTCGAGGTAGCTGCGGCTGGCGAAGGGCTGGTAGGCCTCGTCGATCACCACCAGGCCGGGCGCGGCCTGCACGATGCGCTCGATGGCCGCGTCGTCCCACAGGTTGGCGGTCGGGTTGTTGGGGTAGGCCAGGTAGACGATGGACGGCCGGTGCTGCTCGATGGCGGCCAGCATGGCGGCCTCGTCCAGCTCGAAGTCGGGCGTCAGGTCCACCGGGATGAACTTCAGGCCCTGCAGCTGCGCGCTCATCGCGTACATCACGAAGCCGGGGGCCGGCGCCAGGATCGAGGCACCGGGCACGTCGCAGGCCATGGCCAGCAGCGAGATCAGCTCGTCCGAACCGTTGCCCAGCATCAACCCGAACCCCTCGGGCACTTGCGCATGGCGGGCCAGCGCCTGCCGCAGCACGTCGGTGCGGTCGCCCGGGTAGCGGTTCAGGGCCACCGCCCCCAGGCGCTCACCCAGCTCGCGCTGCAGGTGCGCCGGCAAGCGGTGCGGGTTCTCCATGGCGTCCAGCTTGACCATCCCGGCCGAGGGCTGGACGGCGTAGGCGTGCATGCCCTGCACGTCCTGGCGGATCAGGCGGGCCAGCCGCGGCGGCAGCGGGGTCGTCGTCATGGCTTGAGTCTCATCTCGGCGGCGCGCGCATGGGCCTGCAGGCCTTCGCCGTGCGCCAGTTCGGAGGCGATGCGTCCGAGCCGCTGGGCGCCGGCCTCGCTGACCTCGATCAGGCTGCTGCGCTTCTGGAAGTCGAACACGCCCAGCGGGCTGGAGAACCGCGCGGTGCTGCTGGTGGGCAGCACGTGGTTGGGGCCGGCGCAGTAGTCGCCCAGGCTCTCGCTGGTGTAGGCCCCCAGGAAGATGGCGCCGGCATGGCGCAGCAGGGGCTCCCAGCGGTGCGGATCGCTGCTGGCGATCTCCAGGTGCTCCGGGGCGATCCGGTTGCTGATCTCGCAGGCCTGCGCCATGTCGCGGGTCTGGATCAGCGCGCCCCGGCCATTGAGCGAGCGGGCGATGATCTCGCGCCGCGGCATGCCGGGCAGCAGGCGATCGATCTGGGCCTGCACCTGGTCGATGTAGGACGCGTCCGGGCACAGCAGGATGCTCTGGGCCAGTTCGTCGTGCTCGGCCTGCGAGAACAGGTCCATGGCCACCCATTCGGCCGGCGTGCTGCCGTCGGCCAGCACCAGGATCTCGCTCGGGCCGGCGATCATGTCGATCCCGACCTGGCCGAACACGCGGCGCTTGGCGCTGGCCACGTAGGCATTGCCGGGGCCGGTGATCTTGTCCACCCGCGGCACGGTGGCCGTGCCGTAGGCCAGCGCGCCGATCGCCTGCGCGCCGCCGAGGGTGAACCCGCGGGTAACGCCGGCCACGTGGGCGGCCGCCAGCACCAGCGGGTTCTTCTCGCCGCGCGGCGTCGGCACCACCATGACGATCTCGCCCACGCCGGCGACCTGCGCCGGGATGGCGTTCATCAGCACCGAGGACGGATAGGCGGCCTTGCCGCCCGGCACGTAGATGCCGACCCGGTCCAGCGGCGTGACCTTCTGCCCCAGCAGCGTGCCATCGGGCTCGCGATAGCTCCAGCTCTCGCCGCCGGCGCGCTTCTGCGCCTCGTGGTAGCTGCGGATGCGCGCGGCCGCGGCCTCCAGCGCCTGGCGTTTCGGCGCCGGCAGCGAATCGAAAGCGGCCTTCAGCTCGGCCGGCGACAGCTGCAGGGCCGCCACGCTGTCGGCCTGGAGCTGGTCGAAGCGGCGGGTGTACTCCAGCACCGCGTCGTCGCCGCGCGCGCGGACGGCGTCCAGGATGGTGGCGACGGCCTGCTCCACCTGCGCATCGGTCTCGTCGGACCAGTGCAGCCGGGTCTGGAACGCGGCGTCGAAGCCCGGGTCGGCGGTGGACAGGCGCAGCGGGCGGGCGGCGAGGTCGGTCATGCGGCGGCGGTCTCGGTGGCGCGGCGGAACACGTCGATCAGCTCCCGCATGGGAGCCTGCTTGAGCTTGAGCGCGGCCTGGTTCACCACCAGCCGCGAGCTGATGTCCATGATGCGCTCCACCTCGACCAGGTTGTTCGCCTTGAGCGTGCCGCCGGTGGACACCAGGTCCACGATGGCGTCGGCCAGCCCGGTGAGCGGCGCCAGTTCCATGCTGCCGTACAGCTTGATCAGGTCCACGTGCACGCCCTTGGCGGCGAAGAAGTCGCGCGCGATCGACACGTACTTGGTGGCCACGCGCAGGCGCGAGCCCTGGCGCACGGCGTGGGCGTAGTCGAAGTCGGCGCGCACCGCCACGCTCACGCGGCAGCGGGCGATGCCCAGGTCCAGCGGCAGGTACAGGCCCTGGTTGCCGTGCTCGATCAGGGTGTCCAGGCCTGTCACGCCGAGGTCGGCGCCGCCGTACTGCACGTAGGTGGGCACGTCGGTGGCGCGCACCAGCACGACCCGCAGGCCGTCGCGGTCGGTCGGCAGGATCAGCTTGCGCGACTTCTCCGGGTCTTCCAGGACGCGGATGCCGGCGGACTGCAGCAGCGGCAGGGTCTCGTCGAAGATCCGGCCCTTGGACAGGGCGAGGGTGATCATGCGCGAATCCTCTCGATGTCGGCGCCGAGGGCGCGCAGCTTCGTTTCCATCTGGTCGTAGCCGCGGTCCAGGTGGTAGATGCGATCGACCAGCGTCTCGCCCTCGGCCACCAGGCCGGCGATCACCAGGCTGGCGGAGGCGCGCAGGTCGGTGGCCATCACCGTGGCGCCGGACAGGCGCGGCACGCCTTCGACCACCGCCACCTTGCCGTCGACCTGGATCTTCGCGCCCAGGCGCACCAGTTCGTTGACGTGCATGAAGCGGTTCTCGAAGATGGTCTCGGTGACGTGCGAGGCCCCCTCGGCGATGGCGTCCAGCACCATGAACTGCGCCTGCATGTCGGTGGGGAAACCGGGGTACTCGGTGGTGCGGAAACTCTGGGCCTTCAGCCGCCCCTGGCAGCGGATGCGGATGCCGTCCTCGACGGCCGTGATTTCGGCGCCGGCCTGGCGCAGCTTCTCGATCACCGCCTCGAGGTGGTCGGCGCGGCCGTGGCGCAGCAGCGCCTCGCCGCCGGTGGCGGCCACCGCGCACAGGAAGGTGCCGGCCTCGATCCGGTCGGCCACCACCCGGTGCGTGCAGCCGGACAGGCGCGGCACGCCCACGATGCGGATGCGGCGGGTGCCGTGGCCCTCGATCCTCGCCCCCATGGCGATCAGCATCTCGGCCAGGTCGGTGATCTCCGGCTCCTGGGCCGCGTTCTCCAGCACCGTCTCGCCCTCGGCCAGCGACGCGGCCATCAGGAAGTTCTCGGTGCCGGTCACCGTGACCATGTCGGTGGTGATGCTGGCGCCGTGCAGGCGCTCGCGTCCCTTGGGCAGCTTGGCGATGATGTAGCCGTGCTCGACCACGATCTCGGCGCCCATCTGCTGCAGGCCCTTGATGTGCTGGTCCACGGGGCGGGAACCGATGGCGCAGCCCCCCGGCAGTGACACCGTCGCCTCGCCGAAGCGGGCCAGCAGCGGGCCCAGGGCCAGCACCGAGGCCCGCATGGTCTTGACCAGCTCGTAGGGCGCTTCCGGCGAGCTGAGCCGGCGCGAGTCGATGCGCACGCCGTCCTCGTCCACCCGCTCGGCGTCCACCCCCATGTTGCGGATCAGCTTGAGCATGGTGGCCACGTCCTGCAGGCGCGGCACGTTCGACAGCGTGACCGGCTCCTCGGTCAGCAGCGCGGCGCACAGCTCGGGCAGCGCCGCGTTTTTGGCGCCGGAGATGCGGACCTCGCCGCGCAGGGGGCGGCCGCCGCGGATCAGCAGCTTGTCCATCTCACGATCCGCGCTGCGCCGCCCATTCGGCCGGTGTCAGGGTCGTCATGGACAGGGCATGGACCTCGTCGGTCTCCATCTTCCCGCCCAGGGCTGCGTACACCCGCTGGTGCCGCTGCACCGGCCGCTTGCCCTCGAACTCGGCCGACACGATCAGGGCCGCCCAGTGGCGGCCGTCGCCCTCGACTTGGAGGTGTTCGCAGGGCAGCCCGGAGGCGATGAGGGAGCGCAGGTCGTCGGCAGTCATGGGAGTCATCCGCGGATCTTGTAGCCGATGCGGAGCAGGTGCACGGCCACGGCACTGACGGCCAGCATGGCACTGCCCACGATGGCCAGGCTCAGCCACGGCGAGACGTCGCTGACGCCGAAGAAGCCGTAGCGGAAGCCGTCGATCATGTAGAAGAAGGGGTTGAGGTGGCTCACGGCCTGCCAGAACGGCGGCAGCGAGTGGATGGAATAGAACACGCCGGACAGGAAGGTCATCGGCATGATGAGGAAGTTCTGGAAGGCCGCCATCTGGTCGAACTTCTCGGCCCACAGCCCCGCGATCAGCCCCAGGGCGCCCAGCATGCCGGCGCCCAGCACCGCGAAGGCGATGGCCCACAGCGGGGCGACCATCGACGGGCGCACGAACCAGGCCGTGACCAGGAGCACGCCGGTTCCGACCGCCAGCCCGCGCGCGATGGACGAGCCCACGTAGGCGACGAACCAGCTCCAGTGCGACAGCGGCGTGAGCAGCACGAACACCAGGTTGCCCATGATCTTGCTCTGGATCAGCGAGGACGAGCTGTTGGCGAACGCGTTCTGCAGCACGCTCATCATCACCAGGCCCGGCACCAGGAAGGCGGTGTAGGGGATGGAGTCGTACACCTTCACCCGCCCTTCGAGCACGTGGCCGAAGATCAGCAGGTACAGCATGGCCGTCAGGATCGGCGCGGCCACGGTCTGGAAGCCCACCTTCCAGAAGCGCAGGATTTCCTTGTAAAGCAGGGCCTGCCAGCCGCCCAGCGCCAGCGCCGGGACGCCCCCGCGCTGGGTGGTGGGCTGCGCCCCCTCGGGCGGCCGTGCGGCGCTCATGCGGCCACCTGCTCGCCCCTGGCCGCCATCACGTCGAGGAACACGTCCTCGAGGTCGGCCTTGCGGATCTCCACGTCCTCCACCCGCAGCCCGGCGCGGCGGATGGCGGCGAGGTGGTCCTCGATCTCGTTGGCGTCGGATGCCGGCAGCTGCACGATGCGGCCGGTGACGCGCGCCTTCTCGGCGAACTCGGGGGGCAGGGTGCCGTCCATCTTGAAGCGCAGCACGTTGCTGGAAGCCGCGCGCAGCAGGTCGCTGGTGCGCTCCAGGGCCACCACGCGGCCGGTCTTGAGCATCGCGATGCGCCCGCACAGGGCCTCGGCTTCCTCGAGGTAGTGGGTCGTGAGCAGCACGGTGTGGCCCTGCCGGTTCAGGCGGGCGATGAATTGCCAGAGCGTCTGCCGAAGTTCCACGTCCACGCCTGCCGTGGGTTCGTCCAGCACGATCACCGGAGGCTTGTGCACGAGCGCCTGCGCCACCAGCACCCGGCGCTTCATCCCGCCCGAGAGCTGCCGCATGTTGGCGTCCGCCTTGTCGGCCAGCCCCAGGCTGTCCAGCAGCTCGCCGATCCAGGCCTCGTTGTTGCGCACGCCGAAGTAGCCGGACTGGATGCGCAGCGCCTCGCGCACGGTGAAGAACGGGTCGAACACCAGCTCCTGCGGGACGATGCCCAGCTGGCGCCGGGCCTGGGCGTAATCGGCCTGCACGTCGAATCCCCGCACCGACACCCGGCCGGAACTGGCACGCGCCAGGCCCGCCAGGATGCTGATCAGGGTCGTCTTGCCGGCGCCGTTGGGGCCCAGCAGGCCGAAGAACTCGCCTTCCTCGATGTCGAAGCTGACCCCGTGCAGGGCGGTGAAACTGCCGCGCGGCAAAGCGAAGGTCTTGCTGACGGACTGGAAGGAGATCGCGGGCATGGGAAGCCCGCTATTTTAGGCGGGGGGTCCCGCCGCTGCTGCCGCGCCGGCGGATGCCCTTCTAACCTGCTGCGGCGGGGGCGGCCGGGTCGAGCAAGCCGGCGACGCCGTACAGGCCGGCCAGTTCGTACAGGCGCGGCGGCAGCTGGGCGACAGTGAACGCCTTGCCCAGCGCCACCGCCTCCCGCCGGCATTCGAGCAGGACCGCCAGCGCCGACGAATCGAAGCGCCGCAGCGCCGAGGCGTCGGCCACGACGTGCGGCTGCGGCTCGGCCCGCAGCGCCTGGGCCAGCATGCGCGTACAGGCCGCGGCCTGCTCGTGCGTCAGTTCCTCCGGCAGCACCAGCATGTCAACTCTTGCGGCCGGTGTTGGCCTTGTTGCGCTCGGCCAGCGCCGTGATCAGGCCGTCGATGCCGTTGGCGTTGATCTCCTGGGCGAACTGACTGCGGTAGGTATCGACCAGCCACACGCCCAGCACGTTCAGGTTGTAGATCTTCCAGCCGGCCCCCTGGCCCGGCGTCTTCTCCAGGCGGTATTCGAGCTGGATCGGGTCGCCGCGGCCGCGGATCTCGCTGCGCACGATGACCTCCTTATCCTCGGGCGAGGCGCGCAGCGGCTTGACCGAGATCGTCTGGTCGTCCACCTGCGACAGCGCCCCCGAATAGGTGCGGATCAGGAGCGCCTTGAACTCCTCCTCGAGCCGGCGGCGCTGGTCCGGCGTGGCCTGGCGCCAGGCGGGGCCCACTGCGGAGGCCGTCATGCGGCGGAAGTTCACGTTCGGCATGACCTTGCTGTCGACCAGCGCCATGATCTTGTCGATGTCGCCGGACTGGATCGACTTGTCGGCCTTGATCGCCGCCAGGATCTCCTCCGACAGCCGCTTGATCAGGGCGTCGGGCGCTTCATCGGCCGCGTGCGCGAGGGTCGCCAGGCCACCCAGCGCCGGGGCTGCCAGCAGCGCCGCCGCGAGCCGGCCGAGGGAACGTCTATGCATCTTCGGATTCCTTTCCTGAGCCGGGCGACGGGCGCCCGCAATCCGGGTTGGAACCGGAGCCCGCGGACGGGTTCCGGCGCCCACCCCTGACTTGAAACAGCGTGCAACTCTAACGACCGGACGGCTCCGGGGTACCGCCGGCCGCCGGCGGGGCCGGATCGGTGCCGGATGCCGGCGGCTCGTCCTCTTCGTACTCGTAGTCGTCCTCGCCCCCGGCGGCCGGGTCGCGCCGGCCCGAGCGCCCCGACTCGATCAGCGCGCGGCGGCGCTGCAGGTAGGCATCGCGCGTGAAGCTGTACTTGTCCAGCGCGGCCCCTTCCAGCACGTCGCTCACGCGCAGCAGGTTGGCGCGCGCGTCCACGGCCCTGAGCACGTACAGCGTGTTGCGCGTGTTGAACGAGTCGACCTCGCGCACCAGGTCGCCGCCATAGTCCACCGGCAGCGCGAGCGAGTCGCGCAGGGTCGACGGCCCGAGCAGCGGCAGGACCACGTACGGGCCCGCGGGGACGCCATAGTGGCCCAGGGTCTTGCCGAAGTCCTCGCGGTGGCGCTCGATGTTCATCTCGCTGGCGAGGTCCAGGATGCCGCCCAGCCCGAAGAAGGTGTTCACCGAGAACCGCATCGCGTTCTCGGCCGCGTCCCGCACCTTGAGCTGCAGCGCGCTGTTGACCGCCGACCAGGCGTCGACCAGGTTGCCGAAGAAGTTGGACACGCCGGTGCGCACCAGCGGCGGCACGTGCTCGCGATAGAGCGTGGCCCCGGGCTTGAGCACCACGGCGTCCACGCCTTCGTTGAACCGGCTGACCTCGCGGTTGAACGGCTCGAACGGATCCTGGGGGTTCGCCCGCGGGCCGCTGGCACAGCCCGAAAGGGCCAGCAGCACGACCAGGGCGGCACCTGCCAGCGCCGGCGGGCGCAGCGACGCAAGCGTCATCCGGCTCATTTTTTCGTGCTTCCCCCTGAAGGCTGCGCCTCGGCCGCCTTGTTGTACAGGAACTGTCCGATCAGGTTCTCCAGTACCACCGCCGACTGCGTGTTGGAGATGGTATCGCCGGCGACCAGCGGCTGCTCGTCGATCCCCGCCTCGACGCCGATGTACTGCTCACCCAGCAGGCCGCTGGTGAGGATCTTCAGCGAGCTGTCCTTGGGGAAGCGGAAGCGCTCCTCCAGCGCGAGCGTGACGCGCGCCTGGTAGGACTTGTCGTCGAAGGTGATCGAGTCGACCCGGCCGACCACCACGCCGGCGCTGCGGACCGCGGCCTGCGGCTTGAGCCCGCCGATGTTGTCGAACTTCGCCACCACTGGATAGGTGGACTGGAAGCTCAGGCTGAGCAGGTTGGCCGACTGCAGGGCCAGGAAGACGATGGCCGCCGCGCCCAGAAGCACGAACAGGCCCACCCAGACGTCGTTCTTCGATCGTTCCATCAGAAATCACTCCATACGTTCAACAACGTACATCAAGAGCCGGGGCGCCGGCGGCGCATGCGAGCGGCCACCGCGGAACCGGCTCTGCCGGGCCGCTGGTGGCGCCCCTCGAGGGGGAGCGGCCGCAGGCCGCTTCGGGGTGGGTCATATGCTGAACATCATGGTGGTGAGCACGAAGTCGAGGCCCAGCACCGAGAGCGATCCCACCACCACCGTGCGGGTGGTGGCCCGGGCAACGCCGTCGGGCGTCGGCCGGGCTTCGAAGCCTTCGAGCAGCGCGATGAAGGTCACGGTGATGCCGAACACCACGCTCTTGATCACCCCGTTGCCCACGTCCGCCCAGACGTCCACGCCGCCCTGCATCTGGCTCCAGAAGGCGCCGGGATCGACCCCGATCAGCAGCACGCCCACGATGTAGCCGCCGATGATGCCCACGGCGCTGAACACCGCCGCCAGCACCGGCATGGCGATGACGCCGGCGACGAAGCGCGGCGCGAGGATGCGGCGCATCGGGTCCACCGCCATCATCTCCATGGCCGAGAGCTGCTCGCCGGCCTTCATCAGGCCGATCTCGGCCGTCAACGAGGTGCCGGCCCGGCCGGCGAACAGCAGCGCGGTGACCACCGGCCCCAGTTCGCGCACCAGCGACAGCGCCACCAGCAGGCCCAGCGCCTCGGACGAGCCGTAGCGCTGCAGCGTGTAGTAGCCCTGCAGGCCCAGCACGAAGCCGACGAACAGGCCGGAGACGGTGATGATGGCCAGCGAAAAGTTGCCCAGGAAATGGATCTGGTCGCGCACCAGACCGAAGCGGCGCAGCGCGGGCCCGGACAGGGCCAGCAGGCGCAGGAACATCCGCGCGCCATGGCCCAGGTCGGCCAGCAGGCCCCGGGTGGCGCGCCCCACGTCGGAAGGCCGCCACCAGCTCACAGGACTCGCTCCGTGCCGCGCACGGCGATGCTTGCGGCGCTCACGGCTCCAGACCTCCGCCGAAGTCCTGCGCCACCGTCGGGCCCGGGTAGTGGAAGTGCACCGGTCCCTCGGGCTGGGCATTCACGAACTGCGCCACCAGCGGGTCCTTCGAAGCCCGCACCTCGGCCGGCGTCCCCTGGGCGGCGATCCGGCCGTTGGCCAGGATGATCACCTGGTCGGCGATGCGGAAGGTCTCGTCGAGGTCGTGCGACACCACGATGCTGGTCATGCCCAATGTGTCGTTCAGGCGCCGGATCAGTTGCGCCGCCGTGCCGAGCGAGATCGGGTCCAGGCCGGCGAATGGCTCGTCGTACATCACCAGGTCGGGATCGAGCGCGATCGCGCGCGCCAGCGCCACCCGGCGCGCCATGCCACCGGACAGGTCGGCCGGCATCAGGTCGCGCGCACCGCGCAAGCCCACCGCATTGAGCTTCATCAGCACGATGTCGCGCACCAGGGCCTCGGGCACCGTGGTGTGCTCGCGCAGCGGGAAGGCCACGTTGTCGAACACCGACATGTCGGTGAACAGCGCGCCGAACTGGAACAGCATGCCCATGCGGCGGCGGATCGCATACAGGCCGTCGCGATCCAGGGCCCCGATCTCCTGCCCCTCGAAGCGCAGGCTCCCGGCCTGCGCGCGGACCTGGCCGCCGATCAGGCGCAGCACCGTGGTCTTGCCGCCGCCGGAGGCGCCCATCATGGCCGTGACCTTGCCGCGCGGAACGGTGAAGCTCAGGCCGTCCAGGATGCGGCGCTCGCCATAGCCGAAGCTCAGGTCGCGGCATTCGACAACGGCGCCGTCGTCATCCGGTTCACGCATGAAATGAAAAAGCCGGGACGCACCCGGCTGCTGGTGGCGGGAAGGCGATGATAGCGGGGCACCCCGCGCAGGTGCCCCCGCCCCCGCCGGGGGCGCACGCGCTCAGCGCGGCAGATCCGAAAAGCCCATCAGGAACTCGTCGACCGCCCGCGCCGCCTGCCGGCCTTCGCGGATGGCCCAGACCACCAGCGACTGGCCGCGCCGCATGTCGCCGGCGGCAAACACCTTGGCCACGCTGGTGGCGTAGCCGCCGCGGAAGTCGGTGCTCGCCCGGACGTTGCCACGGGCATCGCGATCCACCCCGAACGCATCGAGCACGGTGGCGACCGGGCCGGTGAAGCCCATGGCGAGCAGCACCAGGTCGGCCTTCAGCGTCTGCTCGGTGCCGGGGACCTCGGCCATCTTGCCGTCCTTCCAGGCCACGCGGACGGTCTTCAGGCCCGTGACCTTGCCCTTCTCGCCGACGAATTCCTTGGTCGCAATGGCGAACTCGCGCTCGCAGCCTTCCTCGTGGCTGGAGCTGGTGCGCAGCTTGTAGGGCCAGTAGGGCCAGGTCAGCTCCTTGTTCTCCTGCGCCGGCGGCTGCGGCATGAGCTCGAACTGGGTGACGCTGGCCGCGCCGTGCCGGTTGCTGGTGCCCACGCAGTCGCTGCCGGTGTCGCCGCCGCCGATCACGATCACGTGCTTGCCGTCGGCGCGGATCTGGCCCTTGACCTTGTCGCCCGCGTTGACCTTGTTCTGCTGCGGCAGGAACTCCATCGCGAAGTGAACGCCGGCCAGCTCGCGGCCCGGCACCGGCAGGTCGCGCGACTGCTCGGCGCCGCCGCACAGCAGCACGGCGTCGAATTCCTCGAGCAGCTGCTCGGGCATCACGGTCTGCTTGGCCCAGTTGGTGACCCGCGAGCCTTCGGGCAGCTTGCCGACCATGACCCCGGTGCGGAAGGCGACGCCCTCGGCCGCCATCTGCTCCATCCGGCGGTCGATGTGGTGCTTCTCCATCTTGAAGTCGGGGATGCCGTAGCGCAGCAGGCCGCCGATGCGGTCGTTCTTCTCGAACAGCGTCACGTCATGGCCGGCCCGCGCCAGCTGCTGCGACGCCGCCAGCCCGGCCGGGCCGGAGCCGACCACCGCCACCTTCTTGCCGGTCTTCACCCGCGGCACGCGCGGCTTCACCCAGCCGTTGGCCCAGGCGCGGTCGATGATGGCGTGCTCGATCGACTTGATGCCCACCGGGTCGTCGTTCACGTTCAGCGTGCAGGCGGCCTCGCAGGGCGCCGGGCAGATGCGGCCGGTGAACTCCGGGAAGTTGTTGGTGGAGTCCAGCACCTCGAAGGCGTTCTGCCAGTCCTGGCGATAGACCAGGTCGTTGAAGTCCGGAATGATGTTGTTGACCGGGCAGCCCGAATTGCAGAAGGGCGTGCCGCAGTCCATGCAGCGCGCGCCCTGCACGCGGGCCTGCTCGTCGTCCAGGCCGATGACGAATTCGCGGTGGTGCTTCAGGCGCTCGGCGACCGGGCGATAGCCCTCCTCGATGCGCTCGTACTCCATGAAGCCGGTGACTTTTCCCATGTCCTCTTCCTCGTCCTGCAGCCTTACTTGGCGGGAGCCGGCTCGTGGACGACCGCCACGTGCGCATTGTTGCCGGTGCTGGCCTCCTCGACCTCGCGCTCGTGCATCTCGGCCAGGGCGCGCTTGTATTCGTTGGGGAACACCTTGACGAACTTCTGGCGGGCGGACGCCCAGTCGTCCAGCAGCTCGCGCGCGCGCTTGCTGCCGGTCCAGCGGTTGTGGTCCTGCAGCAGCTTCTTGAGCAGGGCCTCGTCGGTCTGGTCGCGGTGCAGCCGGGTGCCGCCGATGGCCTTCTGCTCGGTCCCGGTGCCCACCGGCTCGAGCGACACCATGGCGGTGTTGCAGCGGCTGGCGAACTGGCCGTCCTCGTCGTAGACGTAGGCGATGCCGCCCGACATGCCGGCCGCGAAGTTGCGGCCGGTGCGACCGAGCACCACCACCGTGCCGCCGGTCATGTACTCGCAGCCGTGGTCGCCGGTGCCCTCCACCACCGCGGTGGCGCCGGACAGGCGCACCGCGAAGCGCTCGCCCGCCACGCCGGCGAAGAAAGCCTCGCCGGTGGTGGCGCCGTACAGCGCGGTGTTGCCGATGATGATGTTGCGGGTCGCGTCGCCGCGGAAGTCGATGCTCGGGCGCACCACGATGCGCCCGCCGGACAGGCCCTTGCCGGTGTAGTCGTTGGCATCGCCGATCAGGTACATCGTGATGCCGCGCGCCAGGAAGGCGCCGAACGACTGCCCGCCGGTGCCTTCGAGCTGGATGCGGATGGTGTCGTCCGGCAGGCCCTCCGGGTGCACCTTGGTCAGCGCGCCGGACAGCATCGCGCCGACGGAGCGGTTGACGTTGCGCGCGACCTCGATGAACTGGACCTTCTCGCCGCGCTCGATCGCCGGCTTGCAGCGCTCGATCAGCAGGCGGTCCAGGCTCTTGTTCAGGCCGTGGTCCTGCTCCTCGACCTGGTAGCGCGCCACCTCGGCAGGCACCTGCGGCTGGGCGAACAGGCGGCCGAAGTCCAGTCCGCGGGCCTTCCAGTGCTCGATGCCCTTGCGCATGTCGAGCAGGTCCGAGCGCCCGATCAGGTCGTCGAACTTGCGGATGCCCAGCTGCGCCATGATCTGGCGCACTTCCTCGGCGACGAAGAAGAAGTAGTTGACGACGTGCTCGGGCTTGCCGGAGAACTTCTTGCGCAGCACCGGGTCCTGGGTGGCCACCCCGGTGGGGCAGGTGTTCAGGTGGCACTTGCGCATCATGATGCAGCCCTCCACCACCAGCGGCGCGGTGGCGAAGCCGAATTCGTCGGCCCCCAGCAGCGCGCCGATGGCGACGTCGCGGCCGGTCTTCATCTGGCCGTCCGCCTGCACGCGGATGCGGCCACGCAGGCGGTTCAGCACCAGGGTCTGCTGGGTCTCGGCCAGGCCGATCTCCCAGGGCGAGCCGGCGTGCTTGATCGACGACCAGGGCGAGGCGCCGGTGCCGCCGTCATGGCCGGCGATCACCACGTGGTCGGCCTTGCACTTGGCCACGCCCGCGGCGATGGTGCCCACGCCGACCTCGGACACCAGCTTGACGCTGATGGAGGCGTGCGGCGCCACGTTCTTCAGGTCGTGGATCAGCTGGGCCAGGTCCTCGATCGAATAGATGTCGTGGTGCGGCGGCGGCGAGATCAGGCCGACGCCGGGCACCGAGTAGCGCAGCTTGCCGATGTACTTGGAGACCTTGCCGCCGGGCAGCTGGCCGCCTTCGCCGGGCTTGGCGCCCTGCGCCATCTTGATCTGGATCTGGTCGGAGGAAGCCAGGTACTCCGCGGTCACGCCGAAGCGGCCGGAGGCCACCTGCTTGATGCGCGAGCGCAGCGAGTCGCCTGCCTGCAGCGGAATGTCGACCTCCACCACGTCGCGGCCGATGATCTCGGCCATCGTCTGGCCGGTCTTCACCGGAATGCCCTTGAGCTCCTGGCGGTAGCGCGCGGGGTCCTCGCCGCCTTCGCCGGTGTTGCTCTTGCCGCCGATGCGGTTCATGGCGATGGCGAGTGTGGTATGCGCCTCGCGGCTGATGGACCCGAACGACATGGCGCCGGTCGAGAACCGTTTCACGATCTCCTTGGCCGGCTCCACTTCCGACAGCGGCACCGGCTTTGGCGACGCCTTGAGTTCGAACAGCCCGCGCAGCGTCATCAGCCGTTCCGACTGATCGTTCACCAGCTTGGCATATTCCTTGTATGTCTCGCGGCTGTTGCCGCGGGCGGCGTGCTG
>NZ_DASPLW010000072.1:0-33526 GCF_035627355.1 Ramlibacter sp.
CTGGTCGAGCAGGTCACCGCGGGCGTGGACCTGCAGGAAGCGCAGAAGCTGGCCGCCAAGGTCAAGAGCGGCGCGGGCTTCGACCTCGACGACTTCCTGGCCCAGATCCGGCAGATGAAGCAGATGGGCGGGCTGTCCACCCTGCTGGAGAAGATGCCGGCCCAGGTACAGGCCAAGGCCGGCCAGGTCGACATGGACAAGGCCGAGCGCGACATCCGCCGCAAGGAAGGGATCATCTGCAGCATGACCGCCGCCGAGCGGCGCAAGCCCGAGATCATCAAGGCCACCCGCAAGCGCCGCATCGCCGCCGGCGCCGGCGTTCAGGTCCAGGAGGTCAACCGCCTGCTCAACGAGTTCGAGCAGATGCAGGGGATGATGAAGAAGATGAAGGGCGGCGGGCTGATGAAGATGATGAAGCGGATGGGCGGCGGCAAGGGCGGTGGCCTACCGAAACTTCCCTTCTAGGAAGGCACGAAGAAAGAGGCGCCGGGCGCCTCTTTCTTCTCTTGGCGGGCTCCGGACTCAGGCCGCCCGCAGCAGCCGCGCCGCCCGTCCCGCGTGCAGGCGCGCGCGCCGCAGGACCGGCGGCGACCAGGCTTCCTCGGGGATCAGCATCAGGCCGCGCAGGCGCAGCCAGGTGCCCACGCCGGCGTGGCTGGTGATCACCGCCAGCGGCACCGACAGCAGCAGCGGCACCGCGATCGACACCAGCGAGACGAGCGCATCGGCGTCGACCAGCGCCACCGCCACACCCAGCACGCCGACGGCGGCGGTCAGCGGCAGCAGCTGGGCGGCCGCGTCGCCCCAGCGCAGCGAGCGCGCTTCCCGCGGCGGCGACTGCCAGTGCAGCTTGATGCCGGTGAGGGCCACCGCCACGAACAGCGAGTGGGCCAGCATCCGGATCGGGGCCTGCAGCAGCGACAGCAGGGTTTCGGCCAGCGCGCTGGCCAGCAGGCGGCCGGTGCCGCCGAAGGCCCGTTGCTGGCGACCGAGCAGCACCGCCGCCACGCCCAGTACCCGCGGCAGGAACAGCATGCACAGAGTCCAGATCCACAGGCCCACCAGCGCCGCGCCGGCGATGCCCGCGTCCTCGGCCAGCAGCCGGGCGCCCGACAGCCACAGCGAGGCGCCGAACACGATGAAGGCCAGCCACAGCGGCGCCGACAGGTAGGACATGGCGCCGATGGCGAACATGGCGCGGTGCACGCGATGCATCCCCGGTTCGGCGATCAGGCGCGCGTTCTGCAGGTTGCCCTGGCACCAGCGGCGGTCGCGCTGCAGCTCGGACAGCAGGTCCGGTGGTTGCTGCTCGTAGCTGCCGGTCAGGTCCGGCGCCAGCCACACGTGGTAGCCGGCCCGCCGCATCAGCGCGGCCTCGACGAAGTCGTGCGACATGATGCCGCCGGCCAGCCCGCCCTTGCCGGGGATGGGCGCCAGGCCGCAGTGCGCCATGAAAGGCTCGACCCGCAGGATGGCGTTGTGGCCCCAATAGTGCGACTCGCCCAGCTGCCAGAACTGCAGGCCGAGCGTGAACAGCCGCCCCGTGACGCGGGCGCCGAACTGCTGCGCCCGCGCGTGCAGGGACATCAGCCCGATCGGCTGGGTGGCGGTCTGGATGATGCCGGCCCGCGGGTTGGCTTCCATCAGCTTGGCCAGCGTGAGCAGGCAGTCGCCGCTCATCACGCTGTCGGCGTCGAGCACCACCATGTAGCGGTAGTCGCGCCCCCAGCGACGGCAGAAGTCGGCCACGTTGCCGGCCTTGCGGTGGGTGCGCCGCGTGCGGCGGCGGTAGTAGACCTCCGGCTGCACGCCTGGCTGGGCGGCTAGCGCGGTCCGCAACTCCTCCCAGGCAGCCCGCTCGGCGGCGGCGGTCTCCGGGCTGGCGCTGTCGGACAGCACGAACACGTCGAACTGGCCGGCCTGCCCGGTCGCCGCGAGCGACTCGCAGGTCGCGCGCAGGCCGGCGAACACCGTGGCCACGTGCTCCTCGCAGATCGGCATGATGATGGCGGTGCGCACCGCCGGATCCAGCGTCCGGTCCTGCACGGAGCGCGCGTTCAGCCCGTGCGGGTCGCCGCGCAGCACCACCCAGAAGCCCATGAGCGCGGTGGCGAAGCCGGTCACCACCCAGCTGGACAGCGCCGCGAACAGCGCGATCTGGCCCCACTGCAGCCAGGGGTTGGGCGAGTCCGGCTGCGCATGGGCGAACAGGACCGTGGCGATGGCGGTGCTCAGCACGGCGATGGCGGCGAACGCGGCCCGTCGGCGCGTGGCGGCACGCTCCCAGGCGGCCGGCGCCGGGCGTGCCGGCGAGCGCACCGGCGACTCGCCCGGCAGCAGCCGATGGGCCAGCGCCAGCGAGGCCGTGCCTAGGCTGTTCCAGAAGCCGCGCCAGGGCTGGGTCGGCATGGAGCCGCGCCGGATCGGCGGTGCCGTCACCGAGTTGGGATGGCGTTCCTCGCGCAGGCGGCTGCGCGGCGAGATGGCCGGCGCTGCGGTCGCGGGCGTCACGGCGGGCGCGTGCAGGCCGCCCCCGCTGTCGCCCTCGGTGGCATGCCTCAGGGGGCGGATGGGGGTAGCACGATGTGGGTCCATGTTTCGCTCACGATGTCGTCGCGGTGACGCAGGAAGGCGCGCAGCTCGACCGGCTGCGACGCGTCGAAGGGGCGCACCCGCAGGGCCATGCGCCAGCTGCGGGTAGCGGGGTTGAACCAGGCGAGGACCTGTTCGATGCGGCCGTTGGCGTCGGCGGTGGCGACCGCCTGCACCGGCGCGTCGGCCGGCAGCGCGTCCAGCGCCGGGCCGGTGAAATCCACCACGTACTGCACCTGGCCGGCGAGGGCCGCGGCCTGCTCGGCGCGCACGTAGCCGAAGCCGCGGCGTGACTGCGCCACCCAGGCCGCTGGCGGGCGCTGCTGCTCGTCGCCCTGCCAGGACAGCTCGTAGGCGAAGTCCAGCGGCTGGCCGGGCGCCGGCAGGCGGGCCGGCACCCAATAGGCGGCGATGTTGTCGTGGGTCTCGTCGGGGGTGTGCAGCTGCAGCAGCTCGACCCGGCCCGGGCCCCAGTCGCCGATCGGGCGCACCCAGGCGCTGGGGCGGCGCTCGTAGCGCGCTTCCGTGTCCTCGTAGCTGGCGAACGAGCGGTCGCGCTGCATCAGGCCGAAGCCGCGCAGGCCGTCCAGCGTGAAGCTGGTGACCACGGGACGCTGCGGGTTCTGCAGCGGCCGCCACAGCCATTCGCCGCTGGCGCTGGCCACCATCAGCCCGTCGGAGTCGTGCACCTCGGGGCGGAAGTCGCCCTCGCGCGGCTGGTTCTCGCCGGACAGGAACATGCTGGTCAGCGGCGCCAGCCCCAGCGTGGCGATCGGGCGCGCGGTCTCGCGCAGGAACACGCGGGCCCGCACCTCGACCACCGTGTCGCGCCCGGGCCGCACGGTGAAGCGGTAGGCGCCGGTGGCGCGCGGCGAGTCCAGCAGCGCGTCGACGACCACTTCCTTCGCCTGCGGCCCGGGACGCTGCAGCCAGAAGTCGGTGAAGCGGGGGAACTCCTCCGGGCCGTTGGCGCCGGCGGTGTCGATCGCCAGTCCGCGCGCCGACAGGCCGTATTGCTGGCCGGCGCCGAGGGCGCGGAAGTAGCTCGCGCCCAGGAACACGACCAGCTCGTCCTTGTAGGCCGGCGTGTTCAGCGGGTAGTGGATACGCAGGCCGGCATGGCCGAGGTCGGGCCAGGCCTGTGTCGGCAACTGGTTCTTGCCGTAGTGGAAGTCGCCGGCCTGGAAGCGCACCGGACGCACCTGCCCGGCCGCGTCCACCTCATGGATGCGGACCGGCTCGGGGTGGTAGCGGCCGCGATGGAAGAACATCGCCTCGAAGGGCGAGCCGCTGCCGGCCCAGAGCGCCCGGTCCGGCCGGAACCGGATGTCACGCAGTCCGTCGTAGTCCAGTTGGGCCAACGCCGGCGGCAGCGTGGCATCCGGCGCCCGGAAAGGGACGCCGGCGCGGCTGCGGGCGAGCTCCGCGAGCTGTTCGAAGTCCCAGCCGGCCCGTGCGGGAAAGGCGGAGAGCGCTCCGGCCAGCAGCACGACCAGCGCCAGCGCGACAAGACGCAGGCGACGCAAACACAAAGGCATGGGTCGCCTAGTGCAAACCCTATGCCAACCTGGATTTCCCTCGTGAAATCAACCGGTTGCGTGCGAAAGCGGGGATCGGTACCGGCGGCGGCGCCCGCTGGCGCAGCCTGAATGGGCTTTTCCGTCGCCGGATGGCGACAGGAATCCGGCCCCGACCCGGATTCAGGCGGCCGGCGGCGCCTGGCCGCTGTCGTCGTCCGGCGACAGGCCCCCGTTTTCCGCCTTGAAAAGCCCCGGCGTGAGCTCGTTCCTCTGCAGCAGGCGGTAGAACTCGGTGCGGTTGCGCCCGGCCAGCCGCGCGGCGTCGGAGACGTTGCCGTCCGTCATCTTGAGCAGCCCGACCAGGTACTCCCGCTCGAAGCGGCGCTTGGCCTCGGCGTAGGTCTGCACCGCGACGCCGGGCACCCGCAGGGCGCGCTGCACCAGCGCCAGCGGCACCAGCGCCGTGGTGGACAGCGCGCAGACCTGCTCGACCACGTTGTAGAGCTGGCGCACGTTGCCGGGCCAAGGCGCCGCCGCCAGCGCCTTCAGCGCCTCCGGCGCGAAGCCCGACAGCCGCCGCCCGTACTTGGCGGCCAGCTTGTGCAGGAAGTGGTTGGCCAGCAGCGGGATGTCCTCGCGCCGCTCGGCCAGCGTGGGCAGCGTCAGCGTCACCACGTTCAGGCGGTAGTACAGGTCCTCGCGGAACTGGCCGCCCGACATGGCCGCGTCCAGGTCGCGGTGGGTGGCGGAGATGATGCGCACGTCCACCGGCACCGACTGGCTGGAGCCGAGCGGGCGCACCGCCCGTTCCTGCAGCACGCGCAGCAGCTTGACCTGCAGCGCCGGCGGCATGTCGCCGATCTCGTCCAGCAGCAGGGTGCCGCCGTCGGCGGCCTGGAACAGCCCCTTGTGGTTGGCGACGGCGTCGGTGAATGCGCCCTTGACGTGGCCGAACAGCTCCGACTCCAGCAAGGCCTCGGGGATCGCGCCGCAGTTGACCGCCACGAAGGGACGCTGCGCCCGCGCACTGGCCTTGTGGATCGCCCGCGCCAGCAGTTCCTTGCCGGTGCCGCTGTCGCCGCGCAGCAGCACCGAGGCGTCGGAGCGCGCGACCATGCGGGCCTCGGCCAGCAGTTCCGCCATGCGCGCCGAGCGGCTGACGATCTCCTCGCGCCAGCCGGCGTCGTCGGCCGATGCCGTGACGGCCGGCGCGCCGAGCGCGACCGCCTGGCCGATCTTGTCCAGCAGCTCGCGCGCGTCGTAGGGCTTGGTGAGGTAGCCGAACACGCCGCGAGCCGTGGCTTCGACCGCATCGGGAATCGTGCCGTGCGCGGTCAGCAGGATGACGGGCAGGGCCGGGTGACGGCGCCGGATGTCGTCGAACAGCGCCAGGCCGTCGCGGCCCGGCAGGCGCACGTCGCTGAGCACCAGCTGCGGGCGCTCGACTTCGAGCTGCGCCAGCGCGGCCTCGGCCGAGGACACGGCGGCGACCTGGTAGCCGGCTGCCGTCAGCCGCATCGAGAGCAGCCGCAGCAGGTCGGCGTCGTCGTCCACCACGAGGATGCGGGCACCGGCCATGTCAGTCCTCCGCTGGGTCATCGCGACGAAGGCCGGCGGCGCTCGATCGCGCGCAGGGCCTCCATCCGTTCGTTGAGCTGGTCGATGCGCTTCTGTGCATCGCGCAGTTGCTGCGCCTGGCGCTCGCCGGCTTCCTCCAGCTTGCGTTGCTCGGCCAGCTGCGCCTGCAGCAACCGGGCCAGCGGGTGCAACTCGCGCGCCTCGTCGGTGGCGATCGCGAGCAGCCGCTGCAGGGCCTGCAGGGCGCGCGCGTTGTCGGCCGGCGTGCGCATCTGCTGCAGCGCCAGCGCCAGCTGCAGCTGCTGCATCGGTGCGCCGCCAGGCTGGGACAGGCGGGTGATCTCGGGGGCCAGTGCGGCGGCGGGCGCACCGCGCACCCGGTCGGCATAGGCCAGGGCCGCGGCGAGCGGCTGCGCCGGCACGTGGCTCTGGGGCGGCAGCACCGGCGGCGGCTCGGGCGGGGGTGGGGGGGCGGGCGGTGCCTCGCGCGGCGGCTCGCTCGTCTCCAGTGGCGGCGGCGCCTCGACCTCCGGCGCCGGGGGCGGCGTGCTGCAGGCGGCCAGCGCAGCGGCCGTGCCCAGGGCCAGGAGGCAGCGGCGCAACGCGCAGGTCGGGTAATCAGGCATGGGGCAATTCGATCCGGAAGTGGGCGCCGGCCGGGCTGTCGTCCAGCAGCTCGATGCGCCCGCCATGGGCTGCAATGTATTCGTTGACGATGGACAGGCCGATGCCGGTCCCCGCCGCGGCGTCTGCCGGCTGGCGCTCGCCGCGGTAGAAGGGCTCGAACACCCGCTCGCGGTCGGCCGGCGCAATGCCGGCCCCCTGGTCCTGGATGTCGATGCGGGTGCGACCATCGGCGCGCGACAGGCGCAGGCGCACGGTCGAGCCCAGCGGGGCGAACCGGATCGCGTTGGCCAGCAGGTTGGCCAGCGCCGTGCCGAGCTTGTCCGGGTCGACCGGCGCGGTGACCGGCTCGCCTTCGACCTCCACCGACAGCTCGCGCGCCTGCCATTGCAGGCGCTGCGCCTCCACCTGCTCGTGCAGCAGCGCCAGCAGGTCGGTGGGACGGCGCTGCAGCTGGCGCGCCTCGAAGGCGGCCGCATTGAAGCGCAGCAGCGCCTCGATGCGCTCCTGCAGCACCGCCGCGTTGTGCTGCAGGATGCGGGCCACTTCGCGCTGGCGCGCGTTGAGCTCGCCGGTGACGCCTTCCTCCAGCAGGGAGACGCCCTCGCGCAGGGCCGCCAGCGGCGTCTTGAGTTCGTGCGACACGTGGCGCAGGAAGCGGGCCTTGTCGGCATCCAGCTCGGTCAGGCGCAGGCGCAGCCACTCCAGCTGCTGGCTCAGCCGTCTTACATCGGCTGGACCCTGGATGTCGATCGGTTCCTCGAGCCGGTTCTGGCCCAGGCCGGCGATCGCCCGCTCCAGCCGCTTGAACGGCCGCGCCAGCCAGATGCCCAGCCCGGCGGCCAGCAGCGCCGCCAGCGCGATGGCCAGCACCACCTGCTGCATCAGCCGCGAGCGGCTGGCGTCGAGCCGCTCGCGCAGGGCCTTGTTGCGCGCGTTGATGAGGCTGTGCACCTCGCGTGCGATGCCGGAATTGACGCTGTCGAATTCCCGGAAGCGCTGCGCCGCCTCGCGCTCGCGGTCGAGCGCCGTCTCCGGCGGGCCCCGCATCAGCTCCGACACGACTTCCAGTTGCGCCGCCCAGCGCCGGGCGTGGCGCTGGGCCAGGCCCTGGTCGCTCAGGCGGTCGAGCGCGGCCTGGGCCCGGCCCGATTCCTCCTCGAAGCGCCGGCGCAGCACGGGGTCGTTGAGGATCAGCGACTGGCGCGCGGCCCGTTCCATGTCGAGCGTGCGCTCGGCCAGGGTCTGGGCGCTGGCGGTCAGTTCCAGCGCGGTGGCGCTGGCCGCCGTGCTCTGCGCCATCAGGCGGTCCAGGATGACCACGGCCCGCAGCGCGGTGCCACCCAGCAGGCCGCCCACCAGCACGAAGGCGGCGAGCAGCAGCGGTCGGAAGGAGATGCGGCTGGGGCGTAGCGGCAGCATCGCGCGGCGATCAGCCGGCGCGCTGCACGACTTCGCCGCGCAGCGAATGGGGCAGCGCCTGCGTGATGGTCACGTCGACCATCTGCCCGACCAGCCGCTGGCCGCCGGCGAAGTTGACGATTCGGTTGCACTCGGTGCGGCCCATCAGCTCGTTGGGGTCCTTGCGCGAGGGCCCCTCGACCAGGATGCGCTGCACCGTGCCGACCCGGCTGTCGCTGATGCGGCGCACGTGGTCCTCCAGCAGCGCCTGCAGCTGCTGCAGGCGGCGCAGCTTGACCTCGTGCGGGGTGTCGTCGTGCAGGTTGGCGGCCGGCGTGCCGGGACGGGGGCTGAAGATGAAGCTGAAGCTGGCGTCGTAGCCCACGTCCTCGACCAGCTTCATCATCTTGCCGAAGTCCTCCTCGGTCTCGCCCGGGAAGCCGACGATGAAGTCGCTGGACAGCGAGATCTGCGGCCGCACCGCGCGCAGCCTCCGAATGGTGCTCTTGTATTCCATGGCGGTGTAGCCGCGCTTCATCGCCATCAGGATGCGGTCGCTGCCGTGCTGCACCGGCAGGTGCAGGTGGCTGACCAGCTTGGGGATGCGGCCGTAGGCCTCCACCAGCCGCTGGGTGAACTCGTTGGGGTGGCTGGTGGTGTAGCGGATGCGCTCGATGCCCGGGATCTCGGCCACGTATTCCAGCAGCAGGGCGAAGTCGGCGATCTCCGCCGTGTCGCCCATGCGGCCGCGCCAGGCATTGACGTTCTGGCCCAGCAGCGTCACTTCCCGGACGCCCTGGTCGGCCAGTTCCGCCACTTCGGCCAGCACGTCGTCCAGCGGCCGCGAGACTTCCTCGCCGCGGGTGTAGGGCACCACGCAGTAGCTGCAGTACTTGCTGCAGCCTTCCATGATGGAGACGAAGGCGGTGGCGCCGTCCACCCGCGCCGGCGGCAGGTGGTCGAACTTCTCGATCTCGGGAAAGCGGATGTCGACCTGCGGCCGGTCCTGCGCGCGGCGCTGCGCCAGCATCTCGGGCAGGCGGTGCAGGGTCTGCGGCCCGAACACCAGGTCCACGTAGGGCGCGCGCTCGATGATGGCGGCGCCCTCCTGGCTGGCGACGCAGCCGCCGACGCCGATCAGCGCACCCTTTTTCTTCAGGTGCTTGACCCGGCCCAGGTCGGAGAACACCTTCTCCTGCGCCTTCTCGCGCACCGAGCAGGTGTTGAACAGGATCAGGTCGGCCTCCTCGGGATCCTGGGTCGCCTCGTAGCCCTCGGCCGCGTACAGCACGTCCGCCATCTTGTCCGAGTCGTACTCGTTCATCTGGCAGCCGAAGGTCTTGATGAATACCTTCTTCATGGCGCTCACTTCCTCGCGCCGAACACCAGGTTCAGCAGTTCGGCGAAGCGCTGGTGGCCGGTGGCGCTGCCGTCGTCGGCGCCATCGACCCGGGCGTATTCGTCCTCGGTGAGCACCCACACCTCGTGTACCAGGCCGGCCGGGTCGCGGCGATAGACCACCGGCAGCGGCTGCCCGGCCACGCTGCCGGACAGCAGCATCAGGCCGTTGGTGCCGCGGATGCGGGCGCCGGGGGAAAGCCGGTCGGGCTGGCCGTCCAGCGTGACGTTCGGCGGGGCGGTGACCACCAGCCGGGCCGGCTTGACGCCGGCGGGGGCGGTGCGGATGACCTGGGCGTGCAGGGCAGGGGCGGCCAGGGCGGCCGCGACGAGGAGAAGACGCCAGCGATTCATGGTGTGGATCCAGAGGCTGAGGGCGGACGCGAAGACCGCATTTTGCCGCAGGGCCGCAGCAGGGCCGGGGCGCTGGCAGTCCCATGACGATGCGATGACGGTGCGCGGCGATGCGGCGGCCATGGGGTCGCGACGCGGCCGGTGGCGAGCGCCGGCGCGCCGCCCCGCCCAATCCTGTGTTGCTCGCCGGGTTGTTGACAGTCGATCAACGAATGAACGATCATTCAGTCAACGTTCAGGGCGGCCGCGAGGCGCCGCAAACACCCACTCACTGGGAGACCGACCATGCAACTCAAGGGCAAGACCGCCGTCGTCACGGGTGCCGCCTCCGGCATCGGGCGCGCCACCGCACAGAAGCTGGCGCAGGCCGGCGCCCACGTGCTGCTCGCCGACATCGCCGAGGAGGGCGGCCACGCGGCCGCTGCGGAAATCCGCGCGCAAGGCGGACAGGCCGACTTCATCCGCCTGGACGTGACCGACGGGGAATCGATCGCCGCCTTCCGGGCCGAGGCCTTTGCCAAGTCGCCGCGCGTGGACATCGTGGCCAACGTCGCCGGGTGGGGAAAGATCCAGCCGTTCCTGGACAACACGCCGGAGTTCTGGCGCAAGGTGGTGGACCTCAACCTGATGGGGCCGGTCGCCGTCACCCACGCCTTCCTGGGCCCAATGGTGGAAGCGGGGCAGGGCGGCAAGATCGTCACCGTCGCCAGCGATGCCGGCCGCGTGGGCAGCCTCGGCGAGACCGTGTACTCGGGCGCCAAGGGTGGCGCCATCGCCTTCACCAAGAGCCTGGCGCGCGAGGTCGCCCGCTACAACATCACCGTCAACTGCGTGTGCCCCGGGCCCACCGCCACGCCGCTGCTGGCTGCGGTGCCCGAGAAGCACCAGGAAGCCTTCATCAAGGCCACGCCGATGCGCCGGCTGGCGCAGCCGTCCGAGATCGCCGACGCGGTGCTGTTCTTCAGCACCGACCAGTCCAGCTTCGTCACCGGCCAGGTCCTCAGCGTGAGCGGGGGCCTGACGCTGGCCGGCTGACCGCCATCGCAACCGACATCGCAGGAGTCACCATGTACAAGCTCAAAGCCGCCGAATTCCGTCCCAGGCACTTCAAGCTGGAGGTCGCCGACCGTGTCGCCACCTTCACCCTCAACCGGCCGGAGCGCAAGAACCCGCTGACCTTCGAGAGCTACGCGGAACTGCGCGACACCTTCCACAAGCTGCAGTACGTCGACGACGTGCGGGCCGTGGTGATCACCGGCGAGGGCGGCAACTTCTGCTCCGGGGGCGACGTGCACGACATCATCGGGCCGCTGGTGGGCATGGAGATGGACGGCCTGCTCACCTTCACCCGCATGACCGGCAACCTGGTCAAGGAAATGCGCCAGTGCCCGCAGCCCATCATCGCGGCGGTCGATGGTGTCAGCGCCGGCGCCGGCGCCATCCTGCCGATGGCGGCCGACCTCCGTTACGGCACGCCCAAGGCCAAGACCGCCTTCCTGTTCGTGCGCGTCGGCCTGGCCGGCTGCGACATGGGTGCGTGCGCGATCCTGCCGCGCATCATCGGCCACGGCCGCGCCTCCGAGCTGCTCTACACCGGGCGCGTGATGACCGCGGACGAGGGCCTGGCCTGGGGCTACTTCAACGAGTTGGTGCCCGCCGACGGCCTGCAGGCCAAGGCGAAGGAGATGGCGCTCTCGCTGGCCAACGGCCCGTCCTTCGGCCACTTCATGACCAAGAAGTGCCTGCACCAGGAATGGAACCAGACCATCGAGCAGGCGCTGGAGACCGAGGCCGAGGCCCAGGCCATCTGCATGCAGACCAAGGACTTCGAGCGCGCCTACCACGCCTTCGTGGCCAAGCAGACCCCGGTGTTCCAGGGCGACTGAGCGACCGCCATGGACGCGCCGCGACCCCCCATCACCCTCGCGATCGAGGGCGCGATCGCGATCGCCACGCTGGACCGGCCGCCGGTCAACGCGATCGACGACGCCTGGGTCGCCCGGCTGGGCGCCATCCTCGACGAGGTCGAGGCGCGCGACGAGGTGCACGTGCTGTGGATCCGCAGTGCCGGCCGCGCCTTCTGTGCCGGCGCCGACCTAGCCCTGATGCGCGAGCGCTTCGCCGACGACGCCGGCCGGGCCCGGATGGTGGAACTGGCCCGGGACATGCAGCAGGTGTTCGCCCGGGTCGAGCGCAGCCCCAAGGTGTCGATCGCCGAGATCGGCGGCCCGGCGCTGGGCGGCGGGCTCGAACTGGCACTGGCCTGCGATCTCCGGCTGGCCGCCGACAACGCGAAGCTGGGACTGCCCGAAGCGCGGCTCGGGCTGCTCCCGGGCGCCGGTGGCACCCAGCGGCTCACCCGCATCTGCGGCCATGCGATTGCGCGCCAGCTGATCCTGGGCGCCGAGGTGGTCGACGGACAGCGCGCCGCGGCGCTGGGCATCGTGCACCGCAGCGTGCCGGCGGCCGAACTGCAGGCGGCGGCCCGGGCCCAGGCCGAGCGCATCGCCGCCATGCCTGGCGCGGCGCTGGCCGCCTGCAAGCGCTGCATCACGGCTGGTGCCGACGGCCACGAGGACGGCTTCGCGGCCGAGATCGAGGGCACGGCCATGCTGTACGGGCAGGCAGAAACGCAGGCGCTGGTGCACCGCTTCCTGGCCGGTTGAAGGACAACGAGATGTTCCACGACACCACCTGGCTCGACTGGCCCTTCCTGGAGCCGCGCCATCGGGCCCTCGCGCGCGACATCGAGGGCTGGTGCGCGACGGAGCTGTCGCACAGCCACGGTAGCGACACCGATACCGCCTGCCGCGACCTGGTGCGCCGGCTCGGCGCCGCCGGCTGGCTGCGCTATGCCATCGGTGGCACCTCGTGGGGCGCCAGCGGCGAGACCATAGACACCCGTGCCGTCTGCCTGCTGCGCGAGACGCTGGCCCGGCACTCGGGCCTGGCCGACTTCGCCTTCGCGATGCAGGGCCTGGGCTCGGGCGCGCTCACGCTGCACGGCACGCCCGGGCAGAAGCAGCGCTACCTCACGCGCGTAGGCCGCGGCGAGGCGATGCCGGCCTTCGCGCTATCCGAGCCCGGCTCCGGCTCCGACGTGGCCGCCATGCAGTGTGCGGCACGGCTGGACGGCGACCACTACGTGCTCGACGGCGAAAAGAGCTGGATCTCCAACGGTGGCATCGCCGATTTCTACGTGGTGTTCGCGCGCACCGGCGAGACGCCCGGCTCGCGCGGGCTCAGCGCGTTCCTGGTGGAGGCCGGCACGCCCGGCTTCGAGATCGCCGAGCGGATCCAGGTGATCGCACCACACCCGCTGGCGCGCCTGCGCTTTTCCGGCTGCCGCATCCCGGTGTCGCAGCGGCTGGGCGATCCCGGGCAGGGCTTCAAGATCGCGATGCAGACGCTGGACATCTTCCGCACCTCGGTGGCGGCGGCCGCGCTGGGCATGGCCCGGCGGGCCCTGGCCGAGGCGCTGGAACGCGCCACCACGCGGCCGATGTTCGACCAGCGGCTGGCCGACTTCCAGATCACCCAGGTCAAGCTGGCGGCCATGGCCACCGGCATCGACACCGCGGCGTTGCTGACCTACCGCGCGGCCTGGCTGCGCGACCAGGGCCGCAGCGTCACGCGCGAGGCCGCCATGGCCAAGATGCACGCCACCGAAACGGCGCAGCAGGTGATTGACGCGGCGGTGCAGATCTGGGGCGGGATCGGCGTGGTGTCCGGCCACCCGGTCGAGGAGCTGTACAGGGAGATCCGCGCCCTGCGCATCTACGAGGGCGCGACCGAGGTCCAGCAGTTGATCATCGCGCGCGAGACCCTCAAGGCCTTCGGCCCCGCGTGAAGGGGCCGTTGCGGGCTCAGCGCGGTGCGGCCCGCCGGGCCCTGGCCGGAGCCGGGGCCGGATTGGCCGCGGCCTGCGCTTCCACGACCCGTGCATAGGCGCGCTTGCCGCGCGCCGTCACCACCGGGCTGAGCATCAGCTTCAGGCCCCGGTCCACGTACTCCTCGATCGTCATGCGGCCCTGGAAGTGCCAGGCCTTGAGCGCCCACGCGTGGCAGAACATGACGATCTGGTAGGTGAACAGCTCCACGTCCACCTCCTCGAACACGCCCTCGCGCATGCAGTGCTCGATGCAGTCGGAGATGAGCTTGTTGGTCTCGGCCTCCTTCTGCTTGAGCAGGTCGCGCCGCTCGCGGCGCAGCCACTTGGTCTCGCGGTAGACCAGGGCGGTGGCCGCGATGCGCTCGTCGATGACGTGCCCGTAGGCCCGCACGGCGGCACAGAATCGCTCCATCGGATCGGTCAAGCCGGCCAGCGCCAGCGGCACTTCGCGGAGGTAGGAATCGAGCACCTCCACCAGCGCGAGGAACAGCACGTCCTCCTTGTCATGGACGTACTGGTAGATCAGCCCGACGCTCACCCCGGCGCGCTGCGCGACCTCGCGGATGGTGGTGACGTGGTAGCCCTGCTTGCCGTACAGCTCGACGGCAGCCTGCAGGATCTGGCTCTGCCGCTTGGCGACCAGTTCCGGGACTTCGACCTTGCTGACGACCTTGACGGCCATGGACCCTCGCTCCCTCGCTCGTGTGCCGGCCCGGGTCGCGCAAGTGACCGGGCCCAAGAAAAATAGCCTCGCAGGCGCTGGACCTGCGAGGCTATCGGGACTTCTGGTGGCGCTTCACGGACTCGAACCGCGGACCTGTGGATTATGATTCCATCGCTCTAACCGACTGAGCTAAAGCGCCGAGCCCGCCATTATAGCCAAAGTGGAGGCTCAGCGGTGGCTGAAAACCGGCTCCCGCTTGGCCAGGAAGGCGTCCATGCCTTCCTTCTGGTCGGCGGTCGCGAACAGTGCGTGGAACAGCCGGCGCTCGAACATCACGCCGTCGCTGAGCGACATCTCGTAGCCGCGGTTGACCGACTCCTTGGCCGCCAGCACCGCCAGCCGCGGCATCGCGCAGATCGTCAGGGCGGCGCCCAGCGCCTCCTCCATCAGCTTGTCCAGCGGCACCACCCGGCTGACCAGCCCGCCCCGCTCGGCTTCGGCGGCGTCCATGTTGCGGGCCGTCAGCACCATGTCCATGGTCTTGGCCTTGCCCACCGCGCGCGGCAGGCGCTGGGTGCCGCCGGCGCCGGGGATGATGCCCAGCTTGATCTCGGGCTGGCCGAACTTGGCGTTGTCGGCAGCGATGATGAAGTCGCACATCATGGCCAGCTCGCAGCCGCCGCCCAGCGCGAAGCCGGCCACGGCCGCGATCACCGGCTTGCGGATGCTGCGGATGATTTCCCAGTTGCGGGTGATGAAGTCTCGCCCATAGGCATCGGCGAAGGTGTACTTCGCCATCAGCGAGATGTCGGCGCCGGCGGCGAACGCCCGTTCGCTGCCGGTCAGCACGATGCAGCCGATCGCGTCGTCGGCGTCGAAGGCCTTGAGCGCGGCGCCCAGCTCGTCCATGAGCTGTTCGTTCAGGGCATTGAGCTGCTTGGGGCGGTTGAGCGTGATGATGCCGACCTTGCCGGCTTCGGTACGCACCTCGATGTTCTCGTAGGCCATCTGGATCTCCTGTAGCGGCGACGACTATACCCAAGGGAAACCATGACCGACCGCGCGGTCGGTCGATGCTAGATTCACCGCAGGAGACCCCATGACCGAGAGCACTGTCCTGTACGAGGCGCGCGGCGCCGTGGCGCTGATCACCCTGAACCGTCCCCAGTCCCTGAACAGCTTCACCCGCGCCATGCACCAGGCGCTGTGGGAGGCGCTGGACCGCATCGAGTCCGACAAGGCCATCCGCGCTGCCGTCATCACCGGTGCCGGCCGGGGCTTCTGCGCGGGCGCCGACCTGGCCGAGTTCGACTTCGCCGAGGGGCCGGACCTGGTCAAGCGCGCCGATCCCGGCCCCCTCATCGACCAGGCCTTCAATCCCACCGTGCGCCGGCTGATGGCGCTGCGCGTGCCCACGGTTGCCGCCGTCAACGGCGTGGCCGCGGGTGCCGGCGCTTCGCTGGCCATGACCTGTGACCTGGCGGTGGCGGCGCCGGGCGCCTCCTTCATCCAGGCGTTCAGCAAGATCGGCCTGATCCCCGATGCCGGCGGCACCTGGTTCCTGGTCAAGAAGCTGGGTCTGGCGCGGGCCATGGGCTGCGCCATGCTGGGCGACAAGCTGTCCGCCGCCGACGCCAAGGCCTGGGGGATGATCTGGGACGTGGCGCCCGATGGCCAGGACTGCGTGGACGCCGCCATGGCCCTGGCCCAGCGGCTGGCCACCCTGCCGACCACGGCCCTGGTCGCCACCCGGCGCGCGATGCGCGCGGCGGCCACCCACGAGCTGGACAAGCAGCTCGACCTCGAACGCGACACCCAGTCGGCCCTGGGCCGCACCCACGACTACATCGAAGGGGTCACCGCCTTCCTGCAGAAGCGCCCGGCGCAGTTCAAGGGCGAGTGATGGCGGCCGACGATCTCGCGGCCCGCGTGGGCGCCGCCATGTTCGAAGGGGACGTGGCGTCGCGCCAGACCATGGGCATGGAGCTGGTGAGCTGCAGCGCCGGCCGGGCCGTGATGCGCATGCGCATCGACGAGCGGCACCTGAACGGCCATCGCATCTGCCACGGCGGCTTCATCTTCACGCTGGCCGACTCCACGTTCGCCTTCGCCTGCAACAGCCACAACAAGGTGACGGTGGCGGCCGGCTGCAGCATCGAGTTCCTCAAGCCGGGCCAGCTCGGCGACGTGCTGACCTGCGAAGGTGTCGAGCAGGTCCTGCAGGGCCGGCATGGCGTGTACGACATGAAGGTGACCAACCAGCGTGGCGAAGTCGTGGCCATGTTCCGCGGCAAGAGCGCGCAGATCCAGGGCACCGTGATACCGGAGGCATGATGAAGACCTTTCCCCTAGAGCCGATCGAAAAGGCCAGCCGCGACGAGCTGCAGGCGCTGCAGTTGCGCCGCATGCAGGCGACGCTGGCGCACGCGTACCGCAACTCGCCCATGTACCGCGCCAAGTTCGACGCGGCCGGCGTGCACCCGGACGACTGCCGTTCGCTGGCCGACCTGGCCAGGTTCCCCTTCACGGACAAGCTCGACCTGCGCGAGCACTACCCGTTCGGCTCGTTCGCCGTGCCGCGCGAGCAGTGCGTGCGCGTCCACGCCTCCAGCGGCACCACCGGCAAGCCGACGGTGGTGGGCTACACGCAGAACGACATCAACACCTGGGCCACCGTGATGGCGCGCAGCATCCGCGCCAGCGGCGCGCGGCCGGGCGACCTGGTGCACGTCAGCTACGGCTACGGGCTGTTCACCGGCGGGCTGGGCGCGCACTACGGCGCCGAGAAGCTGGGGCTGACGGTTGTGCCCTTCGGCGGCGGCCAGACCGAGCGCCAGGTGCAGCTGATCCACGACTTCCGCCCCGACATCATCATGGTCACGCCCAGCTACATGCTGGCGATCGCCGACGAGTTCGAGCGCCAGGGGCTGGATCCGCGCGAATCCAGCCTGCGGCTGGGCATCTTCGGCGCCGAGCCCTGGACCAACGACATGCGCAAGGCGATCGAGCAGCGCATGGGCATGGATGCGGTCGACATCTACGGCCTGTCCGAAGTGATCGGCCCGGGCGTGGCCAACGAGTGCGTCGAGACCAAGGACGGCCCGACCATCTGGGAGGACCACTTCTACCCGGAGATCGTGGATCCCGAGACCGGCGAGGTGCTGCCCGACGGCGAGCTGGGCGAGCTGGTGTTCACCAGCCTGACCAAGGAGGCGCTGCCCATCATCCGCTACCGCACGCGCGACCTCACGCGGGTGCTGCCCGGCACGGCGCGCACCATGCGCCGCATGGAGAAGATCACCGGCCGCAGCGACGACATGATGATCGTGCGCGGCGTCAACGTGTTCCCGACCCAGATCGAGGAGCTGATCTGCAAGCGCGCCGAGCTGGCGCCGCACTACCAGTGCATCCTTAACCGCGAGGGGCCGATGGATTCGCTCACCATCGCGATCGAGGCGCGCCAGGGCCTGTCGCACGAGAGCGAGGAGGCGCGCGGCGCGGCCACGCTGCTGGCGCACGAGATCAAGACCTACATCGGCACCACCGCCGTGATCGACCTGCGCCCCGAGGGCGGCATCGAGCGAAGCGTCGGCAAGGCCAAGCGGGTGATCGACAACCGGCCGAGGTAACGCCCCGGTTTCACCGCTGTTCGATACCCTCGACCAGCAGGTCCACGTGGGCTTCCTCGCCCATGTTGACCTTCACCCGCACCGGCAGGTACTGCAGGGCCGGCGCGAACCACATCTCGACGGTGATGTTGCCGCGCGGGTTGGCGATAGGCCGCGGCTTGAGGTGGAAGGCCTCGACGTCGCCCAGGGCCGTGGCGAGCACCTCCTTGCCCACGATGTCGTAGGTCCACAGGTCCACCGCGCCGGGCCGCGCCATCCAGAAGCTGACCGCACGCCCGACCTCCAGCGGCTCCAGCCCGCTCGCGAAGCGGTGGCTCAGGTCGACGAACTGGCTGGCGGTGTCCTGCATCTGCGGCGGCCGCGGCAGCACCTTGCCGTTGGGCAGCGTGACCTCGCTCTCGTCCATGCGCAGCAGGCCGCGCGACTTGAGGTTGCGCACCTCCTCGTAGGCCCGCGGGTGCAGCGTCTGCGGCCCGACCTCGCCCTGGCTGGTCAGGAGCACGGTGGCGAACAGGGTGACGTCGACTTCCACCCGCACCTGGTAGCGCGAGCCCTGGCGCTGCCACAGCACGCGCGCTTCGCCATACAGGTCGCCGCTGCGGAAGCGACCGCCCAGCGTGTAGCGCAGGCGGGTGTCGGCCGGCCATCCGTCCAGCGGCGACGTGGTCTCGCCCGAGGCGAGGGCCGGGCCGGCGACCGGGGAACTGGCGGGTTCGCTGGCGGCCGCGGCCGGAGCCGATGCGGCCGGGGTGGGAGACGCCGCCTCAGGTGCGGCCGGCTCGGCCTGGGCCACGGCCTGCTCCGGCTCGGGGGCGGGTTCGGCGGCTGGCTCGGGAACGGGCGGGGGCTCCGGCTCCGCGACGGGGATCGGTGGCTCCGGTTCTGGGGCAACCGGCTCGGGTTTGGGCGCGGCCGCCGTGCGAGTTACCCGCCGCGGCACGCTGGGCGCCGCCTGCATCCGCTTGGGCGGCGCCGGTGGTGGCACCACGACCGCTGCCGCCGCGACCGGCGGCGGGGCCGGCGTCTCGGGCTGCAGCAGGCGGGTGTACATCGGTTCCGCCATCGGGCGCAGCAGGCTGCCGGGTGACAGCCAGAGCGACAGGGCATGCAGCGCCAGCACATGGGCCAGCAGCACCACGGCCACCAGCGCCAGCAGGCGCCGGCGCCCGGCCGGGTTCAGGTCTGCACCGCCAGCCATGGCTGGGCCTGGGCCGGATCGCGCAGCACCAGCCGCCAGGTCGTGGCGGTGGCCGGCAGGTGCAGTTCCAGCCGCAGCAGCCGGCGGTCGCGCGCCACCAGCGCGATCAGGCGCCGGTGCGAGCCGGCATGCAGCAGCAGGTCGTCCAGCTTGGCCAGGCGCCAGCCCTGTCCGGCGACTTCCACGCCCAGCCATTCATCGTCGGGCGCCATGCCGGCCTGTTCGGCGGCGCCGCCGCGCAGCACGTTCTTGAGCCGGATCGTGCCGCCGCCTTCCTCGACGCGGATGCCCAGCCGCTGCTGCAGCTGGGCCGGCTCGTCGAGCGCGAACACGCCCTGGCGCTGCAGCAGGTCGGCCAGCGGCAGCTCGCGCGTGCCGTGCACCCAGGCGGCGATCTCGCGTGCGAAGCTGCGGCCCCCCAGTTCGCGCAGCGCGGCCGCGAAGTCGGCCTCGGTCATGGGCCCCGCCTTGCAACGCTGCCACAGCGTGCGCATGACCTCGTCCAGCGTGGTGCGCCCCTCGGCCCGCAGCGTCAGGTCGAAGCACAGCGCCACCAGCGATCCCTTGCTGTAGTAGCTGACCGTGGCGTTGGGCGTGTTCTCGTCCTGCCGGTAGTACTTGACCCAGGCGTCGAAGCTGGCCTGCGCGACCGACTGCACCTCGCGGCCAGGCGTCTGCAGCACCTGGTTGATCGTCTTGTTCAGCAGGCGAACGTAGGTGGCCTCGTCGATCAGGCCGGCGCGCCGGAGCAGCAGGTCGTCGTAGTAGCTGGTGAAGCCCTCGAAGAACCACAGCAGCTGGGTGTAGTTCTCGCGCCCGTAGTCGTAGCGCGCGAACTCCGCCGGCCGCAGCTGCTTGACGTTCCAGGTGTGGAAGTACTCGTGCGAGACCAGGCCCAACAGCGTGGTGTAGCCGTCGCCCGCCTTGGCCTCGCCCAGCCGCGGCAGGTCGCGGCGCGAGGCGATCAGCGCGGTCGAGTTGCGATGCTCCAGGCCGCCGTAGCCGTCGTCCACCACGTTGAGCAGGAAGACGTAGTTGCGCAGCGGCGGCTTGCGCCGCTCGTGCCAGAAGCGGATCGTCGTCTCGCAGATGCGCTGCACGTCGGCCGCCAGCCGCGCGCCGTCGAAGGAGGCGGCGGCACCGGCCACGACCAGCCGGTGCGGCACGCCGGCGGCGCGGAATTCGGTGCTCCAGAAGCTGCCCATCTCCACCGGGCAGTCCACCAGCTCGTCGTAGTCCTGCGCCAGGTAGGTGCCGAACCCGCGCTTGCCCACGCGCAACGGCGCCAGCCCGGTCGCCGCCTCCCAGCCGGGCCGGGGCGACACCAGCTCCAGCGCATGCGGCTGCGTCTCCTGCCCGTGCACCCGCAGGCACAGGCTGGTGCCGTTGAAGAAGCCGCGTTCCGCATCCAGCCAGGCGGTGCGCACCGAGTGGTCGAAGGCATGGACCTCGTAGGCCAGCACCAGCGGGCGGCTGGGCACGCATTCGAACTGCCAGGTGCACTTGTCGACCTGCTGCACCGGCACGGCGCGGCCGTCCTGGCGCGCCACCAGCCGCTGCAGGTTCTTGGAGAACTCGCGCACCAAATAGCTGCCGGGGATCCAGGTGGGCAGCGACACGCGCTGGCCGGCCGCCGGCTGCTCGATGGTCAGCGTGACGTGGAACAGGTGGGCGTGGAGGTCGGCCGCCTCGACCCGGTAGTGCAGCCGCCAGGCGGGGCCGGCTTGCGCGCGCGGGCTCACTGCGCTTGGGACAGCTGCTTCTCGACCTGGGCCGCGCCGATCGCGCCGGGCACCCGGGTGCCGTCGGCGAACACCAGGGTCGGGGTGCCGGTGATCTGGTGCTTGCGGCCCAGTTCGCGGTTGCGGTCCAGGGCGGTGGCGTCGCAACTGGCCGGGGCCGGCGCGGCGGCCTGCTCGCGCAGCATCCAGTCCTGCCAGGCCTTGGCGCGATCCTTGGCGCACCAGATGTTGCGCGACTTGGCCATCGAGTCGTTGCCCAGGATCGGGTACAGGAACATGTGGATGGTCACGTTGTCCAGCTTCTGCAGCTCGCGCTCGAAGCGCTTGCAGTAGCCGCAGTTCGGATCCTCGAACACGGCCAGCTTGCGCTTGCCGTTCCCCCTGACGACCGTGAAGGCGTCCTTGAGCGGCAGCTGGCCGAAGTCGATCGCCGTCAGCTTGCTGGTGCGTTCCTCGGTCAGGTTGCGCCTGGCCTTGAGGTCGATCAGCTGGCCGTGGATCAGGTAGCTGCCCTCGGCGTCGGTGTAGAACAGGTCGGTGCCCACGCGCACCTCGAACAGGCCGGGCATGGGCGTCTTGCTCACCTCGTCGATGGTTCCGATCTGCGGCAGCCGCTCGGCCAGGTTCTTGCGGATGGCCGCCTCCTGGGCGGCGGCCGGGCCGGCCAACAGGGTGGTCGCGAGCAGCGCGGCCAGCAGGCCGGTCGTGATGCGTGTCATGTGGGTTCCAGTACTTCCTCGAGAGGTGGGGTCACAGCCGGCCGGCGGCCTGCCGCACCACCCATTGCTTGAGCGGGCCGCTGGCGTCGAAGCCGCGCATGCCCCAGTTGCGCAGCATCGACCAGCCGGTGTGCTCCTGCGCGAAGAGCTGCTGCAGGCTGTCGGTGGTGGCGGCCATGGCGAGCGTGTCGCCCTTGCGCGCGCGCTCGTAACGGCGCAGCAGGCGGACATCGCCCACGCTGCGCCAGTACTCGCGTGCATGCAGCACCTGCGCCAGCTCGCGCACGTCGGCCAGCCCGAGGTTCAGGCCCTGGCCGGCGAGCGGATGCACCGTGTGGGCGGCGTCGCCGGCCAGCGCCCAGCCGGCGCCGCACCAGCGGTCGGCCCGCGCCAGCTGCAGCGGCCAGGCGGCGCGCTCGCTCGCCAGCGTGAGTTGCCCCAGCGAGCCGCCGCTGGCTGCGACCAGTTGCGCCTCGAAGTCGGCCGCCGGGCAATGCAGCAGCGATTCGCTGCGGCTCTGGCCCACCGACCACACCAGCGCGACGGCATGGCCGCCGCCCACCGGCGCCTCGCCGCCCAGGGGCAGCAGGGCCAGGATCTCGCCGCTCTGGAACCACTGCCGGGCCACGTGGCCGTGCGGCTTCTCGGCGTGCAGGCGTGCGGCCACGGCGTGCTGGCCGTAGGGTTGCACGTCGTACTGCACGCCGAACTCGGCGCGGGTGGCGCTGGAGCGGCCCTCGCAGACCACGGTCAGCGCCGCGCGTGCAGGCTGGTCCAGGCGGGTGACGAAGGACTGGTAGCGCAAGGCCTCGTCCAGGCGCTGCTCCAGCGCCGGAACGTCGACGATCCAGGCCAGCGCCGGCTGGCTGCCGGCCTCGAAGCGCACGCAGCTGTCCTCGTCGCCGTGGATCTCCATGCCCCGCACCGGCGATTCGTGCGCCGCATCGGGCCAGGCGCGCACCGACTCCAGCAGTTGCCGCGAAGCGGCGTTGAGGGCGTAGGCGCGCACGTCCGAGTGCCCGGCGGGAGCGCGGCCCTGCACCAGCCCGACGCGCAGCCGGTCGCGCGCAAGCAGCAGGGCCAGCGTGCGGCCGACGATTCCCGCGCCGCGGATACAGACGTCGAGGACAGGCGCCATCCGGCGATTGTAGGAGGCGGGCACAATCGCAGGCCGATGAGTCCAGACCCTGCCATGACCGCCTCCAGCCCCGAATTCGCCGCCCGCATCGCCCGCCTGTTCGTCTACCCGGTCAAGTCCTGCGCCGGCATCGAACTGACCGAAGCCGTGCTCACCGCCACCGGGCTGGACCTGGACCGCGCCTGGATGGTGGTGGACGAGGAGGGCACCTTCGTGTCGCAGCGCGAACTGCCCCGCATGGCCCTGGTCCGCACCCAGCTCAAGGGCAGCGAGGTGGTGCTGCGGGCGCCCGGCATGCTGTCGCTGCACCTGGCCGTCGACGAGGTCGAGGGGCCGGCCCGCGTGCGCGTCTGGGACGATGAGCTCGACGCCTATGACATGGGCGCGGTCGCTTCCCAGTGGTTCAGCGATTTCCTCGGCCGGCGCCTGCGGCTGGTCCGGTTCGATCCCGAGCAGCGGCGCCTGTCCAGCCTGAAGTGGACCGGCGGCGTGGAGGCGCCCAACCAGTTCGCCGATGCCTTCCCGCTGTTGGTGGCCAGCGAAGCCTCGCTGGCGGGCCTGAACGAGCGGCTCGCACGGGCCGGCCACGCGCCGGTGGGCATGGAGCGCTTCCGGCCCAACATCGTGCTGGCCGGCGTGGAGGCGCACGACGAGGACCGCGTCGACGTCCTGCGCATCGAGGCCGACCGCCCGGTGGCGATCCGGCCGGTCAAGCCGTGCGCACGCTGCCCCATCCCCAACATCGATCCGCAGAGCGGCGAGCCCTCGCCCGAGGTGCTGGACACGCTGCAGGGCTACCGCTCGGACCCGCGCGTCGGCGGCGCGGTGACCTTCGCCATGAACGCCATCGTGCTGGAGGGCGAGGACGCGGTGCTGCGGGTCGGCCAGGCCGTGACCGGCGGCTGGAAGTTCGACTGAGGAGCGCAGCGCCGGCGGCGTCCGGCGATCAGGACGCGGCGATCTCCGCCGCGGTCTCCGGCAACTCGCTGTCCGCGCCCGGCAGCAGGCTGTCGTCGGCGGCCGGCGGATCGTCGGGTTGCAGGAAGCGGATCGGCCGGCGGGTGCGCGGCGACATGGCCCCGAGCAGCGCGCCCAGTTCGTCCGGGATGTCCTGCGCTTCCACCTGCCGCTCCGAGAGCAGCACCGCGGCGATGTGGAACTGCAGCGTGACGGCGGGCTTGAGCCCCTGCAGCGGCATCAGCCCGGCGGCGATCAGGCGCGCCGCGCGGTCGGTGACCACGGCGCGCGATCCCACGCCTTCCATGATCAGCCCGAAGCGGGCTTCGCCGATGCGGCTGAGCGTGTCCACGTCGCGCACCAGCCGGCGCAGCTTGATCACGCTGCGCAGCAGGCTCTGCTCGGCCACCGGCTGGCCGAAGTGGCCCTTGATTCGCGCGTAGTTCACCAGGTCGATGAAGACGACGGCGGCGTTCTCGCGGTCGCGCCGGAAGCGGGTCACGGCCTGCCGAAGCCGGTCCTGGAACAGGTGCGGGGCGAGCAGCCCGGTGAGCGCGTCCTGGCTGGCCAGCGCCTGCTCGCGGATCTGGGCGCCGTGGCGGTCGCGCGAGCGGATCGACAGCGCCACCAGCAGCATCGGGACCTCGAACACGAGGGCCAGCACCACGGCGTACTGGGTCACGAACGAGGTGGGCAGCCAGCCGAGCAGGCGCACGACGGCGGCCAGCACGGCTGCGGCCAGCGGCACGTAGGCGATCAGCACCCAGAGGCCGACGACGTCGCGGCGCCGCCAGGCGAGCCAGGCCATGCCCACGTTGAGCACGGCGCCCAGCAGCAGGTAGGCGGAGAGGGCGTCCAGCCCGGGCCCGCGCTCGACCAGCAGGTAGGCCACCCCCAGCGGCAGGCTGGCCCAGCCGCATGCCCCTGCCACCCGATCGAGCAGCGCGTAGCGCGCCGTCACGCCGGTGAGGTCGCGCACGAACAGGATCGCCGCACCGGCGGCCAGCGCCGCCAGGAAGCCGGGGGCGGCATCGGCCCACGCCGTGGCCGACGGCCAGACCAGGTGCGCGGCGACGCCGGTGTAGGCCACCATGCAGGCGGTGCTCAGGCCGGCGTACACCGCGTACCAGCTGTAGGCCTGGTCGCGGTAGGCCCAGCTCTGCGCCAGGCAGGCGGCGATCAGCAGGGCGAGCGCACCGAAGGCGCTGCCCAGGCCCAGGTATTCGACCTGCTGCTGCTGGCTGTGCACCGTGTCGGGCGACAACCGCATCGGGACGCCGGCCGGGATGGCGCTGCGCACCTGCACGTAGACGTCGCGCGGCTGGCCCGCGGGCAGGTCGAGCCGGAACACCGGATAGCGGCCGGCCTCGGGCCAGCGGTCCACCGATATCCGGTCGCCTGCGGCCTGCGAGGACCAGTGTCCGTGCTCGTCGCGCTGCCAGACCCGGTACTCGTCGACCAGCGGATCGGGAAACGCCAGCAGCCACTGCTGGCGCGCGCCCTCGGCGCGCCGCAGCCGCAGCTGCAACCAGAGCGAGGTTCCGGGGTGCAGCTCGTGGACGGCATCGGGCGGCACCGGACCGAAGGCCGCGGATGCCAGCACCTGCTCCAGGCTGGCGGTGCCCCGCGTGTCCAGCCAGGCCCGTGCCAGGGCCTCGGTCCGCAGGCTGTCGGTGGCGTCATCGAGCAGGATGGTGTCGGCGGGCTGGGCGCGGGCCGCCGCGGGCACCAGCGCGGCGAGCAGCAGCGCGCACCCCGCGAGCAGTGCCAGCAACTGCCTGGCCGCGGTCCCGGCGCACCGGGCCGCCACAGCCCTTGGCATACACTTTCCCGCTTGTCTGTCTGGAACTGCCATGAGCTTGAAGTGCGGCATCGTGGGCCTGCCCAACGTGGGCAAATCGACCCTGTTCAATGCCCTGACCAAGGCGGGAATCGCCGCCGAGAACTACCCCTTCTGCACGATCGAACCCAACGTCGGGATCGTCGAACTGCCCGATCCGCGCCTGTCGCAGCTGGCGGCCATCGTCAAACCCGAGCGCATCGTACCGGCCATTGTCGAGTTCGTCGACATCGCCGGACTGGTGGCCGGTGCCAGCAAGGGTGAGGGCCTGGGCAACCAGTTCCTGGCCCACATCCGCGAGACCGACGCCATCGTCAACGTGGTGCGCTGCTTCGAGGACCCGAACGTGGTCCACGTGGCCGGCAAGGTCGACCCGGTGTCCGACATCGAGGTGATCCAGACCGAGCTGTGCCTGGCCGACCTGGGCACGGTGGAGAAGTCGCTGGCGCGCTACGGCAAGGCGGCCAAGTCGGGCAACGACAAGGAAGCGGCGAAGATGGTGCAGGTGCTGCCCAAGTTGCAGGCTGCGCTGAACGAGGGCCGCCCGGTGCGCACCCTGCAGCTGACCGACGAGGAGCAGGCGCTGGTCAAGCCGCTGTTCCTGATCACCGCCAAGCCGGCCATGTTCGTCGGCAACGTGGACGAGGGCGGCTTCGAGGACAACCCGCACCTGGACCGGCTGCGCGCGTATGCAGAGACGCAGAACGCGCCGGTGGTGGCGATCTGCGCCAAGATCGAGTCCGAGATCGCGGAGATGGACGACGAGGACAAGCAGGTGTTCCTGGCCGAGATCGGGCAGGACGAGCCGGGGCTGAACCGCCTGATCCGCGCCGCCTTCAAGCTGCTGGGGCTGCAGACCTACTTCACCGCGGGCGTGAAGGAAGTGCGCGCCTGGACCATCCACATCGGCGACACGGCGCCGCAGGCGGCCGGCGTGATCCACACCGACTTCGAGCGCGGCTTCATCCGCGCCCAGACCATCTCCTTCGACGACTTCATCGCCTTCGGCGGCGAGCAGGGCGCCAAGGACGCGGGCAAGATGCGCAGCGAAGGCAAGGAGTACGTCGTCAAGGACGGCGACGTGATGAACTTCCTGTTCAACGTCTGAGCCGGGTCAGCCCCCTGCCGCGGGCAGGGTCCCGGGGAAGGCCTCCAGCAGCGCGGTGGTCATGACCAGGTAGCGCCCCAGCTTGCCCACCAACATCCAGCCGGCGCAGGGCCAGAACGGCAGCCGCAGCCAGCCGGCCACCGCGCACAGCGGATCGCCGACCACCGGCAGGAAGGACAGGATGCAGGCCTTGGGCCCGAGCTTGCGCAGCCACTCCAGCGCCTTCACGTGCGAGGCCGAGTGCCCCCACTTGTCGGCCACGTGATGCACGCCATAGCCCATCCACCAGTCGACCATGCCGCCCAGCGTGTTGCCGGCGGTGGCGACCAGCACGGCCGGCCAGAACAGTTCGGGATTGAGCTTGAGCAGGCCGAACAGCGCCGGCTCGGAGCCGAGCGGCAGCAGGGTGGCCGAGACGAAGGCGACGAGGAAGAGGGTGGAGAGCCCGAAACGGGGCAGCGCCAGCAGCGCCAGCAGGGACTCGAGCCACGGGTGCATTCGCGCGGATGGTAAGGCAGTGCACGGTCCGCCGTGCGTGGCGCATGCTGACGTCCGTCATCGTCGGGCCAGGCCCGGGGGCATACAATGCTGCCTCATTTTTCAGCAACGCGTCCCGTCCTTTTCCCGCCCATGAACATCGGCCCGCACACCCTGGCGAACAACCTGTTCGTCGCGCCGATGGCAGGCGTCACGGACCGGCCGTTCCGCCAGCTGTGCCGCCGGCTCGGTGCCGGCTACGCGGTCAGCGAGATGGTGACCTCGCGCCGCGAACTGTGGGACTCGCTGAAGACCTCGCGCCGTGCCAACCACGAGGG
Organism: Ramlibacter sp.; assembly: GCF_035627355.1. GTDB lineage: Bacteria > Pseudomonadota > Gammaproteobacteria > Burkholderiales > Burkholderiaceae_C > Ramlibacter. Next base: position 27,170 of record NZ_DASPLW010000072.1, read on the forward strand.
CGAGCCCGGCCCGGTGGCGGTCCAGATCGCCGGCACCGATGCGGACACGATGGCCGAGGCGGCCCTCTACAACATCGATCGGGGCGCGCAGATCATCGACATCAACATGGGCTGCCCGGCCAAGAAGGTCTGCAACAAGTGGGCCGGCTCGGCCCTGATGCAGGACGAGCCGCTGGCGATCGCCATCGCGCGGGCGGTGGTCGACGCCTGCGAGCCGCGCCGGGTGCCCGTCACGCTGAAGATGCGCACCGGCTGGAGCGCCACCCACCGCAACGCCGTGCGGCTGGCGCGCGCCTTCGAGGACGCCGGCATCCGCATGCTGGCGGTGCACGGACGCACGCGCGAGCAGGGCTACAAGGGCGAGGCGGAATACGAGACCGTGGCGGCGGTCAAGCGGGCGGTGCGCATCCCGGTGGTGGCCAACGGCGACATCGATTCGCCGGCCAAGGCGCGGGCGGTGCTCGCGGCGACCGGCGCGGACGCGCTGATGATCGGCCGCGCGGCCCAGGGCCGGCCCTGGATCTTCCGCGAGGTCGCGCATTTCCTCGCCACCGGCGAGCTGCTGGCGCCACCGCTGGTGGCAGAGGTCAAGCGCCTGCTGCTGGAGCACCTGCAGGACCACTACGGCCTGTACGGCGAGTACACGGGCGTGCGCAGCGCGCGCAAGCACATCGGCTGGTATGTCCGGGGCCTGCCCGGCGGCGAGGCCTTCCGCGGTCGCATGAACAACATCGAGGAGGGTGCCGCGCAACTGCGCGCGGTGGCGTCGTACTTCGACGAGCTGGAACAGTACGGAGACCGGCTGCCCGTGGCCGGGCGGGAGAACCATCAGGAACGGACGGCACGGCAGCAAGCATGAGCAAGAAACAGATCGAGGAGTGCGTGCGCAACAGCCTGGAAGGCTATTTCCGCGACCTGCGCGGCACCGAGCCGGACGGCATCTACGAGATGCTGGTCAAGGTCGTCGAGAAGCCGCTGCTGGAGGTGGTGATGGCCAAGGCCGAGCAGAACCAGTCGCGTGCCGCCGAATGGCTGGGCCTGAACCGCAACACCCTGCGCAAGAAGCTGGTCGAACACAAGCTTCTCAAGTGATTTCCATCCTCCGGGGGCCCACGCCCTGACCACCATGAACGCACTCCTTTCCGTCTCGGACAAGACCGGGATCGTCGAACTGGCCCGCGGCCTGCACGCGCTGGGCATCCGGCTCATCTCCACCGGTGGCACCGCCAGGCTGCTGGCCGGCGAAGGCCTGCCCGTCACCGAGGTGGCCGAGCTGACCGGCTTCCCGGAAATGCTGGACGGGCGCGTGAAGACGCTGCACCCCATGGTGCACGGCGGCCTGCTGGCGCGCCGCGACGTGCCCGCGCACATGGCGGCGCTGCAGCAGCACGGCATCGCGACCATCGACCTGCTGGTGGTGAACCTCTATCCGTTCGAGCAGACCGTCGCCCGCGCCGGCTGCACGCTGGAGGACGCGATCGAGAACATCGACATCGGCGGCCCGGCCATGGTGCGCAGCGCGGCCAAGAACTGGAAGGACGTGGGCGTGCTGACCGACGCGGCGCAGTACGAGCCGGTGCTGGCGGAGCTGCGCTCGGCCGGCAAGCTGTCGGACGCGACGCGGTTCGCGCTCTCCGTCGCCGCCTTCAACCGGGTCAGCGACTACGACGGTGCGATCAGCGACTGGCTCTCGCGGGTCTCGTTCGAGCCGGGTACCGCCGCGGGGCAGGCCCCCAAGCTGTCGCTGTTCGGCGGCCAGGCCAACGGCCGCTTCGTCAAGGTGCAGGACCTGCGCTACGGCGAGAACCCGCACCAGCAGGCCGCGTTCTACCGCGACCTGTACCCGGCCCCGGGCTCGCTGGTGACGGCCAGACAGCTGCAGGGCAAGGAGCTCTCGTACAACAACATCGCCGACGGCGACGCCGCGTGGGAGTGCGTCAAGGGCTTCGACGGGCCCGCGTGCGTGATCGTCAAGCACGCCAACCCCTGCGGCGTGGCCATCGGCAAGGACCCGCTGGAGGCCTATTCCAAGGCCTTCCAGACCGACCCGACCTCGGCCTTCGGCGGCATCATCGCCTTCAACCGGCCGCTGGACGGCGCCGCGGCGCAGGCGGTGTCCAAACAGTTCGTCGAGGTGCTGATGGCGCCCGGCTTCTCGCCCGAGGCGTTGGAGGTGTTCAAGCCCAAGGCCAACGTGCGGCTGCTGCAGATCGATCTGCCGCCGGGCGGCGACACCGACTGGGCGAACGGCCGCAACCTCATGGACGTCAAGCGCGTGGGCTCGGGCCTGCTGATGCAGACGGCCGACAACCGCGAGCTGCGCGTGGAGGAACTGAAGGTGGTGACCGCGAAGCAGCCAACACCGCAGCAGCTGCAGGACCTGCTGTTCGCCTGGAAGGTGGCCAAGTTCGTCAAGTCCAACGCCATCGTGTTCTGCAAGGACGGCATGACCATGGGCGTGGGTGCCGGCCAGATGAGCCGGCTCGATTCGGCCCGAATCGCCAGCATCAAGGCCGAGCACGCCAAGCTGTCGCTGAAGGACACCGTGGTGGCGAGCGACGCCTTCTTCCCGTTCCGCGACGGCCTGGACGTGGTCGTGGACGCCGGCGCCAGCTGCGTGATCCAGCCCGGTGGCAGCCTGCGCGACGAGGAAGTTATCGCGGCCGCCAACGAGCGCGGCGTGGCGATGGTGTTCAGCGGGGTGCGGCACTTCCGGCACTAAGCCGGTCCGCGGCCTGGGCTGGTCATCCCCGCGAAGGCGGGGATCCAGGGCCCCCGCCACTGCAGCGCCTTGAGGGGATGAATCGAGAGGCGCCTACAGCGCCGCGAACACTTCCTTCGCCGCCGCCACCGTCTCGGCGATCTCCTGCTCGCCGTGGGCGGCGCTGACGAAGCCGGCCTCGTACAGCGCCGGGGCGATGTACACGCCGCGGTCCAGCAGGCCGTGGAACAGCTTGTTGAAGCGGGCGCCGTCGGTCTTCATCACCTCGCCGTAGTTGCGCGGCAGCTGCGGCAGCAGGAAGAAGCCGAACATGCCGCCCTCGCTGTCGGCGCAGAAGGGCACACCGGCCTGCCGCGCGGCAGCGGCCAGCTGCTCCATCAGGCCCCGTGTCTTCGCACCGAGCGACTCGTAGAAGCCGGGCTTGCCGACTTCCTGCAGCGTAGCCAGCCCGCAAGCGGTGGCCACCGGGTTGCCCGACAGCGTGCCGGCCTGGTAGACCGGCCCCAGCGGCGCCAGCTGCTCCATGATGGCGCGCGGCCCGCCGAAGGCGGCCAGCGGCATGCCGCCGCCGATCACCTTGCCCAGCACGGACAGGTCGGGACGGAAGCCGGGGATCTGCTGCGCGTAGTGCGCCTGCGCGCCGCCGAGGCCGACCCGGAAGCCGGTCATCACCTCGTCGAACACCAGCAGCGCGCCGTGCTGCGTGCACAGCTCGCGGCAGCGCCGCATGAAGTCCACGCCCGCGCGCACGAAGTTCATGTTGCCGGCGATCGGCTCGATCATCAGGCAGGCGATGTCGCGGCCGTGCAGCGCGAACGCCTCCTCCAGCTGCGCGAGGTTGTTGTATTCGAGCACGATCGTGTGCTGCACCACTTCGGCCGGTACGCCGGCGCTGGTGGGGTTGCCGAAGGTGGCCAGGCCGGAGCCGGCCTTGACCAGCAGCGAGTCGGCGTGGCCGTGGTAGCAACCCTCGAACTTGACCAGCTTGCTGCGGCCGGTGGCGCCGCGCGCCAGCCGGATCGCGCTCATCGCCGCCTCGGTGCCGGAGCTGACCAGGCGCACCATCTCCAGCGCCGGCATCACCGCGGCGACGGCTTCGGCCAGTTCGATCTCGCGCTCGGTGGGCGCGCCGAACGAGAAGCCGTCCCGCACCGCGCGCTGCACGGCCTCGACCACCGCCGGGTGGCCATGGCCCAGGATCATCGGTCCCCAGGAGCCGATGTAGTCGATGTAGCGGCGGCCGTCGGCGTCCCAGAAGTGCGGCCCCTGCGCGCGCTGCACGAAGCGCGGCGTGCCGCCGACGGCACGGAAGGCGCGCACCGGTGAATTGACGCCGCCGGGGATGATGCGGCGGGCGCGGTCGAACAGCTGCTGGTTGCGGTCAGTGCTTGGTGTCATGGGCGGGCATGTCCAGGACCTGCAGGACCTGGGCTTCTTCCGTGGTGAGTTCCCCGGGGTCGGATTCGGGCTGGGCCCAGAACAACCGGTCGGGCACCACGTTGCCCATGCCGGGCCGGAAGCCTGCGTCCAGGCACCGGTCCAGGTACGACAGGGCCTCGCTGGCGGCCGCGGCCAGGTCGGCGCCACTGGCCACCAGGGCGGCCAGGGCCGCCGACAGCGTGTCGCCGGCGCCGGAGAACACGGCTTCGAAGCGCTCGAACTTCTCGCTGCCCAGCACCGACTGTGGCGTGGCCAGCACGTTGTCCAGGAACTGGTCGGGCAGCGGGATGCCGGTGACCAGGGTGTAGGGCACGCCCATGTCGGAGGCGGCCTTGGCGAGCTCGCGCGCGCCGGGGCTGCGGTCGCCGCTCCACTCGGGCAGCAGCCAGCGCCACAGCGTGCTGTGGCTGCCCACCAGCACCGTGGTCTGCGGCAGCATCAGCTCGCGGAAGGCGTCGAGGTACAGGTCGGCCTCCGACTCGTCCATCCAGGCCAGGCTGGGCATGTACGCGATCACCGGCACGTCGGCATAGTCGGCGGCGATCGCGGCCACCGCGCTGACCGTCTCGGGGCTGCCGATGAAGCCGACCTTGATCACCTGTGCCGGCGTGTCCTCCAGGATGGCGCGCGCCTGCTCGCCGACGGCGTCCTCGTCGAACGCGAAGTGGTCGTGGATTTCGGCCGTGTCGCGCGCATAGGCGCCGGTGACGACCGGCAGCGCGTGCGCGCCGACCGAGGCGATGGCGGTGACGTCCGCCGCCAGCCCGCCCGCGCCGCTGGGGTCGCTCGCATTGAACACCATCACGCAGGCGGGGCTTGCGTCGTCGGTGTCCTGCGCTTCGTCGGCGCCCGGGCTGGTGGGCTTGGGGTTTGTCATGAGCCTGAATCTTCCAGGCATCGGCACCGTGAAGTTTCCCCGCGGATGCCCTCGATACAATCGTTGCATTCTATTCGAAGGCCCTTTAAGCTGTGACTGAAGCGAGAACCTGGATGTGTCTGATCTGCGGCTGGATCTATGACGAAGCCGCCGGCGCACCGGACCACGGAATTCCCCCCGGCACCCCCTGGGAACAGATCCCCATGAACTGGACCTGTCCCGAGTGCGGAGCCCGCAAGGAAGACTTCGAAATGGTGCAGGTCTAGAGGGGCGACCCGGTTACATCTTTTCGGATGGCGGTGCAGCCCCCGTGGAAGTTTCGAATGAGGAGCAGCGTCAATTGAGCACGACTGGGTTCAAGGTGCTGGTGATCGACGACAGCAACACGATCCGGCGCAGTGCAGAGATCTTCCTGAAACAGGGAGGTCACGAGGTTCTCCTGGCGGAGGACGGCTTCGATGCCCTCTCCAAGGTCAACGACTACCAGCCGGACCTGATCTTCTGCGACATCCTGATGCCGCGCCTGGATGGCTACCAGACCTGCGCCATCATCAAGCGCAACGCGAAGTTCGCCTCGGTGCCGGTGGTCATGCTGTCCTCCAAGGACGGGGTGTTCGACAAGGCGCGCGGCCGCATGGTCGGCTCGCAGGACTACCTGACCAAGCCCTTCACGAAAGACCAGCTGCTGCAGACCGTGCAGCAGTTCGGCGCCGCGTCGCAGCAGGCGCAATAAGACCCAGAGGAAAAGAGGAGTACGCGATGCCGATCCGCAAAGTGCTCGTGGTGGACGATTCCAAGACCGAGCTGATGTTCATGACCGACCTGCTGCAGAAGAACGGCTTCTCGGTCAAGACGGCCGAGAACGCCGAGGACGCCTTCCGCCGGCTGGCCGAGGAGAAGCCCGACCTGATCCTGATGGACGTGGTGATGCCGGGCCAGAACGGCTTCCAGCTCACGCGCGCCATCACGCGCGACCCGCTCTACGCCGACGTGCCCATCATCATGTGCACGAGCAAGAACCAGGAGACCGACCGCGTCTGGGGCATGCGCCAGGGCGCCCGCGACTACATCACGAAGCCGGTGGACGCCACCGAGCTCATGGCCAAGATCAAGGCCCTGGGCTGAGGCGCGCGACCGGCAGCATCCCTCACTCATGGCCAATCGCGAAGCCCTCCGCGAGCTGCAAAGCCGGCTCGCCAGCCGGCTGCAGGCCGCCCGTTCCGAAGGAGTCCAGGCCGGCTGGCTCGCGGTGGAAGCCGCGGGCCGCAGGTACCTGCTGCCGCTGACGCAGGCGGGCGAGATCTTCCCCTACACCGCG
>NZ_DASPLW010000073.1:0-50367 GCF_035627355.1 Ramlibacter sp.
GCCCGCGCGAAGCCGTCGTGGCCCACGGTCGCCAGGCGCGCGGCCTGGGCCTTGGTCAGCACGGCATCGGTGGCGATCACGCCGATGGTGGTGTTGCTGCCGGGGATCAGCCGCTTGGGCGGCACGCCGGCCAGCAGGGCGCGGCGCGAGTCCATCAGCGTGCGGCCGTCGTCCTGCCGGGCGCCCGCGACCAGCGTGCCCGTGTCCGGATCGACCACGTCGCCCAGCGCGTTGCAGGCGACGATCGCCCCCAGCGTGAAGCCCGCCGCGCGCACCGACGCGGTGCCGATGCCGCCCTTCATCGCGCGCTCCAGCCCGAAGATCTTGCCGACCAGGGCGCCGGCGCCCGCACCGATGCTGCCTTCCTCCGGTGGCCGCGCCGACGCCGCCGCGCAGGCAGCATGGCCGGCTACCGCATCGGGCCGCACCGACAGGTCGCCCAGGTACAGGTCGAACAGCACCGCCGCCGGCACGATGGGCACCAGTGCCGTCCCCACCGCGAGCCCGATGCGCTGCTCCTCCAGCCAGCGCATCGCGCCGCTGGCGGCGTCCAGGCCCCAGGCGCTGCCGCCCGAGAGCATCACGGCATGCACGCGGTCCACCAGGTTGGCGGGCGAGAGCAGGTCGGTCTCGCGCGTGCCGGGCGCAGCGCCGCGAACGTCCACGCCGGCGACGGCGCCCTCGCGCGCCAGCACCACGGTGCAGCCGGTGGCGCGGCGGGCGTGGGTGAAATGGCCGACCTCGATGCCGGCGACGTCGGTGATGGCGCCCTGCGGCGCGAGCGTCTGGGAAGCACTCATGGGATGCGGCTCATCATAAGCGCGGGACCCCGGCGCGAACCGTGGCATCGAACCTGTCAGTGACGTCCTACCCGGTCCTCCCCTGCCGGACGACAGGGTCCCAACGCTGGGCTTTCTACAGTCGAAGAGCCGTCGGCGCCAGCCGGCGATCCTTGCCGCCGACGACGCCGGCATTTTTTTCGGCCAGCACCACGGAGTACCCACCATGAACAGCGAAACCTCCAGCTCACCCTTCCCCACCAGCAGCAGCACCGGCACGACCGGCGCCGGCGGCATGTCGGGCAGCAGCTCCACCAGCGCCGGCGGCATGTCCGGTGGCGCCTACACGGGCGGCAGCAACGCCGGCGGCATGGGCGGCGACAGCGGCCGCGTCCATCGCATGGCGCAGAGCGCCCACGAAGCGGTCGACCGCCTGGAGCAGTCGTTCAGCTCGGGCAGCGAGCGGATGATGGGTTGGCAGCAGGAGTACGGCGACATGGCGCGAGAGCAGGTCCGGGAGAACCCGCTGGCCGCGCTCGGCGTCGCCTTCGCCGTCGGCGTCATCTTCTCCAAGCTGTTCATGCGGTGACGATCACCGGCGGCCCGCGCGCAACTCGCCGAGGGCATGCCGCGTGACGCTCCACGCGGCCGTGAGCGCGAGCAGCGCCATGGCCGTGGCGACGAGCAGGTCCGGCCACGAGGTCCCGGTGCCGAAGACACCGGCCGCGGCGGCAATGACGGCGAGGTTGCCCAGCGCATCGTTGCGGGTGCACAGCCAGACGCTGCGCATGTTGGCGTCGCCGCCCCGGTAGCGGTACAGCAGCACGGCGACGCCCACGTTGGCCGCGAACGCCAGCAGGCCGACCAGGCCCATGGTGGCGGGCTCGGGCACCACGCCATGCCAGGCCGACCAGAGCGCACGCGCCAGCACGCCGGCCCCGAACAGCGCCATGCTGCCGGCCTTGAGCAGGGCCGCCCGCGCCCGCCAGGCGAGGTGCAGCGAGAGCACCGCCAGCGACAGCGCGTAGTTGGCGCCATCGCCGAAGAAGTCGATGGCATCGGCCAGCAGCGAAACGGAGCCGGCGCGGACGCCGGCACCCACCTCCACCGCGAACATCAGCGCGTTGACGAGCAGCGCCACCCACAGGACGCGGGCATAGCCGGCCGGGGCCGGCCCCTCGTTCGGTGCATCGTCGAAGGCGTGGTCGTGGTGCAGCGACATGCAGGCAGCGGGCGCGGGCCGCCCGCGCACCGCGCGCGGGTCAGTCGAGGCGGATCTTGCCTTCGCGCACGTAGCGGTCGAACTCGTCGCGCGTGATCGCGGCCGAGCTGGCGTCGCGGCCTTCGTGCCAGCCGAGCGTCACGCTGTCGTCGGCGAGCTCGATGTCGACCGGGCCGTCCGGGATCGTCAGGAGCATGCCGTCGCCGGCGCGGAAGCAGACCTCTCCCCGGATCAGGGCTTGCTGGGACATGGCGGTCTCCTTTCGTCAGTCCAGGAGCGATTTCAGCGGTCCCGCTGATCCGTGGCTGTCGGAAGAAGCGCCGTCACCCTGACGGAAGCTGCGCGCAGCACAAAGGGCTACGCAGCGCGCCGGCCCGCCGGCCGCTATTTCGGCACCGCCGCCGGATGCGCCGCCGGCGGCTGCGGCGCCATGTAGCCCTGGCCGTCCTTGATGCCTTTTCGCCCCAGTTCCTGCCAGGCCGTGCGCTGGTCCACCAGCCGCGCGAGGTGCTCGATCTCCTCGTCGGTGTGGTTGATCGCGCGCGCCGGCGTCAGCCAGCGCCCGTTCCTCGGTTCGACCTCGCCCCAGAACGACTGGTGGTAGCTGGACCGCGAGAGCATCGAGTCCGTCCCGGCGTTCACCTGCACCTCGCCGTAGCAGTTGCAGAGGTAGCTGCGCATCGACTGCTCCGGGAACACCTCGGCATACACCCCCGTGCCGCGAATGCCGGCAGTGAGCGTGGGCGTGACGATGCGGCGCTGCGGGCCCTTGCCCCAGACGCTGGCCACCGCCCCGGTGAGCAGGCGCAGCACGCTGACGGCGTTCAGCGTGGCGCCGCGGTCCACCACCAGCCGGCTGTTCGGCCGCACCTGGAAGGCCGAGTGGCCGATGGCGAACACCAGGTGCGACCGCGGCCCCGTCTCGATCGCGTCGCCGCTCTGGATGAAGGACTGCGGCGTCAACCGCTGTCCATTGAGCAGGGCGTCGCCCAGCAGTTCGACGATGTTGCTGCGTTGCTGGGCCTGCGCGGCGCCGTAGCCGCCGAGAACCGTCCACGCGGCGGCGGCCTGCAGGAAGCCGCGCCGGCGGAACCAGAGGACGTCCGCTTCGCTGCGGCCCTGGAGCTGGTGCCGGGTCATGGGCGGTCTCCCTCGGTGGCGGGGACGGGGGCGTCGTCCGCCGTGAAGCTGTCGCGGAAGGTGAACCAGATCGAGCTGGTGAACATGGCGGCCATCAGCAGCGCCGTGGGCACCATCACGGCCCGCGCCAGGTTGGCGCCCCCCGCGACCGCACCCAGCAGGCCCAGCACGCTGCCCACCAGCAGGAACACGCCCATCCAGGCCAGGCCGTAGACCAGCAGCGCCCCCATGTTGCGCCAGCAGGCGACCGCGCTGAAGAACAGGCTCTTGGCCGGCGAGATGCCGTGCCAGTGCACCAGCGCCGGGGCGTGCCAGAACATCAGGAACAGCGGCGTGTGCAGCAGCAGCGTGACCAGCAGGCCGGAGTCGACCTGCGGCTGCTCGGGCGCCGTGCCGCCAGGTGCGGGAGTCGGTGCGCCGCCGGTCAGCAGCGAACCCAGCAGGCTGACCAGCATCGAGCCGACGGTGTAGATCACGCCGAGCACCAGCATGGAACGCAGGCGTTCGCGGCCGGCGCGAAAGGCGCTGAGCAGCACCGTGGGCATGGGGAAGCGCCCGCTGGAGGCTTCCGCCGTGGCCGCCATCAGGCCGAGCGTGGCGGCCGGCACCAGGACCCCGCCGATCACCATGCCCACCAGCGGGATCTGGGTGACCACCAGCACCACGGCCATGTACATGAAGAACAGGCCCGCCAGGGCGAGTGGCTGCCGCAGGAAGGTGCGGATGCCCATCCGCACCCAGAGGAAACCGGTGCGGGGCGGAACGACGTTGAGTTTCATTCGGGAGGGGTGCGCAGGAGCTGGTCGGTTGGATGGGGCGGAGAGGCCGGCGCGAGCAAGGCTGCGCCGGGATGCGTGAGGAATTTAACGCAAGGCACCGTCATGCCCGCGCAGGCGGGAATCCAGGGCTTCCGGTTTAGATGGCGATGGAGGCGCGAAAGCCCGGATCTTCCGCCTTCGCGGAGGCGAGGGCCATCGACAGGCTTCAGGCCTGCACCGGCCGCGCCACCCGCTCGCGCAGCACCCGTTCGAAGTGGGCCGGGTCGTGCGGCTGCAGCAGGGCGGCTTCGCGCGGCAGGTGGTAGTCCCACAGGCGCGACACCCAGAAGCGCAGCGCGCCGGCCCGCAGCATGGCCGGCAGCAGGCGGCGCTCGGCGGCTGCCAGCGGCCGCACGCGCTGGTAGGCCTGCAGGAAGGCGTCGGCGCGCAGCGGGTCGTGCGCGCCGGTGGGCAGGTCGATGCACCAGTCGTTCAGGCACACGGCCACGTCGAACAGCCAGCTGTCGACGCCCGCGAAATAGAAGTCGAAGAAGCCGGTCAGCGTGCCGCCCTCGAACAGCACGTTGTCGCGGAACAGGTCCGCGTGGATCGGGCCGCGCGGCAGCGCCGTGCAGGCGGACGAGGCCGCCACGTGGTTCTGGAACGCCAGCTCGCTGCGCAGCAGGTCGGCCTGGGCCGGCTCCAGGAAGGGCAGCACCACCGGCACCGTCTCGTTCCACCAGGCCAGGCCGCGCAGGTTGGGCTGGCTGCGGTCGTAGTCGCGGCCCGCCAGGTGCAGCCGCGCCAGCATTTCGCCGACGGCCGCGCAGTGGGCGGCGATCGGCGCCAGCTCGCTGTGGCCCGGCAGCCGGTTCACCACCGCGGCCGGCTTGCCGCACAGCGTGTGCAGGATGTCGCCGTCACGGTCACCCTGCGGGTCCGGCACCGGGATGCCGCGGTGCGCCAGATGCTTCATCAGGTGCAGGTAGAAGGGCAGCTGCTCGTGGCCCAGGCGCTCGAACAGCGTCAGCACCCACTCGCTGCGCTGGCCCTCCTGCTCGGTGGACAGGAAGTAGTTGGTGTTCTCTATGCCGCCGTGGATGCCGCGCAGGGCGACGAACTCGCCCAGGCCCAGCCGTTGCGCGAGCTTGCGCGCTTCCTCCTCCGGTACCTCGGTGAAGACGGCCATGGCAGCGCCGGCTCAGAAGCGGAACACGTTCCAGAAGCGCTGGCCGCCACCGCTGGAGCCCTGGCGCTCGTCGGCGATGCGGTTGCGCGAGGGCGTCGCCGGTGCCACCTCGTAGGCCGGGACGTCGCCGGTCTTGGGCTGCACGGTGATGCTCTGGGTCTGGCCGGCGTAGCGCGTCTCCTCGATGCGGCTGCCGGCGTCCTCGTGCACCAGGTGCTCGATGCGCTGGTTGCGGCGGCCGTCGAGCGGCGCCTGCTCCTGCGGCGGCAGCACGGCCGGGGCCTGTGCGAGGGCCGCGCAGGAGAGCAGCAACAGGGAGGCCGAAGCGGCAAGGCGGGACATGCGTCGATTGTAGGCGCCGCTCCCGGCCATCGCGGCGCAGGACCCGATCGCGGCTGGCGGCTTGGGCACAATCCCGTGGATGACCGACGCTGCCGACCCCGCCACCCCCAAGACCCTGCTGCTGGTGGACGGCTCCAGCTACCTGTACCGCGCGTACCACGCGATGCCCGACCTGCGGGCGGTGCCCGGCGACCCGACCAGCCCGGCCACCGGCGCCATCCGCGGGATGATCAACATGATGCAGAAGCTGCGCAAGGACGTGCGGGCCGACTACGCGGCCTGCGTGTTCGATGCGCCGGGCAAGACCTTCCGCGACGACCTGTATCCCGAGTACAAGGCCAACCGCTCGCCCATGCCGGACGACCTGCGGGCGCAGATCCCGCCCATCCACGAGGTGGTGCGGCTGCTCGGCTGGAAGGTGCTGCACGTGCCCGGCGTGGAGGCCGACGACGTGATCGGCACGCTCGCCTGCCTGGCCAGCGAACGCGGCATCCGCACCGTGATCTCCTCCGGCGACAAGGACCTGAGCCAGCTGGTGGACGAGCACGTGACGGTGATCGACACCATGAACGACAAGGTGCGCGACCTGGCCGGCGTGGAGGCCGAGTTCGGCGTGCCGCCGCGGCTGATGGTGGACTACCAGGCGCTGGTGGGCGACGCGGTGGACAACGTGCCCGGCGTCGACAAGGTCGGCCCCAAGACGGCCGTCAAGCTGCTGCAGGAGTACGGCTCGCTGGACAACCTGATCGCGCGCGCCCACGAGGTCAAGGGCGCCGTCGGCGAGAACCTGCGCAAGGCGCTGGACTGGCTGCCCAGGGGGCGCGAGCTGCTGACCATCCGCAGGGACTGCGCGCTGGCCGAGCACATCCCCGGCATTCCCTCGCTGGACGACATCGTCATCAACGGCCAGGACACCGAGAAGCTCAAGGCCTTCTACGAGCAGTACGGATTCAAGGGTCTGGCCAGGCAGCTCGAGACGCACGAAGTCCCGCCGGAGCAGATCAAGGAGCACAAGCGCCGCGCCGATGCGCCGGCTTCGGCCCCGCTGTTCCCGGAGCCGGACCTCTCGGGGCTGTCGCAGGTGACCAACCTGCAGTACGAGACCATCCTCACGTGGACGCAGCTGGATGCGCTGCTCGCGCAGCTCGAGGCCGCGGAGCTGGTGGCGATCGACACCGAAACCAATTCGCTCGACGAGATGCAGGCCGAGATCATCGGCCTGTCGTTCTCCACCGCGCCCGGCATCGCAGCCTACATCCCGCTGGCGCACAGCTATGCTGGCGCGCCCGACCAGCTGCCCCGCGACAAGGTGCTGGCGCGCCTGAAGCCCTGGCTGGAGAACCCCGCCAAGCGCAAGCTGGGCCAGCATGTCAAGTACGACCGCCACGTGTTCGCCAACCACGGCGTCGAGGTGCACGGCTACGCGCACGACACCATGCTGCAGAGCTACGTGCTGGAGGTGCACAAGCCGCACGGGCTGGCCAGCCTGGCCGAGCGCCACCTGGGCCGCAGCGGCATCGACTACGAGACCATCGCCGGCAACGGCAAGCACCAGATCCCGTTCCAGCAGGTGGCGATCGACAAGGCCGCCGAGTATTCCTGCGAGGACTCGGACCAGACCCTGGACGTGCACCTGGCGCTGTGGCCTAAGCTGGAGCGGGATTCCAAGCTGCGCTTCATCTACGAGCTGGAGATGGACAGCAGCGAGACCCTGTACCGCATCGAGCGCAACGGCGTGCTGATCGACAGCCAGGCGCTCGCGCGCCAAGGGCACGAGCTGGGCCAGCGCATCCTGAAGCTGGAGCAGGAGGCGCACGAGCTGGCCGGCCAGCCCTTCAACCTGGGCAGCCCCAAGCAGATCTGCGAGATCCTGTTCAACAAGCAGGGCCTGCCGGTGCTGAAGAAGACCGCCAGCGGCGCACCCAGCACCGACGAGGAGGTGCTGGAGAAGCTGGCCGAGGACTACCCGCTGCCGGCCAAGATCCTGGAGCACCGCGGCCTGTCCAAGCTCAAGGGCACCTACGTGGACAAGCTGCCCCTGATGGTCCACCCGCGCACGGGGCGGGTGCACACGCACTACGCGCAGGCGGTGGCCGTCACCGGGCGGCTGTCGAGCAACGACCCCAACCTGCAGAACATCCCGATCCGCACCGCCGAGGGCCGCCGCATCCGCGAGGCCTTCATCGCCGCACCGGGGCACGTGATCGCCAGCGCCGACTACAGCCAGATCGAGCTGCGCATCATGGCCCACATCAGCGAGGACGCCGCGCTGCTGCGCGCCTTCCGCGAGAACATGGACGTGCACCGCGCCACCGCGTCGGAGGTGTTCGGGGTCGCGCCGGACGAGGTGTCCAGCGAGCAGCGACGGTACGCCAAGGTGATCAACTTCGGCCTGATCTACGGCATGAGCAGCTTCGGGCTGGCGCGCAACCTGGGCATAGAGACCAAGGCCGCCGCCGCGTACATCGACCGCTATTTCCAGCGCTACCCGGGCGTCAAGCAGTACATGGACGAGACCAAGGTCTCGGCCAAGAGCCGCGGCTACGTCGAGACCGTGTTCGGCCGCCGCCTGTACCTGCCCGAGATCAACTCGCCGAACGGCCCGCGCCGCGCGGGTGCCGAACGCGCCGCCATCAACGCCCCCATGCAGGGCACCGCGGCCGACCTGATCAAGATGTCCATGGTGAAGGTGCAGGACGTGCTGGATCGTGCCGGCAAGCGCACGAAGATGATCCTGCAGGTGCACGACGAACTGGTGTTCGAGGTGCCCGAGGACGAGGTCGAGTGGGTGCGCGCCGAGATCCCGAAGCTGATGGCCGCCGTCGCGGAACTGCGCGTGCCCCTGGTCGCGGAGATCGGCGTCGGGGAGAACTGGGACAAGGCGCACTGAGCGGGCTTTCTTCTCCGCTCCGACGGCGGGGCGGGGCGGCCGCCAGTGTGGGGCGACGCACCGAAGCGGCCCCGGACAGGTGTCCGCACCGAGTGCAAGCTCGGCTGCACCGACCCATAATGGCCGCTGCCATGGCTGCTGACAGCAGACGCCCCCGCCCTCCCGCGCCGGCCACCTTCGTGGCGGGCACCCGCGCCACGGCACCGATGGCGCTGGAGGAAAGCGGCGAGTCCGCCTGGCAGCTCTTCCAGGACCTGCAGCGGATGCACGGCATGCCGGTCACGCCGCCGGCCGCCGGCGCACGCGAACCCGCGCCCGGACCCGGACTCGGCGGCTTCGAGCCGACCCAGCCCATGCACGCCGCCGCTCCGGCGGCGACACCTTCCCCGACGCAGCGGCAGCGGCCGCCCGTCGATCTCGAAATCGTGATGCAGCTGGTCCGGCGCAACAACCGGGCCTGTCCGCTACCGGAACCCTGGGCCGCTTTCCACACCGTGCTGCCGCCGCGGCTGGCCGGTGGCCAGCGCATTCCCGCGCCGGCGCCCATCGACGGGCCGGCCTGGGCGGCGAGCTCCGCGATGCAGAAGCGACTGCGGCTGCGCGACCAGATCGAGTGGGCGCAGCGCCAGGGGGCGCTGCAGGCGGTGTTCGAGTTCCTCTCGGGGTTGGGGGAGGGGGAGTGGGAGCACTTTGGGTGAGGGTGGTGGGAAGCGCTCAGCCGGACCGCGCCGTCTGCGCTTCCTGGCGAGACCTGTCGATGTGCGCATCGCGCTTCGTGGCAGGAAACGCAAAGAGCCGCGAGCCGAGGTAGGACGTGACGGTGTAGGGCACGATGCCCGCGGCCTGAGCCAGGTAGCTGTCCAGGTGCAGCCAGTCGATCGCCGCCATCACCGTCGCCAGGTTCGCCAGGTAGGCACAGCCCAGCACCAGGAGGTAGCGCGCGAACGCCGCCTGCGGATTCCCGGCGTGGCCGAACGTCCAGCGCCGATTGAGGGTGAAGCCGAGCAACAACGCGATGGTGTAGCCCGTGAGGTTGGCAGGCGCATCGGCCATTCCGAGCAACGCCTTGCAGCCGAAGATGATGGCCAGCCCCACCGCCGTGTTGGCCAGTCCCACCAGCGCGAACCTCGCCAATCGGAAGTCGATCATGTGCCAGTCCCGGCCACCACCAGGAGTGACAGCCCGAATGGAGGCGCGATGCGCGCAAGCAGGTGGCGCTCGGCTGCGAAGACGCGCGCCAGCAGCGCGTTAAGCGCCCAAGGCGGCGTGCGTGTGGCCGGGCCGCGCCGGCCGGACCACTTCTCCCGCAGGCGCTCGGCCAGCGCCAGCGGGAACAGCAGGGTGTTGAAGTGGCAGGCCTGCACCACGCTGAAACCCGCGCCTCTGCAGGCGTCCAGCAGCTGGGCCTTGGCATAGCGACGCCGGTGATGGAAGTGCTCGTCATGCGGCCCCCACATCCACTGGTAGGCCGGCACCGTCAACAACAGGCGCCCGCCCGGTTTGAGCAGCGATTTCAGCCGCTCCAGGGCGAGCCGATCCTGTTCGATGTGCTCCAGCACGTCGAACAGGCAGACCAGGTCGAATCTCTGGCCAAGCCGGTCTAGGTCCTCGGGACAGCGGCCCTGCAGCAGGCGGATGTCGTCACGCGCCCCAAGCGAGCGGCGGGCCAGTTCGATCGCACGCTGCTCCATCTCCAGGCCGGTGACGCGACCGAAGCGCGCCAGCAGCGAGAGATTCGCGCCCGTTCCGCTGCCGACTTCGAGAATTTCCGCGTTCCTGGGCAGCCGCAGCTGCCGCAACTGACAGCAGAGGATCTCGCGTCGGGCGACATACCACCAGTGCCGCTCCTGGACGCCGGCCATCTCGTCATAGGCCGACGGATTCATTGCATCACCGTGCGGTGGGGGTTGCGGGGATGCGTGAGCTTGCGGCGGCGCCCGGCGGACATACCAGCCTCCACGGCATGCGCCAGGGCCGGCCGGTGTCGAAGCTGCGCCACCTTCTCGACCAGGAAGCGCGGGCGCCGCTTGGTCTCGGTGTAGATCTTGCCGACGTATTCGCCCAGGACTCCGACACAGAACAGCTGCACACCGCCCAGGAAATAGATGGGCAGGATCGTCGAGGCCCAGCCTGGCACCGCGTCGCTGGTAAACAGCTTGACCGCGAGCGCCCAGCCGGCCAGCAGGATGCAGGCAAAGGACACGGCGAACCCGAGGAAGGTGATAGCGCGCAGGGGCGCGACCGAGAACGAAGTGATGCCGTTGAGGGCGAACTCGAGCATCTTGCGCAACGGGTACTTGGATTCACCGGCCATGCGCGGTCGCCTGTCGTAGCGCACCACCGTGCTGCTCAGGCCGATCAGGGGAACGACGCCGCGCAGGAACAGGTTGGCCTCGCTGAACTGCTCAAGGCAACGCACAGCCCGTCGGCTCAGGAGCCGGTAGTCCGCATGGTCGTGCACCGTGTGCACGCCCAGCCGACCCATCAACGAGTAGAACGCCCGTGCGGTGCTGCGCTTGAACCAGGTATCGCTGTCGCGGCACCCGCGCACGCCGTAGACGACTTCATGCCCTTCCCGGTACGCGTCCACCATGGCTTCGATCGCGTCCTCATCGTCCTGCAGGTCGGCGTCGATGGTCACGATGGCATCCCCTGCCGCCGAGGACATGCCTGCCAGCAGCGCATTCTGGTGCCCGCAGTTGCGCGAGAGCTTGATGCCGACCACCGGGGCGCCCTCGCGCACCATCGCAGTGATCAGTTCCCACGTGCGGTCGCGGCTCCCGTCATCGACCAGCACGATGTCGCTGTCCGACGAAACCTTGCCCGCCGCCACGAGCCGCCGTCGCAGCGCCGCCAGGCGATCGCAGGTATCGAGCAGGACGGCCTCCTCGTTGAAACAAGGCACGACGATGGACAGGGCAGGGATGGGTGCGACGGCTTTGACGGGCATGGCAGACCTCGCCTGGGTTCAGGGGTTCTTCCGCGCGTGGACGACGGCGGTCGTGTCCGAGTGGATGCGCTGCCATCCGGGCAATCGGTCGAGCAGCGAGACGGCCGGCGTCTCGGGGGGCAGCAAGGTCCAGCCGATCCGGTACTTGTCTAGCAGCTTGTCCAGTGCGCCGGGCGCAGTCAGTTCGGTGCCGGTGAGGAATTCGCGCAGGAAGGCCTCCCGATACATGTCGGCGCGCCCGTCGATCGCCACCGGAATGCCGGAATAGATCAGGTACCCACCCCACCCGTAGGCGTTGAGCACGTGGCCCTCGGCCACGCCCGCATCACGTGCTGCCTGCAGTGCGGCCTGTGGCGCCGCGAAGGCGGGCGGCTGCAGTGGCTTGGCGGCGGCGAGGAGCAGCGGTGCGCCAACCGCCACGGTCAACGCGGCGACAAGGGCTCCGGCGCTGCTGCTGCCGGCCAGTGCCGCGGACAGCCGATCCAGGCGCGATGGCTCTTTGGGGTCCGCCGGCGAGGCGGCCCACTGCTCCCCGAAAGACTTGGCCACCACCAAGGGGCCCAGCAGGCCCAGCAGCTCGATGTAGCGCACGTGCTTGAGCGAGAGGTGCAGCAGCCCGAGCAGGAGCACCAGCCGGAACACCGGCAGCCGTAGCCCCTGGTACAGCGCCAGCGCGAGGCCGCCCAGGAGCCACAATTGCAGTGGCTGGAAGGCGTGGAAGTTCGGCGAGGCCCACTCGGAGATGCGGGACAATGCGTACTGCTCTTCCATCAATACCTGCCAGGTGAAGATGAAGGCCTGCGGGCCGTGCGGCGTCAGCAGCGCGCTGCCGGCAGCCAAGGCCACGAACAGTCCCCAACCGGCGATCGCCTTTCGCATCCGGGGCGTCCCCCAGGCCTGCGCGACGGCCTCCAGCGCGAACCAGCCGGCGAAGGCGATGCCCAGCGTGAACCCCCCGTGCAGGTTGGCCCACAGCACCATGACGGGGAGCAGCCACAGGCTGGGCGTGTGGCCCCTGTCGCGCGCCTGCACCAAGCCGATCATCCAGAGCATCATGAACGGCAGGGCGATCATGTGGGGCCTTGCAAGCAGGTGCTGCACCGTGAGCAGCACGGCCATCACGGTCAGCATCAGTGCCCGCACGGGCTGCATGTGAGCGAGCAGTGCCCGCATCAGCAGGCCGGCGCTCGCGGCGAAGGCCAGGCCGGTCAGCGCCACCACCGCCGTCCACCCGCCATGGTCGTGCGCCAGCGCGAGCACGACCTCCGAGAGCCACTCGTGGGCCGTCCAGGGGGCGCCGGGCATGGTGTGCGAGAACGGGTCGGCCGTGGGTACCACCCCGTTGTGCAGGATCCACTGGCCGGCGGCTATGTGCCAGTAGGTGTCGCCGTCGAGCAGCAGCAGGTTCAGCACGTTGCCCTGGTACAGGGTCAGCAGGTAGACGTACAGCGCTACCAGGAGCGGCCAGGACGGGCGCCAGAACGAGGGCGCTAGGGCGGACAGGCCGATGGGTGCGGGGGATCGGATGCCTTGGACGGCCATGAGGTCAGCTCCCCTGCGTCAGCATCGGCAGCATGGTGCGGATGATGGTGATCACGGCCGGGCCCAGGATCACCAGGATCACGGCCGGGAAGATGCACAGCACGAGCGGAATCAGCATCTTGGTCGGGATCTTGGCCGCGCGTTCCTCGGCCAGTGCCTGGCGCTTGTGGCGCAGGTCGTCCGAGAACACGCGCAGGGAGTCCCCCACGCTGGTCCCGAACCGGTCGGCCTGCGTCAGCATGGTGGCGAACGTGCCAATCTCCTCCAGCCCCGTGCGAAGTGCCAGGTTGCGGAGCGACTTCTCGCGCGTGCCTCCTGCCCTCAGCTCCAGGTTGGTCAGGTGCAGTTCCTCTGACAGCGCCACGCTGCGGCGACCCATCTCGTCCGCGACCTTGGTGAGGCTAGCGTCGAGGCCAAGGCCAGCTTCCACGCAGACCAGCATCAGGTCCGCTGCGTCCGGGAAGGTCTCGAAGATCTCGCGCTGGCGCGAGCGGCGTGCGAGCCAGACCACGAAATTAGGAAGGTAGCAGCCGACCAGGGCCGCGATCAGCACGAACATCAGGAGCGTCATGCCCTGGGCGCCGGTCGACAGCCGCATGGCGGTGAAGACCAGGAAGGCCAGCAGCAACGGCAGCAGCGTCTTGGCTCCGAAGTAGATCAGTCGTGCGTCCGCCCGCCGGATGCCGGCGTTTAGGAACTTGATCCGCAGCGGCGAGGACTCCCAGTCGCCACCGGGGGTGGACAGCTTGGCCAGCGGGCCGACCAGCTTGACGATGGTTTCGGTCCATTCCGTACCGGTGGCGGCCTGCGGGTTTAGGGCCTTGAGGCGTTCTTCGGTCCGGTTCGGCGTGAAATGCAGCCACGCCGCCGCCAGCGCAAGGGTGACGGCCATGAAGACGAGGGCAATGAGGGTGATCACGATCGGCCTCCTTAGACCCGGATGCGCACGATCTTGCGCATGATCAGCGCGCCGATGGCCATCAGCACCAGCATGTACTGGATCATCGCGATGCCGATCGGGTCGGTCCACAGCAGGCTCATGAACTCCGGATTGACCAGGTTCATGACGCCCGCCAGCGCGAACGGCATCAAGCCCAGGATCCAGGCCGAGAGCCGCCCTTCCGCGGACAGCACGCGGATCTTGGCCATCAGCTTGGCGCGCTCGCGCAGCAGGCGGCTCAGGTTGGTCAGGATCTCGGTGAGGTTGCCGCCCGAATCACGCTGGATCAGCACTGCAACGACGAAGTAGCGCAGGTCGGTCAGAGGCACCCGTTCGCTCAGGTGGGTAAGTGCCTGCTGCAGTGACACGCCGAAGTTGATCTCGTCGTGCACCGTGCGGAACTCGCCGCCGATCGGCTCGGGCATCTCGGTGCCGGCCATGCTCAGTGCCGACGTGAACGCATGCCCCGCCCGCAGTGCTCGCGTGATCAGGTCCAGCACCTCCGGCAGTTGCCGCTCCATGTGCCGCAACCTCCGGGCCCGGCGCCAGCTGACGTAGGCCAGCGGCGCAGCGGCCCCGGCCAGGGCGGCCATCGCGGCCAGCAGGCGCGATTGGGGGGCGATCTCCGACATCCCCGCCCACCCGGCCATGGCCAGTACCAGCGATCCGAGCAGCAGGCCGGACACCGTCCATTTCAGGCCGGATTGCAGGAGATGGCGATCCAGTTGCTGCAACCGCGGAAGCCGCTGCAGGAACCGCTCCAGGCCCGGCGTCTCGCTCAGCAGGCGCTGCTTGAGGATCCGGGTCTGCTCGCTGCGGTCGGACGTCGCGGCCAGCGCCTGCAGGCGCCGCTTCAGGCGGGAGGCTTCCGGCCCCTTGTGCGCGCGCCACATGGAGACGGCGCCCTCCACCAGCAGCAGCACGCTCACGAACACCAGGACCGAGAAGATCAGGAAGTTGTTGCCTGCGATCTGTGAGATGTCCATGGCGGCCTCACTGGAAGGTGCGCTGTGGGTCGAACATCGAATCGGGCAGCTGCACGCCGAAGGCCCTGAGGCGGTCGGTGAACTTGGGCCGCACGCCCGTCGCCTGGAAGTGGCCCTGCACCGTTCCGTCGGGGCCCAGGCCGGTCTGCCGGAAGCCGAAGATCTCCTGCATGGTGATCACCTCGCCTTCCATGCCGGTGATCTCCTGGATGCTGGTGACCTTGCGGCGTCCGTCGATGAGGCGCAGCACCTGCACGATCACCGTGATGGCAGAGGCGATCTGCTGGCGCGCAGCGCGGTGAGGTAGGTTCATGTTGGCCATGCCGATCATGTTCTCCAGCCGGGCAATGGCATCGCGCGGGTTGTTGGCGTGGATGGTGGTGAGCGATCCCTCATGGCCGGTGTTCATCGCCTGCAGCATGTCGAACGCCTCGGCGCCGCGCACCTCGCCGATGATGATGCGGTCGGGACGCATGCGAAGGGCGTTGCGCACCAGGGCGCGCTGGGTGACTTCGCCCTTTCCCTCTATGTTCATCGGCCGCGTCTCGAGACGGACCACGTGCGGCTGCTGCATCTGCAGTTCGGCTGCGTCCTCGATGGTCACGACGCGCTCGACCTCGGGGATGTATCCCGAGAGGATATTCAGCAGGGTGGTCTTGCCGGCGCCGGTGCCACCGGAGATCAGGATGTTGACCTTGGAGCGGATCAGGCCCTGCAGCAGCAGGGCCATCTCCGGTGTCAGCGTCTTGAGCTGCTCGCCGATCAGGTTCTCCATGCGCAACGGGATGTGCGCGAAGCGCCGCACCGACATCATCGGCCCGTCGAGCGCGATCGGTGGGATCACCGCGTTGACGCGCGAGCCGTCCGGCAGGCGTGCGTCCACCATGGGGCTGGACTCGTCGATGCGCCGGCCGACCAGCGAGACGATCTTGTCGATGATGCGCAGCAGGTGCTTCTCGTCGGTGAAGGTGACGTTGGTCAGTTCCAGCCGCCCGCGTCGCTCGACGTAGATCTGGTGGTACGAGTTGACCAGGATGTCCGACACGGTCGGATCGGCCATCAGCAGTTCCAGCGGCCCGAAACCCAGCATTTCGTGCTGGATGTCGCGGATCAGCGTGCTTCGCTCGCTGTCATTGATCACGGCCTGGTCTTCCTGCAGGAGCTTTTCGACCATGACCGCGATTTCCTGGCGAAGCACGTCCGGCGGCAGCGTCTCCAGCGCCGTCAGGTCGAACTTCTCCAGCAACTTCAGGTGCATGCGGCCCTTGAGCAGCTTGTAGTTGTCGGCGGAGGCCTGGGCGGGGGGACGGAAGCCCGCCTCGGACCCCTGCAGGCCGGCGATGGACCCGCCGTTGAGGCGCGCGCGCAGCGACGCGCCGGGAATGCCGCTCGTCGTGATCGGCTGGATCGTGCTCATGTCATGCCCTCCTGAACAGGCGCCCGAGCAGGCTGCGGCTTTCCTCCTGGCGCGGGCTCAGGGCCAGTGCCAGCTCGGCCAGTTGCCGCGCAACCGGGTTGCCGCGTGCGGTCTTGCCGAGCGCGTCGCCATGGTTGATGGAATTGCTCACTTCCTTGAACGAATTCGGCACCGTGCGGAGCCGCACCCCACCCAGCGAGCGCTGCACCTGCTCGAGGCCGATGTCGCTGCCCTTCTCGTAGCGGTTCACCAGGATCTCGGTCTTCTCGGCCGGATAGCCGAGCGCACGGAATGCCTCGACCAGGCGGCGGGCGTGGCGCACGTCGGGCAGCGCCGTCTGCATGACGGGGAAGACGCGCCAGGCGCGGTCCAGCGCGCGGATCGCTATCGTGTCCATGGACCGGCCGATGTCGACGATCACGAAGTCGTAGTGAAGCACTGCCAGGTCGAGGATGGCATCCACGTGCTCGGGCTTGATCTCCATGGCCTGCGAGAGGTCCTCGGGCGCCGCCAGGACGCTGTAGTTCGGTGTGATCTTGACGGTGCTGGCGGCCAGCAGGGAGGCATCCAGCCGGCTGATGTCACGTGCCACGTCGGCCAGCGTCGAAGGTGGCGTTCCGTCGTGCACGAACGCGGCGGCATCGCCGAACTGCAGGTTGAGGTCGATCAGCAGGACCGAGCGGGTCTCCGCCAACTGCCAGCCGATGTTGGTGGCCAGGAAGGTAGCGCCGCTGCCGCCCTTGCACGGCAGGAAGGCCAGCATCTTGCCCTGCCTGGCGGCGCTGCCGCGGGTGATCTTGGCGGCGACGCGGTCGACTGCCGCTTCGAGCGCTTCCTGGGGCGCCGGCGACGGCAGCACCTCGCGCACGCCGGCTCTCATGGAACTGATCAGGAACTCGGGCGTGTGCGCGGAGCACATCAGCACTACGGCGATGCCCGGGTGGTGGTTGGTGACGTACTCCACATGCGCCAGTTCGTTGGTGTCGCAGCAGATGCCGTCCACCAGCATCATGTCGGGCTGCTCGCTTTCGGCGACCTGCTGCATGCGGGTCTTGCCACCCTCGAACAGCAGCGCGGCGTGGCCGCGCGCTTCCAGCAACGGCCCAATGCCCGCCAGGTGATGGGGGTTGGGCGAAATCACGGCAATCTTCATGGGATCCGCTCCTCTAACGGGTGCACTCTGCAGGGCTGACCGCGTCCTGGCGCATGGCTTCGCGGATCAGGAAGGTGGAGAAGGTCGGCATCGGGATGTTCGCCAGCGAGGCGATGCCCGCGATGGGAGAAATCCACCGGTAGCTCAGGTTGTTGATCCGGACGCGAACCGCCATGCAGGACGTCGAGTCGCAGGTGTTCATGTTCATGTCCGGATCGAACCAATCCACGGTGATGGACTGAACCTCGGGAAGCATCGCGCGCATCTTGGCCAGCACCTCGCCCGGGTTGGCTCTGCTGTCGCAAACAGCCGCGAAGCGAGCGCCGGCGCGCGTGGCCTCATTGGCGGCGTTCCAGGTGAAGAGCAGCCTGCTGAAGTCCACGATGCCCAGCATGAACGTGAGAAACAACATGAGCACGAACGCAAACTCGACGGCCGTGCTGCCTCGCTGATAGTCCTTCATACGTGGCTCCTCATGGTGGCGGTGATGTCCGAGAAGGCCGGCAGCGTGAAGGTGTGCCCGAATGCGGCAGGGAACATTGGCTGGAACGTGTAGCCGGAGACGCGGATGGTCACCGCGCTGATGGCTGGCGCCGTGCCCGACGTGCTCCAGACCGGGTCTGGCACGTGGCTCAGGGCGAGACCGGGCACGATCGGGGTGCCGCTGCCGCCGGGATCTCCGTACACCACGAGGTTCCGGGCGCGCAGCATCGCGGTGGTGTCGCCAGGGGTCTGTATGGAAAGGTACCGCGCGGCATCGCGCACCGATTTCACGATCGTGTTGTACTGGTGGAGCGCGCGGCCGAACTCCGTCGTGATGAACGTCAGCACCAGGAGCATCGGGAGAATGAGCGCGAACTCGACGATGGCGACGCCGCTTTGCCTCCTAGCGTATCTAGCCATGAGGAACTCCTATCGAACGAGTACGGGGACGCGCGGACCGGCGACGCCGCCTGGAAGGCCGCTAGTCGTACACGGGCTGCCCAAATCGGAGGCATTGCCGATGTACTCAAGCTGTACGTTGGCGGGAGGCAAGCTCATTGGTTGCAGCATCAGCATGCAGGCCCAGTCATCGATATGGCCGCCGGGATAATCAACGGAGATCGGAACCAGCGCGATGCGGCGGCTCTGGCCATACTGGAAGTGACCATCGAGGGCGCCTTCCCCCGGAACTGCCACTGAGTTGAAGCTGTTGATCGAAAGGCCGCTGATGGTGCGGCAGCCGTTAGGGCCGTTCATGTTGGTGCCCGTATCGGCGCAAGAAGCGAACTGTCGGCGCTTGGTTTCGAAATTTTCTGCAGTCGGATGGGCGCCCGCGGGGGTGACTCCGCGTAGCGCGTCACGTCCGCTGGGCCAGTTTGTCGACGTATAGATGTAGCCGGTGTAGTCGGGCTGCATGTACGGATCCTCTGGGCCGGCAGATCCGCGGTAGATCCCGAAGCGGGCGTTCCACGCTTCCGCAACTGAAGCTTCCACGCCGGGAGTCGCGAGTTCAGCGCCTGTAGCGATATCGCAGCGTCGACCTTCTACGTAGGCCCGGGTGTCTGCTGCCGAGCTGGATCCGTTGAAGTTGGCCCAACCGATGTAACCATTACCACCACAACCCGGGCATACCAACAACGTGATCCATTCGCCAGGCGTATATCCATAGTGCGGCGGCCCTGCGCCGTCAGCCTTGGGCCGCAGCGCCAACGGGAGCGGACATGTGCTCTGTGCGTGCATTCGTGTTGCTAGTGCGCTGGCGAAGACGTCGTGAGTCGGGGGAAACCGCGTGGTGTTTCCGTCGTAGAAGGCCCCCAGCGCATGCAGGAGCCACAGTCGCACGCTGGGCTCCGTGTGCTCGCAGCGGACATACGTTGCTTCCGCATCCGAAGTGGCCGGATTCAGCGAGTCTGTGAGGACCTGGACATCGTCACCTGTGAACGTGCCGACCCAGGCAGACGACTGCAGGTTGACGCGATTGAGATTGGCGGCGGTCTCTCCAGCCTCTCGGCTTCGAGCAATGGAACCGGCTAGCCCGTCAAGTTCCTGCGCTGCTGACAGTGCGCACGCGTCCATGGCCGTCTGCAGTTCCGTCTTGACGACAAACAACCTGCTGAGGTCCAGGGCGAAGCCCATGAATCCGAGCAGGAACAGCAGGAACAGGCAGACGGTGATGATCACTGCGCCTCTCTGGCGCCGCGGTGCTGGGCTGCGCATGGAAGTTCCTCCTGGAAGACGGGAAAGGGGCCCGGCAGGGCCGGGCCCGGGCGCCGATCAGGCGCAGGACGTGCCGTTGGTCAGGCAGGTGCCGACGCGGTTGATGAAGCCGCTGAAGTTGTTGCCGTTCAGGTTGCGCAGCGCGACCACCAGGGTGATGGACACCACGGCGATGATCAGCGCGTACTCGATCACCTGCGCGCCTTCCTCGTCACGGCCGAAAGCGCGGACTTGTTGCATGAGCTTGTTCATGGTTGGCTCCTTGAAGAAACGTTGAAAAAGAAGAAAAGAAACGGGTACTGCATTCGAGTGGGTGTTCATGGCTACTTCATCGGCACCCGCTCCTTTCTGCTGCCCCGGCGATCCGGCAGCTTCGATTCGCGTTCATCGCAGTCCTCCCCTTACCGGCCGCCGCCGTTCGAGCCGCCGACGGCGCCGCCGATGTTGATCACGTTCACGACCGGCGGCGGTTCCTTGAGCGTGTTGTTGTAGCGTTCGACCGCTTCCCTGGCGGCGGTACCGTCCACCGCGACCGGGCGGGTGTCGGTGCCGGCGGCGGGGTTGAGCGTGTGGCGCTGGCGCGCCTCGCGAACCGCGTCGCCGAAGCGTGCGTCCCAGTTCGGGGTGATCGAATTGTTGGCGCACCCACCCAGAAGGGCAGCGAGCAGCATGCAAGCGAGCTTGTTCATCACGTTCTCCTCGGTGGTCAGGGCAGCCAGAGCGCCAGCGGCCCCATCAGGGTCGGCTCGCCATCGGTCGGTTGCGCCGCTTGCGGCTCCGGCGCCGGATCCGGATTCCCGGCGACCTGGTCCGCCGGAACCACGGGTTCGGCTTCTGACGTGGGTGCCGGTGCCGGTGCCGGTGCAGGTGCAGGTGCAGGTGCAGGTGCAGGTGCAGGTGCCGGCGCGGAGGCAGGGACAGGGGCAGGGGCCGGTGCGACGGATCCCGATCCTTCGCCCACGCCCATCAGGTGAACATCGCTGCGGGAGGGCTGGATATGGTTGTCGGTCGGCAGCGTCACGGCTCCGCTGACCGGCTTGACCAGGCGCGGCGTGATCACGAACAGCAACTCGGTCTGGTCGTTCTGGAACTCGGTGGAGCGGAACAATGCGCCGACCACCGGCGTTTCGCCCAGGCCGGGGAACTTGCTCAGGGCCTCGGTGAAGTTGTTGCGGATCAGGCCGGCTACCGCGAAGCTCTGGCCATCGGCCAGCTGCACGGTGGTGTCCACCCGCCGGGTGGACAGCGAGGGCAGGATGGCGGTGACGCCGGCCACGGTCGTGAAGGGCGTGCCCGTCTGCGACAGCTCCGAGACCTCGGAGACCACCTTCAGGTTGATGCGGCCGTCCAGCACCGTCGGCGTGAACTTCAGGCCGACCCCGAATTCCTTCTCTTCGAGCGTGATGACGGTGCCGGCACCCTGGGCCGTCTGCGCCACCGGGATGAAGATCTTGCCGCCCGACAGGAAGCTGGCCTGCTGGCCGCTGATCGCCATGATGTTCGGTTCGGCCAGCACGCGGATGACACCATCCTGCCGTTGGGCATCGATGCCGAACTGGGTGGATCCGTTCGCCGAGTTGATGAGGTCGGCGCCGGGGAAGGTGCCGGGCACGCTGAACTCGCCGTTGCGGTCGGGCCTTGGGCGAATGGTCCCGGAGCCAAGCGTTTCGCCGCCGAACACGCCCGAGAAGACGGAGAACTTCGGCCCCGAGCGGATCACCCGCGAGAAGTCCAGGCCGAACCGGTCGAGCAGCGTCTTGCTGACCTCCGCGATCTTGACCTCCAGCATCACTTGCTGCGGTGCCGTCACCCGCATGAGGTTCACGACCTTCTTGCTGTCGGCATAGGACGACGCAAGCGTCACGATCTGCTGCAGCTTGATGGCGTCGCTGACGTCACCGGTCAGGACCAGCGAGTCTTCGGCGCCGCGCACGCGCACGCCGGTCTCTTCGGGCATCACGTCCTTGATGGTCGCCTGCAGGCTGGCCGGATCGATGGTCACCACCAGGTCCTTGACCAGGCAGCGCCCGTCGTTGGCTTGCAGCACGACGTTCATGGTGCCGGTCTGGCGGCCCAGGAAGAACAGCTCGGTCGGGCTGAGCAGGGTCACGTCGGTCTCTGCGACGCCCCCGTTGGCCTCCGGGCCCTGCGGCGCCGGCTGCGCGCCGGGTACCGCCGGCGGCGCGCCGGCGCCGGCCGGCCGACCTGCATGGCCGCCGGGCTGGCCGCCCACGATCAGGCGCGAGACCGGGAAGGGCAGCCGTACCACCTGCGACTTGCCCAGCGTGAGCATGGTCGGCGGGTCCACCACCACGCTGTTGCACGGCCGCAGCGCTCCCGATGACGTGGCGGTCGCCAGCGCACGGTCGCGGCTCGCCGCGGGCCGGGCGGGGCGGGCCTGGGACGCGGCGGGGGCAGGAGGCGGCGCGGCTTGCGCGAGCAGCACGGGGGATGCCGGCCGGGCGGGTGGCCCCGAGACCGACAGCGAAGTGGCCGGGATGATCTTCAGGTCGACGGGACTCGCCGTGGCAGGCGTGGTCGCGGCGGGAGGCGGGCCCGACTGGCGATCCTGCGCCCGGCTCGTCACCGGCAGGACCGCGGCGGCGGCGAGCGCGGCGGCCATGAGGGCCGACGGGGTGGGGTGCATCGTGATTTCTCCCTGTGCGTTGTTCTTGGTTTGTTGTCGTTAGCCGGAGGTCGCGCGCCGCGCGCGTTCAGAAGCAGTGCATGGCGCTGGAGGCGTTGCTGATCACTTCCACGCACTCGCGCGGTGCCGGGGCCGGCTTGGGTGCAACCCGCATCACGGTGCGAACCGGTGCGGCCGGCTTCGGCTCGGGCCGGGCGGCCACTTCCTTGAGGCCCAGCAGCTGGGCACGCGTGATCCCCGTGCTGGCGGCCATGGTCTTGTCCAACTGGTTGCGCAGCACAAGCGACAGGCTGCCGACGCTGCGTGCGAGATCCAGCTTCTCGGCGTCCTCGGGCGTCAGCTCCAGCGTCACGGCGCTGACCACCTTGGGCTTGGTGTCGTCGCGGTTGGCTTCCTGGGCGACGGCCAGCACGAGCACGTGCTCCAGCACCGTCATGCTGATCTGGCTGGCGCCGCTGCCGCCGCGCTCCTGCTGCGTGTTGACCATCACGTCGACGTAGTTGCCAGGAAGGGCGAAGCCGGCCACGCCGATCACGTCGTTCACGCGCACGGTCATGGCGCGCTTGCCCTCGGCGATCACCGCCGACAGGCCGCCCAGGGTGCCGGCCGGCGCCAGCTTGCGTTCCAGGATCGCCTCGCCGCGCTGCACGCCGACCTTGAGCACGCGGTCCTGGAGCTCCTTGATGTCGCTGAAGGCGCCATCGGGGACCGAGCCGGTGGGCCAGTCCGCCGTCGTGACCATCTGCGGGTTGAGCTTGCTCCCCAGCTCGATGTCGATGGCAGCCACCACCACCTTGCTCGATGCGATGTTGCCGCGTTGCGCCACCCAGCTCGCCGCATACACCGCGGCCGCCAGGCCGGTGATCACGGCCAGGATCAGGAGGCCCAGGGCCTTGATGTTCTTCATCTCGGTTCTCCAGGAAAAAAAGCGTGTGGCATCAGGCGAATCCCAGCTGGCGCGCGACCAGCCACGAGATGGTTCCGACGGCGATGCTCAGGGCGTAGGGCAGCTTGCCGACGGAAGCGCGCCCGGCGAGGGCGGGCGTGGGGCGCAGGCCCGCCATGGCGGCGAAGGCCATGGACTGCACGATGGCCGTGACGTTGGACGTCATCCGGCGAAACACGCGCTGCGACAGCGCATAGCCGATGGCGGCGACGCCGCCGACGATGAAGCTCCACAGCACGGCGTGCAGCACGCCCGGCACGCCGACCACGGCGCCCACCGCGGCCATCAGCTTCACGTCGCCGGCGCCCATCACGCGCAGCAGCCACAGCGGCAGCAGCAGGGCGAGTCCGGTCACCAGGCCGCCGGCGCTGAAGGCCAGGCCGGCGGCGATCGAGGTGTCGTGCGTGGCGTTGTAGAGCAGGCCCCAGGCCATGCCACCGACGGTGAGCCAGTTGGGAATGCGTAGGGTCCGCCAGTCGATGACGGCGGCGACCAGGAGCAGGCCGATCAGGGGGCCGGTGCCGGGGTCGGCCACCAGCATCCACAGCAGCTCCATCAGTGCGTCCAGTTCGGTCATCGTGCGTCGGCCTTGCGAAAGTCGGGTTCGTCGATGGAGGCAAATCTAGGAACCGCGGCAACGCGACACATCACGTGTTCGTCCCGATTTGGGCAGGACAAGCGTCTGGCGGGACTGGTACCTGGGGGCTGCGAACGGCCCGCGCACGGACGCGCTGGGACGCGCTTGCGTTCCGGCCGGGAGCGGATCAGTCGACGGGAACCAGGCGCGGGCGGTGCAGGCGGATGGCGACGCCGACCTGCCGCATGCCCGGCTCTATGCGCACCACTTCGCCGACGGCGTCGAACTTCAGGCCCGCCTGCGGGACGGCGAACTCGAAGGACAGCCAGTCGTCCACCGACTCGCCGCGCGGCACGAAGAGGAACAGCCCGTGCTCGCTGATGTCGCGCGTCAGGGCCGTGGCACCGCCTGCCAGCTTGATGGGCAGGCGGAGGGGCTCACGCGGGCTGGCGCGGCGTTCGGGAAACATGGAGGCCATTGTGGTTGTCGCCCCCGCGGCCTGCATGGTGCAAACGGCCGAATCCCTGTGCTTGCTTGTCATGGGTCGGGGCATGACAAGAGCTCTTCCTTGAGTAGGTGCCGGCCGACCCAACCGTGTCATGAGCATTCGCAATGTCTGAAAGCGTTTGCAAGTTGGACCACGCCAGCGGCCGGGATTCGTAGGATCGCTCCCACGAACAACAACCGCTCGGTCCGACGATGAACGCAATCCGCTCCGATTCGATCAAGGTCTTCGTGGTGGCGCCGGCCATGCTCTGCTGGGGGCTCGAGAGGTTGGTGCAGTCGGCCCATCCCCGTTTCGAATTGACCGGAACTTCGGCGACGCTGGCGCAGGCACAGCAGGCGCTGGAAGGCCAGCCGGCCGACGTGCTGCTGCTGGACATGGATGGCGGCTACGAGGTGGACATGCTGGCCGAGTTGCACCTGCCGCAGCAGCTGCGCCTGGTGCTGCTCACGTCGTCGCAGGACCAGACGATGCTCGACCGGTCCGTGGTGGCCGGCGCGCGCGGCATCGTGCGCAAGAGCGATCCGCCGGCGGCCCTGCTCAAGGCCGTGGAGAAGGTGCACGAAGGTGAACTCTGGATCGACCGCAGCGCCGCCGGCCGCATCTTCATGGAGATGGCCCGCCAGAACGCCGCCCGCGCCAACGACCCCGAGCGCCTGAAGATCGCGTCGCTCACCGCGCGCGAACGCCAGACCATCGTCGCCATCGCCAGCGACGCCGCCGCGCCCGGCAAGGTGATCGCCAGCCGGCTGTGCATCAGCGAGCACACGCTGCGCAACCACCTCAGCTCCATCTACGGCAAGCTGGGCCTGCAGAACCGGCTCGACCTGTACGCCTACGCGACGCGGCACAGCCTGCACAAGGCGATCTGAGGACGCGACTGTCGGTAGCGTTCGCGACCTTGCCAGGCGACGTCCTTCTTCTCGCTCCTTCAGGAATTCCTGGATCCCCGCCTGCGCGGGGATGACCATCAAGGGGCACTCCGCCCTCGGCGCCGCGCGCGCCATTTCCTTGCACCACGCTCGGGCAAGGCACGGCTGTGCCATCCCTCCTATAGTCGCCTGCGCATCCACCGCAAACGACAAGGAGACCGACCCATGCTGCGAGACGACCTGAAGAGCGACTTCGATGCCCTGCTGCCGCCCGCCCTCGCCGGCGAGGCGGGCCCCAGCCGGCGGACGGCGCTCAAGGTGCTGGGCGCCGGCTATGCCGCGGCGGCCGGCGCAGCCATGGCGCAGACGGCGATCCGGACGCCCTCCGACGGCCTGACCGTGGGCGAGATCAGCTACGAGGTCGATGGCTTCAAGGTCCCGGCCTACCGCGCCGCGCCGGCAGGCAAGACCGGCCTGCCGGTGGTGCTGGTGATCCACGAGATCTTCGGCGTGCACGAGTACATCGCCGACACGGCGCGGCGCTTCGCCCGGGCCGGCTACCTGGCGATCGCGCCCGAGCTCTACGCACGCCAGGGCGACCCGGGCAGCTACGGCGAGATCGCCAAGCTGATGTCGGAAGTGGTCTCCAAGGTGCCCGATGCCCAGGTGATGGCCGACCTGGACGGCGCGCTGAAGTGGGCGGCGGCCCATGGCGGCGATGCGGGCAAGGCGGGCATCACGGGCTTCTGCTGGGGCGGGCGCATCACCTGGCTGTATGCGGCGCACGCGCCGATCAAGGCCGGCGTGGCCTGGTACGGGCGGCTGGTGGGCCATGCCAGCGAAGCTACGCCGCGGCACCCGGTGGACCTCGCCGCCGGCCTGAAGGCACCGGTGCTGGGCCTTTACGGGGCTGCCGACACGGGCATTCCGCTTGACACGGTTGATAAGATGAAAGCCGCCCTCGCGAACGGCTCGCCCGCGGCGAAGGCCTCGCAGTTCGTGGTGTATCCCGACGCGCCGCATGCCTTCCATGCGGACTATCGGGCCAGCTACCGCGCGCAACCGGCGCAGGACGGCTGGAAGCGGGCGCTGGACTGGTTCAAGGCGCACGGCGTGGCCTGACAGCGGCCACGACGGCAGGAGAAAGCCGCCTGCGGGCGGCTTTCGTGTGTGTGGGATGGAGGAATTCGCCGGAGTGCAAGCCTGCTCTCCGGCGCTCGGCAGATGACCCTTTTCGCGATTCTTGCGGCCACGCTGGCGGCCGGCATCGGCAGCGTGTGGCTGGCCGCGGCCCTGATGGGCCTGGGGCTGCTGCCCCGCGTGGCGCGCGAGGGGCCCGGCGCCGGCGCGCAGCACCTGCTCAGCCTGGCCGCCGGGGCACTGCTCGCCACGGCCTTCATGCATCTGCTGCCCGAGGCCTTCGAGAGCGGGGCCGAAGCCCAGGCGCTGTTCGGGACGCTGCTGGTGAGCGTGGTGTTCTTCTTCCTGCTGGACAAGGCCGAGCTGTGGCACCACGGGCACGAGCATGGCGAGCCGGGCGTCGAGGCGGCCGCTGCGCCCGGGCACGTCCACGATCACGCCCATTCGCACGCGCACGGCCACGATCACTCGCATGGCCACGACCACGCGCACGACCGGCCCCGCTCGGGGGGCTGGGCCGTGCTCACGGGCGACAGCGTGCATTGCTTCGGCGACGGCGTGCTGGTCGCCTCGGCCTTCGTCGCCGACCTGCGGCTGGGCCTGGTCGCAGCGCTGGCGGTGCTGGCGCACGAGGTGCCGCACCACATCGGCGACCTGGCCGTGCTGCGCGCCACCAGCGGCAGCCGCCGTGCGGCGCTCGTGAAGGTGTCGCTGGCCGGCGCCGTCACGCCGCTGGGCGGCCTCGTCGGTTGGTGGGTGGTCGGAAGGCTGGACCACCTGCTGCCCTACCTGCTGGTGGTGGCCAGCAGCAGCTTCGTCTATGTCGCACTGGCCGACCTGATCCCCCAGCTGCAGAAGCGCCTGGGCGCGCGCGAGACCATCGCCCAGGTGCTGTGGCTGGGGCTGGGCATCGGCCTGGTCACGCTGGTGAGCATCGCGGCGCACGCGCACTGAAGCTTGTCATTTCCGTTCCCCGCCATCGCGGGGAGATGACGGGTGGTTCCCACCTCCGCCTGTACTCCGGGCGCGGATTGCCAACGGCCGGGCAGTCCTACAGATGCCCCGCGCTTGTCCGACAGGTCCCTCTCCGGCTGCGTCATAAGGTGCCCTGAGCGGCGCGGCAATGCGCCACATCCGCAGGACGCAAAGGAGAACCATCCATGGCATCACGTGACGACGACCGCGATCGGCAGCGGGAGCAGCAGGGCCGCTGGTCGCAGGACCAGGGGCGCGGCGCACAGGGCTCCCAGGGCGCATCGCAGTCGCAACAGCAGGGCGGCTGGGAATCCCAGCGCGGCTACGGCGATCCGGGCTCGCGGCAGTCGGGCGGCTACGGCGGCTATGGCGGCGAGCACCACGCCGAAGGCCGTGGCAGTTCCCAGCAACAGCAGGACTGGAGCCGCCGCAGTGAATTCGGCTCGGGCGGCGGCGAGTTCGGCAGCCAGGGCCGCTGGGAGCAGGGCTCGTCGCCGCAGCAGGGCAGCTATGGCGGCAACTGGGGCCAGGCGCAGCAAGGCGGCTGGCAGGGCCAGCGCGGCCAGGAGTCGCAGTGGAGCGGACACCAGGGCAGCCAGTTCGGCCAGCCGGAACGCAGCGAGCGCTGGAGCGAGCAGGGCCACTACGGGCATGCGCAGTACCAGGGCGGGCCCTCGCAGGGCCAGGCGTATGGCGGCATGGGCACCTCGTATGGCCAGGGTGGCGGCGCCAGCAGCTACGGCCAGGGCGGCTATGGCAGCCAGGGCGGCAGTTGGGGGGGCCAACAGGGCCACTGGGGTGGCGGCATGCAGGGCCAGGGCAGCCACTACCCGCAGGAGCAGGGCTACGGCCAGCAGGGCCTGTACGGCCAGGCGCAGGGCGGCTACGGCGGCCAAGGGCAGGGCCAGGGGAGCTACGGCCAGGGCTACGGATCGTCCCGGCAGGGCTATGGCCAGCAGGAGCCTGGCTACGGGCAGCCGCATGCGGGCCAGTACCAGCAAGGCTACGGGCAGCCGTCCTATGGCCAGCAAGGCTACGGGCAGCAGGGGTACGGGCAACAGGGGTACGGCCAGCAGGGCTACGGCCAGCAAGGCTACGGCCAGCAGCAAGGCTATGGCTACGGCCAGGGCAGCAGCCAGCAGCACCACGATCCCGACTACCACCAGTGGCGCGAAGAGCAGATCCGCAACCTGGACAACGACTACCAGACGTGGCGGCAGGACCGCTATCGCCGCTTCTCCGACGAGTTCAACAGCTGGCGCGCCAGCCGCAGCGGCGGCCAGGGCCAGAACACGATGGAGCGCGGTGGCAGCACCGGCGGCAACTTCGGACCCACGGGCGGTGCCACCGGCTCGCACCAGGGCAGCGGCGCCAGCGGCGCGGGTTCCTCGGGCGGCGGTGCCATGTCCGACCTGCGCGGCTCCAGCGGCATGGGGTCCGCCGGCAGCAGCATGAGCGGCTCGTCCGGGACGCAGGCCTCCAGCGGCGGCGAAGCCAAGCCGGGCGGCGGCAGCTCGTCCACCGGTTCGGGCTCGTCGTCCGTCAAGAAGTAGACGACGCGCTTTGCTTCGATACGGCGCCCGGCGCGGCGCCGATGCTTTCCTCTCTTTCTTCCCAAGGCCACCAGGAGTACGGCAATGACCTCTTTTCTGAAACTGTCCACCATCGCGGCCGCCGCGGCATTCGCCATGGGCGGTGCGCTTGCGCAATCGACGGCCCCCGCCACCTCGTCCGGCAGCGGATCCTCGGCGCGTACGGCCCCGGCCGCGCAGCCCGGCGCCGGCACCCGCAATGCCGAGAGCAAGAAGGACGACAAGCTCGCGCGCGGCGACCGCAAGTTCATGCAGGAAGCCGCCGAGAGCGGCATGTACGAACTGCAGGCCGCCAAGCTGGCCAGCACCAAGGCGAGCGATCCCGAAGTCAAGAAGTACGCCGAGATGCTGGTGGAGCAGCACACCAAGTCGAGCGAGGAGCTGGCCCAGCTCGCCCAGGCCAAGGGCGTGGAATTGCCGGCCACGGCGCCGCGGTCCAAGCGCAAGGACGTGGAAGACCTGGGCAAGAAGCAGGGCGCCGAATTCGACAAGGAATTCATGAAGGAAGTCGGCATCCAGGCGCACGAGAAGGACATCAAGAAGTTCCAGGAAGCCAGCAAGGACGTGAAGGATCCCGAACTGAAGGCCTGGGCAACCAAGACGCTGCCGGTGCTGCAGGAGCACCTGGCGCAGGCCAAGCAGTTGCCGCAGTCCGGCGGCGAGATGATGGGCAAGGGCGCGGGCAGCGACACCACGAAGATGGGTGCAGGCAGCGGCAGCAAGTCGTCGGGCTCGAGCTACGGCAGCCCGTCCAAGTAGCCCGCCACTGATGCCGGGGGTCGGGAAAGGCCCTGTCCCCGGCGTCCTACGTGCCGGTGCGACTGCGCCGACACGCCGGTGAGCCGCCCGGCCCAACAATGGCCGCATGCGGATCCCCGCCCGTACCTCGGTGCTGTCGTGCCTGTTGGCCACGATGCTGGCCGGCTGCGGCGGCGGCATCAGCATCGCCTTCTTCGACGACGACGGCTTCTTCCGCGATGACTTTCGCGGCGACGGCCTGCACCTGCCGCACGGTGACAGCGAGCTGCGCGCCAGCGTGGTGGCACTGGCGTTGTTCGACAGCCTGGCGGGCATCGAGCGGCTGATGGCTGCGGCAGGCGCCCACGCGCAACTGGCCGGCGCGGCCGGCACCAGCGCCGAGCGCGCGTGCGCCAGCGGCAGCATCGTGACGCGCAAGACGGCCGCCACCACCTTCGTGCTGGAAGCCCGCCAGTGCCAGCTGGTGGCCGGCGATCCGCTGCTGTACGACGGCAGCTGGCTCTTCGTGGTGCAGTCGAACGTCGGTCATGCGGCCGACGGGAGCTGTCCGGCGGCGACGAGCTGCGTGCTCACCGCCACGCTGGACAGCGCGTCGGCTCGCTTCGGCTACGGCAGGGCGGCCATGCGTGCCACCGGCAGCAACTGGCGGCAGGAGACGAGCACGGCGGGCGTGCTGCAGGTGCAGGCGCAGGCCTCGGGCGCCTCGACCTTCATCGATGGCGTGGAGTTCCGCCCCACCGGGACTCTGGCGTCGCTGTCGGCCCAGGAATTCAGCCTCTCCGGCGACAGCACGCGTCGCACGTTGACCACCACCGCGCCGGTGCACGCGACGATCAGCACCGATGCCGCGGGGCTGGTCTCCGCGGTGGACGAGAACGGTGACGGGCAGGCCGACCGCAGCCTGTCGCTGGACTGGGACCGGATCGTCGATTGAAGCCGTGAAGCGCGCGGGCTCAGCGCGTGGAGTAGCCCGTCACGCGCCAGCGCCCATCGCGGTCGAGCACCGTGGTCACGACTTCCTGGATCTCGCGCTGCTCGAACCTGCTCAGGAAGATCACGCTCACGTACTCGCCCGGCGGGAGCCCTTCGATGCGCTCCTTGTAGGCCACCGTGGCCGGCGCGCGCTCCTGCAGTGCGCCCAGGTCGGCCCGCACCTTGGGGATGCCGTCCATCCACCGGGCCAGCGGCACCGACTTGCGGAAGGCGGTGGCGGAGGTCTCCCAGGCCGTGCCCCAGTCGCGACGGTCCAGCAGGGTGAGCCAACCGGCGGCGGCGACGCGGCCGGCGTTCTCCTTCTCCTCGATGGCCGAGGACTTGGAGGCAGGCTCGGCGGCTTTTGGCGCAGACTCGGCGGCCTGCGGTGCCGGCTGCGCAGGCGCGGCGGGCGCGGGTGCGCGTCCGGGCGAGACGCCCAGGCCTTGGGATGAGCCGGGTGCCTTGAGTTGCGCGGCGGCCGGTGCGGCCAGGGCCAGGCCCAGCAGGGCGGTGGCCAGCGCAGTGGGAATGCAGGTCATGCGTGGACGGGTCGGAATGGCTTCGATCCGGCCAGTCTATCCGCAGCGCCCGGCTCGGCTGGCCGCCGTCAGCTGGCCTTCCCGAACCCGCCGCCGCCGGGCGTGTGGATCTCGAACACGTCGCCCGGTTCCATGGCGGCCGAGCCGATGTGCCCCAGGTCCTCCACCCGGCCGTCCTGCCGCACGACCCGGTTGATGCCCACCTGCCCGGGCTCGCCGCCGGCCATGCCGAAGGCCGGCACCTTGCGCCCGTTGGACAGGATGCTGGCGGTCATGGGCTCGAGGAAGCGCACGCGCCGGATGCCGCCGTCGCCGCCGCGCCAGCGGCCCGCGCCGCCGGAGCCGTGGCGGATGGCGTAGCTCTCCAGCCGCACCGGGAAGCGGAATTCCAGCACCTCGGGGTCGGTCATGCGCGAGTTGGTCATGTGCGTCTGCACGACGCTGGTGCCGTCGAAGCCGCCGACGAGCCGGCCCTCGGCGTCGTACACGCCGCCCGCGCCCGAGCCGCCGGAGATCGTCTCGTAGTACTGGTGGCGGGCGTTGCCGAAAGTGAAGTTGCTCATCGTGCAGGGGCCCGACGCCATCAGCCCCAGCGCGCCGAACAGTGCATTGGTGATGCAGGTCGAGGTCTCGACGTTGCCGGCCACCACCGAGGCCGGCGGGTCCGGGTTGAGCATGGAGCCGGCCGGGATGATCACCTTCAGCGGCTTGAGGCAGCCGGCGTTCAGCGGGATGTCGTCGTCCACCAGCGTGCGGAACACGTACAGCACCGCCGCCATGCACACCGCCGTGGGCGCGTTGAAGTTGTTGACCTGCTGGGGCGAGGTGCCGGTGAAGTCGATCTCGGCGCTGCGCTCGGCCGCGTTCACGCGGATCGCGACCCGGATCTCGGCGCCGTTGTCCAGCGGAAGCGTGAACTGCCCGTCCTTCAGCCGCGTGATCACCCGCCGCACCGACTCCTCGGCGTTGTCCTGCACGTGGCGCATGTAGGCCTGCACCACGTCCAGGCCGAACTGCCCGACCATGCGGCGCAGTTCCTGCACGCCCTTCTCGTTGGCGGCGATCTGCGCCTTCAGGTCGGCCAGGTTCTGCTCGGGGTTGCGGCTCGGGTATTCGCCGCTGCGCAGCAGCTCCAGGATCTCGCGCTCGCGCAGCACGCCGCGGTCGACCAGCTTGACGTTGTCGATCTGCACGCCTTCCTCCTCGATGCGGGTCGAGAAGGGCGGCATGGAACCCGGCGTGGTGCCGCCGATGTCGGCGTGGTGGCCGCGCGAGCCGACGTAGAAGAGGGGACGGAAACCGGGGTCAGATTCCAATTTCCGGGGCGTGCCGGGTGAACCCGGTCTTGCTACCTCCCCCTCTGGGGGAGGGTTGGGGTGGGGGCGCTCCTCCGCCTCCAGATACACCGGCGTGATCACCGTCACGTCCGGCAAATGCGTGCCACCGTGGTAGGGGTCGTTCAGCACGTACACGTCGCCGGGCGCCATGGTGCCGCGGTTCTTGCGGATCACGGTCTTGATGCTCTCGCCCATGCTGCCCAGGTGCACCGGCATGTGCGGGGCGTTGGCGATCAGGTTGCCCTCGGCATCGAACAGCGCGCAGGAGAAGTCCAGCCGCTCCTTGATGTTCACCGAGTAGGCGGTGTTCTGCAGCTGCAGGCCCATCTGCTCGGCGATGTTCATGAACAGGTTGTTGAACACCTCCAGCAGCACCGGGTCCACGTGGGTGCCGGCGGCGAAGCGGCTCTCGCGCGGCACGATGCGCTCCAGCAGGATGTGGTCCAGCTCGGTGATGCGCGCCTCCCAGTCGGGTTCCACCACGGTGGTGGCGTTCTTCTCGGCGATGATGGCCGGGCCGGGGATGGCGTCGCCCGCGCGCAGGTCCTCGCGCACCACCAGGGCGGCGTCCAGCCACTGCGCGCCGGAGTACATGCGCACCGTCTCGCGCCGCGGCACCTCGCGCCGGGGCTGCAGTTCGTGGCGCCGTTCGGCCGGCGCGTCGCCGGCCACCACGGCCTCCACCGACACCGCCTCGACCACCAGCGCCTTGCCCTGCATCAGGAAGGAGAAGCGCTGCCGGTAGGCGGCCTCGAACGCGGCGACGATGGCCGGCAGGTCCCCGTGCGGCACCACCAGGGCCGAATCGGTGCCCTGGTAGCGCACGTGCACCCGGCGGGCGATGCGCACGGCACCGGCGCCCACGCCCTGCTTCTCCAGCTCGCTGCGGGCCGCCTCGGCCAGCGCGTCCAGCGTCGCGTCGACCTCGGGCAGCGAGGGCGCGTCCAGCGGCAGTTCCACCGCCTGCTCGCGGATCGCGTTCTGGTCCGCCAGCCCCATGCCGTAGGCCGACAGCACGCCGGCCAATGGGTGCACCAGCACGCGCGACATGCCCAGCGCATCGGCCACCAGGCAGGCATGCTGACCGCCGGCGCCGCCGAAGCACTGCAGGGTGTAGCGCGTCACGTCGTAGCCCCGTGCCACCGAGATCTTCTTGATCGCGTTGGCCATCTGCTGCACGGCGATGGCGATGAAGCCCTCGGCCACGTCCTCGGCGCTGCGGCCGGTGTCGGCGGCGATGCGCGCGAACTGCGCCGCCGCGGCTTCGTGGCTGAGCGGCTCGTCGGCGCCCGGGCCGAACACCCGCGGGAAGTAGCGCGGCTGGATCTTGCCGACCATCACGTTGGCGTCGGTCACGGCCAGCGGGCCGCCGCGGCGGTAGCAGGCCGGCCCCGGGTTGGCGCCGGCGCTCTGCGGGCCGACGCGGAAGCGGGCGCCATCGAACTCCAGGATGGAGCCGCCGCCGGCCGCCACCGTGTGGATGCTCATCATGGGCGCGCGCATGCGCACGCCGGCGACCTGGGTCTCGAACTCGCGCTCGAACTCGCCGGCGAAGTGCGACACGTCGGTGGAGGTGCCGCCCATGTCGAAGCCGATCACCTTGGGCTGGCCGGCGAGCTGGGCCGTCCGCGCCATGCCGACGATGCCGCCGGCCGGCCCGGACAGGATGGCGTCCTTGCCCTGGAAGGCGTGGGCGTCGGTCAGGCCGCCGGAGGACTGCATGAAGAACAGCTTGACGCCGGGCATCTCGGCGGCGACGTGCTCGACGTAGCGGCGCAGGATGGGCGAGAGGTAGGCATCGACCACGGTGGTGTCGCCGCGGCTGACGAACTTCATCATCGGGCTGGTCTCGTGCGAGGTGCTCACCTGGGTGAAGCCGGCCTCGCGCGCCAGCCGCGCGGCGGCGGCCTCGTGCGCCGTGAAGCGCCAGCCGTGCAGGAACACGATGGCGGCGCTGCGCAGGCCGGCGGCGTGGGCGGCCGCCAGCTGCTCGCGCAGGTGCGCCTCGTCCAGCGCCTCCAGCAGCTCGCCCTGGGCGCCGACCCGCTCGTGCGCCTCGATCACCCGGCTGTACAGCAGCTCGGGCAGCACGATGTGGCGGTCGAACAGGCGGGGGCGGTTCTGGTAGGCGATGCGCAGGGCGTCGCGGAAGCCCCGCGTGGTGACCAGCAGCGTCGGCTCGCCCTTGCGTTCCAGCAGTGCGTTGGTGGCCACGGTGGTGCCCATCTTCACGCTCTCGACCAGCTCGGGGCCGATCGCTTCGCCGTGTTCCAGGCCCAGCAGGTGCCGGATGCCGGCCACCGCCGCGTCACGGTACTGCTCGGGGTTGTCCGACAGCAGCTTGTGGGTGAGCAGCGAGCCGTCGGGGCGGCGCGCCACGATGTCGGTGAAGGTGCCGCCGCGGTCGATCCAGAACTGCCAGCGGGCGGGGCGGGGGGAAGGGTTCGAATTCATGGGAGCCTGGGGGTGTTGTTGCGACTGTATCGCCCCTTGTCGGGTCGTCCCCCCCGCGCGCCCCTCTGCCCCCAAGTAGGGCCGAGGTCTGGATTCCCGCCTCCGCGGGAATGACCAGGCGTGGTGGCGTCAGCCTGCCTCGATCCAGGCGAGCTCGTCGGCGCCCAGCCGCTCGGCGTCCGCCTGCAGCCGGACCAGCACGGCCTCGTCCGCTTCCGACGCATCGCCGCGGCGATCGCGCAGGCGCTGTCGCAGCACCTCGGCCGGCGCCTCGCAGGCCAGGATGCCGAAGCGCACACCGAGTTCGGTGGCCAACGCGCGGGCCCGGTCGCGCTCGGGGCGGCGCAGGAAGGCGGCGTCCAGCACCACCGGCAGCCCCGCGGCCAGCACCGTGCGCGCCAGCGTCAACAAGCGCTCGTAGGTGCGGGCGCCCCAGTCCCCGGTGTACAGGTCGACGCCCGCGGCGCGCGAGTCGGCCAGCATGGCCAGCCTGGCCAGCCGCTTGCGCTCCACGTCCGAGCGCAGGCGGATGGCGCCGTGCCGTTGCAGCCACTGCTGCGAGCGCCAGGTCTTGCCGGAGCCGGGCAGGCCGTGGGTGATGGCGAGCCTCGGGGCGGGCAGCGCCGTCCAGGACCGCGCGGCGTCCACGTAGGCACGCGCCTGCGGCGCGTCGCTCCGCAGGGCATGGGCCTGCGCCCGCACCAGCGCCCGGTAGGCGCAGGCGAAGGGCAGGGCGGGCAGGCCTTCGTGGTCGCCGGTCGTATCCAGCCAGCCATTGAGCAGGCGAAAGGCGAAGGCCCGGCTGCCGACGGCGGCGAAGTCCATGACCGCGAAGGCGATGTCGTCCAGCACGTCGATCCAGCGCAGGGCCGGGTCGAACTCGATGCCGTCGAAGGCCGCCACGCCCTCGTCCAGCCGCACCAGGTTGGCCAGGTGCAGGTCGCCATGGCCCTCGCGCACCCGCCCGGCGGCGAGCCGCGCGGCCCACAGCGGCTGCTGGGCGTCGGCCTGCGCCTGCAGCCAGCCGTGCAGGTCCGACAGGTCCGCCCGCAGCGCAGCCGCAGCGCCGGCGCAGGCCGCCAGCGCGAGATCGCGGCGACGCGCCGGCGTGCCGTAGCCATCCTGCGGCGTCGCGATCGGCGCCTGCGCATGGAAGTCCGCCAGCAGCGCGGCCAGATCGTCCACGTCGCGCGCCTGCAGGGCACCGGCCGGCAGCAGCTCGGAGAACAGCATCCCGTCCGCGAAGCGCCGCATGCGCAGCGCGTACTCCAGCACCGGGCCATCTCCGCCAAGGCTCGGCTGTGCCGCGGAACCGGTGATGGCCACCACGTCACGGTAGATGCCGGGGGCCAGCCGCCGGTTCAGCCGCAGTTCCTCCTCGCAGCAGCGCTGCCGCGCGGCCAGGCTGCCGTAGTCGAGGAAGGGGAGGGTGACCGGCTTCTTGATCTTCAGCGCCGTGTCGCCGGCCAGCAGCACCCAGGAGATGTGGGTCTCGATCAGGCGGGCGCCGAGACGCGCCGCCAGCGCCTGCACCAACTCGGCGCTCACGGCTTGCGCACCGCCACGCGGCTGCCTTCGCGCACCGTCGCCGGCGGGTACAGGATCACCTGCTGCTGCGCTACCAGACCGGCCTCGACCCAGGCCATGCTGCCGTTGCGCCCGCCCACGTCCACCGGCTGCAGCTTCGCGCGGCCCTCGTCGAGCCGGAACACCGCGAAGCCCTCGCCGGTGGGGAACAGGGCGCCGACCGGGACCTGCAGCGCATCGGCGGCGGAGGTGGTGATCACGCGCACCGTGACCCGGAAGCCGTCGCCCAGCCGCTGCCACTCGGGCGGCGGATCGACCGGGTCGATCAGCACCTTCACGCGCTGCTCCTCGATCCCGAGCGCCGAGACCTTGGTGAAGGCGGCCGGCTCGACGCGCCGCACCCGGCCTTCCAGCGGCGGGCCGCCCCAGCGCTCGATCGCCACCCGGGTGCCGGGCCTGGCCTGCACCGCATCGGTGGTCAGCAGCTCGGCCACCACTTCCATCTGCTTCGGGTCGCCCACGTCCAGCAGGGCGGTGCCGGGCGTCACCGTGGCCTCGCTCTGCAGCGGCAGGCGCAGCACCACGCCGGCCACCGGTGATCGCACCGCGAGCGGCTCGCCGGTGGCGGTGCCGGGCCGCGCCGGCTGCAAGACCGCGGCCGCCTGCGCCCGTTCGTGGGTGGCGAGCTCGTGTTCGGCACGCGCCGCGTCCAGCTCACGCTGGGCCGCGCCGACCGCCAGCCGCGAGCTGTCCAGCCGCGACACGGAGACGTAGCCGTCGGCGGCCAGGCGCTCGTCGCGCTGCAGGTTCAGGCGCGCTTCCTCCAGCGCGATGCGCCCGCGCTCGACCCGCGCCGCCGCGCGCTCGACCCCGGCCGAGGCGGCGCGCAGCCGGGCCGCCGCCTCGCGCGCGCTGCGCTCGTCCACCATGGATGACATCACCGGCGTGAGCACCGCCACCACGTCGCCGGCCGCGACCGCGTCGCCCTCGCGCAGCGTGCTGCGCGCCACCCGCGCCGCGACCGGCGCCGAGATCGTGTAGCGCTCGCGCAGCCGGGTCTGGCCGTCCTCCTCGATCCACTGCTCGAAGGGCGCTTGCCGCG
The DNA here is from genome assembly GCF_035627355.1 of Ramlibacter sp. Lineage (GTDB taxonomy): Bacteria > Pseudomonadota > Gammaproteobacteria > Burkholderiales > Burkholderiaceae_C > Ramlibacter. The sequence continues at coordinate 37,455 of NZ_DASPLW010000073.1, forward strand.
CCGTCGCGACCTCCACCGGCGCCGGCCGCGGCGCGAAGGCCCAGGCCAGCGCGCCGATGGCGAGCGCCGCGCTCAGCCCGGCGTACAGCGTCGTGCGATTCCATTTCATCGTGCTCACTCCCTCGTCTTGAGTGCGGCCACCATGTCCAGCCGATCGACCTGCCGGCGCACCACCAGCGCGCTGCCCACCCCGGCGGCCAGCACGCAGATCGCCGCCCATGCATAGGTGCGCGGGCTGATCGCGACCGGGAACAGGAACTGGTCGGTCTGCATCAGCCCCACCAGCAGGTGCACCAGTGCCCAGCCGACCAGCATGCCAAGCGGCAGCGCGATGGCGATGCCCAGCGCCAGCTCGCCCAGCAGCAGCAGCGAGACCTCGGCCCGCGTGAAGCCCAGCACCCGCAGGCTGGCCAGCTCCCAGCTGCGCTCGGCCAGCGCGATGCGGGCGTTGTTGTAGACCACGCCGATGGCGATCACCGCCGCGAACACGGTCAGGATGGTGCTCATGATCAGGATGTTGCGTGCCGTCACTTCCTGCATGTTGCGCAGCATGCTGGCCTTGCTGAAGGCGCCGGCGACGCCGCGGATCGCCTGCGTCGCCTGCAGCACGGCGGGCACGCGGCCGGGCTCGATGCCGAGCGTGAACTCGGACGCCAGGTCGCTCTCGCCGAGCAGGCGATTCAGCGCGCGCCGCTCCAGCCAGGCGTTCAGGCCCATCATGTCGCGCACGGTGCGCTCGACCAGGACCTCGCGCACGTGCCGTCGGCCTTCGCGGAACTCCACCGTCACCGTGTCGCCCGGCTGGACGCCGAGCTTGGTGGCCAGCCGCTCGCCCATCAGCAGGCCGTCACGGGGGATGGGCACGGCGCGGCGATCGACGTCGATCACCCGCTGCAGCAGCCCGTCGACCGGGCGCCCCTGGATCTGCCCGGTCTCGCTGCGATGGCCCTTGACGAAGCGGACCTCGACCCGGCGGCCCAGCTCCACCTGCTGCACGCCGGGGATGCGGGCGAATGCGCGACCCTCGCCGGCCGGCACCGGCTCCACCGTCCAGACGGCGACGTCGCCGCGCATGCCCAGGGTGAAGTTGGCATCGATGATCACGGCCATCGCGTCGCGGAAGAAGTTGCCCAGCACCACGATGGCCACGGCGAAGGCGATGCCGCCCACCGTCACCGCCGCGCGCAGCGGGCGGCGCTCGACGTTGCGCAGGATCATGCGCAGCGCCGGCCCGGTGCGCAGGCGCGGCAGGCGCTCCAGCAGCGAGCGTCGGTAGCGACCCGGTGCCGGCGGCCGCATGGCCTCGGCCGGCTGCAGCCGCACCGTGCCCGCGATGGCCGTGAGCGTGCCGGCCACGGCAGTGAGCGCGACGATGCCCAGGCTGGCCGCCACCAGGCCCGTCGGCAGGGCGTGCACCAGCGCCGGGAAGCGGAACACCTCGGCGTAAAGGCCCATCAGCTGCACGCCCATCCACTTGCCGACCGCCAGGCCCAGCAGGAAGCCGGCGATCACCATGGGCGCGACCAGCTTCAGGTAGTGCAGGGCGATCGAGCGGTTGCGGTAGCCCAATGCCTTGAGCGCCGCGACCTGCTCGCGCTGCGTGGACACCAGCCGGGCCGCGACCACGTGCAGCAGGAAGGCGGCGACTCCGAGGAAGATGGTCGGCAGCAGCGTGCCGATCACCTGCTGGCTGCGGATCTCGTCGTTGAGCATCGCGTCCGACACCTGCTCGGAGCGGCCACGCGCCAGCTGCCCGCCAAAAGGGGCCAGCAGCCGGGTCGCAGCGTCGACCACTGCCGGCTGCGAGGCCTGCGGTTGCAGCTTGAGCGCGACGCGGTTGAAGGCGCCGCGCATGTCCAGCGCCGCCGCCAGCTCGTCCTCGTCGACCCAGAACACGCCGAAGGCGCGCAGGTCGGGCATGCCCCACAGGCCGGCGAACACGTACTCGGGCGACAGCGCCAGGCCGGTGATGCGCAGCCGGCGCAGCTTGCCGTTGACCAGCGCCTGCACGTGGTCGCCCGGCCTCAGCCGGTGCGCCAGTGCGAAGCCTTCCGACACCGCCGCCTCCAGTTCGCCGGACGCACGCGAGCCGGCCTGCGGGAAGCGGCCGCTGCGCAGGCTGACGAGGTTCAGGCGCTGGGCCGAGCGGGCCGGCAGGCCGATCAGCTGGCCGATCACCGGGTCGCTGCTGCCCGGCACGGTGACGCGGGCCTGCGACTCCACCGTGGCCTGCACGTCCACCACGCCCTCGATGCCGCGCAGCCGGTCGGCCAGCCCATCGGGCGCGCGGCGCGCGCTGGCGAACACGTCGGCGAAGCGGGCGGCGGCATAGAAGCTCTCGCGCGCCGCCGCCAGCGAGTCCACCGCCGACAGGGTGGCGACGAAGGCGGAGAGGCCACTGGCCACCACCAGCGCGATGGTGAGCGCCTGGCTCCACAGCAGGCGCAGGTCGCGCAGCACCTTGCGATCCAGCGCCTTCATGACTTCACCAGGACAGCTCGGCCGGGGTCAGCCGGCGCTCGGGCACCTCCACGCTGGCGACCCGGCCGTCGGCCAGCCGCACCACGCGGTCGGCCATGCCGGCGATGGCGGCGTTGTGCGTGATCACGATCGCGGTGGTGCCCAGCTCGCTGTTGATGTGGGCGATGGTCTCCAGCACCAGCTTGCCGGTCACGTAGTCGAGCGCGCCGGTCGGCTCGTCGCACAGCAGCAGCTGCGGGCGCTTGACGATGGCGCGGGCGATGGCCACCCGCTGCTGCTCGCCGCCGGACAGCTGCGAGGGGAAGTGGTCGCGCCGCGGCGAGAGGCCGACCCGGTCCACCGCCTCGTCCACCGGCATCGGGTCGCTGGCGATGTCGGTCACCAGCCCCACGTTCTCGCGCACGGTCAGGCTGGGGATCAGGTTGTAGAACTGGAACACGAAGCCCACGTGCTCGCGGCGGTAGGTGGTCAGCTCGTCGTCGCTGGCGGCGGTCAGCCGTTGGTCGCGGAACCAGAGTTCGCCGCCGGTGGGGCGGTCCAGCCCGCCCAGGATGTTGAGCAGGGTGGACTTGCCGGAGCCCGACGCGCCCAGCAGCACGATGAACTCGCCGCTGCGGATCTCCAGGTCCACCTCGCGCAACGCGTGTACGGCCGTGTCGCCGCTGCCGTAGGTGCGGCTGAGCGATTCGGCGCGCAGGACGGGCAGGTCCGCTGGCAAGGGCTGATTCATGGCGTCCCGGCCACTCTAGCCCGGGGCGTCGCACGCCTCGTTGAGAGTTCTCAAGCCCCAGCCGGCCGGTTCCGCACGATGATGCACGCCATGAGCGTGCGCAACCTCGAGTTCCTGTTCCGCCCGGCCTCCGTCGCGCTGATCGGCGCTTCCGATCGCGAGGGCAGCGTGGGTGCCGTCGTGTTTCGCAACCTGAAGGAAGGCGGTTTTCGCGGGCCGGTCTGGCCGGTCAACGCCAGGCGCGATGTCGTGGGCGGCGAGCGGGCCTGGCGCGATGTCGCCAGCCTGCCGTCGGCGCCCGACCTCGCCATCATCGCCACGCCCCCCGCCACCGTGCCGCAGCTCATCGAGGAACTGGGGCGCCGGGGCACCCGCGCAGCGGTCGTGCTGAGCGCCGGGTTGAAGAACCGGCCCGAGCCCGGCGCGCCCAGCTCCGAGCAGCAGATGCTGCAGGCGGCGCGGCCCTGGCTGATGCGCATCCTGGGGCCCAACTGCATCGGGCTGCTGCTGCCCGGGCTGGGGCTCAACGCCAGCTTCGCGCCGGCGCAGGCGCTGACCGGCCCGCTGGCCTTCGTCACCCAGTCGGGCGCGCTGGCCACCGCCATGCTGGACTGGGCACGCGGGCGCGGCATCGGCTTCTCGCACTTCATCTCCATGGGCGACAGCGCCGACGTCGATTTCGGCGACGTGCTGGATTACCTCGGCAGCGAGAGCGGCACCCGCGCCATCCTGATGTACGCCGAGTCGGTCAAGGCGGCGCGCAAGTTCATGTCGGCCGCCCGCGCGGCGGCCCGCAACAAGCCGGTGATCGTGGTCAAGGCCGGCCGGGCGCCGGAAGGCGCGAAGGCGGCGGCCTCGCACACCGGCGCGCTGGCCGGCTCGGACGGCGTGTTCGATGCCGCCGTGCGCCGCGCCGGCATGCTGCGCGTGGACACGCTGGAGGACCTGTTCGATGCCGCCGAGACGCTGGCCCGGGCGCGGCCGGTGGGTGGCGAGCGGATCGTGATCCTCACCAACGGCGGCGGTGCCGGCGTGCTGGCGGCGGATGCGCTCTCGCTGCAGGGCGGTACCCTGGGCGAACTGGCGTCCGACACCCTGGCCGCGCTCGATGCGGTGCTGCCCGGCACGTGGTCGCGCGGCAACCCGGTGGACATCATCGGCGACGCGCCGGTGGCGCGCTACGTGGACGCGATGCGCGTGCTGCTGCAGGCGCCGGAAGTCGATGCGGTGCTGTTCGTGCATGCCCCCACGGCGCTGGTGCCGGCGCTGGCCATCGCGCAGGCCTGCGCACCGGTGATGCAGAACAGCCGCAAGCCGGTGCTGAGCTGCTGGCTCGGCGGGCCGGCTGTGGCCGCGGCCCGCGAGGCCACGGCGCAGGCGGGGCTGCCGTCGTACGCCACGCCCGAGCGCGCCGTCGCTGCCTGGCTGCAGATGGTCACCCATGCGCGCAACCAGCGCGCGCTGCAGGAGATCGCGCCGGCGGCCGTGGCGGAGTTCACCCCGGACCGCGCCGGCGCCGAGGCGCTGCTGCAGGGCGCAGCGGCCGAAGGGCTGGAGTGGCTGGACGAAGTGGCGGCCAAGCGCCTGCTGGCGGCCTACGGCATTCCGATCGTGCGCACCGAGATGGCCGCCGGCGTGGACGAAGCGGTGGCCGCGGCGCAGGCGATCGGCTTTCCGGTGGCGCTGAAGATCGTCTCGCCGCAGGTGGTGCACAAGTCCGACATCGGTGGCGTGGCCTTGAACCTGGGCGACGCCGACGAGGTGCGCGAGACGGCGCGCCGCATGCTGGACCGGGTCCGGGCCGCGCGGCCCGACGCCGTGATCAAGGGCTTCGCGGTGCAGGAGATGGTGCGCCGGCCCGGGGCGCGCGAGGTGATCGTCGGCCTGTCCACCGATCCGGTGTTCGGCCCGGTGCTGCTGTGCGGCGTCGGTGGCACCGAGGTCGAGTTGCATCGGCGCCATGCCCTGGCGCTGCCGCCGCTGAACCTGGCGCTGGCGCAGGAGCTGGTCGGGCGCAGCGGCCTGGAACCGCTGCTGCGGGCCTGGCGCAGCCGGCCGGCGGCCGACAGGGCAGCCCTGCTCGACGCGCTGGTGAAGGTGTCGCAGCTGGCCTGCGACCTGGACGGCGTCGCCGAGCTCGACATCAATCCGCTGCTGGTGGACGCGCAGGGCGCCGTCGCGCTGGACGCGCGGGTGCGGCTGCGTCCCGCGGCCTCGGCGGCGGTGCCGCTGGCGATCCGGCCCTATCCGCAGGAGCTGGAGGAAACGGTCGCGATCGCGGGCCGGCCACTGCGCGTGCGGCCGATCCGCCCCGAGGACGGCGCGCGCCTGCACGCCTTCTACGACGCGGCCACGCCGGGCGACCTGCGGCTGCGCTTCTTCATGATGCGGCGCGAGGTGCCGCATTCGGAGCTGGCCCGCTTCAGCCAGATCGACTACGACCGCGAGATGACCTTCGTGGCCCTGCCGGAGGACGGCAGCGGCGAGATGGCGGGCGAGGTGCGCGCGATCTGCGACCCCGACAACGAGGTGGCGGAGTTCGCGATCCAGGTCGCGCGCGAGTGGCAGGGCCGGGGCCTGGGCCGGCTGTTGCTGGACAAGCTGATCCGCCACCTGCGCGAGCGCGGCACCCGGGAGGTGGTCGGCACCTGCCTGCCGGAGAACGCGGTGATGGCCTCGCTGGCCGCGCGGCTCGGCTTCGAGGTGCGGCCCGGGGACGACCAGACCACGCTGCGATTGCGGCTGGGGTGAGGTCCGGGCAGCGCGCCTAGGCCAGCGCCTCGAGCAGCACGTCGTTCACCCGCTGCGGCTCTTCGTGGTGCAGCCAGTGGGTCGCATCGGGCAGCGCCACGAGCCTGCCCTTGCTGCACAGCCGCAGCGCGGCGTCGGCCAGCCCGCGGTCCAGCATGGGGTCCTGCTCGCCCCAGATCACCGTCACCGGCAGCTCGATGGTCCGGGCCGGCGTCGGCACCTGCAGGCCGATCGCGCGGTACCAGGCGAGCATGGCACCGAGCGCGCCCGGCTGGGCCCATTGGGCGGCGTACCGGTCCAGCAGGGCGTCGGGCAGCGCACCGGGCCGCGCGGTGTCGCGCATCGCGCGGCGCAGCAGGGCGAAATCGTCGGCGCGCAGCAGGGCCTCCGGAAGAAAGGGCACCTGGAACGCGCCTATGTACCAGCTGCGCAGCAGCTGGGTCGGGTGGAGCAGCGTGTGCAACCCCACGGTGCCGGCATGCGGCCCGTTCATGACGACCATGCGGTCCAGCCGCGTGGGTGAGGTGCTGGCCAGGTGCCAGGCGATGGCGGCGCCCCAGTCGTGGCCGACCAGGCTGAATGTCTCGGCCCCAGCCGCATCGGCCAGCGCGAGCACATCGGCGGCCAACACGTCGAGGCGATAGGGCAGCAGGCCGGCCGGTTTCGATGAGCCGGCGTAGCCGCGCTGGTGCGGCGCCAGCACCCGCCAGCCGGCACCGGCCAGCGCGGCGGCCTGCACGCGCCACGCATCGCCGGACTCGGGAAAGCCGTGCAGCAGGATCACCAGCCGGCCTCTGGACGGTCCGGCCGTGAGTGCCTCCAGCCGCACCGCGCCGAGGTCGAACGTGGCCGAGTGCATCGGCCCATTGTGGCGCGTTAGAGTCGGACATGGCTTCCGATCCGCAAGGCACCGCTGCCGCCGCCGAACCCTGCATCCGCACCGAACCCGGCCGCACGCCGCTGGTGCTCGACTCGCCGCACAGCGGCACCCGCTACCCCGAGGACTTCGACTACGTCTGCGAGCTGCAGGCCCTGCGCACGGCCGAGGACACCCACGTGGAGAAGCTGTACGACTTCGCCCCCGAGCTGGGCATCGCGTGGATCGAGGCGCTGTTCCCGCGCAGCTACCTGGACGCGAACCGCAGCGAGCGCGAGATCGACATCGACATGCTGGACGGCGAGTGGCCGGGCGAGCGGGTCACCGACCCGACGGCGCTGTCCAAGGTGCGCCTGGGCAAGGGCCTGATCTGGCGCAACACCGACCATGGCGTCCCCATGTACGGGCGCAAGCTGAAGCCGCATGAAGTGGCGGCGCGCATCGAGCGCTGCTGGCGGCCGTACTACGAGGCGGTGGCGAGCGCGATCGACCAGGCCCATGCGCGGCACGGCTACAGCATCCACGTCAACTGCCACTCCATGCCCGCCATCGCCGGCAGCCACGCGACCGACTACCCGGGGCTGGCGCACGCCGACTTCGTGATCGGCGACCGCGAAGGCACCACCGCGGATCCGCGGCTCACCGCCTGGCTGGCGGAGTTCCTGCGCGGGCGCGGCTACGACGTGGAGGTGAATTTCCCGTACAAGGGCGTGGAGCTGGTGCGCCGCTTCGGCGAGCCGGCGCGGCAGCGCCACAGCCTGCAGCTGGAGGTCAACCGCAAGCTGTACATGGACGAGGGCACGTTCGAGATGCTGCCCTCGGCGCAGATCCTGCGGAAGGACCTGCGGGCCATGTGCGAGGCGCTGCTGGGGGTGGATCCGCGGGGGTTGTAGGTCGCCGACTGAGTCGGCGGCCGAACGCGGTCACTTCTGCTTCGGCACCCGCCCCATCAGGTAGAACTCGGGGTTGGGCATCATGCTGGAGAAGTTCGCCACCCGGTTCGACAGCCCGAAGAAGGCGGTGATGCTGGCGATGTCCCAGGCGTCCTCGTCGGTGAAGCCGTGGGCGTGCAGGGCCTCGAAGTCGGCGTCCTCGATCTCCTGCGCGCGCAGGCAGACCTTCATGGCGAAGTCCAGCATGGCGCGCTGGCGCGGGGTGATGTCGGCCTTGCGGTAGTTCACCGCCACCTGGTCGGCCACCAGCGGCTTCTTCTCGTAGATGCGCAGGATCGCGCCGTGCGCCACCACGCAGTACAGGCAGTCGTTGGCGGCGCTGGTGGCCGTGACGATCATCTCGCGGTCGCCCTTGCTCAGGCCGCTCTGCCGGCCGACGCTCTCCGGCATCATCAAAGCGTCGTGGTAGGCGAAGAAGGCACGCCACTCGGCCGGCCGGCGCGCCAGCGCGAGGAACACGTTGGGCACGAAGCCGGACTTTTCCTGCACCTCCAGGATGCGGGCGCGGATGTCCTCGGGCACCTGCTCGAGGGTGGGTGCGGGATAGCGGGGCTGGCTCATGGACTCTCCTGTCAATCTCAGGAGGGGAGGGTAGCGCATCCGCTTCGACCCCTTCTTGAACCCGCGCAAGCACGGGCATCCGCGATCCGCGCGTGTCGGCTATCGAAAGGGTCGACGTGCACTAGACCCGCGCGTCCTCCATGCGCTCGCCGGGCTGCAGTTCGTCCACGTCGATCTCGACCGCGGGCGCCCGGTCCAGGTCCAGGTCGGGGTACGTACGTGCATCCTCCACCGCCGTGAACTGCCCGTCGAGGTACAGGAAGCCCATGCGGCGTGCGGCCTCGACCATCGCCGTTTCCGGCGTGGGCGTGCCGCCGCCCGCGAGCTGGTTGCCGTCCAGGAAGTAGTGCCAGCTGCCGTCGGCGTGGCGGGTCAGCCGTCCCAGGTCCACCACCTTGCCGGCGACATTGCGGGCGTAGAGCCGGTCGCCGGCGGCATAGAAGCGGTAGCGGGTGCGGGTGCCGCTGGGCGTGTCGTTCGATCGGGCCATGGTGATGCGTCCATCGTGTCGCGATGGACCCATCTCACCGCGACAGCCGCGGACCGTCTGTAGGACGCGCCCTCAAGGGCGCTGGTAGACCTTGCGCAGCAGGCGCAGCAGCGTGCGGTGCTCGCCAGGCGTGAGGTGCGCGGCCATCTCGCCTTCGAGCCGCGCGGCTGCCTGCTCGGCCTCGCCCATCAGCTTGCAGCCGGCCGAAGTCGGATGCAGGCCGGTGGCACGGCCGTCCCGCGGGTGCGGCTTGCGCTCGATCAGGCCGCGCTTCTCCAGCGAGCTGACCAGCGGCACCAGGTTGGGCGGCTGGATGCCCAGCGCCGTGCACAGCTGGCGCGAGGTGATGCCGGCGTTGTGCACGATCAGCGACAGCACGGAGAAGTCCACCGGCCGCAGGCGGTAGGGCGCCATCCGCTGCAGGAAGACCTCGATCACGGTCAGCGCGGCGCGGCGCGCGTTGTAGCCGAGCAGGCTCTCCAGGAAGCTGGTGTCGACCGTCTCGACCACCGGCGGCTCCTCGTGCGCAAGGGTGCGGGACGCAGCGGCGCGGGGCATGGCGGTGTCTCAGGCGGCCTGCGCGCCGGCGGCGCTGCATTGCGTTCGGATGATTCCGGCCCGCATTGCGTACTCGGGCAGCACGCGCAGGTCCAGCGCGTGCCGCGGGCCGGTCCAGCGACCCTGCGCGGCGCCGGGCGCGCGGGCGATGCGGTGCCAGGCCCAGCCCATGAGGGCCAGCCCGATCGCGCGCAGGTAGTCGTCGGCCGCCTCGAAGGGCAGGGCTGCGCGCGCTCTGCTGGCGCGTACCAGCTCCTGCGTCAGGCGGCACGCGTCCTGCAGCCGCGCCGCCGTGTCGGCGCCATGGTCGGCCAATGCGTCCACGTCCTGCGCCAGTTCCTGCAGCAGGGCCTGGATGCCGGCGCCGCCGTCGGGCAGCACCTTGCGTACCAGCAGGTCGATCGCCTGGATCTCGTTGGTGCCTTCGTAGATCAGGGTGATGCGGGCATCGCGCACGTGCTGCTCGATGCCCCATTCGCGCACGTAGCCGTGGCCGCCGAACACCTGCAGCAGCCGGCTGGCGCCGCCGGCGCCCTGCTCGGTGCACAGGGCCTTGAGCACCGGCGTGACCAGGCTGCACCAGCGCTGCGCCGACTGCCGCCGGCCTGCGTCCGCATGGTGCCGGGCGGCGTCGAGCTCCAGGCCCGTGTGGTAGGCGAGCACCCGCAGGCCGTCGATCCAGCCGCGCTCCGTGTCCAGGATGCGCTGCACGGCCGGGTGCCGGATGATGGGATCGGCTTCGGCCGCGCTTCGGGCCGCGCCCGGCGCGCGCATCTGAAGCCGCTCCTGGGCGTACGCATGGGCCTTCTGCCAGGCCGCGTCGAGCAGGCCCACGCCCTGCAGCGCCACGTGCAGCCGGGCCGCGTTCATCATCACGAACATGGCCGACAGCCCGCGGCCCGGCTCGCCGACGCGCCAGGCGGTGGCGTCCTCGAAGCGCAGCACGCAGGTGGGGCTGCCGTGCAGGCCCATCTTCTCCTCGATGCGCTCGCACACGATGGCATTGCGCACGCCGCCATCCAGGAACTTGGAGGTGATGAACAGCGACAGGCCCTTGGGTCCCAGGGGCGCGCCCGGTTCGCGCGCCAGCACCAGGTGCACGATGTTGTCGGTGAGGTCGTGCTCGCCGCCGGAGATGAAGATCTTGGTGCCGGACAGGCGATGGCTGCCGTCGGCCTGCGGCACGGCCTGGGTGCGCACCAGCCCGAGGTCGCTGCCGGCCTGCGGCTCGGTCAGGCACATGGTGGCCAGCCACTCGCCGCTGGCGATGCGGCCCAGGTAGCGCGCCTTCAGCGCCTCGCTGCCGTGGTGCTTGAGGCACTCGTAGGCGCCGTGCAGCAGGCCGGGAGCCATGGTCCAGCCGTGGTTGGCGCCGGTGAGCCATTCGTACAGCACGCCTTCCAGCACCCAGGGCAGGCCCTGGCCGCCGTCCTCCGGCGCGCAGGCCAGCGACGGCCAGCCGGCCTCCCGGAAGGCCTTGTAGGCGTCGGCGAAACCGGGCGGCATGGTGACCGTGCCCGCTTCGAAGTGTGCGCCGATGGCATCGCCCACCGCATTCAGCGGCGCGATTTCAGCGCCGACGAACTTCGCGGCCTCGTCCAGCACCTGGCCCATGAGGTCGGCGTCGACCTCGGCGAACGGCGCGAGCGCGCGCAGCCGGGTGGGAGCGTCCAGCACCTGCTCGAGCAGGAAGCGGGCGTCGCCGGCGTCGGGTCGGTAATCCATGCGAAAAGCGGCGCGCTCAGCCCGCGGCTGCAGCGGCGGCGTTGTTGCGGCCCGCGCCCAGATAGGTCTCGATCACCCGCGGGTCGCCGGCGAGTTCGCGGGCGGCGCCGTGCAGGCGGATCTCGCCGGTTTCCAGCACGTAGCCATAGTCGGCAACCTCCAGTGCGGCGCGCGCGTTCTGCTCGACCAGCAGGATGGACACGCCCTGGTCGCGCAGCCGCTCGATGATGCGGAAGATCTCCTTGACGATCAGCGGGGCCAGGCCCAGGCTGGGTTCGTCCAGCATCAGCAGCTTGGGGCGCGACATCAGCGCGCGGCCGACCGCCAGCATCTGGCGCTCGCCGCCCGAGAGCGTGCCGGCCATCTGGGTGCGGCGCTCCTTCAGGCGCGGGAACAGCTCGTAGACACGTTCCAGCTCGCCCTTCCAGTTGGGCACCCGCAGCTTCATCGAGCGGTAGCCGCCCAGCACCAGGTTGTCCTCCACCGCCATGGTGCCGAACAGCTCGCGCTTCTCCGGCACCAGCGCCAGGCCCAGCATCACGCGCTCTTCCAGGGTCGTGTCGGCGATGTCCTGGCCGTCGAAGCGCAGGGTGCCGCGGCAGGCCAGCACCCCCATCATCGCGTTCAGCGTGGTGGACTTGCCGGCGCCGTTGGGGCCGATCACGGTGACCACCTGGCCCGGTGCCAGGTCGAAATCGAGGCCGGTCAGCACCTCGGCCCGGCCATAGCCGGCGTGCAGGCCGGCCACTTGCAGCAGCTTGTCGCTCATCAGTGTTCCGTCCCGAGGTAGGCCGCGCGGACGGCGGGGCTGGCCTGCACCTCGGCCGGCGTGCCCTCCATCAGCTTGGTGCCGAACTCCATCACCACGATGCGGTCGGTCAGGCCCATGACGAAGTCCATGTCGTGTTCCACCAGCAGCAGGCTCATGCCTTCGCCCTTGAGCTGGCGCAGCACGTCGGCCAGCGCCTGCTTCTCCTTGTGGCGCAGGCCGGCGGCCGGCTCGTCCAGCAGCAGCAGGGCCGGGTCGCTGCACAGGGCACGCGCGATCTCCAGCAGGCGCTGCGGGCCGAGCGCGAGGTTGCCGGCCAGCTCGTGCATGCGGTCGGCCATGCCGATGCGCGCCAGCTGGCGCTCGGCCTCGGCGAACAGGCGGCGCTCCTCGGCCCGGTCCAGCCGCAGCATGGCGCGCAGGGTGCCGGCACTGCCGCGCAGGTAGCCGCCCAGCGCGACGTTCTCCAGCACGGTCATGTCGGGGATCATCTTCACGTGCTGGAAGGTGCGCGAGATGCCGCGGCGGGCGATCTGGCGCGAGGGCAGGCCGGTCAGCGCCTCGCCGCGGTAGCGCACTTGGCCGGCGGTGGTGGACAGCACGCCGGTGATCAGGTTGAAGGTGGTGGACTTGCCCGCGCCGTTGGGGCCGATCAGGCCGTAGATGTCGCCGGCGTTCATGTTGAACGACACGTCGTTGACCGCCACCAGCCCGCCGAACTCCTTGCGCACCGCGTCCACTTCCAGCAGAGGCGTGCCGCGCGCCGGCTTGTCGCGCGCCGGCAGCCTGGGCGCGTCGGCCCAGTTGCGCACGCGGTCGCGCCGCGGCAGCCAGCCGGTGACGAAGGTCCACAGGCCGTTGGGCGCGTACTTCAGCACCGCCACCAGCACCAGGCCGAAGACGATGATCTCGAAGTTGCCGCTGGTGCCGATCAGCTTGGGCAACAGCACCTGCAGCTGGTCCTCGATGAGCTTGACCACGCCGGCGCCGACGAAGGCGCCCCAGACGTGGCCCACGC
>NZ_DASPLW010000074.1:0-3977 GCF_035627355.1 Ramlibacter sp.
CGTCCTGGGCTTCCTTGCCGTAGATCGCGAGCCAGCCCGGCTTCACCAGCACCTTGCCGTCGGTCCGGAAAGGGTACTTCTTGCCGCCCTGCTCCACCGTGCTGATGCGCGTGGTGACCTGGTACTCGGCGCTCGGGAAGAACACCGACAGGAAGCGCCGCACCACGAAGTCGTAGAGCTTCTGCTCGGCATCGCTGAGTCCGCTGGGCGCCTGCAGCGTGGGAATGATCGCGAAGTGGTCCGACACCTTCGCGTTGTCGAAGATGCGCTTCGACGGCTTCACGTAGTTGTCGTCCAGCGCTTGCTTCGCGAAGGGCGCGAGGTGCTTCATGCCGCTGTTGGCGAGCATGCCCATGGTCTGCTTGACCACCGGCAGGTAGTCCTCGGGCAGCGCGCGCGAATCGGTCCGCGGATAGGTCAGCGCCTTGTGGCGCTCGTACAGGCTCTGGGCCAGCGCGAGCGTGGTCTTGGCGCTGAAGCCGAAGCGGCTGTTGGCCTCGCGCTGCAGCGAGGTCAGGTCGAACAGCGGCGGCGCCGCGCGGGTCTGCGGCTTGGATTCCTCGGTGACGGTGGCGGCCTTGCCGCGCACCGCGTCGGCGATCGCCTGCGCTTCCTTCAGCGACCAGACCCGGTCGGCCTTCTGCTCGGGGTCCTCCGGGTTCTTCTTCCACTTCGGGTCGAACCACTTGCCCGGATATTCGCCCGCCTCGGCCAGGAAGCTGGCGTGGATCTCCCAGTAGTCCCGGCTGACGAACTTGCGGATCTGCTCCTCGCGCTCGACCACCACCGCCAGGGTCGGCGTCTGCACCCGGCCGACGGTGGTGAGGAAGAAGCCGCCGTCGCGCGAATTGAACGCCGTCATGGCGCGGGTGCCGTTGATGCCGACCAGCCAGTCGGCCTCCGAGCGCGAACGCGCCGCCGACGCCAGCCCTTCCATCTGCTGGTCGGTGCGCAGCTGCTCGAAACCGTCGCGGATGGCTTGCGGCGTCATGGACTGCAGCCACAGCCGCCGCACCGGCTTGCCCAGCGGCTTGCCGCCGCCAGCGTACTGCTCGATCAGCCGGAAGATCAGCTCGCCCTCGCGCCCGGCGTCGCAGGCGTTGACCAGGTCGGTGACGTCCTTGCGCTTGGCCAGGCGCACCACGGCGTTGAGCCGCGACTTGGTCTTGTCGACCGGCTTGAGCTCGAAGTACGGCGGAATCACCGGCAGGTGGGCGAAGCTCCACTTGCCGCGCTTGACGTCGAACTGCTCGGGCGCCTGGATCTCCACCAGGTGGCCGACCGCGCTGGTGACGACATAGTGCTCGCTCTCGAAGTAGTCGTCGTGCTTGTCGAACTTGCCGGCAACGGGCGCCAGCGCGCGCACGATGTCCTGCGCGACCGACGGCTTCTCGGCGATGACCAGAGTCTTTCCCATGTTTCTACAATCCCGGCTCTTCCCACGCGCGCATACGCGCACGCGTGCGTGTGTGCAAACAACTTATCAGAGTTTTTCCAATGCCAGCAAAAGCGGGGGGCGGCCGACGCATCCAGACACGGCGGTCGGGCGTCCACGGCAAGGGCGTGTTCGCCCTGCAGGACATCGCCGAGGGAGAGGTCATCATCGAGTATGTGGGCGAGATCATCACGTGGAAGGAGGCGCTGCGCCGCCATCCGCACGATCCCCAGGACCCGAACCACACCTTCTACTTCCACATCGACGAAGACCGGGTGATCGACGCACTGTACGGCGGCAACGCCTCGCGCTGGATCAACCATTCGTGCGAGCCGAACTGCGAAGCGGACGAGCAGGACGGCCGCGTCTTCATCAAGGCGCTGCGCAACATCCGGGCGGGCGAGGAGCTGAACTACGACTACGGCCTCATCATCGACGAGCCGTACACGAAGAAGCTCAAGGCCGAGTACCCCTGCTGGTGCGGCGCCCCGTCCTGCCGCGGCACGCTGCTGGCGCCCAAGCGGCGGCGCTGACGCCATGGACGCGATGGTCGAGGCCCTCAGGCAGCAGCTGGATGCGCTGCTGCCCGGCCTCGCCGTCGAAGCGGTTCCCGAGATCGATTCCACCAACACCGAGCTGATGCGGCGTGCCCGCGCCGGCCGCCTCGGCCCCGTGCTGCTGGTGGCCGAGCGGCAGACGGCGGGCCGCGGTCGGCTGGGCCGCCAGTGGCTGGGCGAACCGGGCTCGTCGCTCACCTTCTCGCTCGGGCTGCCGCTGGCGCCGCCGGACTGGTCCGGGCTGTCGCTGGCCGTCGGCGTGGCGGTGGCCGAGGCGCTGCATCCGGCGGTGCAGCTCAAGTGGCCCAACGACCTGTGGGTGCAGGACCGCAAGCTGGGCGGCATCCTGATCGAGACGGCAGCGCCGCCGGAGGGCGGGCCGTCCCGGTTCACCATCGTCGGGATCGGCCTGAATCTCGCGCCACGCGATGCGCAGGGCTATGCCACGCCACCGTTCGGGCTGCGCGAGCTGCTGCCGCACGCGGTTGCCGGTACGGTGCTGCAGCAGGTGGCGGCGCCCGTGCTGCAGGCGATGCTGGGCTTCGAGCAATTCGGCTTCGCACCCTTCCAGGCCCGCTTCCAGGCCCGCGACGCGCTGGCCGGCCGCGCGGTGCGGCTCAGCGACGGGACGAACGGCAGCGCCCATGGGGTGGACGGCCAGGGCGCCCTGCTCGTGCATACTGCCGCCGGCATGAAGGCCGTCGCCACCGCCGAGGTGAGCGTGCGGCCCGCCTGACTCCTGCCCATGCTGCGCCTGGCCATCCTGCTGCTCCTGCTCGCCAATGCCGTGTATTACGCCTGGGGCGCGGGCTTGCTGCTGGCCTGGGGCTGGGGCCCGGCGCCCGAGACCGAGTCGTGGCGGCTCCAGCAGCAGATCCGGCCCGAGGCGGTGAAGGTGCTGCCGGCCGGGGAAGCCCGCGATGCCCAAGCGCCGCCCGTGGGCGCAGCGCCTGCGGCACCGGCGTCCGCGGCGGCGTCGGCGGCGGCCGCCCCGGCCGCAGCCGCATCGACCGCATCGGAACCGGCCGTATCGGCGTCCCCCGTTGCGGCGCCACCCGCGACCCGGGCGTCGGCCGCCCCTGCAACGACGCCTGGCGTGGCTCGGACGTCGGCCACCCCGCCAGCGGCGCCAGCCGCCGCGCGGGTGCCGACTGCCGCTTCCGCAAGACCTTCCCCCCTGCCGACGACCCGCAAGGAACCCTGATGTCACTCAAGCTCTACTTCGCCCCTGGCGCCTGCTCCTTCGTGCCGCACGCCCTGCTGGAGGCCAGCGGCGCCCCCTTCGAAACCCAGATGGTCAAGCTGCACAAGTCCGAGCAGGACTCGCCCGAGTACCGGGCGGTGAACCCGCGTGGACAGGTGCCGGTGCTGGTGGATGGCGATGCCGTGATCACCCAGATCCTGGCCATCATCGGCTACCTGGACGCGCGCTTCCCGGAGCAGCAGTTCCTCCCGAGCGAGCCGCTGGCCCGCGCCAAGGCGATGGAGACGCTGGCCTGGATGAACAACACGGTGCACCCGACCTTCACCCACGTGTTCATGCCCCACAAGTTCGCCGCCGAGCCGGACACGCAGGCCCGCATCAAGGAATTCAACGCGAAGCAGTACCGGCCGATGCTGGCCGAGATCGACCGCATGGCCCAGCTGGCGGCGGCGCAGGGTCGGCCATTCCTCGGCGGCGAGCGCTTCGGGCCGATCGATGCCTATGCGTTGACGCTGCTGCGCTGGGGCGGCTTCGCCGGCATCGACCCGACCGGCTTCCCCGCCCTGTGGGCGCACGTGCAGAAGCTGGCGGCCCTGCCGCCGGTGGCGCGCGCCATGGAGCGAGAGCGCCTCCAGCTGAACGTCTACAAGGCGGCCTGAGCCACGCCGGACCGGTCGGCCCCGGCCGGCGCGCTGGCAAAGCGCACCACCGCCCGCACGCCCGGGCTGGCGGCGCCGGGGTGGGCGTCTTCCAGGTGCACCTGCGCATCGTGCTGGCGGGC
>NZ_DASPLW010000075.1:0-18077 GCF_035627355.1 Ramlibacter sp.
CCCGCCAACCCTGGCAGCCTGATCGACGAGTTCCTCGGCGCGCCCGGCAGCACCGGCAGCGGACTCGGCGCGTCGTCCCTGCTGCGGCCTTCGCCGATGGAGCAGGCACCCCGGCTGGCGGTCGACCACGTGCACGACTTCAACCTGCCGGTCTCGCCCGTCATCCTGCAGCCGGCGCCGGTGCCCGCGGCCGCGCCGGTGGACCTGGATCCGCTGGCGGCGCTGGCCGCATCGCAGTCGCCGCAGCAGGCGCCCGCCCCGGCGGCGTCGCGCGACCCCTGGGCCGACCTGCCGTCGGAGTGGCTGACGCCGCCGGCAACGCCCGCGCCCGAGCCGCATCCGCCGCTCGAGGCCGAGCATCCGCATCCCGCGCCGTCCGTCGCGCCCTCGGTGCACGACGATCCGTTCTCCTCTTCCACCTCCTGGCGCGTGGACCTGGGCGAC
The DNA here is from genome assembly GCF_035627355.1 of Ramlibacter sp. Classification (GTDB taxonomy): domain Bacteria; phylum Pseudomonadota; class Gammaproteobacteria; order Burkholderiales; family Burkholderiaceae_C; genus Ramlibacter. Next base: position 445 of record NZ_DASPLW010000075.1, read on the forward strand.
GGCTCCATCGACCCGTTCTCGCATTCGTTCGTGGGCGACCCTTCCGCCGACGCTTTCGCCGCCCCGCCCCCGGCGCGCGTGGAGGCGACCTCCCCGCCCGCGACCGCTGGCCGTGCCGGCCCGGCCGCCGACGAAGCGCTGGCGGCGCTGTGCAAGGGCCTGGGGCTGGGGGCCTCGCGGCCGCAGCAGCTGAGCGCCCGCGAGTGGGAGGCGATGGGCGCGTCGGTCCGGATGATCGTGCAGGGCCTGACCGAGCTGATGAACGTGCGGGCCGAGCTGAAGAAGGAACTGCGCGCGGTCGACCGCACCATGCTCGGTGCCCAGGAGAACAATCCGCTGAAGACGGGCATGGAAGCAGAGGAGCTGCTGCACTACCTGCTGTTCATGCCGGCCGGGGCGGCCGGCTACATGCCGGTGAAGGCCGCGCTCGAGGAAGCCATCGGCGACCTGCGGGGCCACGAGTTCGCCTCGGTGGCGGCCGTGCGCGCCGCGGTCGAGGGCGCCATCCGCGAGTTCGACCCGCAGAAGCTGCGCGCCGCGCTGCTCAAAGGCAAGAAGAGCATCGCGCTGGTCGACAACGCCCGGCTCTGGGACCTGTACACCACCTTCTACGAGAAGAAGGGCGAGCACATGGCCGACTGGCTGGAGCAGATGTTCAACCGCCACTTCATGCCGACCTACTCGCGCGAGACCGAGCGCCTGCGCCGCGAGCGGGTGCAGGCCGCCGAGGTCCAGCCGCGGCGGCACTGACGCCCTGCCCCGGCCGCCGGTCCAGCCCGGCAGCACCCATTGCAGCGTTGCATCCCGGCGAGCCCCCTCGCCGCCAACCGTCCCGCTCCAGCCGCGCGCGAGCTAAAGTGTCCTTTTGCCCGGAACCGCCATGGCTTCAGAGCAACTTGCGCCGCGCCACATCCGCCTGACCTCGCACGCGGCCGGCAGCGGGGCCCCGCCGATCCGCTGGGGCGCCGCCAACCCGGCCGAGCGCGGCCCCGTGGTGGGGACCACGAGCTCGCGGGCGCACCGCAACGTGATCGGCACCCATAGCGGCTCCTACAGCGTCTATCGAGCGCTGGCCGTCGCGGCCGGGGCGCTGTCGCGCGGACATCGGGCCGACCTGACCAACACCGCCCCCACTGACGCGATCGGCCCCTACCCGCAGTGGAGCGACCCGGACCGCATCGTCAGCCTGGACCCCTGGGGCGCGCAGGTCGCGGAGGTGTTCGCCGAGGAGATCGGCCTGGGGCTGGACATCCGCCCGACCATCGCCGTCACCAAGGCGCACGTGATCCTGCCGGAGGTCATCGAGGCGGTGCAGAAGGGCCGCCTCCAGCCCGACGGCCAGTTGCTGCTGGCGAGCGGCGCCGCCATGGTCACCAAGGCCGCCATCGAACCGGTCTGGCACCTCCCCGGCGTCGCGCGTCGCTTCGGCGTCACCGAGGCCGACCTGCGGCGCGTGCTGTTCGAGGAAACCGGCGGCATGTATCCCGAGCTGGTGACCCGCGGCGACCTGGACGTCTTCCTGCCGCCCATCGGCGGCCAGACGGTCTACATCTTCGGCAACCCGCGCGACCTGGCCGATCCCGCGGTCGAGCTGACCGCGCGGGTGCACGACGAGTGCAACGGCTCGGACGTGTTCGGCTCCGACATCTGCACCTGCCGCCCCTACCTGACGCACGCGATCGAGGAATGCATCCGCGGCGCCCAGCCGAAGGAAGCCGGCGGGCGCGGCGGCGTTGGCCTGATCGCCTACTCGCGCAAGGAGGGCCGCGCGCTGGGCGAGGTCACCAAGTTCCTGGTCTACAACGCACGCAAGCGGCAGCTCGGCGGCGACACGGCCGACCAGTACTTCGCCCGCACCGAATGCGTGGCCGGGGTGCAGGACATGCGTTTCCAGGAGCTGATGCCGGACGTGCTGCACTGGCTGGGGGTGCGCCGCATCCACCGGCTGGTCTCCATGAGCAACATGAAGTTCGACGCCATCACCGGATCGGGCATCGAGGTGGGGGAACGCGTGAACATCCCGGACGAGCTGATCCCGGCCGACGCCCGCGTCGAGATGGACGCCAAGATGGCCGCCGGCTACTTCACCCCCGGCGCGGTGCCGGACGCGCAGCAGCTGAAGGCCACTCGCGGGAGGAACCTCGCATGAGCCAGCAGAACGAATTCGTGCGCGAGTTCTCGCAGGGCGAGGTCGCGGCCAGCATCCTGCGGTCCACCGTCGCCGTGCGCGAGCGCTGCGGCCAGCTGCTGGACCGGGCCCGCGTCGGCCACTCGGCCTGGTTCACGGTCGACGACGGGCGCATGCGCGCCGCCGCTGCCGAGGTCGCCGCGGCCACCCGCCGCCACTACCCGAAGCTGCAGGTGCCGCTGCACAGCCGCTGGCGCCACTTCGAGGCCGGCGGCGTCGACCGCCGCCACCTGCTGGAGCAAAGGCTGGGCGACGCCCCACTGTCGGCGCGAGCCCGCGCCATGATCGACCTCACCGTGGTCAGCGTGCTGCTGGACGCCGGCGCCGGCAGCGACTGGAAGTACGTGGATGCGGCCAGCGGCCAGACCTATACCCGCTCCGAAGGGCTGGCCGTGGCCAGCTTCCATGCCTTCACGGCCGGCATGTTCTCCAGCGACAGGCTGCACCCGCTGCAGGCCGATGCCGAGGGCCTGCGCTCGCTGGTGACCGATCGCCTGGCGGAGGTGCTGCAGGCCAGCGAAGCCAATCCGCTGGTCGGGCTGCAGGGCCGCGCCGTGCTGCTGCGGCGGCTGGGCGAGGCGCTGCAGGAGCAGCCCGAGGTCTTCGGCGATCCGGGCCGACCCTCCGGCATCTTCGACTGGCTGATCGGCGCCGAGGGCGGCATCCCTCATTCGGCCGACGTCGATGCGCACGACATCCTGTCGCAGCTGCTGGTGTCGCTGTCGGGCATCTGGCCGCTGGGCACCAGCATCGGCGGCGTGCCGCTCGGCGACGTCTGGCGGCACGCCGCCGTCCGCGGCGACGCCGATTCCGACGGCTGGGTGCCGTTCCACAAGCTCACCCAGTGGATCACCTACTCGCTGCTGGAGCCCTTCACCTGGGCCGGGGTGCAGGTGCGAGGCATCGAGCGGCTCACGGCCCTGCCCGAATACCGCAACGGCGGCCTGCTGATCGACAGCGGCGTGCTGCAGCTGCGCGAGCCCGAGGCGGCGAACACGGTCTGGCACCCGGGCGACGAGATCATCGTCGAGTGGCGCGCGCTGACCGTGGCCCTGATCGACGAACTGGCGGGGCTGGTGCGCTCGGAGCTGTCCCTGTCCGAAGACGAATTGCCGCTGGCCGCGGTGCTCGAAGGCGGCACCTGGGCCGCCGGCCGCGAGCTGGCCCAGCGCGCCCGCGACGGCCGGCCGCCGCTGCAGGTGCACAGCGACGGGACGGTGTTCTAGGGCTTTCGTCTTCCGCCGCAACGGCGGGGCTGCGTCCTAAGCGCCCGTCGCCCTGCATCGGCGTCGCTATATTCCAGCATCCCTGTTCCCTCATCACCATGTCCCACGTCCACCTCGTCGACCACCCGCTCGTCCAGCACAAGCTCACCCTGATGCGCAAGAAGGAGGCCAGCACCAACAGCTTCCGGCGGCTGCTGGGCGAACTGGCCACGCTGATGGCCTACGAGGTCACGCGCGACATGCCGATGCAGGACATCGAGATCGAGACCCCGCTGGAGAAGATGACCGGCAAGGTCATCGACGGCAAGAAGCTGGTGTTCGTCTCCATCCTGCGCGCCGGCAGCGGCATCCTGGACGGCATGCTCAACGTGGTGCCCGGTGCCCGCGTGGGCCACATAGGCCTGTACCGTGACCCCAAGACGCTGGTCGCCGTCGAGTACTACTTCAAGATGCCGCAGGACATGCACGAGCGCGACGTGGTCGTGGTCGACCCCATGCTGGCCACCGGCAACTCCGCCATCGCGGCGGTGGAGCGGCTCAAGGAGCTCAAGCCCAAGTCGATCAAGTTCGTCTGCCTGCTGACCTGCCCCGAGGGCGTGCAGGCCATGCAGCGCGCCCACCCCGACGTGCCGATCTACACCGCGGCCATCGATCGCCAGCTCAACGAGCACGGCTACATCCTGCCGGGCCTGGGCGACGCGGGCGACCGGATCTTCGGGACGAAGTGACGCGGCGAGGCCGGTCGGACGCCCTGCCGCATTCGAACTGACCCAAGGGAAATTCCGGGGTCGTCCCGGCCGGGAACGGACCCATCCGTGCGTACCATCGAAGCAGCATCCGCGCACGCGGATGCGCGACTCAACCAGCAATCCAAGGAGAATATTTCATGCGGATGTCCCGCCGAATCGCCGTGGCCTTCGGTCTCGTGGCGGCGCTCGCCGCCGGCGCAGGCCTGGCCCAGCAGCAGAAGTTCGTCAACGTGCTCACGGGCGGCCAGAGCGGCGTCTACTACCCCCTGGGCGTGGCGCTCTCGCAGATCTACGCCAAGGCCATCCCGAACGCCAAGGCGACGGCGCAGGTGACCAAGGCCTCGGCCGAGAACCTCAACCTGCTGCAGGCCGGCCGCGGCGAGCTGGCCTTCACCCTCGCCGACGCGCTGTCCGACGCCTACAAGGGCAACGCCGAAGCCGGCTTCAACACGCCGCTGACCAAGCTGCGCGGCCTCTCGGCCACCTACAACAACTACATCCAGATCGTCGCCAGCGCCGACTCCGGCATCAAGTCCCTGGCCGACCTGAAGGGCAAGCGGGTGTCGGTGGGCGCCGCCAAATCCGGCACCGAACTGAACGCGCGCGCCATCTTCAAGGCCGCCGGCATCGACTACAAGGACCTGGCCAAGGTCGAGTACCTGCCCTTCGGCGAGTCGGTGGAACTGATCAAGAACCGCCAGCTCGACGCCACGCTGCAGTCGGCCGGCCTGGGCGTGGCCTCCATCCGCGACCTGGCGTCCTCGCAGCAGATCGTCGTGGTGCCGGTGCCGGCGGACGTGGTCGCCAAGGTCGGCGATGCCGCCTACCAGCCGGCCACCATCCCCGCCAACACCTACACGGGCCAGACGGCGGACGTCCCGACGGCCGCCATCCCGAACTTCCTGGTCACCCATTCGGGCGTGTCCGATGACCTCGCCTACCAGATGGCCAAGGCGCTCTACGACAACCTCGACACCCTGCACGCGGCCCACAACGCCGCCAAGGCGATCAAGCGCGAGAACGCGGTCAAGGGCATGCCGGTGCCGCTGCACCCGGGCGCCGAGCGCTACTACCGCGAAGTCGGCCTGGTCAAGTAAGGAGCCGCCGCGCCGATGTCCGCCGCTGACGAACAGCCGCAAGGCCTGCGCGGCGCGATCTTCTGGATCGCGCTGCTCTTCTCCTCCTTCCAGATCGTCACGGCGGCATTCAGCCCGCTGTCCAGCCAGGTGGTGCGGGCGATCCACGTCGGCTTCGTGCTGCTGATGGTGTTCGTGCTGCATCCCGGCTGGCGCGCCGGGGCGGGCGGCTGGCGCCCGCTGGGCTGGGCACTCGGTCTGGTGGGCTTCGTCGCCAGCTTCTACCACTGGATCTTCGAGGCCGACCTCACCCTGCGCGCGGGCGAGCTCAACCGCTGGGACTGGGTGGTGGGCGTGGTCACGCTGGTGCTGGTGTTCGAGGCGGCGCGCCGCATGATGGGCTGGGCGCTGCCGCTGATCTGCGCGATCTTCCTGGCCTACGGCGCTTTCGGCGAATACCTCCCGGGCGCGCTGGTGCACCGCGGCTTCGGGCTGGACCAGATCGTCAGCACGCTCTCGTTCGGCACCGAGGGCATCTACGGCACGCCCACCTACGTGTCGTCCACGTACATCTTCCTGTTCATCCTGTTCGGGGCCTTCCTCGAGCAGGCCGGGATGATCGCCCTGTTCACCGACTTCGCGCTCGGCACCGTGGGCCACACGCGCGGCGGCCCCGCCAAGGTGGCGGTGATCTCGTCGGGCTTGATGGGCACCATCAACGGCTCCGGCGTCGCCAACGTGGTGACCACCGGGCAGTTCACCATCCCGCTGATGAAGCGCTTCGGCTACTCCAGCGCCTTCGCCGGGGGCGTGGAAGCCACTTCCAGCATGGGCGGGCAGATCATGCCGCCGGTCATGGGCGCGGTCGCGTTCATCATGGCCGAGACGCTGAACATCCCCTACATCGAAGTCTGCAAGGCGGCGCTCATCCCGGCCCTGCTGTACTTCATCACCGCCTTCTGGATGGTGCACCTGGAGGCCGGGCGCAAGTCGCTGCTGGGCCTGGCCAAGGAGGACTGCCCCGACCCCTGGGCCGCCGTGAAGCTGCGCTGGTACCTGCTGCTGCCGCTCATCGGCCTGGTGGGGCTGCTGTTCTCGGGCTACACGCCGCTGTTCTCGGGCACCGTCGGCCTGGGCCTGACGGTCATCCTCATCTTCGGCGCGGCCGTGCTCACCGGGGTGCGCAACAACGGGCTACGGGTGCTGTTCTGGGTGCTGCTGGCCATCGCCTGCGGCGGCTTCTTCCAGTTCGGCGTCGGCACCTTCTTCGTCCTCACGGCCCTGCTGGTTGCGGGCACCTACGCGCGCCGGACCGGGCAGGATGCGCGGAAGCTGGCGCTGCGGGCGCTGGCCGACGGCGCCCAGCATGCGCTGCCGGTGGCGATCGCCTGCGCGCTGGTGGGCGTGATCATCGGCATCATCAACCTCACCGGCGTGGCCGCCGAGATGGGTGGCTACGTCATCGGCCTGGGCGAGAAGAGCCTGATGCTGGCGCTGGTGCTGACCATGTTCACCTGCCTGGTGCTGGGCATGGGCATCCCCACCATCCCCAACTACATCATCACCAGCTCGCTGGCCGCGCCGGTGCTGCTCAAGCTGGGCGTGCCGCTGATCGTCTCGCACATGTTCGTCTTCTACTTCGGCATCATGGCGGACCTCACGCCGCCGGTGGCCCTGGCCGCCTTCGCCGCGGCCCCCATCGCGCGCGAAACCGGCCTGAAGATCGGGCTGAACGCGGTGCGGGTCGCCATCGCCGGTTTCATCGTTCCCTACATGGCGGTGTACGACCCGGCGTTGATGCTGCAGGGCGACGGCGGACCGCTGGCCGTCGCCTGGATCGTGTTCAAGGCCCTGGTCGCCATCGGCCTGTGGGGCGCCGGCGCCATCGGTTACCTGTTCGCGCCCCTGAACTGGCTGGAGCGGGCCGCCTGCATCGGCTCGGCCTGCTTCCTGGTGGCGGCCGCGCCTTGGACCGACCAGGTGGGCCTGGTGCTCACCGGGCTGATCCTGGCCTGGCATGTCTGGCGCGCCCGCGCCCATCGCGCGCGCCCCATGGGCAGCAGCACCGCCGCTTGATGGCCGCTGGGCTCGCAGGCGTCTGCCTGGCGCTCGCGGCCGCCACGGCGGCCCCGGTCCAGGTGCCGGCCACCCGGTTCACGCTGGCCTGGACCCATTCCATCGAGAAGACGCGCTGGGAGGAGGACTACGCCATCCAGCGCACCGCACAAGGCCTGCGCCTGCTCGCCCTCGACGCCCGCATCCGCGGCTCGGGCGCCGGCATGGAGCCCCCGGCTGGCGCGGTGTTGCGCGACGGGTGGTACGTGTACCGCCCTTCCACCCCTTCGCTGGAAGAGCTGCGCCTGACGCGCTCGCCCTTCACGGCCGACTACGACTGGTGTGTCGACGGCCGCTGCCGCCCGCTGCAGGACCTGCTGCCGGCCGACGGCGGCGTCACCCGGCTGTGGCCCTGCGAGGTGCGAGCCCAGCCGGGGCGCTAACCCTGGCGCAGCCGGTCCGCGGGTTGCGCGGATACGGCAGCTTGCAGTCCCGTCCGACCCACCGCCCAGGCGGCCCGCGCTAAGTTCGCGCCATGCAGCTGGACCTCTCGCGCATTCGCGCCCTCTGCTTCGACGTCGACGGCACTCTGGCCGACACGGACGACCACATCGTCGCCCGCCTCGCCGGGCTGATCGACGCCATCCCGCTGGTCAGCGGTCGGCGCGCCGAACGGCTGGCGCGCCAGGCCGTGATGGCGCTGGAAACGCCGGTGCATGGCGCCTACGCCCGGCTGGACGAGCTCGGGCTGGACGTGCCGCTCACCCGCCTGCGCGCCCGGCTGCAGGCGATCCGGGCCCGCGGCGTCGATCCGGCCCACACGCGCAATCCGGAGGCGGCCGATGAACTGCCGCACGAGATGGTCGCCGGCGTGCAGCAGATGATCGTGGCGCTGGCCTCCCACTACCCCATGTGCACGATCTCCACCGGCGGCGCGCCCCGCGTGGCCCGCTTCCTCGAGCACTACGGCGTGCGCCGGCATTTCACGGAGGTGATCGGCGCCCAGACCACGCGGCGAATGAAGCCGCACCCGGAGCCGCTGCTGTTCGCCGCCGAAGCCATGGACGTGCGGCCCGAGGAGTGCCTGATGATCGGCGACACCACCATCGACATCCGCACGGGAGTCGCCGCGGGCGCCCAGACGGTCGGCGTGCTGTGTGGCTTCGGCACCGAACGCGAACTGCGCGAGCACGGCGCCGACCTGATCCTGCCCACGACGTCGGACCTGATGGGCGTGCTGATGCCGGCGGAAGACCCGCTGGGAAAGACGGCGAGCCCGCGGCCGAAGGGGTGAAGCCGGAAGCCTGATCCCGCCGCGGCCCGTCGGAAGGCCGCGCTTGCTCGCGCTTCAGTGCCGGTCCGCGTACGGCAGGTAGCGCAGCATCTTCGGCGGCACCTCGCGCCCGGTGGCGGCGCGGGCGACGGCAAGGGTGCCGAGCACGGAGCCGGCCAGCCGCACCGCGAAGGAAGGATGGCGGCGCGTGGCCAGCCACAGGGCGATGCCGCCCGCGAGCACCAGCCAGTGCTCGCCGGCGAAGTTGGGGCGCTCGTCGTCGTAGCGCTTCCAGCGCTGCAGCAGGTTCTCGTTCACGATAGCTTCCGGTGGATGCAGGTTCCGGACCATGCTAGCGACGCCGCCGTGCGCGGCGCGTAGTCGATTGCCGATGGATGCCGCCGCCGCGGCGCCGGCTCAGCGCCGCTTCAGCACCCGGCCGTACAGCACCAGCTGCGCCGCCAGGCCCATCACCGCCCAACCCAGCATGATCAGGCCCAGGTCGGTCTGGCCCTCGTTGGGGACCAGGCTCACCACGAAGCCGCCCAGCGCGCCGAGCAGCTGCTGCATCACGCCGGCCATGGCGGCGGCCGATCCCGCCAATGCCGGCACCAGGCCGACCGTGCCGATCAGAGTGGGCGGGACCATCAGCCCGTGGCCCACGCCCAGCAGCAGAAGGGGCAGCGCCAGCGCGAGGGGGTGGCGCACGTCGGCCAGGCCGAGCGCCACGACGATCAGCAGCCCGGCGAGGGTGAGCGCCTGGCCGCGGGCGACGATGTACGCGTCGCCGCGCCGCTGGGCCAGCCGCATGGTCAGCATGTTCCCGAACACGTAGGCGATCGGGATCACGCCGATGTACCAGCCCAGGTGCTCGGGCGCGACGCCATAGCCCTTGAGCACCAGCGGGGTCCCGCCCAGGAAGGTGTAGAAGGTCGCTGTGGTGGACGCGAGCATGGCCACGTACAGCACGAAGGCCGGCTGGCGCACCAGTTGGAGGTAGCCGCCGACCAGCTGCCGCAGGCCGCCGCCCGGCGCGGTAGCCTGGCTCGCAGGGCGGTCCGGCAGGCCACGCCAGGCCGCGACCATCAGGACCAGCGCCAGGACGGCCATCAGCACGAAGTTGGCCTGCCAGCCGACGTGCACGTGCAGCTGGCCGCCCAGCAGCGTCGAGAGCGGCGGCACCACGCCCATGGCCATGCCGATGAAGGCCATCACGCGGGTGCGCTCGCTGCCATCGAACAGGTCCTGCACCAGTGCACGGCCGGTCACCATGCCGGCCGCGCTGCCGGCCCCCTGCAGCACGCGGCCCAGGGTGAGCGTCGCAAGATTCGGGGCCGCGGCGGCCACCAGCAGGCCCACCAGGGCGACCGACAGCCCGATCAGCAGGACCGGCTTGCGGCCTATGCGGTCCGACAAGGGCCCGTACACCAGCTGCATGCCGCCATAGGCGGCGACGAAGCCGCTGAAGGTGAGCTGCACCGCGGCCTGGCTGGCCTGGAACTCGCCGGTCCAGTCCGGCATGGAGGGCAGGCAGATCGTCATCCCCAGCAGGCCGAAGGCGAGCTGGGCCACGAGGTTGGCCATCGTCAGCAGCGGGTGGCGGCGTGGTGCGTCCATCAGCTGTTCACCTGCGCCCAGACCTTCTCGATGCGCTTCACGCTCACCGGCTGCGGCGTCCGCAGTTCCTGGGCGAACAGGCTCACGCGCAACTCCTCCAGCAGCCAGCGGAAGTCCTGCATGCGGTCGTCCACATGGCCTCTGCGCTCGGCCACCAGGCGCCAATAGCGCTGCTCCTGCGGCTTCACGTCGCCCATGCGGGCGGTGTCGCGGGCCGGGTCGGCCCGCAGCTTGTCCAGGCGCAGCACGATGGCCTTGAGGTAGCGCGGGAAGTGCTGCAGCGCCGGCCAGGGCGTGTCGAGCAGGAAGCGCTTGGGCAGCAGCCGCTGCAGCTGCTGTGTCGCATCGGCGCTGGCGTCCGGATGGCCCTTGGTGTCCTTGATCTTGCGTGCGGCAGCCGCGTACTCCGCCAGGATGGTGCCCGCGAGCCGCGCCACTTCGTTGGCGATCAGGGTGAGGCGGCCACGCCCTTCCTCCACGCGCCGCCGGAAGGCCGGCTCGTCGGCGGGCAGGGGGTCGAGCAGGAAGGCGCGGTCCAGCGCCACGTCGACGATCTGCTGGCGCAGCTCCTCCTGGGTGCCCAGCGGCATGTAGGCCACCGCCATCTTCTGCAGGTCGGGAATGTTCTTCTCCAGGTACTTCAGGGCGTCCCTGATCTGCAGGGCGAACAGGCGACGCAGGCCGATGCGGTGCCTGGCGGCGGCGACCTCGGGCTCGTCGAAGACCTCGATGGTGACGGCGTCGCCCTGGTCGATCAGCGCGGGAAAACCGATGAGGGAAGTCGACCCCTTGCGCACTTCCATCAGCTCCGGCAGTTCGCCGAAGGACCAGCTGGTGTACCGCTGCGTGGCGTCCACGCCCGGGCCGGCGTCCCTGGCCTCCCGCACAGGGGCATGGGAGCGGGCGCCCTTGGACGCTTCTGCGCCGCCTGCGCCCTGCCCTCCCGGGCCCGTGGGCGGAGAAGTCGGCTGCCCGGTTGCCGCGGGCCGTGCCTTCAGGCCCGCCAGCGTCTGGAACGCCCCGCGCGCCTGCGCACCCCACTCCGCCTTCAGCGCGCCGAGGTTGCGGCCCATGCCGAGCTGGCGGCCATGCTCGTCCACCACACGGAAGTTCATGAACAGGTGGGCCGGCACCATGTCCAGCTTGAAGTCGGTTCGACGCACGTCCAGCGAGGTCCGCTCGCGCACCAGCTTCAGCAGCGCCTCCAGCAGCGAGCCCGCCGCCCAGCGTTCGGGTGCGGTCAGTTCGGTCGCCAGCTTGGCCGCCGACTCCGGCAGCGGCACGAAACGCGAGCGGGGCTTCTGCGGCAGGCTTTTCAGCAGGGCCTGCAGCTTGTCCTTCAGCATGCCGGGCACCAGCCACTCGGCGCGCTCCTCGCTCACCTGGTTCAGCACGAACAGCGGCACCGTCACCGTTAGGCCGTCGCGCGCATCGCCCGGTTCGTGCAGGTAGGCCGCCGCGCAATCCACGCCGCCCAGCCGGATCACCTTGGGGAAGGCGTCGGTGGTGATGCCCGCAGCCTCGTGCCGCATCAGCTCCTCGCGGGTCAGCCGCAGCAGGTTGGGGTTGGCGCGGCTCTGCGTGCGATACCAGCCCTCGAAGGTGTGGCCGTTGTAGACCTCGGATGGCAGTTGCTGGTCGTAGAACGCGTAGATCAGCTCCTCGTCCACCAGCACGTCCTGCCGCCGCGACTTGTGCTCCAGCTCCTGCACCTGGCGCACCAGCTTCTGGTTGGCGGCCAGGAACGGCAGTCGCGTGTCCCACTGGCCCGCCACCAGGGCCTCGCGGATGAAGATCTCGCGCGCGCCCTGCTGGTCGACCCGTGCGAACGGCACGCGGCGGCCGCTGTAGATCACCAGGCCGTACAGGGTGGCGCGCTCCAGCGCCATCACCTCGGCGGCCTTGCGTTCCCAGTGCGGGTCCAGCAGCTGCTTGCGCAGCAGGTGGCCGGCCACCTCCTCGATCCATTGCGGCTCGATGTTGGCGATGCCGCGGCCGAACAGGCGGGTGGTTTCCACCAGCTCGGCGCACACGATCCAGCGGCCGGGGCGCTTCTTCAGGTGGGCTCCCGGGTGGCGATGGAACTTGATGCCGCGCGCGCCCAGGTACTCCGACTGCGCCGGCCCGCCGCGAGCGCCGGTGGACGGGTTGGCCGCGCCGTCCTCCATCTTCCAGCCGATGTTGCCCAGCAGGCCGGCCAGCATCGACTTGTGCACCGCCTCGTAGCCCGCGGGCTGCGCATCGAGCCGCCACTTGTGCTCGGCGACCACCGTGTGCAATTGCGTGTGGATGTCCTTCCACTCGCGCACCCGGCGCACGTTGATGAAGTTCTGGCGCAGCAGGGCTTCGTACTGGCGGTTGGACAGCTTGTGGGCGGGCCCGGCGCCCCCATCCGCACCGCCGCCCCGCGCCGCGTGGATCCACTCCCACAGCCGCAGGTAGCCCGAGAACTCGCTCTTCTCGTCGTCGAACTTGGCGTGCTGCTGGTCGGCCTGGGCCTGCAGCTCCAGCGGGCGGTCGCGCACGTCCTGCACCGACAGCGCCGAGGCGATCACCAGCACCTCGGCCAGCGCGCCGCGCTCGCGCGCCTCCAGGATCATGCGGCCCACGCGCGGGTCGAGCGGCAGGCGCGCCAACTCCTGGCCGACCCGGGTCAGCTCGTTGGCATCGTCCACCGCGCCCAGCTCGCTGAGCAGCTGGTAGCCGTCGGTGATGGCGCGTCGCGGCGGCGGCTCGATGAAGGGGAAGTCTTCCACGTTGCCCAGGTGCAGCGACTTCATGCGCAGGATCACCCCGGCCAGCGAGGAGCGCAGGATTTCGGGGTCGGTGAAACGCGGGCGCTTCAGGAAGTCCGGCTCGTCGTACAGGCGGATGCAGATGCCGTTGGCCACCCGGCCGCAGCGCCCGGCGCGCTGGTTGGCCGCCGCCTGGCTGACCGGCTCCACCAGCAACTGCTCCACCTTGCTTCGGTAGCTGTAGCGCTTGACCCGCGCGGTGCCCGCGTCGATCACGTAGCGGATGCCCGGCACGGTGAGCGAGGTCTCGGCCACGTTGGTGGCCAGCACGATGCGGCGGCCGGCGTGCGGCTCGAAGATGCGGTCCTGCTCGGCCTGCGACAGGCGCGAGAACAGCGGCAGCACCTCCGCCGTGCGCGTCAGCGGGCTGTGCGACAGGTGCTTGCGCAGGTGGTCGGCGGCCTCGCGGATCTCGCGCTCGCCGGGCAGGAAGACCAGGATGTCGCCCGCGGCGTTCCCCTGCCAGAGTTCGTCGACCGCGTCGGCGATCGCCTCGTCCAGCCCGTACTCGCGCGTCTCCTCGAACGGCCGGTAGCGCTGCTCCACCGGGTACATGCGGCCGGAGACGTAGATCACCGGCGCCCTGCCCTTGGCGGAGGCGAAGTGCTCGGCGAAGCGCTCGGCGTCGATGGTGGCGGAGGTCACCACCACCTTCAGGTCGGGCCGGCGCGGCAGCAGCTGCTTGAGGTAGCCGAGCAGGAAGTCGATGTTGAGGCTGCGCTCGTGGGCCTCGTCGATGATCAGCGTGTCGTAGGCCGAAAGGAGCGGGTCGGTCTGGGTCTCCGCCAGCAGGATGCCGTCGGTCATCAGCTTGACCGAGGCGTCGCGCGACAGCCGGTCGTGGAACCGCACCTTGAAGCCGACCACCTCGCCCAGGGGCGTCTCCAGTTCCTCGGCGATGCGCCGGGCCACGCTGGAGGCGGCGATGCGGCGCGGCTGCGTGTGGCCGATCAGCCGGCCCTTCTCGCCCGGCCGGGCGTTCAGGCGCCCGCGGCCCATGGCCAGCGCGATCTTGGGCAGCTGCGTGGTCTTGCCGGACCCGGTCTCGCCGCACACGATCACGACCTGGTGCGCAGCCATCGCCTGCGCGATCTCGTCTCGCTTGCCGGAGACCGGCAGCGATTCGGGAAAGGTGATGCGGGGGGTGGCTGGCAAGGGCAGGCTCTGCGCGCGGTGGCGCAAAGCCCGCAATTATCGGCGGGCTCGTACCGTACACTTTCCCGTTACCCCGCGCGCCCGCGCCCATCCGCCGCCCCGAGCCGATGTCCACCGTCTTCAATTTCACCTTCGTGCCCTGGTTCCGGTCGGTGGCGCCCTACATCCACATGCACCGCGGCAAGACCTTCGTGGTCGGCGTGGCGGGCGAGGCGATCGCCTCGGGCAAGCTGCAGGCGATCGCGCAGGACCTGGCGCTGATCCAGAGCATGGGCGTGCGGGTGGTGCTGGTGCACGGCTTCCGGCCGCAGGTGAACGAGCAGCTCAAGGCCAAGGGCCACGCCGCCCGCTACTCGCATGGCATGCGCATCACCGACGGGGTGGCGCTGGATTGCGCCCAGGAGGCCGCCGGGCAGCTGCGCTTCGAGATCGAGGCCGCGTTCAGCCAGGGGCTTCCCAACACCCCCATGGCTGGTGCCACGGTGCGCGTGATCTCGGGCAACTTCATCACCGCCCGCCCGGTGGGCATCGTCGACGGGGTGGATTTCCAGCACACCGGGCTGGTGCGCAAGGTGGACGTGGCCGGCATCCACCGCTCGCTGGACCACGGCGCCATGGTGCTGATCTCACCCTTCGGCTTCTCCCTGACCGGCGAGGCCTTCAACCTGAACATGGAGGAAGTCGCCACCAGCGTGGCCATCGCGCTGCAGGCCGACAAGCTGCTGTTCCTGAGCGAGATCCCCGGCGTGCGCATCCGCCCGGGCGAGCCGGAGGCGGAGGACAACCCGATCGACACCGAGCTGCCGCTGGCCGCCGCCGAGCAGCTGCTGGCGGCGCTGCCGAGCCCGCAGCACCCGACCGACACCGCGTTCTACCTGCAGCACTGCGTCAAGGCCTGCAAGGGCGGCGTGGAGCGCAGCCACATCCTGCCCTTCGCGGTGGATGGCTCGCTGCTGCTGGAGATCTACGTGCATGACGGCATCGGCACCATGGTGATCGACGAGAAGCTGGAGAGCCTGCGCGAGGCCACGGCCGACGACGTCGGCGGCATCCTGCAGCTGATCGAGCCCTTCGAGCGCGATGGCACCCTGGTGCGCCGCGAGCGCAACGAGATCGAGCGCGACATCGCCAACTACAGCCTGATCGAGCACGACGGCGTGATCTTCGCCTGCGCGGCGCTGTACCCCTACCCCGAGGCGCGCACCGGCGAGATGGCGGCGCTGACCGTGTCGCCGCAGAGCCAGGGCCAGGGCGACGGCGAGAAGATCCTCAAGCGCATCGAGCAGCGCGCCCGCGCCATGGGGCTGGAGAGCATCTTCGTGCTCACCACCCGCACCATGCACTGGTTCCTCAAGCGCGGCTTCGTGCAGGTCGAGCCCGACTGGCTGCCGGAAGCGCGCAAGCGCAAGTACAACTGGGACCGGCGCAGCATGGTTTTCGTTAAGAAACTCGGCTGATCGTCATTCCCGCGGAGGCGGGAATCCAGAGCGTCCGCCTTCTCGGCGGCCGTCAAGGAAGCACTGGGTCCCCGCCTCCGCGGGGACGACGCACGGGCGCCTCAGGCCGCCGCCAGCCGCGGCCCGCGCAGCGAGCGCACGACCAGTCCCAGGAACACCAGCGCGAACGCCACGAAGGCGACGAAGCTCCAGTTGGCGATCGAGCCGCCCAGGAAGGTCCAGTCGATCTTGGTGCAGTCGCCGCTGCCGCGGAAGATCATGGGCACGGCGCGCTTGAGCGGGAAGGTCTCGATCATCCCGTAGAAGTCGCGGCCGCAGGACACGATCTCGGGCGGGTACCACTGCAGCCAGCTTTGCCGCGCCGCCACGAAGGCGCCGAAGCCGGCGGCCAGCAGGCCCAGCAGGCTGCCCGTGATCCAGGCGCCGCGCCGCGGGATGGCGGCCGCGATGCCGGCGCACAGGCCGACCGCGATCAGCGCATAGCGCTGCACGATGCACATCGGGCAGGGCTCCAGCCCGACGACGTGCTGCAGGTACAGCGCGAATCCCAGCATGGCAACGCAGGCGGCGAACACCAGGGCCAGGGTGCGGCGCGGGGCCGCGAACAACCAATCGAACACGAGTCTTCTCCTGAGCGGGGCGCCAGGCCCCTTGGCTCAGGCCGCGCCTTCCACGAACACCCGGGCCCGGCGCGGCGTCACGACCAGCGTGTCGCCCTCCTTGAAGCCCGACTCCCTGAATTGTTGCGCAGGAATCTGCGCCTCGATCACGGCGTCCTGGCGGACGAGGGTGCCTGCTTGGGTTTCCTCGGACGGCGTTAGTTCCAGCCGGGCGATCGGGCCGACCACGATGGCGCGCGTGAGCTCGGCCACGATGCCGTGGGCGCCAGGGGTCCAGGGCTGCACGTCCAGGTCGTGCGGACGGACGTAGGCGAACGCCTTGGCGTTCTGGGCGTCGGCGTGCTCGGGCGACGGCAGCTGCAGCCCCTCCAGGTGCACCTTGCCCTGGTGGGCGCGACCGTGGAAGGTGTTGACGTCGCCCAGGAAGCCGTAGACGAAGGGGCTGGCCGGGTGGTCCCAGACCTCCTGCGGCGAACCGACCTGCTCGACCTGGCCGGCGTTCATCAGCACCACCCGGTCGGCCACCTCCAGCGCCTCTTCCTGGTCGTGGGTGACGAAGATGCTGGTGACGTGCAGCTCGTCGTGCAGCCGGCGCAGCCAGCGGCGCAGTTCCTTGCGCACCTTGGCGTCCAGGGCGCCGAACGGCTCGTCCAGCAGCAGCACCTTGGGCTCCACGGCCAGGGCGCGCGCCAGGGCGATGCGCTGGCGCTGGCCGCCCGACAGCTGGGCCGGGAAGCGGTCGGCCAGCCAGTCCAGCTGCACCAGCCCGAGCAGCTCGTGCACCTTCTGCCTGATCTGCGCTTCGGACGGACGCTGCCCGCGCGGCTTGACGCGCAGGCCGAAGGCCACGTTCTCGAACACGGTCATGTGGCGGAACAGCGCGTAGTGCTGGAATACGAAGCCGACCTGGCGGTCGCGCACGTGCAGGTCGGTAGTGTCCTCGCCGGCGAACAGGATGCTGCCCGCGTCGGCCGTTTCCAGGCCGGCGATGATGCGCAGCAGCGTGGTCTTGCCGCAGCCGGACGGGCCCAGCAGCGCGATCAGCTCGCCGGAATCGATGTCCAGCGACACGTCCCGCAGCGCCTGGAAGGTGCCGAACTGCTTGCTGACGTTGCGGATTTCGATGCTCATGGCTTCACTCTTTCGGGGGTCGCTTCGCTGGCCGGCGGGTGCCCGGTGGCCGATGCCACCGTCCTGCCCTTCAGCGCGGAATAGGGTTCGCAAGTCTCAGGCTCCGTTCGGCCGCTCGGGCGGCAGTTCGGCGATCGCGGCCATGGCGCGCTCCTGCCGCCACTCCGCCACGCTCTTGATCACCAGCGTGACCAGCGCCAGCAGCGCCAGCAGCGACGCCACCGAGAACGCCGCGACCGACTGGTACTCGTTGTAGAGGATCTCCACGTGCAGCGGCATGGTGTTGGTCTG
>NZ_DASPLW010000076.1:0-2274 GCF_035627355.1 Ramlibacter sp.
GCCGCCCTCGGCGGCCTGGCGGGCCGACTCGCCCGCCATGCGGTCGGTGACGCGGGCGTTCTCGCCGTTCTGGGTGATCGAGGCGGTCATCTGCTCGACCGACGCGGAGGTCTCCTCCACGCTGGCCGCCTGCTCGCTCGCTCCCTGGCTCATGCCCTGCGCGGTGCTGCTCATCTCTTCCGAAGCGGAGGCCAATGCGTAGGCACCGGACCGCACGTCGCCCACCACCTTGGCCAGCCGCTCCACCATGTGATGCATCGCCGCCAGCAAGCTGCCGCGATCGGCCTTGTCCACGACGACGTCCACCGTCAGGTCGCCAGCGGCGATGCGGTTGGCCACCTCCGCCGCGTAGGCCGGTTCGCCCCCGAGCTGGCGCAGCAGCCCGCGTGCGATGGTGGTGCCCAGGATGACGGCCAGCAGGGCCACCGCGGCCAGCAGCCCCACCAGCGCCAGCTGGGCCTGGCGCAGGGCCTCGACCCGGCCCTCCACGATGCGGTCGAGCTGGCGCGAGCCTGCGTCGATCAGCTTGAACTGGGCGTCGATCACCTCGGTGTAGGCGGCGAAGTAGTCCGCCGCCGGGAAGTTGATGTCGCTGGCCTTGAGCACCCGCTGGTCGGCCAGCTCGATGGCTCGCCGCACGGCCGCGGCCGCGGCCTCGGCCGGGCCGGCCAGCGCCTCGCGCGTGGCGGCGTCCGCCGCGAAGCTCTTGCCCAGCGTGGTCGCCAGCGCGCGCTGCAGCTGCCGCGTGCGCTCCAGCAGCGCGGCCAGTCCCTCGCGGTCGCGCACCGTGGCCTCGCCGCGCGCCAGGATGCCGGCACCGCGTGCGCGCGCCTGCCCCAGCACCTCGGTGAGCGCGGGCGCCTCCGACAGCAGGCCGATCACCAGGAAGTAGCCGTCCGGCCGCGGGTCCAGCGTCAGCCCGTAGTGGTCGGCGCTGAGCGCGAGCACCTCCATCAGCCGCTCGACGAGGGCCGTGTGCCGCTCGAAGCTCTCGTTGCCGCCCATCGCGGCGGCATCGGCGGCGCGCGCCAGCTGCTCCAGCTCGCGCCGCAGCTGCGCCCACTCCTGGCCGAGCGTGCCCGTGGCGCCTTCGATAGCCTCGCCGAAGGCCTGCGCGGCGCGCAGCATCTCGGTGCGCTTGGCCTCGCGCGCCGGCTGCGCAGCGGCGCCGCTCTCGATCGCCAGGGCATTCAGGCCGCGGTGCTGCTGCACGTAGCGAAGCAGCTCCAGCATCTGCTTGGCCGGGCGCAGTCCCCGCTGCTCGGACTGGGCCGCGCCGATCGACTTGTCCGCCTCGGCCACGTACAGCCACGCGGGCACCGCCATCAACACGGCGCCGAGCGCGCCCATGAGCACGAACTTCTGCCAGACCTTGAGGTCGTCGACCAGCTTCATTCGGATTCCCCGTCGCCGCCCGGACGCGGCAGTTCCTGCATGCCGGCCAGCGCATCCAGGCTGGCCAGCTCCTCGATGGACAGGGCGTGCTCGATCGCCAGGATGATGGCGAAGCGCTCCCCCACCTTGCCCATGCCGCTGATGAAATCGGCCCGCAGCCTGGTGCCGAAGCTCGGCGGCGGCTCGATGTCCGCATCGGCGATCTCCAGCACGGCACTGACGGCGTCCACCAGCACGCCGATGTCCTGCGTGCTGCCCTCGTGCGGCAGCTCCAGGATCACGACGCAGGTCCGTCGCGTGGGCACCGAGGGGCCGCGGCCGAATCGCACCGACAGGTCGATCACCGGCACCACCCGGCCGCGCAGGTTGATCACGCCGCGCATGAAGGCCGGCATCAGCGGCACGTCGGTGGGTTCGCGGTACTCGATGATCTCCTTGATGGCGGAGATCGGCATGGCGAACATCTCGCCGTTCACCTGGAAGGTGAGGTATTGCCGACGCTGCAGCGCGGCGGCGTCGCCGACCGGCTGCGGCATGCGGGTGGTGTCGACTGCGCCCATGCCCGCCTCCTAGAACCGCGTGAAGCCGTCCGGCACCGCATGCGCGGTGCCCGCGAGGGCGGCCGGCCGCGCGGGCTGCGGCGCGGTTGCCATGGGCGCCTTGGCCGGGCGCGGCGAGGCGTGACCGCTGGCGCGCGGCGCCGGACCCTGCCCCTCGTCCTCGACCCGGAAGAACCCTATGAGCTGCTGCAGGGCCTGGGCCTGGCTGCTCATTTCCTCGGAGGTGGCGGCCAGCTCCTCGGCGGCCGAGGCGTTCTGCTGGGTGATCTGGCTCAGCTGCCCCATGGACACGTTGATCTGGCCGACGCTGGTGGACTGC
>NZ_DASPLW010000077.1:0-97930 GCF_035627355.1 Ramlibacter sp.
CGGCTATCGCCCCAGCACCCATTCCCCGCATCGCAAGCCCACCCAAGTCAGCGCCAGCGACCCGACCAGGTGCAGCGCCGACAGGGCGAGGGCCTGGCCGATGCGCCCGGCCTGCAGCAGCTGCACGGTCTCCATCGAGAACGTCGAGAAGGTGGTCAGGGCGCCGAGGAAGCCGGTGATCAACGCCAGCCGCCAGAGCGGATCGAGCTGCGGCTGCGCCTGCAGGATGGCCACCAGCAGCCCGATCAGCCAGCCGCCGGCCAGGTTGGCGGCCAGGGTGCCCAAGGGCAGCCAGGTGCTGCCGGTGTTCAGCCAGAGCGAGAGATGCCACCGGGCCAGCGCCCCGGCCGAGGCGCCCAGGCAGAGCAGGAGGACGGCCGCCATCAGGCGGGGGGCTGGTCGAGCAGGGCGCGAATGCCGGCTTCCAGGCCTTCCATGCGGGCGGCCAGGTTGGGCGCGGATTCCTTGGCCACCTGCATGTAGCGCTCGAAGTTCGCCAGCACGGCGGCGCGATCCGGGTGGTGCCTCAGCGCGCTGGCCAGGGCCGCCTGCAGCACCTGCACCTGGGCGACCAGCGCGAACTGGTTGTCCTTCAGCGCCTCGATGTGCTGGGCCTGCTCGGCCAGCTGCTGCCGGATGTCGTCGGGATCCATGCGGACCAATGTAGCAGGGCGCCGCTGGACGCTCAGGGCAGGCGGGCGGTGGCCTGGCCCTGCGCGGGCCCGGCGTCCGGCGCCACCCGCCGCGCCTCGATGCGCGTCGCGGGAATCAGGCGCAGCGGCGGCTCGGTGTCGACCGGCCCGGCGGCCTGCTGCGGTACGGCACGCGGCGAGGCGGGGCGAGCGGGACGGGCCGGGACGTCTGGGGCCACGGCCGCTTCCGCTGGCGATGCGGTCCTGTCGGAACGGCCCACGAGTGCCCACGCGGCGGCGAAGGCGGTCGCCACGGCAATGGCCGCACCCCAGGCCAGGCGAGCCTTGGTGCGATCGGCCGGCAGCCGGACGCGGCCCGGCTGGCGCGGCTCGGTGGAGCGGGTGCGGCCGAAGTCGTAGCGGGCTCGGCGGTCGGCATCGGACAGCACCTCGTAGGCCTGGTTGATCAGGGCCATGGCCTCGCTGTCGGCCGTGTCGCTGCGATCCGGGTGGTGCTGCTGCGCGAGGCGGCGCCAGGCCTGGCGCACGTCCTGCGCCGACGCCGCGGGGCTCAACCCCAGCACGTCGTACAAGGAGGCGGGACCCTTGGCAGACATGGGGCCGGACCCTATCACGGACCGGAACGTGATGCATCCGGCATTACGTGCGGGGTGGCGGCGTCTTCGGTTCGTAGTCGCAGTAGGCGCGCACGGCGCAGCGCCAGCATTGGGGCAGGCGCGCCACGCACACGTAGCGTCCGTGCAGGATCAACCAGTGGTGCGCATCGGCCATGTAGGCCTCGGGCACCCGCTGCAGCAGCTTCATCTCGACCTGCAGCGGATCCTTGCCTGGCGCCAGGCCGGTGCGGTTGGCGACCCGGAAGATGTGCGTGTCCACCGCCATGGTCGGCTCGCCGAAGGCCACGTTCAGCACCACGTTGGCCGTCTTGCGGCCCACCCCGGGCAGGGCCTCCAGGGCTTCGCGGGTGCGCGGCACCTCGCCGCCGTGGCGCTCCAGCAGCAGCCGGCAGGTCTCCAGCAGGTTGCGCGCCTTGGTGCGGTACAGGCCGATGGTGCGGATGTGGCTCTCGAGCCCGTCCAGGCCCAGGTCCAGCATGGCCTGCGGGCTCGGCGCCACCACGAACAGCCGGCGTGTCGCCTTGTTGACACCGGCGTCGGTGGCCTGCGCCGACAGCAGCACGGCCGCCAGCAGCTCGAAGACGCTGCTGTATTCCAGTTCGGATTGCGGGGAGGGATTGGCCGCCTTCAGGGTGGCGAAGAAGGGTTCGACGTCGGCGTCTTTCACGGCTGCGGAGTGTAGGCCGGTGTTAACGTCACCCGGTCATCCAGGAGGCCCGCCATGCCCGACTTCGAGACCCTCTACATCCGCAAGGACGCATCCAACCCGCGCATCGCCCGCCTGGTGCTGAACCGGCCCGAGCGCCTCAATGCGATCGGCGAGGCCACCCCGCGCGAGCTGCGCCAGGCGGTCGAGTGGGCCGATGCCGACGACGAGGTGCACGTGATCGTGGTCGAGGGCGCCGGCAAAGGCTTCTGCGGCGGCTACGACCTGACCGTGTTCGGCCAGGGCGAGGTCGACCATCCATGCCAGCAGGAACGCTTCCCCTGGGACCCGATGGCCGACTACGCCTACATGAAGCGCAACACCGAGGACTTCATGGCGCTGTGGCGCAGCCCCAAGCCGACCATCGCCAAGGTGCACGGCCATGCGGTGGCCGGCGGCAGCGACATCGCGCTGTGCTGCGACCTGCTGGTGATGGCCGAGGATGCGCGCATCGGCTACATGCCCACCCGGGTGTGGGGCTGCCCGACCACCGCGATGTGGACCTTCCGGCTGGGCCCCACCCGCGCCAAGCAGCTGATGTTCACCGGCGACACGATCGACGGCCGCACGGCTGCCGACTGGGGGCTGGCCAACGCGTGCGTGCCGGCGGCGCAGCTGGAGGAGGCCACGATGCAGCTGGCGCAGCGCATCGCCGGCGTGCCGCGCAGCCACCTGGCCATGCACAAGCTGGTGGTCAACCAGGTGATGCTGGCGCAGGGCCTGGAGCAATCCCAGCAGCTCGCCACCGTGTTCGACGGCATCACCCGGCACAACCCGGAAGGCCTGTGGTTCCGCCGTTACGCGCAGGCGGAGGGCTTCAAGGCGGCCGTCCAGTGGCGCGACAGTGGCCAGCCCATCCCCGAGGGCGAGGACGCGCGTGCCCGTATCGCCGAGCTCGACGAGCGGAAGAGGCGCGGGCAGCAGGGACAATGACGGTCGATCCGCGAACGCGTTCCGCCACCCGCCATGCCCTTCGACTTCCACAACCCCTATCCCACCACGCGCATTCCCGTCCTCGCGCGCAACGTCGTCTCCACCTCGCACCCGCTGGCCGCGCAGGCCGGGCTGCGCATGATGTGGAAGGGCGGCAATGCGGTGGATGCCGCCATCGCGGCCGCCGCGGCGATGACGATCTGCGAGCCGGTCAGCAACGGCCTGGGCAGCGATGCCTTCGCCATCCTGTGGGATGGCCAGTCGCTGCACGGGCTCAACGCGGCCGGTCGTGCGCCCGCCAGCTGGACCCCGGACTACTTCCGCCGCCAGTACGGCCAGGACGCCGCCAGCCCGCCCAAGCGCGGCCCCGATTCGATCACGGTGCCCGGTGCGGTGTCCGGCTGGGTCGCCCTCTCGGAGCGCTTCGGCAAGCTGCCCTTTGCCGACCTACTGGAGCCGGCCATCGAGATCGCCGAGCGCGGCTACCTGCTGCCGGTGGTGGTGCAGCAGAAGTGGGCCGCGGCCACGCCCGAGCTGGGTTCGCTGCCGGGCTTCGCGCAGTCCTTCCTGCCCTGGGGCCGGGCGCCCCGCGTCGGCGAGCTGTTCCGGTTCCCGGCCGCGGCGCGGGCCCTGCGGCGTATCGCCGAGAGCCGCGGCGCCGCCTACTACGGCGGCGAGATCGCGCAGGCGATCGAGCGCTTCGTGGGCGAGCATGGCGGCTCGATCACGGCGGCGGATTTCGCCAGCTTCAAGCCGGAATGGGTGCAGCCCATCGAGCGCGACTACCGCGGCTACACGCTGCACGAGATCCCGCCCAGCGGGCAGGGCATCGCCGCCCTGATCGCGCTGGGCATCCTCGAGCGCTTCGACCTGGCCGGCCTGCCGGTGGACGGCGCCGACTCCCAGCACCTGCAGATCGAGGCCATGAAGCTGGCCTTCGCCGACGTGTACCGCTACGTGGCCGAGCCCTCGTCCATGGAAGTGACGGCCGCGCAGATGCTGGATGACGCCTACCTCGCGTCCCGCGCCCGGCTGATCGATCCGAAGAAGGCGCAGGACTTCGGCGCCGGCAACCCGGCCAAGGGCGGCACCATCTACCTGACCGCCGCCGACGAGAACGGGATGATGGTCAGCTTCATCCAGAGCAACTACATGGGCTTCGGCTCCGGCGTGGTGGAGCCGAGCTTCGGCATCAGCCTTCAGAACCGCGGCCATGGGTTCAGCCTGCGCGAAGGCGCCAACCAGGTGGCGCCGGGCAAGCGGCCGTTCCACACCATCATCCCGGCCTTCCTCACCCGTCGGGTGGACGGGCGGGTCGAGCCCGTCATGTCCTTCGGCGTGATGGGCGCGAACATGCAGCCCCAGGGCCACGTGCAGACGCTGGTGCGCATGCTCGACTACCGGCAGAGCCCGCAAGCCGCCTGCGACGCGCCGCGCTGGCGCTTCAACGCCGGCCTGGAGATCAACGTCGAGCAGCAGATGGACAAGGCCACGGTGCGCGAGCTGGCTGCCCGCGGGCACCAGGTCGAGGTGATCGACGACAACTACCAGGACTTCGGCGCCGGCCAGTTCATCTGGCGTGCCGGTGATCCGAAGGTGGAAGGCTACGTGGCCGCGTCGGACTCGCGCCGCGACGGGCTCGCGGCCGGCTTCTAGTCGCGCGTCGGGTTCTCCTGCGGGGCCTTGCGCGGCCCCGACAGCGAGCCGTGCGCGTCGGCGTAGGCCTTTGTGAACTCCGCCCCCAGCAGGAAGATCTGCGCGGCGTAGTACACCCACACCAGCAGGACCACGAGCGCGCCGGCCGCCTCGAAGGATTCGTTGACGCGGCTCTTGCCGATGTACAGGCCGATCAGCAGCTTGCCGACCTCGAACAGCAGCGCGGTGACGACGGCGCCCACCCAGACGTCGTTCCAGCGCACCGGGGCGGAGGGCATCAGCTTGAAGATGGTCGCGAACAGCGCCGACAGGAAGGCCATGGACAGCAGCAGGTTCAGCGCCTGCAGCAGCGCCTCCCAGCCCGGCACCAGCCCGCCGGCCCAGGTGCCCACCGTGGCCAGCACGGCGCTGACCACCAGCGACACCATCAGCAGGAAGGCCACCGCCAGGATCAGCCCGAAGGACAGCAGACGCGAGCGCAGCATGCCGACGATCCCGGCCGGCTTGTCCGCCTCCGGCACCTTCCAGATCCGGTCCAGCGCGTTCTGCAACTCGGCGAACACCGTGGTCGCGCCCACCAGCAGCAGCGCGAAGCTGGTGAGGCCGGCGACGAGGCCGCGCTCGGTGTCGCTGTGCTGCGCCACCAGCCGCTCGACCATCTGCGCGCCCTGGGTGCCCACCATGCCCGAGATCTGGCCCGTGATCTCGCCCATCACCGCCTCGCGCCCGAACACACCGCCGGCCACGGCGATCACGATCACGAGCAGGGGCGCCAGCGAGAACACCGTGTAGTACGAGATCGCCGCGCCCATCGAAGGCGCGTAGTCGTTGGACCAGGCCTTGACGGCCTGGATGGCGAGGCGCAGGAGCGTGCGGGGACCGAGCATGGCGAGCGCTTCTTATAGATCGTGCCGGTGAACGCCGGCGTTCGCAACGGCCGAGCCGGCGCGTAGTCCCGCGCCTACGCCGGGATGCCCGCCGGTCCGCTGGACCCGTGCGCTTGGCGGCGTATGAAGGAAGGCAGACCCAGGAGGTATCCGATGCATACCGCGCTTTGCACCTTCGACGACCGCGACACGGCCGAGCGTGCCCGCGAGCGGCTGGTCCAGGCCGGCTTCGCCCGGCGCGACATCCACCTGCAGCACCGCGGCCCCACCGACTCCGACAGCATGGGCGAGGACCCGCGCGCGTGGGAGGGCACCGATCGCGAGATCGCCGCCAGCCGCGACATGGTGGACAAGGTCGCCGGCTTCTTCGTGCACCTGTTCGGCGCGGACGATCCCGAGCGCCGCCACGAGACCTGGTCGCGCGCCGTGGACAGCGGCCGCACCGTGCTGGTGGTGGACAACGTCGACGAACGCGAGGCACAGCGTGCCCGCGACCTGCTGCACGACCTGCAGGCCGCCGACGTCGCGGTCCACCATAGTCCGAGCCGGCTGACGGTCCACGACATCCTGGGCGCCCGCGCCGAGGACACGGGCCCGGACGCCCCGCCGGGATTCGCCGAGAGCCGAGAGCCCGCCTGGAGCGACCGCTCCGAGGGCATCCGCGAACGTGCGCTCGCCGCCGGCGACGTCGGCGAACAGCGGCCGCTGGACCTGCGCGACCCTGACCAGGAACGCGAGGAAGTCCGCCGCGGGGAGCGGGACAAGCCATCGCGCTGAGCTTTCCCGGCACGGCGCCTGCAGGCGGGATCCAGGGCGTCCCTCCGGCGGGGGCCGCGGACCGACGCAGTCGGGCTTGGCATGGATTGAACCCATCCGCGGCTAGCTGGCGTGTGCTCTTGGCTAGACTCCAGCCAAGGGGGATCGGGACTTGGCGATTTTTCCTCAAGGCAAGACACGCATTCGCGAGCGCATTCGGGAACAGGCCAATCGAGGAGAGGCCAGGGTGCTGGAAGCACTCGCACGGCACCTCGAGGACGACTACACGATCTGGCACAACATTCCCATCATGGGATCCGGCCGTGAGCCGGATTTCGTGATCCTCCATCCCAGGCGCGGACTGCTGGTGCTGGAAGTCAAGGCATGGAAGCGCCAAAACATCCGGGATGCCAACCCCATGCTGGTGCAGCTGGACACCGAGTCCGGTACGGTTCACCAGCGGCATCCTGTTGCCCAGGCACGTGATTACGTCCAGGACCTGATGCACCAGGTGCAGAAGATTCCGGAGCTGCTTCATCCGGAGGGTCGCCACAGGGGCAAGCCGCTGATGCCTTGGGGTTGGGGCGCGGTTCTCAGCCACGTGAAGCGGTCCGACGTGGAGGCCGATCCGAGCTTTCATGCCGTGTTCGAGCCGCACAAGGTGCTGCTGGCAGAAGACCTTGCCGACGACCTGGACAGCATGGCGTTCCAGGAGAAGTTGTGGGGCATGTTCAGCGTCGGCTGGTCGGCCCACCTCACCTTGCCGCAGATGAACATCGTGCGAGGGTTGCTGTTTCCCGAGCTGCGGGTCGGCGTGCAGCAGTCCCTGCCGCTGGATCCCAGCCCTTCGCGGCTGCTGGTCCAGGACCTGCTGCACGTCATGGACCTGCAACAGGAATCCGTGGCGCGCGGACTCGGCGAGGGGCACCGCGTGATCCATGGGCCGGCTGGCTCCGGCAAGACCATGATCCTGATCTTTCGTGCCGCGCAGCTCGAGGCGATCGCGCGCGAAGGCAAGCCTGTGCTCGTGCTCTGCTACAACAAGAACCTGGCCGAGCGGATCGAGCTGATGCTGCGTCTCAAGGGCGTAGGCCGCAACGTCCAGGTCAGCACCTTTCACGCGTGGGCGTTGGACCTGGTCCGAACCTACCAGCTCGCGCCGGTCCGCCCCCGCTTGTCGCACGACGAGCTCGATGCACTCGCCAGCCTCGCATGCCAGGGCATTGCCAGCGAGCGCATCCCGAAAGGCCAGTATGCGGCCATCCTGATCGATGAAGCGCACGACCTGGCTGACGACTGGCTGGCAGCGACAGCGCAGATGGTGGATCCGGCCACGCGCTCGCTGCTGGTCCTGTACGACGATGCGCAGTCGATCTACCAGAAGTCGCGCCGCAGGATGAGCTTCGCGAAGCTGGGAATTGAGGCCCAGGGTCGGACCGAGATCCTGAAGATCAACTATCGCAACACCACCGAGGTGCTGGCCGTAGCGATGGAATGCGCCGGTACCCTGTTGCAGGGCCCTTCGGTTGCCAGCGAGGATGCGGCGCCGTTGGTCGTGCCGCAGTCGGCTGGACGCAGCGGACCCGTGCCTACGTTGCACGCCTTTGCCGACGGTCGCAAGGAAGCCGCGCACATTGCGGACGCGATTGCCGAGGAGCTTGCCGCAGGCCGTTCGCCGGCCGACATCGCCGTGCTGGCCCCCCGCCATCGCACACTGGAATCCATCGAATCGGCCCTCCGCTCCAGGGGCGTGCCTGTCCGGCCATCGAAGGGGCCGGCGCCGGAAGGCGAGTGCGTGCGCTTGACGACCTTGCATAGCAGCAAAGGGCTGGAGTTCCCGGTCGTGTTCGTTGCCGGCGTGGACGAACTCGATACGTCGGCGGCCCGGCGCGACGAGGAGTTGCGCCTGCTCTATGTGGGGATGACCCGGGCCACGCACCGCCTGCACTTGTCCAGCGTCGGATCCAATGTGTTGGTTGCCCAGGTTGCGCAAAGCGTGGATCGGGTGCGCCGCGCCTACGGGCAACCCGTTGACACCGGGGCCGCCGGGCTTGCCCCGGAGCCTGCCCCTGCGTAGATGGCGGAGCAATGGTGGGCTCCGTTGTTGGCGCCACAATAGAACAGGTTTCCCCGCCATATTCCAGGATCCCCATGCCTCTGCCTTTCGCCTCCCGCCTCGACAACGTCGAAACCTCCGCCATCCGCGAACTGTTCAAGCTGCTCGGCAAGCCGGGCATCATTTCCTTCGCCGGCGGCTTTCCGGACAGCGCCATGTTCGACGTCGAGGGCCTGCGCGAGGCCAGCCAGAAGGCGCTCGCCGAGGAGCCGGGCGCCGCGCTGCAGTACGGTGCCACTGAAGGCTACGACCCGCTGCGCCAGCAGCTGGCCGCGTTCGAGCAGGCCAAGGGCGTGGCCGGCCTGGAAGCCAGCCAGCTGATCGTCACGACGGGCAGCCAGCAGGCGCTCGACCTGCTGGGCAAGACGCTGGTCGGGCCCGGCGACAAGGTGATCGTGGAAGGGCCCACCTTCCTGGCCACCATCCAGTGCTTCCGGCTGTATGGGGCCGACCTCGTCTCCGCGCCGATCGACGCGGAGGGCGTGCAGGTGGATCGGCTCGAGGCGCTGATCGCCGAGCACCGCCCCAAGTTCGTCTACCTGATCCCCACCTTCGGCAACCCCAGCGGCGCGCTGCTGTCGCTGGAGCGCCGGCGCAAGGTGCTGGAGCTGGCCGTGAAGTACAAGACGCTGATCGTCGAGGACGACCCCTACGGCGACCTGTTCTTCAGCCCCGAGCCGCCGCCGCCCTCGCTGCTGGCGCTGTGCAGCGAAGTGCCCGGCTCGCGCGAGTGGCTGGCGCACTGCGGCAGCATGAGCAAGGTGTTGTCGCCGGGCCTGCGCGTGGGCTGGCTGGTGGCGCCGGCGGAGCTGCTGGCCAAGGCCACCATGTGCAAGCAGTTCAGCGACGCCCACACCAGCACCTTCGCCCAGGCGACGGCGGCGCAGTACCTGCGCAGCGGGCGCATGCCGGCCACGCTGAAGCACGTGCGCCAGGTCTATGCCGAGCGGGCGCAGGCCATGGGTGACGCGCTGCAGCGCGAACTGGGCGACGCGATCACCTTCACCCAGCCGCAGGGCGGCCTGTTCTTCTGGGCGCGGCTCACCGGGGCCGGCGGCAAGGTCCGCGATGCCGGCGAGTTCGCCCGGCGTGCCATCGAGCAGGGGGTGGCGTTCGTGCCGGGCGCACCTTTCTTCGCCCGGGATCCGGATGCCAGTTCGCTGCGCCTGTCGTTCGCCACCGCCGACGTGGACAAGATCCGCGAAGGCATCGCGCGGCTCGGCAAGGCGCTGTAGCAGCGGCTGCGCGAGGCCGTCGTACCGACCAGGAGGTGATGCCATGACCAGCCAGGTGTTCACCAGCGGGCGCATCCGTCGCGCGGACTACGACCCCGGTACACGCCAGCTCGAGTTGCACTTCGACAACCGCTCGGTGCTGGCCTACAAGCACGTGCCGCAGGAGGTGTTCCGGCGCCTGTGCAGCGCACCCAACCCCGCGACCTACTGGGAAGACCGCATCGCCGAGGAGTACCCCAAGGGCACGCCAGGCAAGCCCGAAGGGCAGGGCGGCAGCGGCAAGACACTCGGCGACCTGTTCGGTGGAGGGAGCGACTAGATGGACGCAGTGACCATGGACGCACGCGCCGCGGGCGCGGGAACGACGCCCGGGGCCGCGCAGGCCCTGGCGCTGCAGTTCGAACGGCTGCGTGCGGCCCAGGCCGCCGAGCCCTGGCCGGAATGGCCGGTGCGCGAGCAGCGCCTGCGCCGGCTGCTGCAGCTGGTGCGCGACCACGAGCCGGCGATCGCGGCGGCCATCCACCAGGATTTCGGCAACCGCCCGTCGATCGAGACCGAGATCATCGAGGTCTGGCCCAGCCTGGAGGAGATCAAGGGCGCGCTGCGGCACGGCCGTGGCTGGATGAAGCCGCGCCGCGCCGGCGTCGGCAAGTGGTTCCTGCCGGCCCGGGCCCGCATCGTGCCGCAGCCGCTGGGCGTGGTCGGCATCATCGTGCCCTGGAACTACCCCCTGAACCTGGCCGTGACCCCGCTGGCCGCGGCGCTGGCCGCCGGCAACCGGGCGATGCTCAAGCTGTCGGAGTTCACGCCCGCCTACGGCGAGCTGATGCAGCGTCTGGTGGGCGAGGCCTTCGGTGCCGACGAAGTGGTGGTGGTCACCGGCGGGGCCGACGTCGCGGTGCAGTTCAGCGCGCTGCCCTTCGACCACCTGCTGTTCACCGGTTCGACCCCGGTCGGCCGCAAGGTGATGGCGGCGGCGGCGCCCAACCTCACCCCGGTCACGCTGGAGCTGGGCGGCAAGTCGCCCGGCGTGGTGACGCCGGGCTACCCGATGGCCCATGCCGTCGAGCGCCTCCTGATGGGCAAACTGGTCAACGCCGGGCAGACCTGCATCGCGCCCGACTACGTGCTGGTGCACCGGCCCGAACTCGAGGCCTTCGTGCAGGCCGCGCAGCAGCAGGCCCGGCGCATGTACCCGTCCGGCCTGGCCGATACCGACTACTGCAGCATCGTCAACGAGCGCCAGTACGAGCGCCTGCTGGCCGGCGTGGCCGAGGCGCAGGAGCGGGGCAGTCTCGGTGTGCCCCTGTTCACGGGCGAGCAGCGCAGCGACGCGCGGCACCGGATGGCCCCGCTGCTGCTGGTGGATCCGCCTGCCGACACCCGCGTGATGAACGAGGAGATCTTCGGCCCGGTGCTGCCGGTGGTGCCCTACGATTCGGTGGAGCAGGCCATGCGCTACGTGCAGGAGCGCCCGCGGCCGCTGGCGCTGTACTGGTTCGATCGCGACCGGGCGCGCACCGACCTCGCGATGCGCGCCCTGCCAGCCGGCGGCATGACGGTGAACGACACGCTGCTGCACGCCGGTCAGGAGGGGCTGCCCTTCGGCGGGGTCGGTGCTTCCGGCATGGGCCACTACCACGGCCGCTGGGGCTTCGACACCTTCAGCAAGCTCAAGCCGGTGTTCCTGCAGTCTCCGGTGAACGCGCTGTCGCTGTTCCTGCCGCCGTACCGCCCGCTGGCGCGGCGGATGCTGCACTGGATGAAGCGGCTGTGAGCCGCGGCCGGCGAGGCGCCCGCCCGGCCAACGTCAGCCGACGGTTTCCGGCCGCGTGGACTCCGCCTCGGCCTCTTCCACGATAGGCACGCGCGGACGCTGCAGCTTGATGTGCGCGGCCAGCCCGCCCGAGGTGGTGTTCGCGAGCGCGAAGATGCCGCCCATGCGCTGCACGGTCTTGTCGACGATGGCCAGGCCCAGCCCCGCGCCGGTGGCGGCGGTGCGGGCGGCGTCGCCGCGGAAGAAGGGCTTGATCAGGTTGGGCAGCGCCTCGGGCGCCACGCCCATGCCGTGGTCGCGCACCTTGAGCAGCACCCACTCGTTGCGCTGCTTGGCGGCGATGTCCACCACCGCGATGCCGGTCTCCGGCGTCTTGCCGTAGCGGCGCGCGTTCTCCAGCAGGTTGGCGATCACGCGCGCCAGCTCCACCTCGTCGGCCAGCACGTACAGGCCCTTGGGCACGTCGGTGTTGATCCGCATGTCGCCGTGGTCCTGCACCGCATAGACGCAGGCCTCCACCACGCTGCGCAGGTTGACCGGCTTGAGCTCGGCGTGGTCGGGCCGGGCGTAGTCGAGGAACTTGTCGATGATGGCGTCGAGCTGGTCGATGTCGGACGCCATGTGCTCGCGCGCTTCCGGGTCGGCCACGCTCATCTCGGTTTCCAGCCGCAGCCGCGCCAGCGGCGTGCGCAGGTCGTGCGAGATGCCGGCCAGCATGACGGCGCGGTCCTGCTCGATCTTGGCGAGCTGCTGCGCCATGCGGTTGAAGCCGATGTTGACCTCGCGGATCTCGCTGGTGACGGCCTTCTCGTCCAGCCGGCTGGCGTCGAAATCGCCGTCGCGCACGCGGCTTGCCGCGAACGACAGCTGCTTGAGCGGCCGGTTGATCAGGCGGGCGATCAGGGCGGCGCCGGCCAGCGAAAGGCCGGCCGCGGTGATCAGCCAGATCAGCCAGGTGCGGCCGCCCACGCGGGCGAATCGATCGCGGTCCATCAGGAGCCAGTAGGCGTCGGAGTCGATCTTGAACCCGACCCAGAATCCTTGCTCGCCATTCACGGCCGAGGCCAGGATGGTGCCGGGCCCCAGGCGCTTGAGCAGCTCGTCGGCCACGCGCTCGTCGAGCGACGCGGAATCGAACACCACGTAGACGTCGGTCGGCTTGCTCGGCAGGATGCGCACGCCTTCCTGCTCGGCCAGGGTTTTGATCAGCGAGACGCGGGCGATGGCGTCGGAGTAGCGCAGCGCGGCCCGGCTGAGGTTCACCAGCGAGGCGATCTGCTGGGACGTCTGCACGGCCCGCGGCTCGAACTCGAGCGCGCGGAAGGTCTGCAGCCAGGCGACGATGGAGCCGATCAGCAGCAGCGACAACAGGAAGAACGTGCGCCAGAACAGGGACAGGCCCACGCGCGGTCGCATCTCCAGCGGGGCCGGGGCCGTCTCGAGCGGCGCGGGCCCGGTGGCGTCTATGCTGGTCGAAACCCCTCGGATCATTGGCAATGGCGGATGACGGATGACGGATGACCTCGGGAGGTCATGGGCCGCATTGTCGAGTGCTGCGGCTCACTTGTCATTCGCCATCGGCCCATGGCGAGGTCGGACGCGGACTCAGCCCGCGCCGTCCGGCACGAACACGTAGCCCACGCCCCACACGGTCTGGATGTAGCGGGGCGCCGAGGGATCGAGTTCCACCAGCTTGCGCAGGCGCGAGACCTGCACGTCCAGGCTGCGGTCGAAGGGTTCGAACTCGCGGCCGCGTGCCAGCTGGGCCAGCTTCTCGCGCGACAGCGGCTGGCGCGGGTGGCGCACCAGCGCCTTGAGCATCGCGAACTCGCCGGTGGTCAGCGGCAGCTCGTCGCCGTTCTTGCGCAGGGTGCGGGCGCCCAGGTCGAAGGCGAAGGGGCCGAAGGTGACCACCTCGTTCTCGCTGGACGGGGCGCCCGGCGCTTCCTGGGCCGGGCGGCGGCGCAGCACGGCGTGCACGCGGGCCAGCAGCTCGCGCGGATTGAAGGGCTTGCCGAGGTAGTCGTCGGCGCCCACCTCGAGCCCGACGATGCGGTCCACGTCCTCGCCCTTGGCGGTGAGCATGATGATGGGGGTGCGGTCGTTGGCGGCCCGGAGCCGGCGGCAGATGGACAGTCCGTCCTCGCCCGGCATCATCAGGTCCAGCACGATGAGGTCGGCCGTCTCGCGGAGCATCAGCCGGTTGAGGGCCTTGCCGTCCTCGGCGAGGATGACTTCGAAGCCCTCCTGGGTCAGGTATCGCCTGAGCAAGTCGCGGATGCGGGCATCGTCGTCGACCACGAGGATCTTGTCGGTGCGGGCTGCAGCTTGTGTCATGATGATCCAAAACGTATTTGTAACAGAGCCGATTCTGAGGGCCTTGCACCGGGAAAAACGTGGATCGGACGGGTGCCTGACACACTGTTACACAAGTTGCGGCGCATGGGAATGAATCACTCTTCAAGCGTGAACTCCGCGCCCGAAGAAACATTCAAGCATCGATGACTTTCCCGATCAGCTTCCCCCGCTCCATCCATCGTCCGCTGCTGGCAGCTGCCCTGCTGTCCGGCTTCGCGGCCCAGGCGCAACTCGTGCCGGTGCCCGCGCCGGCCCCCGAGAACGTGGTCCAGCTGGCCGCCTCGGCGGCCGTCGAGGTGCCGCAGGACCTGCTGAGCCTCCAGCTGGCCGTCACGCGCGAGGGCAGCGATCCCGCTCAGGTGCAGTCGCAGCTCAAGGGTGTGCTCGACCAGGCCCTGGCCGAGGCGCGCAAGAGCGTGCAACCCGGGGCGCTCGAGGTGCGCACCGGCAACTTCCACGTGGGGCCGCGCTACGGGCGCGAAGGGCGCATCACCGCCTGGGTCGGCACGGCCGAACTGGTGCTGGAGGGCACGGACTTCGCCCGCCTCGGACAGGTGGCCGGCCGCCTGCCTGGCATGGCGATGACGGGCGCCTCGTTCCGGCTCAGCCGCGAGCGCAAGCGGCAGGCCGAAGCCGAGGCCCAGGGCCAGGCGGTCGAGCGCTTCCGCAGCAAGGCCGGCGAGCTGGCCAAGGCCTTCGGCTTCACCGGCTACACGCTGCGCGAGGTCTCGGTGCACGCGCAGGACGAGGCCCCGCCGCCGCGCCCGCGCGTGATGGCGATGGAAGCCAAGGCCGCCGCCGATGCACCGGTGCCGGTCGAAGCCGGCAAGACCGCGGTGGTGGTCAACGTGTCGGG
This sequence comes from Ramlibacter sp., assembly GCF_035627355.1. Taxonomy (GTDB): domain Bacteria; phylum Pseudomonadota; class Gammaproteobacteria; order Burkholderiales; family Burkholderiaceae_C; genus Ramlibacter. The sequence goes on from NZ_DASPLW010000077.1 coordinate 14,551, forward strand.
TTCCGTACAGCTTCGATAGCCGGCGTCCGACAGGGCGCCCGCGCGGCCGGCCCCTAATCTGGGCCGCATGGAGGCCCTTCGCGATCCGGCCTGCGGGCCGGTGCTCGCCGGCGCGCCCCCCGAGCTGTTCGTGGTGCTCAACCCGGGCTCGGGTGCGAGCGCCGCCGACGAGAAGCGCGCCATCCTCGAAGCCGTGTTCCGCGAAGCGGGGCAACCGTTCCGCTTCGTCCCCCTGGAGGCCACCGGCGAACTGCCGCGCGCCTGCGCCGACGCTGCGGCACGCGCCTGCGAATGCGGCGGCGTGCTGGTGGCGGTGGGCGGCGACGGCACCCTGAACACCGTGGCGCGGGCGGCCTGGGAGCGCGGCTGCGCGGTCGGCCTGCTGCCGCAGGGCACCTTCAACCTGTTCGCCCGCGAGCATGGCATCCCGCTGGAACTGGAAGCGGCCGCCCGCGCGCTGCTGCAGGCGCAACCCGAGCCGGTGCAGGTGGCGGAGGTCAATGGCCAGCTGTTCCTGGTCAACGCCAGCCTCGGCCTGTATCCGCAACTGCTGCAGGACCGCGAGGCCTTCAAGCAGCAGTTCGGCCGGCGCCGCTGGGTGGCGCTGCTGGCCGGGCTGAAGACGATCTTCGAGTGGCGGCGCCAGCTCACGCTGGAGATCGAGCTCGATGGCGAGCGCAGGGTGTTGCGCACGCCGACCCTGTTCGTCGGCAACAACCGCCTGCAGCTCGATCGCATCGGGATGGAGCCGCGCATCGCGGCCCGCGTCGGCGAGGGGCGGCTGGCCGCCTTGATCGCCCGCCCCATCGGCACAGGCGCCATGGTGTGGCTGATGCTCAAGGGCGCCTTCGGCCGGCTCGGGGATCCGGAGCAGATCGACTCCTTCGCCTTCCGCACGCTCACGGTGCGCGTGCTGGGCCGGCGCCGGGTCCGGATCGCGGCGGACGGCGAAGTCGGCGTGCTGGACACGCCGCTGCACTTCGCCGTGGCGGCGCGGCCGCTGCGGCTGCTGCTGCCCCGGCCCGAGGACCGGGTGCCGGTCGAATGAGCCTGCTGCTGCACATCTCGGACACGCACTTCGGCACCGAGGACCCGCCGGTGGTCGCGGCACTTCAGCGGCTGGCAGCGACGCTGCGCCCGGACGTGCTGGTGCTCAGCGGCGACATCACCCAGCGGGCCCGCCGGCACCAGTTCGCGGCGGCCCGTGCCTTCTGCGATTCGCTGGGCATCGCCCGGATCCTGGCGCTGCCCGGCAACCACGACATTCCCCTCTTCAACCTGCCGGCGCGCGTGCTGGATCCGTATGGCGGCTACCGGGCGGCCTTCGGTGCCGACCTGGAGCCGGAGCTGGATGGCGAGGACCTGCTGCTGCTGGGCGTGAACACGACGCGGCCCGCGCGCCACAAGCACGGCGAGGTGTCGAAGGCGCAGGTCGCGCGCGTGGCGCGGCGGCTGGAGTCGGCGAGGCGCGAGCAGCTGCGGGTGGTGGTCACGCACCAGCCGGCGTGCGTGATGCGCGAGGAGGACGAGCACGACCGGCTGCGGGGCGGCCACGCCGCCGTGCAGGCCTGGTCACGCGCCGGCGCCGACCTGGTGCTGGGCGGCCACATCCACCTGCCTTACCTCACCGATGCCTGCGCGCGGGTGCCGGACACGCCGCGCGCGCTGTTCTGCCTGCAGGCGGGCACCGCCCTGTCGCTGCGGGTGCGGCACGGGTCACCCAATTCGGTGAACGTGGTGCGCTGGACGCCGCCGGCCGACCACGCGCCGCGCGAGTGTCGCGTGGAACGCTGGGACTACGAGCTGGCGCAGGATCGCTTCGACTGCTCGCACGCGCACGCGCTGCGGCTGGCGGACTAGCGTTACTGCGCCGCCCAGCCGCCGTCCATGTTCCACGCCACGCCGCGCACGTTGTTGGCGGCAGGGGAGCAGAAGAACACGGCCAGTTCGCCCAGTTCCTCGGGCGTGGTGAACTGCAGCGAGGGCTCCTTCTCGCCCAGCAGCGCGCGCGTTGCTTCCTCGTTGCTCCAGCCGTTGGCCTGGGCCTTGGCGTCGACCTGCTTCTGCACCAGCGGTGTCAGCACCCAGCCGGGGCAGATCGCGTTGCAGGTGACGCCGGTGGTGGCGTTCTCCAGCGCCGTCACCTTGGTCAGGCCGACGATGCCGTGCTTGGCGGCGACGTAGGCCGACTTCTCGGCCGAGGCGACCAGGCCATGCACGGAAGCCACGTTGATGATGCGACCCCAGTTGGCGGCCTTCATGGCCGGCAGCGCCAGCCGCGTGGCATGGAAGGCACTCGACAGGTTGATGGCGATGATGGCGTCCCAGCGCTCGGGCGGGAAATCCTCGATGCGGGCCACGTGCTGGATGCCGGCGTTGTTGACGAGGATGTCCACCCGCCCGAACTGGGCGGCGGCGTACTTCATCATCTCCTCGATCTCGGCCGGCTTGCTCATGTCGGCGCCGTGGTAGGCCACCTTGACGCCCAGGGCCGCGACCTCCGCCTTCGGGCCTTCGACGTCGCCGAAGCCGTTGAGCACGATGTTGGCGCCCTGGCGGGCGAGGGCCTTGGCGATGCCGAGGCCGATGCCGCTGGTCGAGCCGGTCACGAGGGCAGTCTTGCCGCTGAGCATGGGATGTGGTCTCCGATGGGGGTTGGTACGATGCGATGGACTCGAGCGTGCCCTTGCATGGCGCGCGGTCGCGGCAAGTATCGGACGATTTTCCCCATGGCTCTTCCTACGCTCAACTACGTACCCTGTGCCGACGCGGACGGCGGACATCGCATGGCGTACTGGAGCTGGGGCGACCCTGCCGCCGCGCGGGTCATCGTCTGCGTGCACGGCCTGTCGCGGCAGGGGCGCGACTTCGACGTGCTGGCGCAGGCGCTGCTGGCACGTGCCGAAGGTCCGCTGCGGGTGGTCTGCCCCGACGTGGTGGGCCGCGGCCGCAGCGACTGGCTGAAGAACCCGCAGGGCTATGTGCTGCCCACCTATGCGGCCGACATGCTGGCGATGCTGGGGCAGCTGCAGGCCCAGGCCGCGGTGCAGGACCTGTCCTGGTGCGGCACCAGCATGGGCGGGCTGATCGGCATGGCGGTCGCCGGCACGCCGGGGCTGCCGCTGCCGTCGCCCATCCGGCGGCTGCTGCTCAACGACGTAGGCCCGGTCATCCAGTGGCAGGCCATCGAGCGCATCGGCGCCTACCTGGGCCAGACCGGCCGCTTCGGGACCCTGCAGGAAGCGGCCGACGCGATGTGGCGCATCTCCACCAGCTTCGGCCCCCACACGCCGGAGCAGTGGCTCGCGCTGTCGCAGGCGATGGTGCGCGAGCTGCCGGAGGGCGGCCTGGCCCTGCACTACGACCCGGCCATCGCCGTGCCGCTTCGCGGCATGACGGCCGGCGATGCGCAGCAGGGGGAGGCCACGCTGTGGGCGCTCTATGACGCGATCGAGGCCCGCACGCTGCTCACGCGCGGTGCGCAATCGGACCTGCTGTCGCGCGAGACCGCACTGGAAATGACGCGGCGCGGGCCGCACGCCCGCCTGGTCGAATTCGAGGGCGTCGGCCACGCCCCCACCTTCATCGCGCCCGACCAGGTCGAAGCCGCCGTCGAATTCCTGCTGCAGCCATGAAGCGCCAGCCGGTCGGACCTGCGGACAGCAGCGCGGTCCCGGAGCTGATCGCCGCGGCCGAGCAGGCGCTGCCGCGCCAGGCCAACGCGCTGGCACGGGCGCGTGCCTTCGCCGAGCCGTTGATCGCCGGCGAAACGCTGGATACCGGCGAGAACACGCTGGGCCACGCGGATGGCGTGGCCGCCATCCTCAAGACCATGGGCGGCTCCGAGGCCATGCAGGCCGCCAGCTACCTCGTCTATGCCTGCCAGCACCTGAACAAGCCCGGAGAGGTGATCGCCAAGGCCTTCGGCGAGAGCTATGCTGCGCTGGCCCTGGAGACGACGGCGCTGGTGCGCGTGCAGCGCCAGGCACGGTCGTCGGGCGACGAGACGGAAAAGGCCGGCGAGCTCCCGCAGGAACAGGCCGAGAACGTGCGCAAGATGCTGCTGGCGTTCTCGCGCGACCTGCGCGTCGTGATGCTGCGGCTGGCCTCGCGGCTGCAGACCCTGCGCTGGAATGCGGCGCGCAAGACGGTGCCGCCGGCGGGCGTCGCACGCGAGGCGCTGACCATCTTCGCGCCGCTGGCCAACCGGCTGGGCGTGTGGCAGATCAAGTGGGAGATCGAGGACCTGGCCTTCCGCTTCCTCGAACCGGAGACCTACCACCAGGTGGCCCGGCTGCTCGACGAGAAGCGGGCCGAGCGGGAGGCCTTCGTCGAGCAGTTGCGCGTGCAGCTGGAGCGCAAGCTGAGGGCGCAGGGCATCGCGGCCCAGGTGCAGGGGCGCCCCAAGCACATCTACAGCATCGTCAAGAAGATGCGCGGCAAGTCGCTGGATTTCGACGAGGTGTTCGACATCCGCGCGCTGCGCGTGATCGTGCCGGAGGTGCGCGACTGCTACGCCACCCTGTCCTGGGTGCACGAGCAGTTCGAGTCCATCCCCTCCGAGTTCGACGACTACATCGCCAAACCCAAGCCCAACGGCTACCAGTCGCTGCACACCGTGGTGCGAGACGAGGCCGGCCGCGCGATCGAGATCCAGATCCGCACCCAGGCCATGCACGAGCACGCCGAGCACGGCGTGGCCGCGCACTGGGCCTACAAGGAGGCGGGTGCCAAGGGTTACGGCGGCGTGGCCGCCGCCGGCGAGTACGACGCCAAGCTGGCCGTGCTGCGGCAACTGCTCGCCTGGGAGCGCGACCTCGCGGGGGCCGGCCGCGGGCTGTTCGAGGACCGCATCTACGTGCTCACCCCCAATGCCCAGATCGTGGAGCTGCCGCAGGGCGCCACGCCGGTGGATTTCGCCTACACCGTGCACACCAGCCTGGGCCACCGCTGCCGCGGCGCGCGGGTGGACGGCGCCATGGTCACGCTGAACACGCCGCTGCAGAACGGCCAGACCGTGGAAATCGTCGCCGCCAAGGAAGGCGGCCCCTCGCGCGACTGGCTCAACCCGGAACTCGGCTTCCTGGCCAGCCACCGCGCCAAGTCCAAGGTGCGGGCCTGGTTCAACGAGCAGGCCAAGGCCGAGACGCTGGCGCGTGGCAAGGAGGCGGTGGAAAAGCTGCTGCAGCGCGAGGGCCGCACCGCGCTCAAGCTCGGGGACCTGGCCGCCCAGCTCGGCTTCAAGACGGCCGAGGACCTGTTCCTGGCGGTGGGCAAGGAGGAGTATTCGCTGCGCCAGGTCGAGGCCGCGTTCAAGCCGGCCGAGCCGCCGCTGCCGCAGGACCAGTACCTGCTGCTGAAGAAGGCACGGCCGGCCGAGAAGTCGCCCACCGGCGGGGTGCTGGTGGTCGGCGTCGGGTCGCTCATGACCCAGCTCGCGCGCTGCTGCAAGCCGGCCCCGCCCGACGACATCGCCGGCTTCGTCACCCGCGGCAAGGGCGTCAGCGTGCACCGGCGCGACTGCAGCAACTTCCGCGAGATCGCCGGACGCAACCCGGAGCGCGTGATCGAGGTCGAGTGGGGCCGGTCCAAGGCGGGCGAGTCCGCGATGTACCCGGTGGACGTGGCGGTGGAGGCCGCCGACCGGCAGGGCCTGCTGCGCGACATCTCCGAGGTGTTCGCCAAGGAGAAGATGAACGTGGTCGGCGTGCAGACGCAGTCGCTACGCGGCACTGCGTGGATGACCTTCACCGTCGAGATTGCCGATTCCAACCGGCTGGCACGCGTGCTCGGACTGGTGCTCGACGTGCCCGGCGTGATCGCGGCACGGCGGCGCTGAAGCGGCCGGTTGCCCTCTGCTACAATCCCGCCTCTCGAACGACATTCAGGCGCGTAGCTCAGCTGGTTAGAGCACCACCTTGACATGGTGGGGGTCGTTGGTTCGAGTCCAATCGCGCCTACCAATCTTCCGATCCGCTTTCGCTCCACCCTAGGGTTATCCTTCGGGCTCTCGCGCAGGCGGCCTTCCTAGAATCTTTTGCACTGCGGCACGCGCGCTCGCGACGGCGCGGCCGCGAAGAATCCAGGAGGAGTTCCCCTCGTGAGCAAGAAAGCCGCCGCCGCTGCGCCGTCGCAGCGCGTGATCAAGAAGTACCCGAACCGGCGCCTTTACGACACCGACACCTCCTCCTACATCACGCTGGCCGAAGTCAAGCAGCTGGTCATGGACAGCGAGCCCTTCGTGGTGCGCGACGCCAAGACCAACGAGGACCTGACGCGCAGCATCCTGCTGCAGATCATCCTGGAGGAAGAGGCGGGCGGCGCGCCCATGTTCAGCGAGGCGGCGCTGGCCAACATCATCCGCTTCTACGGGCATGCGGCGCAGGGCTTCATGGGCGCCTACCTCGAGAAGAACGTGCAGGCGTTCACCGACATCCAGGCCCGCCTGGCCGAGCAGTCCAAGCAGATCACGCCGGAAATGTGGGCGCAGTTCATGAACATGCAGAACCCGCTGATGCAGGGCCTGATGGGCAGCTACGTCGAGCAGTCGCGCACCATGTTCGAGAAGATGCAGGAGCAGATGCAGAAGCAGACCGAGCAGATGCTGGGCGCTTTCATGGGCAAGCGGCCCTGAGCCATCGCGAACGGCGCGAAGGGCGGGCCGGATGCCCGCCCTTTTTCATTGACCGAGTCCCTCTGGGACAATCCGACCATGAGTGATTCCCCCGTTGCCGAGGCAGCCCCGAAGGTGGGCTTCGTCAGCCTCGGCTGCCCCAAGAACCTGACCGATTCCGAGCTGATCCTCACCCGGCTCTCGGCCGAGGGCTACCGCACCGCCAGGACCTTCGAGGGTGCCGACCTGGTGATCGTCAACACCTGCGGCTTCATCGACGATGCCGTCAAGGAGAGCCTGGACACCATCGGTGAGGCCCTGGCCGAGAACGGCAAGGTCATCGTCACCGGCTGCCTGGGCGCGCGCGCCGGCGAAGGCGGCGGCAAGCTGGTGCAGCAGGTCCATCCCTCGGTGCTGGCCGTCACCGGCCCGCAGGCGACGCAGGAGGTGATGGACCACGTGCACACGCACCTGCCCAAGCCGCACGATCCCTTCCTGGACCTGCTGCCGCCGGCCGGCATCAAGCTGACGCCGCGGCACTACGCCTACCTGAAGATCAGCGAGGGCTGCAACCACCGCTGCACCTTCTGCATCATCCCTTCGATGCGCGGCGACCTGGCCAGCCGGCCGGTGGGCGACGTGCTCAAGGAAGCGCGCGCGCTGTTCGAGTCCGGCGTGAAGGAACTGCTGGTGGTCAGCCAGGACACCTCGGCCTATGGCGTGGACCTGAAGTACCGCACCGGCTTCTTCGACGGCCGTCCGGTCAAGACGCGTACGCTGGAACTGGTGCAGGCCCTGGGCGAACTGGCCGCGCCGCACGGCGCCTGGGTGCGGCTGCACTACGTGTACCCGTATCCATCGGTGGACGAGATCATTCCCCTGATGGCGACCGGCGCCGTGCTGCCCTACCTGGACGTGCCCTTCCAGCACAGCCACCCCGACGTGCTGCGCCGGATGAAGCGGCCGGCCAGCGGCGAGCGCAACCTGGAGCGCATCCGCGCCTGGCGCGAGGCCTGCCCCGAACTGGTGGTGCGCAGCACCTTCATCGCCGGCTTCCCGGGCGAGACGGAGGAGGAGTTCCAGCACCTGCTGGACTTCCTGCGCGAGGCCCAGATCGACCGGGCCGGCTGCTTTGCCTACAGCCCGGTCGAGGGTGCGGCAGCCAACGAACTGCCCGGCATGCTGCCGGCCGAGGTGCGCGAGGAACGCCGCGCTCGCTTCATGGCGGTGGCCGAGGAGGTCTCGGCGGCGCGGCTGGCGCGTCGCGTGGGCGCCACGATGCAGGTGCTGGTGGATGCGGCACCGGCACTGGGGCGCAAGGGCGGGGTGGGGCGCAGCTACGCGGACGCGCCCGAGATCGACGGCACCGTGCGGCTGCTGCCGCCGGAAAAACTGAGCAAGCAGCTCAAGGTCGGGGAGTTCACCCGGGCGCGCATCGTCGCGACCGAGGGTCACGACCTGGTCGGGGTCCCGGTCTGACCCGCGAAGGCCACCCGCATCGCATTCACCGCAGCCAGGCCGCGGCGCCGCGGGTGTCTCCCGCGAGCGCCCGGCAAGCCCTGCTGGCGAGGCGGTTCCGCCCGCAAACAATAAAGCCGGCACGAGGCCGGCTTTATCATTTGTCTTGGTGCCCAGGAGAGGACTCGAACCTCCACGGAGTTACCCGCTAGTACCTGAAACTAGTGCGTCTACCAATTCCGCCACCTGGGCATTTCAGGAAAGAAAAGGATTCTATATCAAAAACATCGGAACACAACACGCGATCGGCCTGCTCGATGAAGTCGAGGGCGTCATCCAGGGCCATCGCGACGGCCACGGCTACGTCCTGCGGGACGACGGCGAGACCGACGTCTACCTGCCGCCCAATGAAATGCGCGCGGTGCTGCACAAGGACCGCGTCCGCGTGCGCATCGTCCGGCACGACCGCAAGGGCCGGCCGGAAGGCCGGGTGGTGGAGATCGTCGAGCGTCCGCCGCAGCCGATCATCGGCCGCCTGCTGCACGAAAGCGGCGTCTGGCTGGTCGCGCCGGAGGACAAGCGCTACGGCCAGGACGTCCTGATTCCCAAGGGCGCCACCGGCGCGGCCAAGCCGGGGCAGGTGGTGGTGGTGGAACTCACCGAGCCGCCCAGCCTGTACGGCCAGCCGGTCGGCCGCGTCAAGGAGGTGCTGGGCGAGATCGACGATCCCGGCATGGAGATCGAGATCGCGGTGCGCAAGTACGGCGTGCCGCACGAGTTCTCCGAGCCCTGCATCGCCATGGCTCGCGTGCTGCCCGACAAGGTGCGGCCGGCGGACCGCAAGCACCGGGTGGACCTGACGGACATCCCGCTGGTCACCATCGACGGCGAGGACGCGCGCGACTTCGACGACGCCGTCTACTGCGAGCCGGCCAAGGTCGGCCGCGGCAAGGGCTGGCGGCTGCTGGTCGCGATCGCCGACGTCAGCCACTACGTGGAGACCGGCAGCGCCATCGACGTGGACGCCTACGACCGGGCCACCAGCGTCTACTTCCCGCGCCGGGTGATCCCGATGCTGCCGGAGAAGCTGTCCAACGGCCTGTGCTCGCTCAACCCGGAAGTCGACCGCCTCTGCATGGTGGCCGACATGCTCATCACCGCCACCGGCGAGATCCAGGCCTACCAGTTCTATCCGGCCGTCATGTGGAGCCACGCCCGCCTCACGTACACCGAGGTGGCGGCCATCCTGGCCAACACGCGCGGCCCGGAGGCCCAGCGGCGCAAGGAGCGGGTGCCGGACCTGCTCAACCTGCACGACGTGTACCGGGCGCTGCTCAAGGCGCGCGAGATGCGCGGGGCGGTGGACTTCGAGACCACCGAGACGCAGATCATCTGCGACGAGAGCGGCCGCATCGAGAAGATCGTGCCGCGCACCCGCACCGACGCGCACCGGCTGATCGAGGAGGCCATGCTGGCCGCCAACGTGTGTGCCGCCGACTTCATCCAGCAGGGCAAGCACCCGGGGCTGTACCGGGTGCACGAGGGCCCCACGCCGGAGAAGAAGGAGATCCTGCGCAACTACCTCAAGGCCATGGGGGTGGGCATCTCGATCTCCGAGGAGCCGATGCCGGTGGAGTTCCAGCGCATCGCCGAGGCCACCAAGGACCGCCCCGACGCGCAGCAGATCCACACCATGCTGCTGCGCTCCATGCAGCAGGCGATCTACACGCCGATCAACAGCGGCCACTTCGGGCTGGCCTACGACGCCTACACCCACTTCACCAGCCCGATCCGGCGCTACCCGGACCTGCTGGTGCACCGGGTGATCAAGGCCTTGCTGGCCAACCGCCACTACACATTGCCGGCGCTGCCCACGCCGGGCGAGGCGCACGAGAAGCTGGCGCGGCGGCTGGCCAGCCGGGTGGCGCCACCCGGCCAGAAGCCGAAGAAGCCGGCACCCACCAGCCGCGAGACCCAGGCCTGGGAGGCCGCCGGCCTGCACTGCAGCGCCAACGAGCGGCGCGCCGACGAGGCCAGCCGCGACGTCGAGGCCTGGCTCAAGTGCAAGTACATGCGCGAGCACCTGGGCGAGGAGTTCGGCGGCGTGGTCAGTGCCGCCACCACCTTCGGCATCTTCGTCACGCTCGACCAGCTGTACGTCGAGGGGCTGGTGCACATCACCGAACTGGGCGGCGAGTACTTCAAGTTCGACGAGGCACGCCAGGAACTGCGCGGCGAGCGCACCGGCATCCGCTACGCCATCGGCACGCGGGTGCGGGTGCAGGTCAGCCGGGTCGACCTGGACGGGCGCAAGATCGACTTCCGGCTGGTGCGCGAAGGCGAGGACCTGGAGTCGCGCGCCATGCGCGACAAGGGGGCGGGCGGGCCGTCGACCGGGGCCACCGGCCTGCGGCGCGCCGCCAAGAAGGCCAGCAAGGGCGCGACGGTCACCAACGTCAAGGACGCGGTGAAGAAGGCCGTCGCCGCCAAGTCCCGCGGCCGAAAGGCGCGCCGGGGCTGATCAGGCTGCCGCCGCGCGCGCCAGTGCGCCGGCGGTGAGCGGCTGCCCGGCCGGCCACCGGTCGGCCAGCAGCCCGTGGCGGTACACGGCGGCCGTGGTGCCATCGAAGGCATCGCCGCCGGCCGCCAGCGCCGCCGCCAGCATCCCTGCCAGCACGTCGCCGGTGCCGCCCGTGGCCAGGCGGGCGTTGCCGGTCGGGTTGATGCGGGGGCGGGCGCCCGGGACCGCCAGCACCGTGCCGGATCCCTTGAGCACCACCACGCAGTCGAAGCGTTGCACCAGATCGATGGCGGCGTGCAGGCGGTCGGCCTGCACCTTCGAGGTCTCGATGCCGAGCAGCCGCGCCGCTTCGAGCGGGTGCGGGCTCAGCACGGTCGCCTGGCCGCGCCTGGCGCGCTCGCGCAATCGTTGTTGCAGATCCGGATCGGCGGCGACGGCGTTCAACCCGTCGGCGTCGAGCACCAGCGTGCGTGCGCGTGCCAGCACGGTCGGCAGGGCCGCGGCAACGGCGCTGCCGCCGCCGCAACCGCAGGCCACCGCCAGCTCCTCCAGCGGCAACTGGCCCCAGTCGCGAACCATCAGCTCCGGCAGGCCCGGGACCAGGCTGCCGGCGCGCTCGTCGAGGGGACAGAGGAAGACGCGGCCTGCGCCGCTGGCGAGCGTAGCGGATGCGGCCAGCACGGCGGCCCCCGCCATGCCCGGGGCCCCGCCGATCACCGCCACGTCGCCATAGCTGCCCTTGTGGCTGGCATGCAGCCGGATGGGCGGCGCGGGCGGGCCGGCGAGTTCGGCGCAGGCCAGGTCGCCGGACGGCTCCACCTGCAGGTCGTCGAACCAGACCTGCCCGGCGGCATCCCGTCCCCGGGCCGTGAACAGGCCCGGCTTGAGCGTGAGCAGCGATAGGGTGTGATGGGCCTGGACGCCGCTGCCCTGGCCGGTGTCGGCCGACAGCCCGCTGGGGACGTCGACGGCGAGCACAAGGCCCTCGCCTGCAGCGATGGCTTCGGCGGCGCGCGCGAGGAGCCCCTGGAGCGGGCGCGCGGCCCCGATGCCCAGCAGCGCGTCGATGCAGAGGTCCCAGTCCGCCGGTGGCTGCTCGAGCACCGGCACGCCGGCGGAGCGGCACTTCTGCCACGCGGCCGCGGCGTCCGCAGGCAAGCGGTCCGGGTCGCCCGCGACCGTCACCACCACCGGCTTGCCCCATTGCTGCAGGTGGACTGCGGCCTCCAGCCCGTCGCCGCCGTTGTTGCCGGGACCGCAGGCGATCCAGACTTGCCGCGCATGCGGCGCGAGGGCCAGCGCCAGCCGCGCCGTGGCCAGGCCGGCGCGCTGCATCAGTGCCTGCGGCGCCAGCGTCGCAGCGGCTTGCTGCTCGATACGCCGCGTGGCGGCGACGTCGTGCAGCCACCAGGAGCGATCGGCCGTGACCTTCTGCATGGGCCGATTGTGCGGCGGCCGGGCGGTCAGCCGGCCAGCCGCTCGATGCCCAGGCCTTCCAGGTCCAGCAAGGGGGCACGGCCGGCCATCAGGTCCGCCACGACCCGCGCGCTGCCGCAGGCCAGCGCCCAGCCGCTGGAGCCGTGGCCCAGGTTCAGCCAGACGCCCGGCGCACCCGAGGCGCCGAGCACCGGTGGGCCGTCCGGCAGCATGGGGCGGGCGCCTTTCCATTCCTGCACCGATGCGCCCGTGTTGGAGAGCTGTGCCGCGCCCGGAAACCAGTCGTGCAGCACCTTGTAGAGCGTCTGCAGCGCGGCGGCCCGCTTGTGCAGCGGATCGCCACCGATCTCGGCGCTGCCGGCCACGCGCACGCGCTGGCCGAGGCGGGCGATCGCCACCTTGAAGCGTTCGTCCATGACGGCGCTGCGCGGCGCGTTCAGGCTCTCGCGGATCGGGGCGCTGATCGAGTAGCCGTACACCGGTGCCAGGCGGATGCGGAAGCCGAGCGGCCGCAGCAGCGCCGCCGACTCGAGCCCGCCGCAGACCACCACCGCATCGAAGGCTGCGGTGCGCGGGGCGGCCTCGCCTTGCTGCACGTGCAAGGTGGCCGGCGCCGCGCGGTCCAGTGGCAGCACCCGGGTGTTGAATTCGAAGCGGGCGCCGGCGGCGCGGGCGGCGTCCTTCACCAGCAGGGCGAACTGGCGGCAGTTGCCGGCTTCGTCCTCGGGCAGGTGGATGGCGCCGACGAAGGCCGTGTCGGGGTTGAGCGCCGGCTCGACGGTGCGAGCAGTTGCGGCGTCGATCACGCGGAAGGTCACCCCCGCGTCGCGCAGCACCTGCAGCCCGGGCTGGACCAGGCGCTGGTCCTTCTCCGAGCGCAGCAGCACCATGTAGCCGGGGCTGCGGTCGTACTCGAGCTGCAGGGTGTCGGTCAGCCAGTGCAGGCGTTCGCGGCTGTAGAAGGCCAGCCGCTGCAGGCGCGCCCGGTTGGCCAGGTAGGTGTCCAGGCGGCAGGCGCGCCACCAGTGCCACATCCAGCCCAGTTCGCCGGCCGTCAGCGGCCAGGTGACCCGCACCGGCGCATGGCGGCTGAGCAGGTAGCGCAGCACCTTGGACGGCATGCCGGGTGCGGCCCAGGGGGTGACGTAGCCCGGCGCCACGACGCCCGCGTTGGCGAAGCTGGTTTCCTCGGCCACGGCACCGCGGCGTTCGAACACGGTGACCTGGTGGCCGTCGGCGGCCAGCTCGTACGCAGTGGTGACGCCGACGATGCCGGCGCCGATGACGGCGACTCTCAAGGAATTCCCCGGCCCGCTCTCAGCCCTGCCGCAGCGGCTGCAGGGCGGCTTCCACTGCCAGGCCGACGTCCAGCACGGTGTCGTCGCGCAGCGGCCCGTGCCAGAGCATCAGGCCGACCGGCAGGCTGCCGGGCGCATGGCAGGGCAGCGAGAGCGCACAACCGTCCAGCATGTTGACCACGCTGGTGTTGCGCAGCAGGAGCGCGTTGCTGCGGAAGAAGGCTTCGTCGCGCTCGGCACCGGGCGCCAGATCGGCGATCGGCGGCGCCACGATGGGGGTGGTGGGCGAGAGCACGGCGTCGAAGCCCTGCAGGGCCGCCTCGACCCGCGCGATCCACTCGGCGCGATGGCGCACCAGGTCCAGGTATTCCCAGGCTCTCATGCCCGCGCCCCGCTCGATGCGGGTGCGCACGCGCGGGTCGTAGCCGTCGCCGCGCTGCTGCAGCAGGGTGCGGTGCCAGGCGTAGCTCTCGGCCGCAGAGAAGCCGCCGGTCGCCTGGATCGTCCCGAGGTCGTGGATCTCGGCGAGCTCGATCTCCTCCACCCGGGCGCCGGCGTTGCGCAGGGCCCGCAGTGCGGCCTCGAAGGCCTGCGCCACGTTGACGTCCATGCCGTCCAGCATCTGGGTGCGCGCGACGGCGAACCGGCGCTGGGCCAGCGGCTTGCGCTCCAGCGCGACGGTGCGCGCCGACAGGATCTCGTGCGCCAGCACCGCATCGCGCACCGACCGCGTCATGGCGCAGACGGTGTCGAGCGTGGTCGACAGCGGCAGCGCGCCATCGGCCGGGGTCAGCCGGGCCGTGTTCTTGAAGCCGACAATGCCGCACAGCGCCGCCGGGATGCGGATGGAACCGCCGGTATCGGAGCCCAGCCCGACGAAGGCGGCGCCGGTGGCCACCGACACGGCCGCGCCCGAGGACGAGCCGCCCGGGATGCGGGCCGTGGCCGGGTCGGCCGGGTTGACCGGGGTGCCGTGGTGCGGGTTGATGCCCACGCCCGAGAACGCGAACTCGGTCATGTTGGTGCGGCCGACCAGGCTGGCCCCGGCCGCGCGCAGGCGAGCCACGGCCGTGCAGTCGGCCGTCGCCGGCGGTGCGTCGGCCAGCACGGCCGAGCCCGCCGCGGTGACCTGGCCGGCGACGTCGAACAGGTCCTTGATCGAGACCGGCAGCCCGGCCAGCGGCAGGCGGTCCACGCCCGGACGGGCTGCGGCGGCGGCCTCATCGGGAAAGGTGCGGATGAACGCGTGGTCGCAGGCGGTCGACCGGGCGATGGCCAGTGCCTGGGCGAAGGCTTCGGAAGCGCTGCCACGGCCGCTGCCGAGCTGCTCGCGGGTGGCGATGAGGTCGTCCATCGGGGGGAAGGAGAGGGTCCCTGTGCTAGAATCTCGCGGTTTTGCTGGGCGGCGGTCGCATGGTGCGGCTGCCGTGAGACCGGCAGGACACATTCGCGAATCCGTCCCTACCAGGTGTCGCAACGGCTGCAAGGCCTGCCGCGATTGCGGGGCGGATTCTAGACCCAACCTAGGAACCCCTCATGGCAGTCTCCATGCGCGAAATGCTGGAAGCCGGCGTCCATTTCGGACACCAGACCCGCTTCTGGAACCCGAAGATGGCCCCCTACATCTTCGGCTCCCGCAACAAGATCCACATCATCAACCTGGAAAAGTCGCTCCCGATGTTCCAGGACGCGATGAAGTTCGTGAAGCAGCTGTCGGCCAACCGCGGCACCATCCTGATGGTGGGCACCAAGCGCCAGGCCCGCGAGATCGTCGCCACCGAGGCCCGCCGCGCCGGCGTGCACTTCGTCGACCAGCGCTGGCTGGGCGGCATGCTGACCAACTTCAAGACGGTCAAGACCTCGATCAAGCGCCTCAAGGACATGAAGGCCCAGCAGGAAGCCGGCCTCGAGTCCATGAGCAAGAAGGAACAGCTGATGTTCCAGCGCGAGATGGACAAGCTCGAGAAGGACATCGGCGGCATCCAGGACATGAACAACCTGCCCGACGCCATCTTCGTGATCGACGTGGGCTTCCACAAGATCGCCGTCTCCGAGGCCAAGAAGCTCGGCATCCCGCTGGTGGGCGTGGTCGACTCCAACCACTCGCCCGAGGGCATCGACTACGTGATCCCCGGCAACGACGACTCGGCCAAGGCCGTGCAGCTCTACGCCCGCGGCATCGCCGACGCCGTGCTGGAAGGCCGCGCCAGCGCGGTCAGTGACGTGGCCCGCGCCGTCTCCGAAGGCGGCGACGAGTTCGTCGAGGTCGAGGAAGGCGCCGGCGCGTAAAGGCGCGCGACTCCCCAATGCATGGAAGGGGCTCTCGGGCCCCTTTTTACCGCCCGAATACTGAAAGAGGACAGCAATGGCAGCAATCACCGCAAGCATGGTCGCCGAACTGCGCGCCAAGACGGACGCCCCGATGATGGAGTGCAAGAAGGCGCTCACCGAGGCCGACGGCAACATGGAGAAGGCCGAGGAACTGCTGCGCGTCAAGCTCGGCAACAAGGCCGGCAAGGCCGCCGCCCGCATCACCGCCGAGGGGGTCGTGGCCGCCAGCATCGAAGGCACGACCGGCGCGCTCGTCGAGGTCAACTGCGAGACCGACTTCGTCACCAAGAACGACAGCTTCATCGCCCTGGCCCGGGCCGCGGCGGAACTGGTCGCCAAGAACGACCCGGCCGACGTGGCCGCGCTGGGCGCGCTGCCCTACAGCCAGGACGGCTTCGGCCCCACGCTGGAAGACGTTCGCAAGGGCCTGATCGGCAAGATCGGCGAGAACATGAGCTTCCGCCGCTTCAAGCGCTTCGCCGGCGGCAGCAAGCTCGCGTCCTACCTGCACGGCACCCGCATCGGCGTGGTGGTGGAGTACGAGGGCGACGACGTCGCGGCCAAGGACGTGGCCATGCACGTGGCCGCCATGAAGCCGGTGGCGCTGGCCTCCAGCGACGTGCCCGCCGAGCTGATCGAGAAGGAGCGCAGCGTCGCCACCGCCAAGGCCGCCGAATCCGGCAAGCCGGCGGACATCGCCGCCAAGATGATCGAAGGCTCGGTGCAGAAGTACCTCAAGGAGGTGTCGCTCTTCAACCAGCCCTTCGTCAAGAACGACAAGCAGACGGTGGAGCAGATGCTCAAGGCCGCCGGCACCACGGTCAAGGCGTTCACGCTGTACGTGGTGGGCGAGGGCATCGAGAAGAAGAACGACGACTTCGCCGCCGAAGTCGCCGCCCAGGTCGCCGCTGCCAAGGGCGCCTGAGGCGGCCCCATCGCCCGCGGGGCGGCGCCCCGCGGGCAGCCCCGCACCGCTACACTCGTTTTCGTCGCCACCCCGGAGCCCCCTGAATGACCGCTGCCCCCGCCCACAAGCGCATCCTGCTCAAGCTGTCCGGTGAAGCGCTGATGGGGGACGACCCGTTCGGAATCAACCGGGCCACCATCGTCCGCATGGTCGAGGAGATCGCGGACGTGGTGCACAGCGGCGTGCAGGTGGCGGTGGTCATCGGCGGCGGCAACATCTTCCGCGGCGTGGCAGGCGGTTCGGTCGGCATGGACCGGGCCACCGCCGACTACATGGGCATGCTGGCCACCGTGATGAACGCGCTGGCCCTCGCCGACACCATGAACAAGCAGGGGCTGGTGGCGCGCGTGATGTCGGCCATCGCGATCGAGCAGGTGGTCGAGCCCTACGTTCGGCCCAAGGCCCTGCAGTACCTGGAAGAAGGCAAGGTCGTGATCTTCGCGGCCGGCACGGGCAACCCCTTCTTCACCACCGATACCGCCGCGGCCCTGCGCGGCGCCGAGATCGGCGCCGAACTGGTGCTCAAGGCCACCAAGGTGGACGGGGTCTATTCGGCCGACCCGAAGAAGGACCCGTCCGCCACCCGCTACGGGCGGATCACCTTCGACGAGGCGATGGCGCGCAACCTGGGGATCATGGATGCCACCGCCTTCGCCCTGTGCCGCGACCAGAAGCTGCCGATCAAGGTCTTCTCCATCTTCAAGCACGGCGCGCTGCGCCGCGTGGTGATGGGCGAGGACGAGGGCACGCTGGTCTACGCCTGACGACGAACAAGGAGGACACCATGAGCACCATCGCCGAGATCAGGAAGTCGGCCGAAGCGAAGATGGACCAGTCCATCGCCGCGTTCAAGAACAACCTGACCAAGATCCGCACCGGGCGCGCCAACCCCGGCCTGCTTGATACGGTCCACGTGGACTACTACGGCTCCATGCTGCCGATCAGCCAGGTGGCCAACGTCTCGCTGCTGGACGCCCGCACGATCAGCGTGCAGCCCTGGGAGAAGGGCATGGCCGCCAAGATCGAGAAGGCCATCCGCGAGAGCGACCTGGGCCTGAACCCGGCCTCCATGGGCGACCTGATCCGGGTGCCCATGCCGCCCATGAGCGAGGAGCGCCGCAAGGAGATGACCAAGCTGGTGCGCCACGAGGGCGAAGCCGCCAAGATCGCCATCCGCAACCTGCGCCGGGACGCCAACGAGGGCGTCAAGAAGCTGGTGAAGGACAAGCTCGCCTCCGAGGACGAGCAGAAGCGCGCCGAGGCCGAGATCCAGAAGACCACCGACCGGCACGTGGCCGAGATCGACAAGATGGTCGAGGCCAAGGAGCAGGAGATCCTGGCGGTCTGACCGTGAGCGCCATTCCCCACCACATCGCCATCGTCATGGACGGCAACGGGCGCTGGGCCACCCGGCGCTGCCTGCCGCGCGTGGCCGGCCACAAGAAGGGCGTCGACGCGCTGCGCGCCTGCGTGCGCCACTGCGCCGAGCGGGGCGTGGGCGTGCTGACCGTCTTCGCGTTCTCGTCCGAGAACTGGAACCGCCCGCCCGAGGAGGTCTCCGGCCTGATGGAGCTGCTGGCGGTGGCGCTGTCGCGCGAAGTGCCGCACCTCAAGGCCGAAGGCGTCCGCATCCATTTCATCGGCGACCGCTCCGGGCTGTCCGAGAAGGTGCGCGCCGGGCTGGCGGCGGCAGAGGCCGCAACCGCCGCCAATACCTCGCTGGTGTTCAACATCTGCTTCAGCTATGGCGGCCGCTGGGATGTGGCGCAGGCGGCGGCCCGGCTCGCCGCGCGTGGCGAGCCCATCACCGAACAGAGCCTGGACGCCGCCATGGCGCTGGCGCACGTGCCGGATCCGGACCTGCTGATCCGCACCGGCGGCGAGATGCGCCTGTCCAACTTCCTGCTCTGGCAGGCCGCCTATGCCGAGCTGTACTTCACCGACAAGCTCTGGCCCGAGTTCGGTCCCGCCGAACTGGATGCCGCGCTGGCCGACTACGCCGGCCGCGAGCGGCGATTCGGGCGCACGTCCCAGCAACTGCAGCCGCCCGCTCCCCGCAAGGCCGCGTGAGGAGCTGAGCGCCATGCTCAAGCAGCGCGTCATCACGGCCGTCGTCCTGCTGGCCGTCCTGCTGCCGGCCCTGTTCTGGCCCACGCCCTGGCCGTTCGCCGTGCTGATGCTGCTGGCCATCGCGGCCGGCGGCTGGGAGTTCGCGAGGCTGAACGGCTGCAGCGACGCCGGTTCGGTTTCTCTGGGCCTCCTGTGCGTGGCCTGCTGTGCCGCGGCCTGGGGTGCCGGCTGGCTGGAGCGGCCGCTACCCCTGCTGTGGCTCGCAGCCGGGGCCGCCTGGGTGCTGGCCGGTGGCGCGCTGCTGCGCGCCGGCGTGCGCGGCTGGCCGGGGGTCCCGCGAGCGGTCCGGCTGGCCGGCGGGCTGGCCGCCCTGTGCGTCGCCTGGCTGGCCGTGGTGCAGGCGCGCGTGACCGGCATCAACTTCCTGCTGTCGGTGCTGCTGCTGGTGTGGGTGGCCGATATTGCCGCCTACTTCGCCGGTCGCGCATTCGGCCTGAAGTTCACGCGCAACAAGCTGGCCCCCGCCATCAGCCCCGGCAAGAGCTGGGAAGGCGTGTGGGGCGGCGTGGCCGGCGTGTTGGCGCTGGCCTTCGCCTGGGTGGCCGCCGATGCCCACTGGCAGGTGCAGGTGCCCAGCCTCTATTCCCGGCTGGCGGCGGTCGGTGCCTGGTTCCTGGTGCCGGCCGCGATCTTCCTGGTCGCCATGAGCGTGGTCGGCGACCTGGCCGAATCGCTGGTCAAGCGCAGCGCCGGCGCCAAGGATTCCAGCGGCCTGCTGCCCGGCCACGGCGGCGTGCTCGATCGCGTCGATGCGCTGCTGCCGACGCTACCGCTGGCCATGATGCTGGCTACCTGGGCCCGCCCATGACACGACAACGCCTGGCCATCCTGGGCTCCACCGGCTCGATCGGCGCCAATACGCTGGACGTGGTCGCGCGCCATCCGGACCGCTACGAAGTCGTCGTGCTCAGCGCCGGCTCGCGGGTGGCACCCATGCTGGCGCAGTGCGCGCAGTTCCGCCCCCGCTTCGCGGTGATGGCCGACGCCGCCGCGGCGCGCGAGCTGGCCGACCGCGTCCGGGCCGAGGGCCTGCCGACCACCGTGCTCGGCGGCGATGCCGCGCTGGACGAACTGGTGGTGCGCGACGACGTGGACACCGTGATGGCCGCCATCGTCGGCGCCGCGGGCCTGTCGTCCTGCCTGGCGGCGGCGCGCGCCGGCAAGCGCCTGCTGCTGGCCAACAAGGAGGCGCTGGTCGTCGGCGGCGAGCTGTTCCTGCAGGCAGTGCGCGAGGGCGGCGCCACGCTGCTGCCGATCGACAGCGAGCATTCGGCCATCTTCCAGTCGCTGCCGGAGGATCCCGCTGCCTGGCCACAGCGGGTCGACAAGATCATCCTCACCGCCTCGGGCGGCCCGTTCCGCCGGCGCGCGGTGGAGAGCCTGCGCGAGGTCACGCCCGAGCAGGCGTGCGCGCACCCGAACTGGGTGATGGGGCGCAAGATCTCGGTGGACTCGGCGACCATGATGAACAAGGCGCTGGAGGTGATCGAGGCGCGCTACCTGTTCGGCCTGCCGCCCGAGCGGCTGGAGGTGGTGATCCACCCGCAGAGCGTGATCCACTCCATGGTCCAGTACCGCGACCATTCGGTGGTGGCCCAACTCGGCACGCCGGACATGCGGGTACCCATCGCCTACGGGCTGGCCTGGCCCGAGCGCATCGCCTCGGGCGCCGAGCCGCTGGATTTCACCGCCCTGGCCGACATGAGCTTCGAGTCGCTCGACAGCCACGGCCACCGCGAGCGCTTTCCCGGCCTGCAGCTGGCCTGGGACGCGCTGCGCGGCCCGGCCGGAACCACGGCCGTGCTGAACGCCGCCAATGAAGAGGCCGTAGCCGCGTTCCTGGACCGGCGCATCCGTTTCGACCAGATCCATGCCGTGAACCTTGCAACTTTGGAGTGCGTGCCGCCCTCCAAGCCGCAGGCGCTGGCGGACCTGCTGGCGCTGGACTCGCGTGCCCGCCAGGCGGCGCGGGCCGCCATCGACCAACTGGCCTGAACCGGGGAGGCTGCCCATGCTGACCACCGTCGTTGCCTTCATCGTCGCGCTGGGCCTGCTGGTGGCGGTGCACGAATGGGGGCACTACCGGGTGGCGGTGGCCTGCGGCGTCAAGGTGCTGCGCTTCTCCGTCGGTTTCGGCCACACGCTGTACCGCTGGAAGCCGCGCCGCCAGCGCCCCAACCAGGACACCGAGTTCGTGATCGCCGCGTTCCCGCTGGGCGGCTACGTGAAGATGCTCGACGAGCGCGAAGGCCCGGTGGATCCGCGCGAGCGGCACCTGGCCTTCAACACCCAGCCGCTGCGTTCGCGCGCGATGATCGTCGCCGCCGGCCCGCTGGCCAACCTGCTGCTGGCGGTGCTGCTGTACGCCGGCATCAACTGGTGGGGCGTGCAGGAGCCCCGGCCGGTGCTGGCGCCCCCGGTGGCCGGCTCGGTGGCGCAGCAGGCCGGCCTGCAGGGCGGCGAGACCGTGACCCGGGCCGGCTTCGAGGGCGAACAGCTGGAGCCGGTGCGCTCGTTCGAGCAGCTGCGCTGGCTGCTCACGCGCGGTGCGCTCGATGCGCGCGACGTCCGCCTCGCCATGACGGACGAAGGCCGCCGCGGCGAGCACGAGGTGGTGCTGCCCCTCGGCGCCATCGAATCTCCCGATGCCGACTCGCAGCTGTTCCGCCGCATCGGCCTGGTCGGTCCGCTCACCCGGCCGGTGATCGGCGACGTCGTCGCCGGCGGCGCAGCGCAGCAGGCCGGCCTGCGAAAGGGCGACCTGGTGCTGCGCGTGGGCGGCACGCCGGTCGTGGACGGCCAGCAGCTGCGCGAATGGATCCGGATGCAGGCCGCCACCGGCGAACCGCAGGCAAGCACCTGGCGCGTCGAGCGCGAGGGCCGGGTGATCGAGCTGGCGGTGACGCCGCAGCTGGCCCGGGAAGGGGAGCGCCGCATCGGCCGCATCGGCGCCTTCGTGGGGTCGACGCCGGAGATGGTGGAAGTGCGCTACGGCCCGGTCGACGGGCTGTGGCGCGGGGCCGTGCGCACCTGGGAAGTGTCGGTGCTCACGGTTCGGATGCTGGGCCGCATGGTGATCGGCGAGGCCTCGCTGAAGAACCTGAGCGGACCGCTGACGATCGCCGATTACGCGGGCAAGTCCGCCAGCCTGGGATTGATGCAGTACGTGGTGTTCCTGGCCATGATCAGCGTGAGCCTCGGGGTGCTCAACCTGCTGCCGCTGCCGGTCCTCGATGGGGGGCACCTGATGTATTATCTTTGGGAGGCGGCCACGGGGCGAGGCGTCCCGGACGCGTGGATGGAGAGGCTGCAACGCGGCGGGGTGGCAGTGCTTCTGGTGATGATGACCATCGCACTGTTCAACGACGTCACGCGTCTCTTCGGTTGAACTAGAAGCGGCTCGCAGCAGCCTGCCCCGAAGACGGCGGGGCGATCGGGACTCAATGAAGAATCAAATCAAGCGCATGCGCGCGCGCGCCGTCTTGGGGCTGTCGGCCGCTGCCTTCGCGATCAATGCGTGGGCCGTCGAGCCCTTCACCGTGCGGGACATCCGCGTCGAGGGCCTGCAGCGGGTGGAGCCGGGGACCGTCTTCGCGTCCCTGCCGTTCCGGGTCGGCGACCAGTACAACGACGAGAAGGGATCGGCCGCGATCCGGGCCCTGTTCGGGCTGGGCCTGTTCAAGGACGTGCGTCTGGAAGTCTCGGGCAACGTGCTGGTGGTGATCGTGGAGGAGCGCCCCACCGTGGCCGGCGTGGACTTCGTCGGCGCCCGGGAGTTCGACGAGGACGCGCTGAAGAAGGCGCTGCGCGAGATCGGCCTCACCGAGGGCCGGCCCTACGACCAGGCACTGACCGACCGCGCCGAGCAGGAACTGCGCCGCCAGTACATCAACCGCAGCCTGTACGGCGCCGAGGTGGTGACCACCGTCACCCCGATCGAGCGCAACCGCGTCAACCTCACGTTCAGCATCACCGAAGGCGAGCCGGCCCGCATCAAGGACATCCGCATCGTCGGCAACAAGGCCTTCAGCGAGGGCACGCTCAAGGGCCTGTTCGAGCTGGACACGGGCGGCTGGTTGTCCTGGTACACCAAGTCCGACCGCTACTCGCGCGCCAAGCTCAACGCCGACCTGGAGAGCCTGCGCTCGTACTACCTCAACCGCGGCTTCCTGGAGTTCCGCATCGACTCCACCCAGGTGGCGATCTCGCCGGACAAGCAGGACATCACGATCACGGTCAACGTGACCGAGGGCGAACGCTTCCTGGTCAGCGGCGTCAAGCTGGAAGGCAACTACCTCGGCCGCGAGGAGGAGTTCAAGAGCCTCGTTCGCATCCGCGCCGGCGAGCCCTACAACGCGGAGCAGGTGGCCGAGACCACCCGCAACTTCAGCGACTACTTCGGCAACTTCGGCTACGCCTTCGCCACCGTGGAGGCGCGCCCGGAGATCGACCGCGAGAAGAACCTGGTGGCCTTCACCATCGCCGCGGAACCTTCGCGCCGCGCCTACGTGCGCCGGGTCAACATCTCGGGCAACAACCGCACCCGCGACGAAGTGATCCGGCGCGAGTTCCGCCAGTTCGAGTCGAGCTGGTACGACGCCGACAAGATCCGGCTGTCGCGTGACCGGGTCGACCGGCTGGGCTTCTTCAAGGAGATCAACGTCGAGACGGCGGACGTGCCAGGCGCGCCCGACCAGGTCGACCTGAACATCTCGGTGGTCGAGAAACCCACCGGCAGCCTGCAGCTCTCGGCCGGCTTCTCCAGCGCCGAGAAGCTCGGCCTGGGCTTCTCGATCAAGCAGGAGAACGCCTTCGGTTCGGGCCAGTACCTGGGCGTCGAGGTGAACACCAGCAAGTACAACCGCACGATCGCCTTCACGTCGGTGGATCCGTACTTCACCCAGGACGGCGTGTCGCGCACCCTGGACGTTTACCACCGCAACTCCAGGCCGTACGAGGAGCAGGGCGGCAACTACTCGCTGGCCACCACCGGCGGCAGCATCCGGTTCGGCGTGCCGTTCAGCGAGTTCGACACCGTGTATTTCGGCGCGGGCGCCGAGCGCATGGAGATCCGCCCGGGCACCAACATCCCGGCCGCCTACCTGGCCTACGCCAACACGGCGGGCTTCACCAGCTACAACGTGCCGCTGACCATCGGCTGGTCGCGCGACGACCGCGACAGCGCCATCGCGCCGACCCAGGGCCGGCTGCAGCGCCTGAACGGCGAAGCCAGCCTGTTCGCCGACGGGCGCTACGCGCGCGCGGCCTACCAATACCAGCACTACATCCCGCTGAACAAGCAGTTCACGGTGGCCTTCAACGGCGAGCTGGGCTGGGGCAAGGGCCTGGGCGGACGTCCGTTCCCGGTGCTCAAGAACTTCTATTCGGGCGGCCTGGGTTCGGTGCGCGGCTTCGAGCAGGGCACGCTCGGTCCGCGCGACGTCACCGGCGCCAGCATCGGCGGCTCGCGCAAGATCACCTTGAACGGCGAGCTGTTCACGCCGTTCCCCGGCGCCGGCAACGACCGCACGCTGCGCCTGTTCGGCTTCGTCGACGTGGGCAACGTGTTCGGCGAGAACGAGAAGATGGACTTCGGCCAGCTGCGCGTGTCCACCGGCATCGGCGTCTCGTGGATCTCCCCGATCGGCCCCCTGCGCCTGGCCATCGCGCAGCCGGTGCGCAAGTTCGCCGGCGATAGAATCCAGCGATTCCAATTCCAGATCGGAACCGCATTCTGATGAAGTATCTGAGCCGTCCCATGTGGGCGCTGGTGTGCGCCATTGCCCTTGCCGCGCCCGCGTTCGCGCAGGAATTCAAGGTCGGTTTCGTCAACACCGACCGCATCTTCCGCGAGGCCAACACCGCCAAGCAGGCCCAGTCCAAGCTGGAGCAGGAGTTCTCGCGCCGCGAGAAGGAGCTGGCCGAATTGGGCAACTCGCTCAAGGGCCTGTCCGAGCGCTACGAGCGCGAGGCGCCCACGCTGTCCGAGAGCCAGCGCCAGCAGCGCCAGAAGCAGCTGATCGACCAGGACCGCGAATTCCAGCGCAAGCGCCGCGAGTACCAGGAAGACCTCAACGCCCGCAAGAACGAGGAACTGCAGCAGGTCCTCGAGCGCGCCAACCGCGTGGTCAAGCAGGTCGCCGAGCAGGAGAAGTACGACCTGATCCTGCAGGAAGCGGTCTACATCAACCCCAAGCACGACATCACCGACAAGGTGATCAGGGCGCTGAACGCCGCCAAGTGAGGCCCCCGTGCGGCTGCGACTGGGCGACATCACAGGTTCGCTCGGCGGCGAGCTGCACGGCGACCCTGAAACGGGCATCGAGGGGCTGGCGCCGCTCGAATCGGCCGGCCCTGCCCAGCTGAGCTTCCTCAGCAACCCCCGCTACGGCCAGCAGCTCGCGGCGTCGAACGCCGGCTGCGTCATCGTCGGCCCGGCCATGCGCGAGGCGGCGCTAGCCCGCGGCGCCGCCATCGTCACCGACGACCCCTACCTCTATTTCGCCCGCGTCACCCAATTGTGGAAGTCGCGCCTGGCGCCGCCCGCGGGACCGGCGGTGCACCCCAGCGCCGTGGTGGACCCGCAGGCGCAGGTGGATCCCACCGCCCGCATCGGCCCCCTGTGCGTGGTCGAGCGCGGCGCTCGCATCGGCGCCCACACGGTGCTGAAGTCGCGCGTCACCGTAGGCGAGGGCTGCGTGATCGGCGCGCGCTGCATCCTGCACCCGGGCGTGGTGATCGGCGCCGACGGTTTCGGGTTCGCGCCACGCGCCGGCGAGTGGGAGAAGATCGAGCAGCTGGGCGCGGTGCGCATAGGCGACGACGTGGAGATCGGCGCCAACACCTGCATCGACCGCGGCGCGCTGGCCGACACCGTGATCGAGGACGGCGTCAAGCTCGACAACCTGATCCAGGTCGGCCACAACGTGCGCATCGGCCGCCACACCGCCATCGCGGGCTGCGCCGGCATCGCGGGCAGCGCCACCATAGGCGCGCACTGCACCATTGGCGGCAGCGCCGGCATTTTGGGGCACCTGACCATCGCCGACCACGTGCACGTCTCGTCGTTCTCGCTGGTCACCCGCTCCATCCTCAAGCCCGGCCATTACACCGGCGTGTTCCCCATCGACGAGAATGCCGCCTGGGAGAAGAACGCGGCCTCGCTCAAGCAACTGGCCGCCCTGCGCGACCGCATCCGCGCCCTCGAGAAGAAGTCATGAAGCTCGACATCCACCAGATCCTCAAGCAGCTGCCCCATCGATACCCCATCCTGCTGGTCGACCGCGTCGAGTCGATCGAGCTGGGCAAGAGCATCCGCGCCCTCAAGAACGTCACCATCAACGAGCCGTTCTTCACCGGCCACTTCCCGCACCGGCCGGTGATGCCGGGCGTGCTGATGCTGGAGGCCATGGCCCAGGCGGCGGCGCTGCTGTCCTTCGCCACCCAGGGCGTGACGCCCGACGACAAGACGGTCTACTACTTCGCCGGCATCGACGGCGCGCGCTTCAAGCGGCCGGTGGAGCCCGGCGACCAGCTGGTCATGGACGTCACGCTCGAGCGCGCCAAGGCGGGCATCTACAAGTTCAAGGGCGTCACGCGCGTGGGCGAGGAGGTCGCCTGCGAGGCCGAGCTCATGTGCACCATGCGCACGCTTGCGTGAGAGCCTGAGCATGGGGATCCACCCGACCGCCATCGTGGACCCGCGCGCGCAGGTCGACGCCACGGCAAGCATCGGGCCGTACTCGGTGATCGGCCCGGAGGTGAGGATCGGCGCGCGCACCACGGTGGGCGCGCACGCGGTGATCGAGGGCCGCACCACCATCGGGGAGGACAACCGGATCTTCCACTTCGTCTCGCTCGGCGCCATCCCGCAGGACAAGAAGTACGCCGGCGAGCCCTGCAAGCTGGTGATCGGCGACCGCAACACGATCCGGGAGTTCAGCACCTTCAACATCGGCTCGCCCGGCGGCGGCGGCGTCACCCGCGTCGGCAACGACAACTGGCTGATGGCCTACGTGCACCTGGCGCACGACTGCATCGTCGGCAACAACACCATCTTCGCCAACAACACGCAGCTCGCGGGCCATGTGGAGGTGGGCGACTGGGCCATCCTGGGCGGCTTCACGGTGGTGCACCAGTTCGTGCGCATCGGCGCGCATGGCATGACGGCCATGTGCTCGCTGCTGTTCGCCGACCAGCCGCCCTTCGTGATGAGCCAGGGGCAGCCGGCCCAGGCACGCTCCATGAACTTCGAGGGGCTGCGCCGGCGCGGCTTCTCGGCCGAGCGGATCGGCGCCGTCAAGGCCATGCACAAGGCGCTGTATCGCGACGGGCTGACGCTGGAGCAGGCCCGCGAACGGATCGCCGCCCTGGCGGGCGAGACGCCGTCGGCGGCGGCCGACGTACAGCTCATGCAGGACTTCCTGGCCCGCGTGTCGCCCCAGCGCGGCATCGTCCGGTGACGCCACCGGGCCCGCCGCCCCAGGCCGGCGCGGCGTCGGCTCCTTCCATCGCGATGGTCGCCGGGGAGGCGTCCGGCGACCTGCTGGCCAGCCTGCTGCTGGTCGGCCTGCGGCAACGCTGGCCGCAGTTGCAGGCGGGCGGCATCGGCGGCCCGCACATGGCCGCCGAGGGATTCCAGGCCTGGTGGCCGCACGAGAAGCTGGCCGTCCGTGGTTACGTGGAAGTGCTGCGGCACTACCGCGAGATCGTCGGGATCCGCCGCCAGCTGCGCGACCGGCTGCTGCGCGAGCGGCCCAGCGCCTTCGTCGGCGTCGATGCGCCCGATTTCAACCTGGACCTGGAGCTGCAGCTGCGCGAGCAGCGCATCCGCACGGTGCATTTCATCTGCCCGTCGATCTGGGCGTGGCGGCCCCGGCGCATCGAGAAGATCCGCCGGGCCTGCGACCACGTGCTGTGCATCTTTCCGTTCGAGCCGGCCCTGCTCGCACGCCACGGCGTGCGGGCCACCTACGTGGGCCACCCGCTGGCCGGGCTGATCCCGCTGGAACCCGACCGCGAGGCGGCCCGGGCCCAGCTGGGGCTGGCCGCCGGCGACGAGGTGCTGGCCATCCTGCCCGGCAGCCGCGCGTCGGAGGTGCACTACCTGGCGCAGCCCTTCTTCGAGGCCGCCGTCCTGCTGCGCCAGCGCCGGCCCGGGTTGCGCTTCGTGGTGCCGGCCTTGCCGGCCCTGCGCGCGGCGATCGAAGCCGCGGCCCGCCGCGCCGGCTTGTCGGAAGCGCTGCAGGTGCTCGACGGGCAGTCGCACCTGGCGCTGGCCGCCTGCGACCTGACGCTGATCGCCAGCGGCACTGCCACGCTGGAGGCGGCCCTGTTCAAGCGTCCCATGGTGATCGCCTACCGGATGAACGCGATCAGCTGGCAGGTGATGCGCCGCCAGCAACTCCAGCCCTGGGTGGGCCTGCCCAACATCCTGGCCGGGGAATTCGTGGTGCCCGAGTTGCTCCAGCACGACGCCAACCCGGCTGCACTGGCCGGTGCCGTCTTGGACTGGCTGGAGGCTCCTGCCAGAATGGCGGCCGTGCGGGATCAGTTCACCGTGCTGCACCACCAGTTGCGGCGCGACACGGCCCGACTGGCGACGGATGCGATCGAAAAAGTCATCGAAGCTTGAGCAGGGCCGGCTGGCCTGGGACCCCGTCGGCCTGATGGCCGGCGTGGACGAGGCCGGTCGTGGCCCGCTGGCGGGCCCGGTCGTGGCCGCTGCGGTCATCCTCGATGACGGCAAGCGCATCCGCGGCCTGGCCGACTCCAAGGTGCTGACGCCGCTGGCCCGCGAGCGCCTGTACGACCAGATCATGGACAAGGCGCTGTGCTGCTCGATCGCCCAGGCGAGCGTCGAGGAGATCGACACCCTCAACATCTTTCACGCCACCATGCTGGCCATGAAGCGCGCGGTCGAAGGGCTGCGCCTCAAGCCGGTGAAGGTGCTGGTGGACGGCAACGCGCTGCCGCGCATCGACGTGCTCGCCGAAGCCATCGTCGGCGGCGACGCCAAGGTCAAGGCCATCTCCGCCGCTTCCATCCTGGCCAAGGTCCATCGCGACCGCCTGCTGGCGCAGCTGCACGAGGAATTCCCGCAGTACGGCTTCGCCTCGCACAAGGGCTACAGCACGCGCGAGCACCTGGAGGCGCTGCGGGTGCACGGGGCCTGCCGCCACCACCGCAAGTACTTCAATCCGGTGGCCGTCAGCCTGATGATGGCCGGCAACGATCCCCAGGGCGGCGACCCGCTCGCCGCCGCGGCGTGACCGAACCCGCGCCGGCGGTCATCCGCTCCACCGCCAATCCGCAGTTCAAGGCCTTGCGCCTGCTGGCGCACGACAGCACGGCCTGGCGCAGGCAGGGCCGCGCCTGGCTGGAAGGCGACCACCTGTGCCGCGCGGCGCTGGCGCGCGGCGTGGCCCCTCAGCTGGCGGTGTACGCGGAATCGTGCGATCCGCTGCAGCGCCTGCCGGCTCCGCGCAGCCTGGTGCTGGCCGATCCGCTGTTCGCCGCGCTGAGCAGCCTGGAGTCGCCGGCCCGCATGGGCTTCGTGCTGGAGCTGCCACCGGCGCCGGTGTTCGACTCCGCCGCTGCCACCGTGGTGCTCGACCGCGTGCAGGACGCCGGCAACGTCGGGGCCATCCTGCGCAGTGCCGCGGCGTTCGGGTTCCGCCAGGTGGTGG
The DNA here is from genome assembly GCF_035627355.1 of Ramlibacter sp. Lineage (GTDB taxonomy): Bacteria > Pseudomonadota > Gammaproteobacteria > Burkholderiales > Burkholderiaceae_C > Ramlibacter. The sequence goes on from NZ_DASPLW010000077.1 coordinate 43,994, forward strand.
CGCTGAAGGGATCGGCGTCCCTGTGGTCGCCCAAGGTGCTGCGAGCCGGCATGGGGGCGCACTTCGGGCTGAAGCTGTTCGATGCCGCGGCGCCGTCGCTGGTCGAAGGCTTGTCGGTTCCCCTGCTGGCGACCAGCTCGCATGAGGGTGAGCTGCTGCATCGGGCCACGCTGCCTTGGCCCTGCGGCTGGGTGTTCGGCCACGAAGGGCAGGGCGTCTCGCCGGAACTGGCGGCTCGGGCCGTGGTCCACGTGCGTATCGCCCAGCCCGGCGGCGAGGAATCGCTGAACGTGGCCGCTGCGGCCGCGATCTGCCTGCATGCCAGCGCGGCCACGGCGGCAGATGCCGGCGCGTGAAGCCCTGCCAGCCTGCGTAATCGCAAGCCGCGGGCTATAATCAGAGGCTTTCCCGCAAATCCGTACGCCTAGCGCAGCCGAAGCTCCTTTCCTGAACAAAAGCAACACCGGAACCCGTGTTCCGGCTGTCGTTTGGGCGTACCGTCACCATCCGGAGAACCCAGTGCTTTTGTCTCAACAGGGAGCTCGCCCTGCCGCCCTCCTGGCGCTCGCGGACGGAACGGTCTTTCCTGGTACTTCCATCGGCGCCACCGGCACCGCCACCGGCGAGGTCGTGTTCAACACGGCCATCACCGGTTACCAGGAAATCCTGACCGATCCCAGCTACGCGCGGCAGATCGTCACCCTGACCTACCCGCACATCGGCAACTACGGCGTCAACGAAGAAGACGTCGAAGCGGCGCGGGTGCATGCCGCCGGCCTCGTCATCCGCGACCTGCCGCTGGTCGCGTCCAACTTCCGCACCAGCCTCACGCTGTCCGACTACCTCCGGCGTGAGAACACCGTCGGCATCGCCGACATCGACACTCGCAAGCTCACCCGCCTGCTGCGCACCAAGGGAGCCCAGAACGGCTGCCTGATGGCGCTGGAACCCGGGCAGGAGATCACGCCCGAGATCGTCGACAAGGCCGTGTCGCTGGCCCGCCAGGCGCCGGCCATGAACGGCCAGGACCTGGCCAAGGTCGTCACCGCCGACAAGCCCTATGGCTGGGACCAGACCGAATGGGACCTGGGCACCGGCTACGGCCAGCTGCAGCAGCCCAAGTACCACGTCGTCGCCTTCGACTACGGCGTCAAGAAGAACATCCTGCGCATGCTGGCCGAGCGCGGCTGCAAGGTGACCGTGGTGCCGGCCAGCACGCCCGCGGCCGAGGTGGAGAAGCTCCACCCGGACGGCGTCTTCCTGTCCAACGGCCCCGGCGACCCCGAGCCCTGCGACTACGCGATCGAATCCACGCGCGAGTTGATCGAGGCCGGCTACCCGACCTTCGGCATCTGCCTGGGCCACCAGATCATGGCGCTGGCCTCGGGTGCGAAGACCTACAAGATGAAGTTCGGCCACCACGGCGCCAACCACCCGGTCAAGGACCTGGACAACGGCAAGGTCTCCATCACCAGCCAGAACCACGGCTTCGCCGTGGACGAGAAGTCGCTGCCGGCCAACGTGCGCCCCACGCACGTCTCGCTGTTCGACGGCACCCTGCAGGGCTTCGAGCGCACCGACAAGCCCGCCTTCTGCTTCCAGGGCCATCCGGAAGCCTCGCCCGGCCCCCATGACATCGGCTACCTGTTCGACAAGTTCACCGGCCTGATGGACGCCCGCAAGAAATAGACATGCCCAAGCGCACAGACATCCAGAGCATCCTGATCATCGGCGCCGGGCCCATCGTCATCGGCCAGGCCTGCGAGTTCGACTACTCGGGCGTGCAGGCCTGCAAGGCGCTGCGCGAGGAGGGCTACAAGGTCATCCTGATCAACTCCAACCCGGCGACGATCATGACCGACCCGGCCACGGCCGACGTCACCTACATCGAGCCCATCACCTGGCAGACGGTCGAGAAGATCATCGCCAAGGAAAAGCCCGACGCCATCCTCCCCACCATGGGCGGCCAGACGGCGCTGAACTGCGCACTCGACCTGTGGCGCAACGGCGTGCTGGACAAGCACGGCGTCGAGCTGATCGGCGCCACGCCCGAGGCCATCGACAAGGCCGAGGATCGGCAGAAATTCAAGGAGGCGATGACCAAGATCGGCCTCGGCTCGGCGCGTTCGGGCATCGCCCACTCCATGGACGAAGCCTGGGCGGTGCAGAAGGCCGTGGGCTTCCCCACTGTGATCCGGCCCAGCTTCACGCTGGGCGGCACCGGCGGCGGCATCGCCTACAACCCGGAGGAATTCGAAGTCATCTGCAAGCGCGGCCTGGAGGCCTCGCCCACCAACGAGCTGCTGATCGAGGAATCGCTGCTCGGCTGGAAGGAGTTCGAGATGGAAGTGGTCCGCGACAAGGCGGACAACTGCATCATCATCTGCTCGATCGAGAATCTCGATCCCATGGGCGTGCACACCGGCGACTCGATCACCGTGGCGCCGGCCCAGACGCTGACCGACAAGGAATACCAGATCATGCGCAACGCCTCGCTGGCGGTGCTGCGCGAGATCGGCGTCGACACGGGCGGCTCCAACGTGCAGTTCGCGGTCAACCCGAAGGACGGCCGCATGATCGTGATCGAGATGAACCCGCGAGTGTCGCGGTCCTCGGCGCTGGCGTCCAAGGCCACCGGCTTCCCGATCGCCAAGGTCGCGGCCAAGCTGGCCGTGGGCTACACGCTGGACGAACTGCGCAACGAGATCACCGGCGGCGCCACCCCGGCGAGCTTCGAGCCGACCATCGACTACGTGGTCACCAAGATCCCGCGCTTCGCCTTCGAGAAGTTCCCGCAGGCGGACGACCGCCTCACCACCCAGATGAAGTCGGTGGGCGAGGTCATGGCCATGGGCCGCACCTTCCAGGAGTCGTTCCAGAAGGCGCTGCGCGGGCTGGAGGTCGGCGTCGACGGCATGAACGAGAAGACCCAGGACCGCGAGGTGCTGGAGAAGGAGCTGGGCGAACCCGGCCCCGAGCGCATCTGGTACGTGGGCGACGCCTTCGCTGCCGGCTGGAGCCTGGACGAGGTCCACGACCTGACGAAGATCGACAAGTGGTTCCTGGTGCAGATCGAGGAGATCGTGAAGATCGAGCTCGAGCTGGACCGGATCGCCGAAGCCAAGGGCGAGGGCGCGCTGGCGTCGCTGAGCGAGAAGCCGCTGCGCCTGCTCAAGCGCAAGGGCTTCTCCGACCGCCGCCTGGCCAAGCTGCTCAAGACCACCGACAAGGCGGTGCGCGAGCGTCGCAAGCAGCTGGGCGTGCGACCGGTCTACAAGCGGGTGGACACCTGCGCGGCCGAGTTCGCCACCAACACCGCCTACATGTACTCGACCTACGAGGACGAGTGCGAGGCCGAGCCCACCGACCGCAGGAAGATCATGGTGCTGGGCGGCGGGCCCAACCGCATCGGCCAGGGCATCGAGTTCGACTACTGCTGCGTGCACGCCGCGCTGGCCCTGCGCGAGGACGGCTACGAGACCATCATGGTCAACTGCAACCCGGAGACGGTCTCGACCGACTACGACACCTCCGACCGCCTGTACTTCGAGCCGCTGACGCTGGAGGACGTGCTGGAGATCGTCGACAAGGAAAAGCCCGCCGGGGTGATCGTGCAGTACGGCGGCCAGACGCCGCTGAAGCTGGCGCTGGGCCTGGAGGCCGAGGGCGTGCCCATCATCGGCACCAGCCCCGACATGATCGATGCCGCCGAGGACCGCGAGCGCTTTCAGAAGCTGCTCAACGAGCTGGGCCTGCGCCAGCCGCCCAATGCCACGGCCCGCACCGAGGCCGAGGCGCTGGAGAAGGCGCAGGCGCTGGGCTACCCGCTGGTGGTGCGTCCCAGCTACGTGCTGGGCGGCCGCGCCATGGAGATCGTGCACGAGCAGCGCGACCTGGAGCGCTACATGCGCGAGGCCGTGAAGGTCTCCAACGATTCGCCGGTGCTGCTGGACCGCTTCCTGAACGACGCCACCGAGTGCGACGTCGACTGCCTGTCCGACGGCCGGCGCACCTTCATCGGCGGCGTGATGGAACACATCGAGCAGGCCGGCGTGCACTCGGGCGACTCGGCCTGTTCGCTGCCGCCGTACTCGCTGTCCAAGGCCACGGTCGACGAACTGAAGCGCCAGACCGCCGCCATGGCCAAGGCGCTGAACGTGGTCGGCCTGATGAACGTGCAGTTCGCCATCCAGGAGAGCGAGGCCGGCGACGTGATCTACGTGCTGGAGGTCAACCCGCGCGCCTCGCGCACCGTGCCCTACGTCAGCAAGGCCACCGGCATCCAGCTGGCCAAGGTCGCTGCGCGTTGCATGGTGGGCCAGTCGCTGGACCAGCAGGGCATCGGCGACGAGGTCACGCCGCCGTACTTCAGCGTCAAGGAGGCGGTGTTCCCCTTCGTCAAGTTCCCGGGCGTGGACACCATCCTCGGCCCCGAGATGAAGTCCACCGGCGAGGTGATGGGCGTGGGCAAGACCTTCGGCGAAGCCTTCGTCAAGAGCCAGCTGGGCGCCGGCACCCGGCTGCCGCGACCGACCGACGCGGCAAGGAAGGTGTTCCTGACGGTGAAGAACAGCGACAAGCCGCGTGCGGTGGACATCGCGCGCCAGCTGGCCGCCATGGGCTTCGAGCTGGTGGCCACCAAGGGCACGGCGGCTGCCATCTCCGCGGCCGGCATTCCCTGCCAGACCGTCAACAAGGTCGCCGAAGGCCGGCCCCACGTGGTCGACATGATCAAGAACGACGAGATCGGCATGGTGATCAACACCGTGGAGGAGCGCCGCAACGCCATCGCCGACTCGCGCGCGATCCGCACCTCGGCGCTGCTGGCGCGGGTCACCACCTTCACCACCATCTGGGGCGCCGAGGCGGCCGTGGAAGGCATGAAGTACGTGGACGACCTCGACGTGTATTCCCTGCAGGAACTGCACGCCCAACTGGGGTGACCGGGCCGCGGGCCATCGCGGCCAGCTCCGGCCGGCCGCGCCGGATTTCGGCATAATCGGTCCCATCAACACACCGCCGGTCGGCAACGTCCGGCGGTTTTCCTTTGGATTCCGCGAAACAGGGGCAGGACGAGACATGGCCACCATTCCCATCACCAAGCGAGGCGCCGAGAAGCTCAAGGCCGAACTGCACCACCTCAAGACGGTGCAGCGGCCGGCGGTCATCAATGCGATCGCCGAAGCGCGTGCGCAGGGCGACCTGTCGGAGAACGCCGAATACGACGCCGCCAAGGACCGCCAGGGCTTCATCGAGGGCCGCATCCGCGAGCTGGAAGGCAAGCTGGCGGCGGCGCAGGTCATCGACCCGGCGGCGCTGGACGCCGGCGGCAAGGTGGTGTTCGGCGCCACCGTGGAACTGGAGGAGGAAGACTCCGGCGAGCAGGTCCGCTACCAGATCGTCGGCGAGGACGAGGCCGACCTGAAGGAAGGCCTGATCAACATCTCCAGCCCGATCGCCCGCGCGCTGATCGGCAAGGAGGAAGGGGATACCGCCGAAGTGCAGGCCCCGGGCGGCATCAAGCACTACGAGATCGTCGCCGTCCAGTACGTCTGACCATGGGCTGGCGGCAGCGGGTGGCGGTGCTGGCGGCGGCCCTGTGGTGGGGCAGCCTGGGCGCCATCGGCTTCATGGCCGTGCCGCTGCTGTTCATGCACCTGCCCACGCCGGCGCTCGCGGGGCAGACGGCCGCCAAGCTGTTCTCGGCCCAGGCCTGGGTCGGCGTGGGCTGCGGCGTGGTGCTGCTGCTGTCGTCCCGGCGCACGGGCAAGGCGCCGAGCATGGACTGGGCATCGGGCGCGGTCGCCTTCGTGCTGGCCGGCTTGCTGCTGGCGCTGCTGCTCGAATTCGCCATCGCCCCGCGCATCATGGCCCGCCAGGACCTGCGCCTGTGGCACACGGCCGGCAGCGCGGCCTACGTGCTGCAGTGGGTGTGCGCGCTGGTGGTGCTGTGGCGGGTGGCCGAGCCGGCTGCGCCCGATGCGGACGCCTCGGGACCCTGACGGCGGGCGCTACCCCGCACGCCCCTTCTTCACCGACTTCTGCTTCGGCTTGGCCCGCTTGACCTGCCCGCCGGCGGTCAGGCGCTGGTTGCCCAGCACCCGCAGCGTCTTGACCTCCGGCCGCTGGCCGCCGCGCGAGCTGTACTTCAGCACCTTGAAGTCGCGCGGCCCGGGCTTGCGGTCCTCGTCGACCGCCTTCTCCTTCAGGGGCTGGGGCCGCCACAGGACCAACAGCTTGCCGATGTGCTGGATGGGGGCGGCGCCCAGCTCGTCCGCCAGCTGCTGGTAGATGGCCTCGCGCTGCTCGCGGTCGTCGCCCTGCACCCGGACCTTGATCAGGCCATGGGCGTTCAGGGCGGCGTCGGTTTCCTTCAGCACGGCGGGCGTCAGGCCCTCCTGGCCGATCATGACCACCGGATCGAGGTGGTGGGCTTCGGCCCGGTGGGCCTTGCGTTCGGCAATGGACAGTTGGAGGGCGGGCATGGCAGCTATTATCCCGCGCACCCCGAAGGCGCCCGAGTGAAAGTCAAGACCAAGAGCAGCAAGGTCAACAAGGCCTGGTTGAACGACCACGTCAACGACCCGTACGTCAAATTGGCGCAGAAGGAGGGCTACCGCGCCCGCGCCGCCTACAAGCTCAAGGAGATCGACGAGGCGCTGGGGCTGATCCGCCCAGGGCAGCTGGTGGTCGACCTGGGTTCCGCCCCCGGCGCCTGGAGCCAGTACGTGCGCCGCAAGCTGTCCCCGCAGGGGGCGGCCGTCGGCGAGCTGGCCGGCACCATCATCGCTCTGGACATCCTGCCGATGGAGCCGGTGGAGGGGGTCACCTTCCTGCAGGGCGATTTCCGCGAGAGCGACGTGCTGGCCCGCCTGGAACAGGCCGTCGGCGGCCGCAAGGCCGACGTGGTGGTCTCCGACATGGCTCCCAACCTGTCCGGGGTCGAGTCGGCCGACGCCGCCCGGATCAGCCACCTGGTCGAACTGGCCGTGGAATTCGCCCGGGGGCACCTCCGGCCCGAAGGCGCCCTGGTGGCCAAGGTCTTCCACGGCAGCGGCTACAGCCAGCTGGTGCGCCTGTTCAAGGAAACTTTCCGCGTGGTCAAGCCTCTGAAACCCAAGGCGTCGCGGGACCGCTCCTCCGAGACCTTCCTGGTCGGGATCGGCCTGAAGGACCCCGCCTGAAGCCCGGCTTTTCGCCGGTAGGCGGGCGCCCCGGCCGCTACCGCCTGTCACCCTTTTGTCCGCCCTGCTCCTTGCGCAACGGCAGGGTTCCACGACTTGAAACCCCTAGAATGGGGCGCATCTGCCTGAGGTGCCGTATCGGCACGCATCCCGGAGTCCCGAGTTGAACAATCAGTGGTTCTCGAAAATCGCCGTCTGGCTCGTCATCGCGCTCGTGCTGTTCACGGTGTTCAAGCAGTTCGACACCCGCGGTGCGGCCGGCGCCAGCGTCATGGGCTACTCGGACTTCCTGGAGGAAGTGCGGGCCAAGCGCATCAAGAATGCGGTGATCCAGGAAGGCCCCGGGGGCACCGAGATCGTCGCCATCACCAGTGACGACCGCAAGATCCGCACCACGGCCACCTACCTCGACCGGGGCCTGGTCGGCGACCTGATCAACAACGACGTCAAGTTCGACGTCAAGCCGCGCGAGGAAGGCTCGCTGCTCATGACGCTGCTCGTGAGCTGGGGCCCGATGCTGCTGCTGATCGGGGTCTGGATCTACTTCATGCGACAGATGCAGGGAGGCGGCAAGGGCGGGGCGTTCTCGTTCGGCAAGAGCAAGGCGCGCATGCTCGACGAGAACAACAACCAGGTGACCTTCGCCGATGTTGCCGGCTGTGACGAAGCGAAAGAGGAAGTCAAGGAGGTCGTCGACTTCCTGAAGGACCCGCAGAAGTTCCAGAAGCTGGGCGGGCGCATCCCGCGCGGCCTGCTGCTCGTCGGGCCTCCGGGCACCGGCAAGACGCTGCTGGCCAAGGGCATCGCCGGCGAGGCCAAGGTGCCGTTCTTCTCGATCTCCGGCTCCGACTTCGTCGAGATGTTCGTCGGCGTGGGCGCGGCCCGCGTGCGCGACATGTTCGAGAACGCCAAGAAGAACGCGCCCTGCATCATCTTCATCGACGAAATCGACGCGGTGGGCCGGCAGCGCGGCGCCGGCCTCGGCGGCGGCAACGACGAGCGCGAGCAGACCCTCAACCAGATGCTGGTCGAGATGGACGGCTTCGAGACCAACCTGGGCGTCATCGTGATCGCGGCCACCAACCGGCCCGACATCCTGGACGCCGCGCTGCTGCGCCCGGGCCGTTTCGACCGCCAGGTCTACGTGCAGCTGCCCGACATCCGCGGCCGCGAGCAGATCCTGAACGTGCACATGCGCAAGATCCCGATCGGCCAGGACGTCAAGGCCGAGGTCATCGCGCGCGGCACGCCGGGCATGTCGGGCGCCGACCTGGCCAACCTCTGCAACGAGGCGGCGCTGATGGCCGCCCGCCGCAATGCCCGCGTGGTCGAGATGCAGGACTTCGAGAAGGCCAAGGACAAGATCCTGATGGGCCCGGAGCGCAAGAGCATGGTCATGCCCGAGGAGGAGCGCCGCAACACGGCCTACCACGAGTCCGGCCACGCCCTGATCGGCAAGCTGCTGCCCAAGTGCGACCCGGTGCACAAGGTCACCATCATCCCGCGCGGCCGCGCGCTGGGCGTGACCATGAGCCTGCCCTCGCAGGACCGCTACAGCTACGACCGCGAGTACATGCTGAACCAGATCAGCATGCTGTTCGGCGGCCGGATCGCGGAAGAGGTGTTCATGAACCAGATGACCACCGGCGCTTCCAACGACTTCGAGCGAGCCACCCACCTGGCGCGCGACATGGTCATGCGCTACGGCATGAGCGAGGCGTTGGGCCCCATGGTCTACGCCGAGAACGAGGGCGAGGTGTTCCTGGGCCGCTCGGTCACCAAGACCACCAACATCTCGGAAGAGACCATGCAGAAGGTCGACGCCGAGGTGCGCCGCATCATCGACGAGCAGTACGCCCTGGCGCGCAAGCTGATCGAGGACAACCAGGACAAGATGCACGCCATGGCCAAGGCACTGCTCGAGTGGGAGACCATAGACGCCGAGCAGCTCGACGACATCATGGCCGGCAAGGATCCGCGTCCGCCCAAGGACTTCACGCCGCGCACGCCGTCGTCCGGCGGCGGCTCGGGCGGTGCCCCGGTCGGGGCCGACAACCCGGCGCCGACCGCGGCCTGATCCGGCGAGCAGCCGGGCAAAGGGGGCCCTTCGGGGCCCTTTTTGGTGCCCGTCGCTGCCGCACAATGACAACCCCATGCACTGGCAAACGACCCGCTACCGCATCGACCTCTCGCGTCCGCGGGTGATGGGCATCGTCAACGCCACCCCGGACTCCTTCTCCGACGGCGGCCGCTACCACGGCCTGCACGCGGCCCTGCACCATTGCGAGCGGCTGCTGGCCGAAGGGGCGGACATCCTGGACATCGGGGGCGAGTCCAGCCGGCCCGGCACCCCGCCTGTCGGGCTGGAGGAAGAGCTGAAGCGCGTGCTGCCGGTGCTGGAAGGCGCCGTCCGGCTGGGCGTGCCCGTATCCGTCGACACCTACAAGGCCGAGGTCATGCGCCGGGCGCTGGAACTCGGCGTCGACATCGTCAACGACATCGCGGCGCTGCGCCAGCGGGGCGCACTGGACGCCGTGGCCGCGCACCCGGCCTGCGGCGTGTGCCTCATGCACATGCACGGCGAGCCGCGCACCATGCAGCAGGCAACGATGGCCGGGGACCCGGTGCCGCAGGTGGTCGAGTTGCTGCGGGCTCAGAGCCGCGCCCTGCAGGACCGCGGAGTGGCGGCCGAACGCATCGTCTGGGATCCGGGCATCGGGTTCGGCAAGACGGTGGAGCAGAATTTCGCCTTGCTGGCGCGGCAGGACGAGCTGCTGGCCCATGGGCATCCGCTGCTGGCGGGGTGGTCGCGCAAGTCCTCGCTGGGCCGGATCACCGGCCTGCCCGTGAACGAGCGCATGATTCCCAGCGTCGCGGCAGCGCTGCTCGCCGTCGAGCGGGGCGCCCGCATCGTGCGGGTGCACGACGTGCGCGAGACCGTGGCGGCGCTCGATGTCTGGGCGGCCATGGACAGTGAACAACAAGGGCGTGAAGGGAGGCCCACGACATGAGCAGGCAGTATTTCGGCACCGACGGCATTCGCGGCACCGTCGGCAAGTCACCCATCACGCCCGATTTCGTGCTGCGCCTGGCCCATGCGGTCGGACGGGTCCTCAGGCGCTCCGAGCCGCGTCCGACGGTGCTGATCGGCAAGGACACCCGGATCTCCGGCTACATGCTGGAAAGCGCGCTGGAGTCGGGTTTCAATTCCGCCGGCGTCGACGTGGTGCTGCTGGGACCGCTGCCGACGCCGGGCGTCGCCTATCTCACCCGCGCCCAGCGCGCCAGCCTGGGCGCGGTGATCAGCGCCAGCCACAACCCGTTCGGCGACAACGGGATCAAGTTCTTCAGCGCGCAGGGCACCAAGCTGCCCGACCAGTGGGAGCTGGACGTGGAGGCCGCGCTGCAGGAGGCGCCCGCCTGGGCCGATTCCGCCAGCCTGGGCAAGGCCCGGCGCCTGGACGACGCGGCCGGCCGCTACATCGAATTCTGCAAGAGCACCTTCGCCAACGACCTCACGCTCAAGGGCCTGACCATCGTGGTCGACGCCGCGCACGGCGCCGCGTACCACATCGCTCCCAAGGTCTTCCACGAGCTGGGTGCCGAGGTGCACTGCATCGGCTGCGCCCCCGACGGCCAGAACATCAACCGCGACTGCGGCGCCACCCATCCCGAAGCGCTGGTGCGGGCGGTGCGCGAGCACGGCGCCGACTTCGGCGTCGCGCTGGACGGCGACGCCGACCGCTTGCAGCTGGTGGACGCGAGCGGTCGCCTGTACAACGGGGACGAGCTGCTGTACGTGATGGTGACCGAGCGCCTGGCGCGCGGCGAGCGGGTGTCCGGTGCCGTGGGCACGCTGATGACCAACATGGCGGTCGAGATGGCCCTGCGCGGCCACGACGTCGAGTTCGTGCGCGCCAAGGTCGGCGACCGCTATGTGCTCGAAGAGCTGGACAAGCGCGGCTGGCTGCTGGGCGGCGAGGGCTCCGGCCACCTGCTGGCCCTGGACAAGCACACCACCGGCGACGGCCTGATCAGTGCCCTGCAGGTGCTCAAGGCCTGCGCGCGCAGCGGCCGGTCGCTGGCGCAGCTGCTCGAGGGCGTGAGCCTGTACCCGCAGACCCTGGTCAACGTACGGCTGCAGCCCGGCCAGGACTGGAAGAAGAGCCGCGGCCTGCCGGCTGCGCAAGAGGCGCTGGAAAAGCGCCTGGCCGATCGCGGCCGGATCCTCATCCGCCCTAGCGGCACCGAGCCGGTGGTACGGGTGATGGTGGAGGCGCAGGACGCCGCGCTGGCCAAGGAAGGCGCGCAGCAGCTGGCGCAGGCCATCCAGGCCGGCTGACCCTTGGCGCGGCCCGGCCGGCGACCGCGTGGCTCGAGCGCGGCCGCCACGGGGCCGGATGAGCGCGCCGCACCGCTGCCATGCGGGCGAGTGTCACGGAGTTGTCATGGAGCCTTCGTAGAGTCGTCACGAACGACGCCTAGAGTGCTCTTCGGTTGCACTACCAAGGACTGACTCCATGAACAAGACCATCCGCGTGGCCGCCCTCGGCCTGCTCGGCTTTTCCCTCGCCGGCCTGGCGGCCGCACAGGACGTCACCGGCGCCGGCGCCAGCTTCCCGGCGCCGCTGTATGCCAAGTGGGCCGCCGATTACCAGAAGGCGACCGGCGCCCGCATCAACTACCAGTCGGTCGGGTCCGGCGCGGGCCTGCGCCAGATCGAGGCCAGGACCGTGGACTTCGGCGCTTCCGACGCGCCCCTGAAGGACGAGGAGCTGGCCAGCAAGGGCCTGGTCCAGTTCCCGACCGTGATCGGTGGCGTGGTGCCCGTGGTCAACATCAAGGGCATCGCGGCCGGCCAGCTGCGGCTGAGCGGCCCGGTGCTGGCCGACATCTACCTCGGCAAGATCGGCAAGTGGAGCGACCCGGCGATCAAGGCGCTGAATCCCTCGCTGAGCCTTCCCGACGCCGCCATCGCGCCGGTGCGCCGCGCGGACGGCTCCGGCACCAGCTTCCTGTTCACCAACTACCTGTCCAAGGTCAGCCCGGAGTGGAAGGCCAGGGTGGGCGAGGGCACGGCGGTGAACTGGCCGACCGGCGCGGGCGGCAAGGGCAACGAAGGCGTGGCGGCGTTCGTCGGCCGCCTGCCCAACTCGATCGGCTACGTCGAATACGCCTACGTCAAGCAGAACAAGATGACCTACGCGCTGATGCAGAACTCGGCCAGCCAGTTCGTCGCACCCGAAGACACGGCTTTCAAGGCGGCCGCTGCGGGAGCCGACTGGAGCAGGAGCTTCCACCAGGTGCTGACCAACCAGCCGGGGGCGCAGTCCTGGCCTATCACCGGCGCCACCTTCATCCTGATGCACAAGACCCAGGACAAGCCCGCGAAGGCCGCAGCTGCGCTGAAGTTCTTCGATTGGGCCTACGCCAACGGCGACCCGACGGCCGAGAACCTCGACTACGTGCCGATGCCGGAGGCGGTCAAGGGCCAGATCCGCAAGCTGTGGACCGCCGGAATCAAGGACACCTCCGGCAGCCCGGTCATCGCCAGGTAACGGGACCTGAGGGCGCACTTGTCTTCTGCACACCCGGCCCATGACGGCCGCCTCGAAGCTCCTCGCGTGCCGCCGCGGGCGCGGGCTGGCGGCATGAAGCGGCCGGGTGGGCGGCGCACCGGCGCCTGGGCCGACCGCGCCTTCGGCTGGGCCGCGTGCGGTGCCGCCATCACCACCCTGGGCCTGCTGCTGGCCATCCTGGCTTCGCTGGTGGTCGGCGCCTGGCCGGCGATCGAGCGCTACGGCCTGGGCTTCATGGCCAGCACGGTGTGGGACCCGGTCACCAACGAGTATGGCGGCCTGGTGATGATCTACGGGACCATCGCCACGTCGCTGATCGCGCTGGTGATCGCGGTGCCGGTGAGCTTCGGCATCGCGCTGTTCCTGACCGAGCTGTCGCCGGCCTGGCTCAAGCGCCCGCTGGGGACGGCCATCGAACTGTTGGCCGCCGTGCCATCCATCGTCTACGGCATGTGGGGCCTGCTGGTGTTCGGCCCCATCCTGGCCACCTGGGTGCAACAGCCGCTGCAGGCCTTGCTGGGCGGCGTGCCTTTCCTGGGCGCCCTGGTGTCCGGCCCGCCGGTCGGGATCGGCATCCTCTCGGCCGGGATCATCCTGGCCATCATGATCATCCCCTTCATCGCGGCCGTGATGCGCGACGTGTTCGAGGTCACGCCGCCGATGCTGAAGGAATCGGCCTATGCGCTGGGCTCGACGACCTGGGAGGTCGTCTCCCGCGTGGTGCTGCCCTACACCAAGGCCGGCGTCATCGGCGGCATCATGCTGGGGCTGGGCCGCGCGCTCGGGGAAACCATGGCCGTGACCTTCGTGATCGGCAACTTCAACCAGCTCGACTCGCTGTCGCTGTTCCAGCCGGCCAACAGCATCACTTCGGCGCTGGCCAACGAGTTCGCCGAGGCGGCCAGCGGCCTTCACCAGGCGGCGCTGATCTACCTGGGCCTGGTGCTGTTCTTCATCACCTTCGTGGTGCTCGCGCTCTCCAAGCTGCTGCTGATGCGCCTGCGCAAGGGCGAGGGAGCACGGGCATGAACGGCACCGGAACCGGCGCCCGCCTGATCGCGCGGTCGGATGCGGCGTTGCAGCGCGAGCGGCGCTACGCGGCCCGCAAGCGGGTCAACCAGGTGGCACTGGCCCTGTCGCTGGGAGCCATGGCCTTCGGCGTGTTCTGGCTGCTGTGGATCCTGTGGGAGACGGTGAACCTGGGCGTCGCCGGCCTGGCCTGGTCCACGCTGGTCGAGATGACCCCGCCCCCCAATGAGGCGGGTGGGCTGGCCAACGCCATCTACGGCTCCTTCCTGATGGTGGCGGCGGCGACCCTGATCGCCACCCCGATCGGCATCCTGGCCGGCGTCTACCTGGCCGAGTACGACCCGCAGGGCTGGCTGGGCTCGTCCACCCGCTTCGTCAACGACATCCTGCTGTCGGCGCCTTCCATCGTGATCGGCCTGTTCATCTACGCGGTCGTGGTGGCGCGCTTCCGGCAGTTCTCCGGCTGGGCCGGCGCGCTGGCGCTGGCGCTGATCGTGATCCCGGTGGTGATCCGCACCACCGAGAACATGCTGCTGCTGGTGCCGGCGGGCCTGCGCGAAGCGGCCTATGCGCTCGGCGCGCCCAAGTGGAAGGTGATCACGCTGATCACGCTGCGGGCGGCACGCGCCGGCGTGGTGACCGGCGTGCTGCTGGCCGTCGCCCGGATTTCGGGCGAGACGGCCCCCCTGCTGTTCACGGCGCTGAACAACCAGTTCTGGACCTCCGACATGGGCGAGCCCATGGCCAGCCTGCCGGTGACCATCTTCAAGTTCGCCATGAGCCCCTACGAGAACTGGCAGCAGCTGGCCTGGGCGGCCGTGTTCCTGATCACCGCCGCCGTGCTGGGGCTGAACATCCTGGCGCGCCTGCTGACGCGCAACCGGACCTGATCCCATGAATCCATCGCCATCGCCTTCCGCCAAGATCGCGGTCAAGGGCCTGAACTTCTGGTACGGCAAGTTCCACGCTCTCAAGGGCATCGACCTGGAGATCCCGGACCGGAAGGTCACGGCCTTCATCGGCCCGTCGGGCTGCGGCAAGTCCACGCTGCTGCGCACCTTCAACCGCATGTACGAGTTGTACCCGGACCAGCGCGCCGAAGGCCAGATCGTGCTGGATGGCGAGGACCTGCTGGCCTCGAAGCAGGACGTGGCGCTGATCCGCGCGCGCATCGGCATGGTGTTCCAGAAGCCCACGCCCTTCCCGATGTCGATCTACGACAACATCGCGTTCGGCGTGCGGCTGTTCGAGGACCTGGGCGCGACCGACATGGACGAGCGGGTCGAATGGGCGCTGCGCAAGGCGGCGTTGTGGACCGAGGTGCGCGACAAGCTCAACCAGAGCGGCGCCGGCCTGTCGGGCGGCCAGCAGCAGCGCCTGTGCATCGCGCGAGGCATCGCGATCAAGCCCGAGGTCCTGCTGCTGGACGAGCCCTGCTCGGCGCTGGACCCGATCTCCACCGGGCGCATCGAGGAACTGATCGGCGAACTCAAGGACGAATACACCGTGGTCATCGTCACGCACAACATGCAGCAGGCCGCCCGCGTCAGCGACTACACCGCCTACATGTACCTGGGCGACCTGGTGGAGATGGGCGAGACCGAGCAGATCTTCTTCAAGCCGTCCCGCAAGGAGACCGAGGACTACATCACCGGCCGCTTCGGCTGAGCCG
Source organism: Ramlibacter sp. (assembly GCF_035627355.1). Classification (GTDB taxonomy): domain Bacteria; phylum Pseudomonadota; class Gammaproteobacteria; order Burkholderiales; family Burkholderiaceae_C; genus Ramlibacter. The sequence goes on from NZ_DASPLW010000077.1 coordinate 59,458, forward strand.
GCAGGAGGAGCCCATGTCCGACAAGCACCTCTCCACCCAGTTCGACAGCGACCTTCGCGGTGCTTCCGCGCGCGTGATGGAACTCGGCGGCCTGGTCGAATCGCAGATCCGCCAGGCCGTGTACGCACTGTCGCAGTTCAACGCCGAAGCCGCCTCGAAGGTGCTGGAGACCGAGCAGCGCGTCAACGCGATGGAACTGGACATCGACCGCGAGCTGTCGTCCATCATCGCGCGGCGCCAGCCCACGGCGCGCGACCTGCGCCTGCTGATCGCCATCTCCAAGACCACCGCCAACCTGGAGCGGGTGGGCGACGAGGCGGCCAAGATCGCACGCATGGTGCGCTCCATCATCGACAGCGGCGCGTCGCGTTCGCTGCCGGCGTCGGAGCTGCGGCTGGCGGCCGACCTCGCTTCCGAGCTGCTGCGCCGCGCGCTGGACGCCTTCGCCCGGCTGGACACCGAGGCGGCGCTGGCCATCCTCAAGGCCGACGACCAGATCGACCAGGAGTTCGACGGCTTCGTGCGCAAGCTGATCACCTACATGATGGAAGACCCGCGCACCATCTCGGCCAGCCTGGACCTGCTGTTCCTGGCCAAGGCCATCGAGCGCATCGGCGACCACGCCAAGAACATCGCCGAGTTCATCATCTACGTGGTCATGGGGGCCGACGTGCGCCATGCGTCCATGGCCGAGGTGGAGTCCGCGCTGCGGCAGGAGGGCCGATGAAGCTGCAACCGCGTGTCCTGGTGGTCGAGGACGAGCCGGCCATCGCCGAGCTGGTGGCGGTGAACCTGCGCCACGGCGGCTTCCAGCCGGTCTGTGCCGGCGACGCCGAGGAGGCCCAGCGCGAGCTGGACGCGGTGCTGCCCGACGCCATCCTGCTGGACTGGATGCTGCCCGGCCAGAGCGGCCTGGCGCTGGCCCGCAAGTGGCGCGCCAGCGAGCGCACGCGCGCCATCCCTATCCTGATGCTGACCGCGCGCGGCGACGAGCCGGACAAGGTGGCCGGGCTGGATGCCGGCGCCGACGACTACATCACCAAGCCGTTCTCCACCCAGGAGCTGCTGGCGCGCATCCGCGCGGTGCTGCGCCGCCGCGCGCCCGAGCAGGACGGGCAGGCCCTGCAGATCGGCGAGCTGTCGCTGGACCCGCAGGCGCACCGGGCGCGCTGGCGCGGCGAGCCGCTCAAGCTGGGGCCGACCGAGTTCCGGCTCCTGAACTACCTGATGCGGCATCCGGAGCGGGTGCACAGCCGCTCGCAACTGCTGGACAAGGTCTGGGGCGACCACGTGTTCATCGAGGAGCGCACGGTCGATGTCCATGTGAAGCGCTTGCGCGAAGCGCTGGGCGCCGCCGGGGCGATGGTGGAAACCGTGCGGGGCGCGGGCTATCGCTTTGCCGCGCAACCAGTACCCGTCCCGCGCGACGACTGAACCGTACCTCCCATGACGGGCCGCCCCCTTGCGTTCGTGCTGTGCCAGGCCGTGGGCGCGGCGTTGGGCGGCTGGCTGTCCGGCGAGCGGGGCGCCCTGGTGGGCGCGCTCGCGGGAAGCCTGGCGTGGTGGCTGCTGGACCTGGTGCGGGGCATGCGCCTGCTGCGGTGGCTGCGCGACGGCGCCGAGGGCGACCCGCCGCGAACCGGTGGCCTGTGGACCGAGATCGGGGACCGCCTGCGCCGTGCCCTGCGCCAGCGCGAGCGCACGGCGCAGGAGTCCGGCGAGCGCCTGCAGGCCTTCCTGTCGGCCATCCAGGCCTCGCCCAATGGCGTGATCCTGCTCGATGCCGAGGGCCGCATCGAGTGGTGCAACCAGACCGCGGCGGCGCAACTGGGCATCGATCCGGAACGCGACCTGCTGCAGCACGTGGGCAACCTGCTGCGCGATCCGGCCTTCGCCGACTACCACGCGGCCGGCGCCTACGGCCGCGACGTGGTGATCACCGCCCGCGACAGTTCGCCCGGCCGGCCGGTGCGCCTGTCCCTGCAGCTGCACCCGTATGGCCAGGGGCGCAAGCTGCTGCTGGCGCGCGACGTCACGGCGATCGAGCAGGCCGATGCGATGCGGCGCGATTTCGTCGCCAACGTCTCGCACGAGGTCCGCACCCCGCTGACGGTGCTCGCCGGCTTCATCGAGACCTTGCAGCAGCTCCCGCTGGGCGAAGCCGACCGCGCCCGCTACCTCGGGCTGATGGCGCAGCAGGCCCACCGCATGCAGTCGCTGGTCAACGACCTGCTCACCCTGTCTCGGCTGGAGGGCAGCCCCCCGCCGGACACGGCGGAGTGGACCGCGGTCGAGGCGCTAATGGCGCAATGCGAGCAGGACACGCGCTCGCTCTCGGCCGTGGTGGGCAAGGACTCGCACGAACTCGCCTTCGACCCGGGTGCAGGGATGGAAGTGGCCGGCTCCGCGCCGGAGTTGCTCAGCGCCATGTCCAACCTGGCCAGCAATGCGGTGCGCTACACGCCCGTGGGCGGCCGCATCGACGTGCGCTGGCAGTGGCTGCCGGATGGCCGCGCCGAGTTCTCGGTGCGCGACACCGGGCCCGGCATCCCGCCCGAGCACCTGCCGCGGCTGACCGAGCGCTTCTACCGCGTGGATCGCAGCCGCTCGCGCGAGACCGGCGGCACCGGGCTGGGGCTGGCCATCGTCAAGCACGTGGCGCAGCGCCATGGCGCGGAGCTGCGCATCGACAGCCGACCCGGCGCCGGGTCGACCTTCGCCATCGTGCTGCCCGCGGCGCGCGTGCGGCGCGTCACGCCCGCACCGGGCGGTGCGAGCGCACCACGCGCCACAGCAACGCCGTGAACGCCGCCGCGGTGAGGGCCAGGGCGATGCCGCCCGCGCCCCAGAACGCGGCAGGCGTCTGCAGGGGCGGCCAAGGGCCGAGCCCGCGGTAGGCCAGCAGGTAGCCGCCGCCCAGCCCCACGCCCCACAGCAGCACGCAATAGACCACCAGCGGGCGGGTGGCTACGCCGTAGCTGCGCAGCAGGAACACGCACAGCGCCTGGGTGGCGTCGGCGATGTGGTACAGGGCGACCCACAACAGCAGGCCGGCCGCCAGCGCCACCACGCGCGGGTTGTCGCCGGCGTACAGCCGCGCGAGGCCGTCGCGTGACAGCGCGATCAGGGCGGCGCTCGTGCAGGCCAGCAGCAGCGTGATGCGCAGGCCGGTGCGCAGGGTCTCGCGGGCGCGGCGGTCGTCGCCCGCGCCCAGCCAGTAGCTGACCCGGGCGCTGGTGGCCAGCCCGAGCGACAGCGGCACCATGTAGAGCACCGCGGTGAGGTTGCTGGCGATCTGGTGGCTGGCCGCCGCCACCGTCCCCTGCCGGGCGATGAACAGCGCCATCAGCGTGAACGAGGTCACCTCCACCATCACCGCCAGCGCTGTCGGCACGCCCAGGCGGGCGAAGGCGCGCTGCACGTTCCAGTCGGGCCGTTCCACGGCCCGCCAGATGCGGTAGGGCTCGTACAGCGAATGCGTGCGCAGGGTCCAGGCCGCCAGCGCGAGCAGCAGCCAGTTGACGGCAACCGTCGCCCAGGCGCAGCCGGCCAGGCCCATGGCCGGCACGCCGGCGCCGCCGAAGGTGAACCAGATCGACAAGGGCACCTTCACCAGCAGCGAGGCCGCCTGCAGCCAGGTCACCATCACCGGCCGGCCCAGCGCCTGGTTCAGCGTGGAATAGGCGCGGAACAGCAGCGCCGGGGGCAGCGACAGGGCCAGCACGGCCAGGTACTCCAGCACCTGCCGCTCCAAGTGCGGCGGCACCTGCGCCCATCGCAGCAGCGGGTCCGGGAACAGCAGCGCCGCCATCCCCACCACCATCGCGACGAGGCACAACCACACGGCCTGCCGCACCGAGCGGCCCACCTCCGGGCCCCGACCGGCCCCGCGCAACTCCGCCCAGACCGGCAGCTGCGCCTGCACCATGGCCTGCAGCGCGACGAAGATGCTGATGTAGACCGCCGAACCCACCGACAGCGTGGCCAGTGCCTCGGGCGCATAGCGTCCGGCGATCAGGGTGTCGGCCACGCCGAAGGCCATGGTGGCGAGCTGGCCCACCAGCACGGTGCCCGCATGGCGGGCGATGATGCCGCGCTCGGACATCAGTCGACCCGCGACTGCCGCTCGTAGAGCAGGACGTTGTCCTCGGCGTCGGTGGGGCGGCGCACGGTGGCGACCAGCCGCCACTGCTTCATGTCCAGCGCCACGCCGGCGGCGGGCTGGTAGTCCGAGCCCATCACCAGCCAGGGGCACTGGGGCTGCCAGGCCGCGGGCCGCAGCGACAGCTGGCCGTGGTAGCCCAGGGCCGCGGACTGCCCGCGCGTGAGGCCGAACACCTCCACGCAGCCCGGGTGGTCCATGGCCTGCGTGACGCCGCGCACCACCGCCGTGTAGCTGCGGGCGTAGTCGAGCACCGGCAGCCATAGCGTCATCAACAGCAGCCAGCACAGCGCGGCGCCGCCGGCCGGCAGCACCAGGCTCTTCCAGATCGCCGCGCGGTTGCGGCCGGCGCGCCAGCGGACCAGCCAGCCCCACGCGACCGTGCCGGCCAGCGCCGCGAGGAAGGCGAGCAGCGAGAAGCTCGGTTCGAAGCCCGAGGCCAGCTTGGCGACGTTGGCAGCCGGCTTGGCCGGGATGCCGGTGTGCAGCGAGATCCACACCACCCAGATCACGACGGCGCAGCCGGTGAAGAACAGCAGGGTGAACCAGTCGATCAGCGACGCCACCGTGCGGCGCAGCGTCGGCAACGCGAACACGGCCAGGGTCGCCAACGCTGGCAGTCCCAGCAGCAGCGAGCGGTCGGACGCGTGCGTCAGCAGGGTGGAGGCGATGGCGACCAGCGCGAACCACAGGGGCAGGGCCACATGCCGGGCCGAGAGCTGGCGGCGCCAGCGCCACACCGTCCACGCGGCCAGCGGCCCGGCCGGCCAGGTGAACCACACCAGCAGGCGGGCCGCGGGGCGCCAACTCCGGTCGGCCGGATCGGGGATGCGCCAGCGCCATAGGTCCAGCACGCCGGCCATCCAGGCCACGACCAAGGTGGTCGCCAGCAGCAGGCCGGCCCACAGCCAGCGGCGCCGGCGCAGGCGCTCGTCGTCGGGCGAATCCAGCACCGTGATCAGCGCGCCCCCGGTACCCAGCAGGACCGCCGTGCTGGGCGCCCCGCTCAGGGCCAGTCCGGCCAGCCCGACGACGATCGCCACCAAGGGGCTGGCGGTGCGGTAGGGCAGCGCGGCGACGCCGAAGAAGGCCAGCGCCGTACAGCCGAGCTGCGCCAGGGCCGGCGTGGTCTCGTGCGACAGCTGGGCCAGCCCCAGGCAGGCGATCAGTGCGAGCAGGCCGCCGTCGGCGATGGCCCGCGCGTAGTCCCTGGGCTGGGCCTCGCCGCCGAAGGCGAACGGCACCGGCTGGGCGCGCGGCGTGCGGGCCAGGAAATAGATGCCGTACCAGGTGGCCGCCAGCGTGAGCACCAGCAGGGCGGCAAACGGCAGGCGGACCGCGAAATCCGCCGGGATCCAGGACGGGGACAGCTTGATCGCCCAGGCGCCCAGCCAGTAGGGCAGCAGGGCATCGAACTCGGGCGGCTGGCCCAGCAGCGTCGGCGACAGCCAGGCGCTGCGACCGCTGGCGAGCTCGAGCATGTAGCCGAAGGCCGTGACGTCCGCGCTCTTCCAGGGCGCACGGCCGACGAAGCCGGGGACCACGTACGCGGCACAGAACAGCAGCAGTGCAAGCCGCGGCAGCCGCCGCACGGCGCTCTGGGCGACGATGGCGGGGGTCGGCTGGTTCACGCGGGCGAGTGTGCCATGTACCGTCCGGGCAAGAAAAAGGGCAGCGCGGTCTCCCGTGCTGCCCCCTGCGGACGGCGTCGCCTTAGCGGGCGGCCGTCTTGCCGAAGCGGTTGCGGAACCTCTCGACCCGGCCGCCCATGTTGTCCACCGACTTCTGGGTGCCGGTGTAGAAGGGGTGCGACTCGCTGGACGTGTCCAGCTTGAAGAGCGGCAGTTCGCGGCCGTCGTCGGCCTTGCCCGTCTCGCGGGTCGCCACGCACGAGCGCGTGACGAACTTGAAACCGTTGGACAGGTCCACGAAGAGCACTTCGCGGTAGTTCGGGTGGATGCCTTCCTTGGCCATGGCGAATTCCTTGTTTCGGGTGCGGGAGCCGGGCCGGGACGTCCAGCCTACTTTCCGCAGGTAAGCCCGCCATTATAGCGGCGGGCCGGGATGTGCGTCGGCCCGGCCGGCAATGGGACGGGCTGCTGGCGCCAGCGGATTCCGCGCGCTCAGCCGCCCCGGCGCATCATGTCGAAGAACTCCACGTTGGTCTTGGTGGCCTTCATCGACTTGAGCACCATTTCCATCGCCTCGATCTCGTCCATGTTGTACATGAACTGGCGCAGGATGCGGGTCTTCTGCAGGATCTCGGGGGCCAGCAGCAGTTCCTCGCGGCGGGTGCCGGAGCGATTAAGCTGGATCGAGGGGAACACGCGCTTCTCGTACAGGCGGCGGTCCAGGTGGATCTCGCAGTTGCCGGTGCCCTTGAACTCCTCGAAGATCACCTCGTCCATGCGCGAGCCGGTGTCGATCAGCGCGGTGGCGATGATGGTCAGCGAGCCGCCTTCCTCCACGTTGCGCGCCGCGCCCAGGAAGCGCTTGGGCCGCTGCAGGGCGTTGGCGTCCACGCCGCCGGTGAGCACCTTGCCCGACGAGGGCACCACGTTGTTGTAGGCGCGGGCCAGCCGGGTGATCGAGTCCAGCAGGATCACCACGTCGCGCTTGAGTTCCACCAGGCGCTTGGCGCGCTCGATCACCATCTCGGCCACGTGCACGTGGCGCGCGGCCGGTTCGTCGAAGGTGGAGGCGATCACCTCGCCCTGGACCGAGCGCTGCATCTCGGTGACTTCCTCGGGGCGCTCGTCCACCAGCAACACCATCATGTGGCTCTTGGGATAGTTCGCCGCGATCGCGTGCGCGATGTGCTGCATCATCACCGTCTTGCCGCTCTTGGGCGGGGCCACGAGCAGCGCGCGCTGGCCTTTCCCGATCGGCGCGATGATGTCGATGATGCGGGCGGTGATGTTCTCGTCGCCCTTGAAGTTCTCGCGCTCGAGCTTCATCTGCTCCTTGGGGAACAGCGGCGTCAGGGCCTCGAACATCACCTTGTGCTTGTTCTGCTCGGGCGGGCCGTCGTTGACCTTGTCCAGCTTGGTCAGCGCGAAGTAGCGCTCGCCGTCCTTGGGCGTGCGCACCTCGCCCTCGATCATGTCGCCGGTGTGCAGGTTGAAGCGGCGCACCTGCGAGGGCGAGATGTAGATGTCGTCGGTGCTGGCCGTGTAGCTGGTGTCCGGGCTGCGCAGGAAGCCGAAGCCGTCGGGCAGGATCTCCAGCACCCCGTCGGCGAACACCTGCTCGCCGGCCCGCGCGCGCTTCTTGATGATCGCGAACATCAGTTCCTGCTTGCGCATGCGGCCGGTGTTCTCGATCTCGAGTTCTTCGGCTTGCTTGAGGACTTCGGAGACGTGGAGCGCCTTGAGTTCGTTCAGATGCATGGCTGCGGCTGCGGTGGGTGCACCCCGGCGGGGCGCTGTATTCGGTGTTGTGGGGGAGGGTCTTTCGCCAAGGCGGAAGGCGCCTTGCAGACCGGGAACTCTGGGGAGCCGCCGCCGGCATTGCGGCGGGTCAGCGAAGAAATTATAGGGGCAGGAAAAGCAGGCCGGGGGAGGGCGGCCCGGCGGCCGCGGGGAGAGGCAGGGGTCAGCCGAGCTGCTGGTCCAGGAACGCCTTCAGCTGCGCCTTGCTCAGGGCGCCGACCTTGGTGGCGGCGAGCTGGCCGTCCTTGAACAGCATCAGCGTGGGGATGCCGCGGATGCCGAACTTGGCCGGGATGTCGCGGTTCTCGTCCACGTTCATCTTGGCGATCTGCAGCTTGTCCTGGTAGTCGGCGGAGACCTCGTCCAGGATGGGCGCGATCATCTTGCACGGGCCGCACCACTCGGCCCAGTAGTCCACCAGCACAGGCTTGCCGGCCTTCAGGACGTCGGCTTCGAAGCTGGCGTCGGAAACGTGCTTGATGAGGTCGCTGGCCATGGGAATTCCTTTCTTGGGTACGAGGCCTGGGTTGAGCACGATTCTGGCAGAAAGGCCTTGTCCCCTCTCGCCGTGGCCCGCAGGCCATATCGAGCCGATAGCGAGGCCCGGTCCGTGATGGCCGGACGATCGGGGAAAAGGAAGGGGAGGGTGACGAGCCTTACCCCCGGCACTGGCTCCGCAGTTAGGGCTGCTTGGTTCCCCACCTGACCCGGTTGGCCGCTTCACCATGCGGGGAGGCCCGTCACTGGTGATTGTAGGCGAGCGCAGGGTCCGACAGCGTCGTGGAGCGCCGTGACCCCACCCTTAGAATCGCCGCGATGTCCTACCTCGTGCTCGCCCGCAAGTACCGGCCGAAGACCTTCGGCGAGATGGTCGGCCAGGAGCACGTGGTGCAGGCGCTCTCCAACGCGCTGGTGCAGCAGCGGCTGCACCATGCCTACCTGTTCACCGGCACGCGGGGCGTGGGCAAGACCACGGTGTCGCGCATCCTGGCCAAGTCGCTCAACTGCCAGGGCCCCGACGGTTCCGGCGGCATCACGGCCACGCCGTGCGGCGTGTGCCAGGCGTGCACCGATATCGACGCCGGCCGCTTCGTCGACTACACCGAGCTGGATGCGGCGTCCAACCGCGGGGTCGACGAGGTGCAGTCGCTACTCGAACAGGCCGTCTACAAGCCGGTGCAGGGCCGCTTCAAGGTCTTCATGATCGACGAGGTGCACATGCTCACCGGGCATGCGTTCAACGCCATGCTCAAGACCCTGGAGGAGCCGCCCGAGTACCTCAAGTTCGTGCTGGCCACCACCGACCCGCAGAAGGTGCCGGTCACGGTGCTCTCGCGCTGCCTGCAGTTCAACCTGCGGCCGATGGCGCCCGAGACGGTGCAGGAGCACCTCGAGCGCGTGCTGGCGGCCGAAGGCGTGCCGGCGCAGCCGCAGGCCCTGCGCCTGCTGGCGCGGGCGGCGCGCGGCTCCATGCGCGATGCGCTGTCGCTCACCGACCAGGCAATCGCGTTTGGCGAAGGCACGCTGCAGGAGGACGCGGTGCGCCGCATGCTTGGCAGCGTGGACCGCTCCCACGTCTTCCGGCTGGTCGAGGCGCTGGCGTCGGCCGCCGCGCGCGAGGTGCTCGAGATCTCGGAAGCGCTGCGCACCCACGGGCTGTCCGCGGCGGGGGCGCTGGAGGAGATGGCCGCGGTGCTGCAACGCATGGCCGTCGTGCAGGCAGTGCCGGATGCCGGCGATGCCAACGATCCCGACCAGGTTGAGATCGCACGCTTGGCGGCGCTGATGCCGGCCGACGAGACGCAGCTGCTCTACACGATGTGCCTGCACGGCCGGGCCGAGCTGGGACTGGCACCGGACGAGTACGCCGGCCTGACCATGGTCCTGCTGCGCCTGCTGGCCTTCAAGCCCGGCGCGGCGGCGGCCACGGCCACGGCGGAAAAAAAAACTCTGAACGCAGCCTCGTCGCCGCCTGAGGCGAGGGCGGCAAGCGGGAACGGGGGCGCCGTTCCGGTGGAAGCGGCGCGGGCAGTTGCTGCGACGCCGCCGTCGGCCGCCAGGGCCGCCCCCCAACCGGTCGTTGCGCCTGCCGCTTCGCCTATACCCGCACCCGCACCCGCACCCGCACCCGCGCGGGCAGCCGCTCCCGAATCCACTGCGCCGCCGGGCCACGTGCTGCCCGTCGTCGAACCGCCCACGCGCGTGCCCCAGCGGCCCGTGGCCGAGCGGGCTGTGCCCGGCGCCCAAGTCATGGGCATGCCGGTGCGGCTGCAGCCGGAGTCCGTGCGCGAGGCGGCGGTTCCCGCCAGCACCTACTCGCCCAGCGAGGACGGCGACTTCTGGTACGCCACCGTGCAGCAGCTGGTGGCCGCCGATGCGATCGGCGCCCTGGTGCGCGAACTCGCGCTGCAGTCCCAGCTGCTGGCGCGGGACGAAGGCCATTGGCTGCTGCGGGTGGAGCGCGAGTCGCTCAACCAGGGCAACTCGCGCGAGCGGCTGCAGGCGGCGCTGCGCGCGGCCGGCCACGAGGTGACGCTCGGCGTCGAGATCGGCGCGGTTTCCGACAGCCCGGCGCGTCGCAATGCCGCCGCGGCGGCCGAACGCCAGCGGCAGGCCGAGCAGACCGTCCAGGACGATCCCTTCGTGCAGCAGCTCGTGCGCGACCTCGGCGCGAAGATCGCGCCGGGCGGCATCCGGACCAGCTGACGGGCACAATCCACCCATTGCATGCGGCGCCGTGCCGCAAGAGGAAGCACATGTTCAACAAGGGACAACTCGCCGGCCTGATGAAGCAGGCGCAGGCCATGCAGGACAACCTGAAGAAGGCGCAGGAGGAGCTCGCCACCATCGAGGTGACGGGCGAGTCCGGCGCGGGCCTGGTCAAGGTGACGATGACCTGCAAGCACGACGTGAAGCGGGTGGAGATCGATCCCAGCCTGCTGGCCGACGACAAGGACATGCTCGAGGACCTGGTCGCGGCCGCGTTCAATGCCGCCGTGCGCAAGGCCGAGGAGACTTCGCAGGAAAAGATGGCGAAGATCACCGCGGGCATGCCGGGCCTGCCGGGCGGGATGAAGCTCCCGTTCTAGGGTGGCCGACGCCTCGCTCAACGCCCTGATCGAATCCCTGCGCCGGCTGCCCGGCGTGGGCGTGAAGTCCGCCTCGCGCATGGCCTACCACCTGCTGCAGCATGACCGCGAAGGTGCACAGCTGCTGGCGCAGGCCCTCAGCCAGGCGGTGGCCCGGGTGCGCCACTGCAGCCTGTGCCACACCTTCACCGAGGACGAGGTCTGCCCCACCTGCCGCGACCCGCAGCGCGACGCCGGCAAGCTGTGCGTGGTGGAGACCCCGGCCGACCAGGCCGCGGTGGAGCGCACGGCCGCCTACCGCGGGCGCTACTTCGTGCTGATGGGCAAGCTCAGCCCGCTCGACGGCATCGGCCCGCGCGACATCGGCCTGGGCAAGCTGTTCGAGCGCGCTACCGACGGCGTGGTGCAGGAGGTGATCCTGGCCACCAACTTCACGGCCGAGGGCGAGGCCACCGCGCACGTGATCGGCGAGGCGCTCAAGCAGCGCGGACTGACGGTCACGCGGCTGGCGCGGGGCGTGCCGGCCGGCAGCGAACTCGAATACGTGGACCTGGGCACCATCGCGCACGCGCTAGTGGACCGCCGGTAGATGGCCCACCCGCATATGGCGGTGGCCGCATACGGCTACGCCGCCTGAAGAACGGAAGAGGAGAAGAGCGATGGGCCGATTCACCGTGGCCTACTGGTGCGTGCTGGTCGCCGCGCTGCTGCCCTATGCGTGCGCCTACCTGGCGAAGGCGGGCGGTTTCGGCAAGCCGCGCAGCCAGGGCGGTTTCGACAACCGCGATCCGCGCGGCTGGCTCGCGCGGCAGACCGACTGGCGCGCCCGCGCCAATGCCGCGCAGGCGAACAGCTTCGAGGCGCTGCCGCTGTTCATCGGCGCGGTGATCATCGCGCACCAGCTCGGCGCGCCGCAGACGCGCATCGACATCCTGGCTGTGCTGTTCGTCACGCTGCGGGCCATCTACATCGCCATGTACGTGGCCGGCTTGCCGACGGTGCGATCGGCCATCTGGGCCGCCGCTTTCCTTGTGAACCTCGCAATCCTGTTCTCGGCGCTGCGGTAGCGCGAAAGACCTGCTGCCGGCACCGAAAAACGCAGGGCTCGTCGCGCTGCGCCGGCGTTTACGTGGAAACCCGCACGGGATGTTCCGGATGCGGTTGGCAGGGGCGCTGGCTACCCTTGCCCGAGCTGAATCAGAGAGGCTCGACGTCAATGAAGAACACCATCACCCGCCGCGGTTTCACCCTGGCGGCCACCGCCACCGCCGCCGTGCTGGCGGCCCCCGCCCTACGGGCGCAGAACCGGCTCGAGAAGCCCAAGGTCGCCATCGCCGTGGGCGGCAAGGCGGCCTTCTACTACCTGCCGCTTACCATCGCCGAGCAGCTCGGCTACTTCAAGGCCGAGGGCCTGGACGTCGAGATCTCCGACTTCGCCGGCGGCTCGCGCTCGCTGCAGGCGCTGATGGGGGGCTCCGCCGACGTGGTCAGCGGCGCCTACGAGCACACCATCAACCTGCAAAGCAAGAACCAGTTCATCCAGTCCATCGTGCTGATGGGGCGCGCGCCCCAGATCGCCGTGGGCGTGTCGACCAAGGCGATGCCCGGCTACAAGTCCGTGGCCGACCTGCGCGGCAAGAAGATCGGCGTGTCGGCGCCCGGTTCGTCCACCAACATGGTGGCCAACCTGGTGCTCTCGCGTGCCGGCCTCAAGGCATCCGACGTCAGCTTCGTCGGCGTGGGCACCTCGGCCGGCGCGCTGACCGCGCTGCGCTCGGGCCAGATCGACGCCATGAGCAACACCGACCCGGTGATGACCATGCTGGAGCAGAAGGGCGACGTGAAGATCATCAGCGACACGCGCACGCTCAAGGGCACGCAGGAAGTCTTCGGCGGCCCCATGCCCGCGGCCTGCTTCTACACGCACGCCGAGTTCGTGCAGAAGAACCCCAACACCTGCCAGGCGCTGGCCAATGCGGTGGTGCACGCCCTCAAGTGGCTGCAGACGGCCGGCCCCAGCGACATCATCAAGACGGTGCCCGACGCCTACCTGCTGGGCGACCGCGCGCTGTACCTGGCCTCCTTCAACAAGGTGCGTGAGGCCATCTCGCTGGACGGCGTGCTGCCCGACGAGGGCGCGCGCACGGCGCTGCGGGCGCTCTCCAGCTTCGTGCCGACGATCAAGAGCGACAGCATCGACCTGGCCAAGACCTACACCAACGAGTTCGCGCGCCGCGCCAAGGACAAGTACAAGGCTTGACGCGCCGCCTCTCCTCAGGGCCGGCCGGCAGGCCGGCTTTTTTCTGGGGCTCCGCCCGGCATTCGTTCGGCCGGCCTGGCTCTTCGGTTTGGTAGGCTTGCGCCCATGCCGCACGCGCTCGAACTGCAGGACATCACCGTCACCTTCCGGTCCAAGGACGATCCCGGCCAGCGCTACACCGCGGTGGCCGGCACCACCTTGCGCATCGCCGCCGGCGAATTCGTGTCGGTGGTGGGACCCACCGGCTGCGGCAAGTCCACGCTGCTGAACGTGGGCGCCGGCCTGCTGCAGGCCTCGTCGGGCGAAGTGCGGGTGTTCGGCGAACCGCTGGTGGGGCTGAACCGCCGCGCCGGCTACATGTTCCAGACCGAGGCACTGATGCCGTGGCGCAGCGCGATCGACAACGTGATGCTGGGCCTGCAGTACCGCGGCGTGGCGGACGCCGACGCGCGCGAGCAGGCCCGGGCCTGGCTGGCGCGCGTGGGCCTGGCCGGCTTCGAGGATCGCTACCCGCACCAGCTCTCGGGCGGCATGCGCAAGCGCACCGCGCTGGCGCAGGTGCTGGCGCTGGACCCCGACATCATCCTGATGGACGAACCCTTCTCGGCGCTGGACATCCAGACGCGCCAGCTGATGGAGAACGAGGTGCTGGAACTCTGGGCCGCGAAGAAGAAGGCCGTGCTGTTCATCACGCACGACCTCGACGAGGCCATCGCGATGAGCGACCGGGTGGTGGTGCTGTCCGCGGGTCCGGCCACACGCCCGATCGGCGAGTTCGCCATCGACCTGCCGCGCCCGCGCGACGTGGCCGAAGTGCGCAACCAGCCGCGCTTCGTGGAACTGCACGCGCGCATCTGGGGCGAGCTGCGCGAGGAAGTGCTCAAGGGCTACGCGCAACAACTGCAGAAGGCGGCATGACCATGTGGACCACCCTGCGCCCCAACGAGCGGAACCTGCGTGGCTGGCAGGTCGGCGTGCTGGTCCTGGTGCTGGCCATCTGGCAACTGGCCTCGCGCAACGAGCAGACCGCCTTCTTCATCGGCGAGCCGATCAAGGTGGCGGGCCGCATCTGGTCGTGGTTCCTGCCCTTCGGCCTGCCCGCCAACGCGCTGTTCCCCGAGGGGCTGGAAGGCCGGGCCGACATCTACATCCACCTGGGGGTCACGCTGCTGGAGACGGTGCTGGCCTTCGGCATCGGCACGCTGCTGGGGCTGGCCTTCGGGCTGTGGCTGGCGCTGGCTCCGACGGCCAGCGCCATCCTCGACCCCTACGTGAAGGCGGCCAACTCCATGCCGCGCGTGATCCTGGCGCCCATCTTCGGCCTGTGGTTCGGGCTGGGCATCTGGAGCAAGGTGGCACTGGCCGTGACGCTGGTGTTCTTCATCGTCTTCTTCAACGTCTACCAGGGCGTGCGCGAAGTCAGCCCGGTGGTGCTGGCCAATGCCCGCATGCTGGGCGCCAACCAGCGCCAGCTGCTGCGCACCGTGTACCTGCCCAGCGCCACCAGTTGGGTGTTCTCCAGCCTGCACACTTCCGTCGGCCTGGCCTTCGTCGGCGCGGTGGTGGGCGAGTACCTCGGCTCCGCGCGCGGCGTCGGCTACCTCATCCTGCAGGCCGAAGGGACGTTCGACGTCAACACGGTGTTCGCGGGCATCGTGGTGCTGACGGCGTTCGCGCTGGTGCTGGATGGGCTGGTCGGCCGCATCGAGAAGCGCCTCATGAAGTGGCAGCCGAAGGCAGGCGAGACCGAGAAGCTCTAGCGTCACGGCCGCGAGGTCTTCCAGTGGCAAAGCGTAAGGACTGAAACGGCCGCCAAGCGGCAATCCGATCAATCTCGGCTGCCCGCAAACTGCGATCCGGTTTCGCACCTGCATGGGGCGGGTGCGCCGGCACATCGGCAGGGCAACGGGCATGAAGGTCGTACTGTTTTGTGGCGGTCTGGGGATGCGCATCCGGGATGCCGAGAACCTGCCCAAGCCCCTGGTGCGGATCGGCCAGCGGCCGCTGCTGTGGCACGTGATGAAGTACTACGCCCACTTCGGGCACAAGGACTTCATCCTCTGCCTCGGCCACCGCGCGGACGCGATCAAGAGCTACTTCCTGGACTACAACGAGTGCGTCTCCAATGACTTCGTGCTGTCCGGCGGTGGCAAGAAGCTGGAGCTGATGAGCCGGGACATCGAGGACTGGCGCATCACCTTCGCCGACACCGGCGTCTCCTCCAACATCGGGCAGCGGCTCAAGGCCGTCCAGAAGTACCTCGAAGGCGAGGACGAGTTCATGGCGAACTACAGCGACGGGCTGACCGACCTGTCGCTGCCCAGGTACCTGGACGATTTCCACGCGCAGGGGCGGGTGGCCAGCTTCCTGTGCGTCCGCCCCAACCTGAGCTACCACGTCGTGTCGCTCCAGGAGGGCACCCACCTGGTTTCGGACATCCAGCCGATCAACAACGGCGGGCTGCGGATCAACGGCGGCTTCTTCATCTTCCGCAAGGAGATCTTCGAGTACATGCAGGACCGGGAGGAACTGGTCGAGGAGCCCTTCCGCCGGCTGGCACGCGAGCAGCAGCTGGTGGGCTACGTCTACGACGGCTTCTGGGCCAGCATGGACACCCACAAGGACAAGCAGCAGCTGGAGAGCCTGTACGCCAGCGGCACGGCGCCGTGGGAGATCTGGCGGTCCGGGGCCCCGGCTGCAGTCGCGGCGCACTGAGCCGGCCATGCTGCCGCTGCCGCTGCTCCAGGACCCGGCCAGGCCGCTGCGGGTCCTGTTCCTCGGCGCGCACTGCGACGACATCGAGATCGGCTGCGGGGGCACCGTTCTGCAGCTGCTGGCCTTGCGGCCCGGCGTGGACGTGCGCTGGGTCGTCTTCGCCTCCAACCCGCAGCGCGAGCGCGAGGCACGTGCGAGCGCGGCGACGTTCCTGCAGGGGGCGGGCGCCCAGCAGGTGACGGTGCACGCCTTCCGCGACGGCTACTTCCCCTACCAGGGTGCCCAGATCAAGGAGGCCTTCGAGGTGCTGAAGAAGGAGGCCGATTTCGACCTCGTCTTCACGCACCACCGCGACGACCGCCACCAGGACCACCGCACCATCAGCGACCTGACCTGGAACACCTGGCGCCATCACCTCATCCTCGAGTACGAGATCCCGAAGTACGACGGCGACCTGGGCACACCCAACTGCTTCGTGCCGCTGGAGCCGGAGGTCTGCGAACGCAAGGCCGCCCTGATCTGCGAGGCGTTCCAGAGCGAGCGCAACAAGGCCTGGCTCACGCCGGACACCTTCCTCGCGCTCATGCGGCTGCGCGGCGTCGAGTGCGCCGCGCGGTATGCCGAAGCCTTCTACTGCCGCAAGTTCATGCTGTCCGGCGCGCCCGGTCGTGCTGCGCCGGGTATGAGCCTGCATCCATCAACCCGCTCCTCATGAGGCCCCTTCGATGAAATTGCTCGTCACCGGCGTGGAAGGCTATATCGGCTGCCTGCTCGCCCCCCTGCTGCAGGCACGAGGCCACGACGTGGTCGGCATGGACACCGGCTACTACCGCGACGGCTGGCTGTTCAGCGACCGCGGGCTGGTCCCCGGCTTCCCGCGCACCGTCAACCGCGACATCCGCGAGATCGAGGCCGCGGACCTGCAGGGCATCGATGCCGTCGTGCACCTGGCCGAGCTGTCGAACGACCCGCTCGGCGAGAACGACCCGGAACTGACCTTCGGGATCAACCACCGGGCCTCGGTGCGGCTGGCCCAGCTGGCCCGCGACGCCGGCGTGCGGCGCTTCGTCTACACCTCGTCGTGCAGCGTGTACGGCGTCGCCGACGGCGCCGAGCCCATGACCGAGCGTTCGCCGGTCAACCCGCAGACGGCCTATGCCAAGTGCAAGACGCTGGTGGAACGTGACGTGGGCGCGATGGCCTCGGCCACGTTCTCCCCCACGTTCCTGCGCAACGCCACCGCCTATGGGGCCTCGCCGCGAATGCGGTTCGACATCGTCCTCAACAACCTGTGCGGCATCGCGGCGACCGCCGGGCGCATCGTGATGACCAGCGACGGGACGCCATGGCGCCCACTGGTGCACGTGCTGGACATCTGCGAGGCGATCGCCTGCGTGCTGGAGGCCCCGACAGACGCCGTGCATGGCGAGGTGTTCAACGTGGGCCACGACGCCGACAACTACCAGGTGCGCGAGATCGCGAAGATCGTCGCGGACGTCTATCCCGCCTGCGAGGTGTCCTTCGGCCCCTCGGGTGGCGACAACCGCAGCTACCGCGTCAGCTTCGCCAAGATCCACGAGCGGCTGCCCACGTTCCGCTGTGCATGGGATGCGGCCAAGGGGGCCCGCCAGCTGCACGATGTGTTCGAGCGCATCGGCCTGGACGCCGACGGCTTCGCCGCGCGGCCCTTCACCCGCCTCAAGCAGATCAAGTACCTGAGGACCACGGGCCAGGTCGACGAGCGGCTGTTCTGGCGCTATTGATCATTTGCCCCGCTCCCGCGCCGAACCAGCGCAGGAGCGGGCGCCCGGCCCATCAGGCCGCAAGCGCCTGCCGCTCCTGCAGCAGGTCGGCCAGCCAGGTCTCGCCCATGAAGTGGGCGTACTGCTCGGCGCGCAGGCGGTCGGCCAGCCGGTCGGGCGGCAGCTCGACGTCGTCGTAGGTCAGCACCTGGTTTTGGCCAATGTCGCGCTTGAGGCGGCAGCCCTGCACCAGGCCTTCGGGCAGGTAGCGGTTCTCGCACATCTCCCGTGCATTGGCGGCCTCGCCGTACGTCATGTACATGCCGTACTCGTCGAGCGTCTCCCCGGCCTTCAGGTCGCGCTTGGCGACCGCGCAGACTTCCACCACCGGCCCGCCGAGCGGCGGTGCGAGTTCGTCCTGGAACACGTGCACCCGCGCGATCGCGTTGGGGCACTCGAAATGGACCAGGTGGTAGGGCGTCCAGAACGGGTAGAGCGGCCCTTCGCCCATCTTGTAGAGGTTGAGGTAGTGCCGCTGCTTGGGGTCCTCGTGCTCGGCCAGCACGAACACCTTGATGAGGCTGGGGCCCACCGTGTAGTCGATCGCGCCGCCCATGGCCCGCAGCTGCTCGACGTCGTACAGCTTGGCGATGTCCATGATGCTGCCGTCGTACTTCAGGCCGCGCGACATGCCCCGTTGCAGCACGCCGAAGCCGGTGGCGTTGGCCACTATGGCCTGCTCGAAGCTGATCTTGGAGCCGTCCGCGAAGGAGGTCACCATGGCTGCGTTCTGGCCCCAGCGTTCGGCCCAGCCCTGCTGGGTGGTGGGGTTGCGGTAGGGGTCCTGCAGGCCCTTGACGTTGCCCACCAGCCGCGGCTTGAGCCCGAGCCCGCGCACCCAGCGCACCAGGTTCATCTGGACGCCGGGTTCGTCGCCGTCGCAGGCCGACAGGATCTGGCCGTGCTGCTTCGCGTACACGCGCAGGATGGGGCCTATGGTCGCATCGACCTCGGCATTCATCAGCACCACGGACTTGCCGTGCTTGAAGGCGTCCAGGATGACGTGCGAGCCGAACTCGACCGAGCCGGTCGTGTCCACCACGATGTCGATGTGCGGCGAGCGGGTGATGAGGAACGGATCCTCCGCGACCACCGCCTGGCGCGCCTCGACCGCGGCATCGAAGGCCGACTGGCTGCCGGCCATGACGGGCGTGCGGCCCGAATACTCGTAGCAGTGCCGGGCTCGCTCGGGCCTGCGGTTGTAGATCGCGGCCATGCGCATTCCCGGCACGCTGTTCTCGATCTGGTTGGTCAGGCCCTGGGCCATGAACCCGGCCCCCACCATGCCCACGCGGATCGGCGCGTCCAGCGCCGCCAGCCTCTGAAGCGCGTTGTCGACGATGATCATCGTGCACCTCTCACGAAAGGGTCATGCGCTGGCGCACCGTGTCCCCGACCTCGGCCAGCGCGGTCCACGCCCGGTCCTTGGGCGACATCTCGGTCACCGGCAAGGGCCATTCCAACCGGAGCGCCGGATCGAAGGGCGACAGCCCGCTCTCGACGCCGGGGGCATAGAACTCGCCGACCTGGTAGCTCGTCTCGGTGTCGTCCACCAGGGTCTGGTAACCGTGGGCGAACCGCTCGGGCACGTAGAGCGCCCGGTGGTTGTCCGCGGTCAGCTCGACGGCGATGGACCGCAGGTAGGTGGGGCTCTCCGGCCGCAGGTCGACGATGATGTCGAGGATCGCGCCCCGGGTGGCCCGGACCACCTTGGTTTCCGCGTAGGGCGGGAACTGGAAATGCATGCCTCGCAGCGTCCCTCGCTGGATGTTGAACGCAATGTTGGCCTGGGCGATCACCGGCTTGAGCCCATGTTCCTCGAACTCCCGCTGGCAGAAGGCCCGGGCGAAGAACCCCCGGTTGTCCGTTCGCGGCTCGATGTCGATGATGAACGCGCCGGGGAGGCTGGTTTCGGTAAATCGCATGTGTGGTTTCACCTTCCGTGACTGGATTGTGAGAAACCGTCTGCCGTCGTGGGCCCGTCAATTTGTATGTTTGGGCGCCGGGGGACCGCGCCTCATCGGCAGGGCGAGGCAGCGCGGAGTCGCAAGCCACGCCGGGCCCAAGCTCATGTGTTCCGCCGGCTGCGCGCGCGCGGCGTTCACAAGCACATACGTTCGATACAGGAGTCGGCGGGCAAGGTCGCGTTGCGACCCGAGGCCTCGCGCCTTCGAAGAGCTGCCACCGCGGGCAGCGCGGGCTCAGCGACGCCGCTTCTTGGCGACCGACTTCTTGCGCGTGCTGACCGGCTTCACCCCGCTGCGCTTGGAGGCGGTCGCCTTGGCACGGACGGGCACGTAGACCACGACCTTCTCCCCCGGCTTGAAGCGGGCGCCGGTCGCCACGTCGTTCCAGTCGGCGACCTGCGCAGCCGTCACGCGGTAGCGCCGGGCGATGGTGGCCACCGAGTCGCGCTTGCCGGCCCTGACCACGCGCCGGCGCAGGGTCACCTCGGGCGCCAGCGCCAGCTGGCCGTTGTCCGCCACGTGGCTGGCGACGTCGTCCTGCATGTTGGGCGGGCGCGGCACCACCAGCACCGAGCCGGCCTTGATCAGCATGCGCGGCGGGATGGTGTTGACGCTGCGCAGGTCGGCCTCGCTCATGTCCACCCGCCGGGCGACCTCGGCCACGCTCATGGTCCGGGGAACGGTCCATGCCGTCCAGCTGGCGAAGCGGCCCTCGCTGTACTCGGCCAGGTTGCGGGTGAACACCTTGGCGTTGTCCCAGGGCAGCAGGATCTGCGGCGTGCCCGCCGCCAGGATGACCGGCCGGTTGAGCTGCGGGTTCAGGGCCTTGAAGTCGGCCAGCTGCACGTCGGCCAGCTTGGCCGCCAGCTCGATGTCGATGTCGCGGTCCACCGTCACCACGTCGAAGTACGGGTGGTTCTCGATGACCGGCAGCTCGGCGCGGAACTTGTCGGGGTCGGAGATGATGTTCTTGACCGCCAGCAGCTTGGGCACGTAGTTGCGCGTCTCGGCCGGCATCTTCAGGTCGACGTAGCGCGTGCCCAGCCCGCGGCGCTTGTTGGCGGCGATGGCGCGGCTCACGCTGCCTTCGCCCCAGTTGTAGGCGGCCAGCGCCAGGTGCCAGTCGCCGAACATGCCGTACAGGCGCTGCAGGTAGTCGAGCGCGGCGCGCGTGGACGCCAGCACGTTGCGGCGGTCGTCGCGGAAGAAGTTCTGGCGCAGGTCGTAGTCGCGCCCGGTGGCCGGCATGAACTGCCACATGCCGGCGGCGCGCGCGCTGGAGACCGCCTGCGGGTTGAAGGCGCTCTCGATGTAGGGCAGCAGCGCCAGCTCGCTGGGCATGCCGCGCCGCTCCAGTTCCTCGACGATGTGGAACAGGTACTTGCGCGAGCGGTCCGTCATGCGCTGCATGTACTCGGGCCGGCTGGCGTACCACTGCTCGTGCTGGCGCACGAGGTCCGAGTCGATGTCGGGGATGGCGAAGCCGGCGCGGATGCGCTCCCACAGGTCGGCCGGCGGCTGCAGGGGGACGACGTTGAGCGACGTCGCGTGGACGGTCGTGATCGGCGTGAGCGGCCCGCTGGGCACCACCGGAGGGCCGGCAGGCACCGTGGCAGCGGTGGTCGGTTCTTCGGCGCCGCTCGCGCGGGAGGAGGGGGCGTCGGCGCCCGGCGTGCTTGCACAGCCGGCCAGCCAGAGCGTGATCGCCAGGCCGGCGGCCTGCAGCAGGACTCTCATCGGAATTCGTTCTTCCACTGGCGGATGGCGGCGAACACGGCCACGTCATCCCCGGTGGTGCCATTGAAGGCCTGCGCGGAGCGGACCACGGCGGGCTCGCGGCTGCGCAGGAAGGGGTTGATGCGCTTCTCCTCGCCCAGCAGCGCCGGCAGGGTGGGCTCGCCGCGTGCGCGAAGGTCTTCGCAGTGCCGCTGGTAGGCGGCCAGCGCCTCGTTGCCGGGCTCGACGGCACGGGCGAAGCGCAGGTTGGAGAGGGTGTACTCGTGTGCGCAGCACACCCGCGTGGCATCGGGCAGCGCGGCCAGCGCATCCAGCGAGGCCAGCATCTGGGCCGGCGTGCCTTCGAACAGCCGTCCGCAGCCGCCGGAGAACAGCGTGTCGCCGCAGAACAGCAGCGGGCCGCCGTCGTCATCGTCGGTGAAGTACGCGATGTGGCCGGCGGTGTGGCCCGGCACGTCGATGACCTGGAAGCGCAGGCCGAGCACGGTTGCGCTGTCGCCCTGCGACAGCCGCTGCAGCGGGCCCGGGATGGCTTCGCGCGCCGGCCCGAAGACCGCGGCACCCGTGGCATCGCGCAAGGGCACCAGCCCGCCGATGTGGTCGGGGTGGTGGTGCGTGACTAGAATCGCCTCGAGTTGCAGGCCGGTGCGGGAGAGGAAATCGACCACCGGCTGCGCGTCGCCCGGGTCGACCACCAGCGCCCGATGTCCGTCGTGCAACACCCAGAGATAGTTGTCCTGGAAGGCGGGCAGGGGAATCAACTTCATGAGCGATGCGATTATAGGAATGCACGAGTGGTTCGAGACCCCGCCGGGCCGGCACGTGCTGGCCTGGGAGCGGGCCGAATTCGATCGCGCCGTCAGCGACATCTTCGGCTACCACGCGCTGCAGCTCGGGCTGCCGGAACTCGACGCGCTCGCCGCCAACCGGATGCCGCACCGCTGGCTGGGGCTGCGCCACCTGCGCCCGCTGGACGACGGCACGCGGCGCCCTTCGCTGCTCACCGACTATGCCGCCCTGCCGTTCGAGGCCAACAGCCTCGACCTGGTGGTGCTGCCGCACTCGCTGGAACTCAATCTGGACCCGCACGCCACGCTGCGCGAGGTCGAACGCGTCCTGGTGCCGGAAGGCAAGGTCGTGATTTCCTGCCTCAATCCGGCCAGCCTGTGGGGCCTGCGCCAGCGGCGCGCGCATTTGTACCGGCGGCTCGGATTCGGCCAGCTGTATTTGCCCGACGCGGGCGAGTTCATCGGCTACCGGCGCCTGCGCGACTGGCTGCGGCTGCTCAATTTCGAGGTCGAGACCGGCAGCTTCGGCTGCTACCGGCCGGCCCTGTCCACCGAGCGCTGGCTGGAACGGTTCGAGTGGATGGACCCGGTGGGCGAGCGCTGGTGGCCGATCTTCGGGGCGGTCTATTTCGTGGTCGCCACCAAGCGGGTGCGCGGCATGAAGCTGGTCGGCCGGCTCTGGAAGCCGGCCAAGTCCATCGCCACCGCCCCGGTGCCGCTGGCCAACCGGCGCCCGCAGCCCGAGATGCAGCAGGAGATTTCTTGAACCAGGTCGTGATCTACACCGACGGCGCCTGCAAGGGCAACCCCGGGCCGGGTGGCTGGGGGGTGCTGCTGCAGTCCGGCGCCACCGAGAAGGAGCTGTTCGGCGGCGAGCGCAGCACCACCAACAACCGCATGGAACTGATGGCCGTGATCCAGGGCCTTTCGGCACTGAAGCGGCCCTGCAACGTCACGCTGTACCTGGACAGCCAGTACGTGCTCAAGGGCATGACCGAATGGCTGCCGGGCTGGAAGGCCAAGGGCTGGCGCACGGCCAGCAAGGCGCCGGTCAAGAACGTCGAGCTCTGGCAGCAGCTCGACCAGCTGGTGCAGGACAGCGGCCACGTCATCGACTGGCGCTGGGTGCGCGGCCACAACGGCGACCCCGGCAACGAGCGGGCGGATGCGCTGGCCAACCGCGGCGTCGAGCTGGCCCTGGGTTCCCGCCGGGCCGCCCTGTAAAGCCACGGTAAAGCTGTGCCCGCGCTGCGGCCGGGCGCGGGGTTGCGCTCATGTCGGCAGCCAGCGCGGCTGCTACATTGACGTGTTCGCGCCCGCGGGCGTATCCCCCCAGAAAAAAGCAGTACATGGCATCGAGGCCCCTCTACACGGTGATCGCCGTCGCCGGCATCGCGGCTGCATCGGCAGCTGCGTGGTGGTATCAGCACAAGGCACCCGGCGCCCCTTCGCAGGAGGCCGCCGCTTCCGCGCCGACGGGTGCCGCCGGTCGGGCCCCCGCGGTGGAAGTCTCCCGGGTGGAGGTGATGCGACTGACCGACGACGCCCAGGCGGTGGGCAGCCTGCGCTCGCGCCGCAGCGTGATCGTGCGGCCCGAGGTGAGCGGACGCGTGACGCGGCTCAATTTCCGCGACGGCCAGCGCGTGCAGCGCGGGCAACTGCTGGTGCAACTGGACGACCAGCTGCCGCGCGCCCAGGTGCAGCAGGCCCGGGCCGAGCTGTCCATCGCGCAGGCCAACCACAAGCGCAACCAGGAGCTGGTGGCGCAGAACTTCATCAGCCAGCGGCAGGTCGACGAGAGCGCGGCCAACCTGCAGGTGGCGCAGGCCAAGCTGGCGCTGGCCGAGGCGACCGCGGCCCGCCTGCGGATCGTGGCGCCGTTCGACGGCATCGCCGGCATCCGCAGCGTCAACGTCGGCGACTACCTCAAGGACGGCGCCGACATCGTCAACCTGGAAGACCTGGACGCGCTGTACGTGGACTTCCGCCTGCCCGAGCGCCTGCAGACCAAGCTGCGGGTCGGCCAGACCGCCATCGTGCAGACCGATGCCCTGCCGGGCCGCCGCTGGGAGGCCGTGATCCAAGCCATCGACCCGCTGGTGGATGCCGATGGCCGCTCCATCGGCGTGCGCGGCTGCATCGACAACCGGCAGCTGGCGCTGCGCCCCGGCATGTTCGCGCGCATCACCACCGTGTTCGGCGAACGCAACGACGCCCGCGTGGTCCCGGAGGAGGCGCTGGTGCCCCAGGGGGGCCACCAGTTCGTGTTCCGGCTGGTCGACGGTCCCGACCAGGACAGCAAGACCGCGCAGCGGGTCGAGGTGAAGATCGGCCTGCGCCAGCCGGGGCGGGTGGAGATCGTCGAAGGCCTGCAGCCGGGCGACCTGATCGTGACCGCCGGCCACCAGCGCATCCAGCGCGACGGGATGGCGGTGCGCGTGGTCGACATGGCGGGGCAGGGCGGCGCTAGCAGCGCCGCACCCAACGGAACCCCCGTCGGCGGCAAGCCGGCTGGTGGCCCGGCCCCGCAGGCCGAGGCTGCCGCGGCGCCGGCCGATGGCAATCCCTGCCGGGTGGCCCTGGCGGCCCCCGCACGCTGACGAACGAGCCAGGAGCGCGCCATGCTGTTGCCCGAGATCGCGATCCGGCGGCCGGTCTTCGCCACCGTGCTGTCGCTGCTGGTGGTGCTGATCGGCGCCGTCAGCTTCGACCGCCTCGCCGTGCGCGAGTACCCCAAGATCGACGAGCCGGTCGTGACCGTGCGCGTCAAGTACGCCGGCGCATCGGCCGAGGTGATCGAATCGCAGGTCACCAAGCCGCTGGAGGACTCCATCGCCGGTATCGACGCGGTGGACGTCATCACCTCGATCAGCCGCCCCGAGGAGAGCCAGATCTCGGTGCGCTTCCGGCTCGAGAAGGACGCCGACGCCGCCGCCGCCGAGGTGCGCGACCGCACCTCGCGGGTGCGCAACAAGCTGCCGCAGGCGATCGACGAGCCGGTGATCGCCAAGGTCGAGGCCGACGCCTTCCCGGTGATGTGGCTGGCCTTCACCAGCGACACCTACACGCCGCTGCAGATCAACGACCTGGTCAACCGCATCATCAAGCCGCGCCTGCAGACCGTGACCGGCGTGGCCGACGTGCGCATCTACGGCGAGCGCAAGTACGCCATGCGGGTCTGGCTGGATCCCGACAAGCTGGCCGGCTACCGGCTGACCACCCAGGACATCGAGGACGCGGTCCGGCGCAGCAACCTGGAAGTGCCCGCCGGCCGCATCGAGTCGCAGCAGCGCGAGTTCAGCGTGACCTCGCAGACCGACCTGGTCACGCCGGCCCAGTTCGGCGAGATCGTGGTCCGCAACGTCAACGGCTTCCCGGTCAAGATCCGGGACGTCGCGCGGGTGGAGGAAGCCCCGGCCGACGAGCGCAGCGGCATGCGGCTGAACGGCCGCTCGGCCATCGGCACGGGCGTGATCCGGCAGGCCACCGCCAACCCGCTGACCCTTTCGCAGGGCGTGCGGGAGATGATCCCCAAGCTCAAGCAGGACCTGCCGCCGGGCATCGACATCGAGGTCGCCAACGACAACTCGCTGTTCATCGACCGCTCGGTGAAGAACGTCTACACCACCATCGCCGAGGCCGTGCTGCTGGTGGCGCTGGTGATCTTCGTCTTCCTGCGCACGGTGCGCGCCTCGATCATCCCGATCGTGACCATCCCGGTCAGCCTGATCGGCACCTTCGGCATGATGGCGCTGGCCGGCTTCACCATCAACACGCTGACGCTGCTGGCGCTGGTGCTGGCGATCGGCCTGGTGGTGGACGACGCCATCGTGATGCTGGAGAACATCTTCCGGCACATCGAGGAGGGGCTGGACCCGTTCTCGGCCGCGATCAAGGGCGCGCGCGAGATCGGCTTCGCCGTCATCACCATGACGCTGACGCTGGTGGCGGTGTACGCGCCGCTGGCGTTCACGCCCGGGCGCACCGGCCGCCTGTTCATCGAGTTCGCGCTGGCGCTGGCCGGCGCGGTGCTGGTGTCGGGCTTCGTGGCGCTCACGCTCACGCCCATGATGTGCTCCAAGCTGCTGCGGCACAACCCGAAGCCGAACTGGTTCGACCGCAGCATGGAGCGCTGGCTGACGGCCCTGTGCGACGGCTACGCGCGCGTGCTGCGCTGGGTGCTCACCACCCGCGCAGCCGGTGCGGCGGGCAAGCTGCTGCAGGCGCGCTGGATCGTGGTCGGCGCCATGCTGGCCAGCGCGCTGGCGATCGCCGCGGTGTGGCCATCCATGAAGTCCGAGCTGTCGCCGCTGGAGGACCGGGGCACCATCCTGGCCAGCATCAACGCGCCCGACGGCTCCACCATGGAGTACACCGACCGCTACGCCCGGGTGCTGGAGAAGCTGGGCCAGGACTACCCCGAGTTCGACCGCATCTTCGCCAGCCTGGGCAATCCCACCGTGTCGCAGGGCAGCGTGGTCTACCGCGCGGTGGACTGGGAGAAGCGCGAGCGCACCACGCTGGAGATCGCGCGCGAACTGCAGCCCAAGGTGGGCAGCCTGGCCGGCATCAACGCCTTCATCCTGACGCCGCCCTCGCTGGGGCAGGGCTTCCGCGACCGGCCGCTCAATTTCGTGATCCAGACTTCCGACAGCTACGAGAACCTGGCCCAGGTGGGTCGGCAGATGCTGGACGAGATCGCGAAGAATCCGGGCATCCAGGGCGTGGACATGGACCTGCGGCTGAACAAGCCGGAGCTGCGCATCCAGGTCGACCGGGACAAGGCCGCCGACATGGGCGTGAGCGTGGACGTGGTGGCCCGCGCGCTGGAGACCACGCTGGGCGGCCGCCAGGTCACCCGCTACAAGCGCGACGCCGAGCAGTACGACGTGATCATCCAGAACCGCCCGAGCGGCCGCTCCACGCCGGAGGACATCGACAGCATCTACGTGCGCGGGCGTGGCGACACCATGATCCCGCTGTCGGCACTGGTGAAGGTCAGCGAGAGCGTCAGCCCGCGCGAGCTGAACCACTTCGGCCAGCGCCGCTCGGCCACCATCACCGCCAACCTGTCGCCGGACTACTCGCTGGGCCAGGCGCTGCAGTTCATGGAGCAGACCGCCGCCAAGGTGCTCAAGCCCGGCTACACCACGGACCTGAACGGCACCTCGCGCGAGTACCGCAACTCGCAGGGCGCGCTGGGCATCGTGTTCGTGCTGGCGCTGCTGTTCATCTTCCTGGTGCTGGCGGCGCAGTTCGAGAGCTTCGTCGACCCACTGGTGATCATGCTGGCGGTGCCCCTGTCCATGATCGGCGCGCTGCTGGCGCTGAAGTGGTCCGGCGGATCGCTCAACGTCTATTCGCAGATCGGCCTGATCACGCTGGTGGGGCTGATCACCAAGCACGGCATCCTGATCGTGGAATTCACCAACCAGCTGCGCCAGCAGGGCCGCGACATGGTGGATGCGGTGGTCGAGGCGGCCTCGCTGCGCCTGCGCCCCATCCTCATGACGACCGGCGCCATGGTGCTGGGCGCGATGCCGCTGGCACTGTCGACCGGGGCCGGCGCGGAGAGCCGCACCCAGATCGGGTGGGTGATCGTGGGGGGCATGTCGCTGGGCACGATGCTGACCGTGTTCGTGGTGCCCACCATGTACTCGCTGTTCGCCCGCTCCAAGGTGCCGGGTGCCAACAAGGCCGTCGCCAAGGACGAGCTGCCGGCGCACCACGGCGACCTGATCGCCAAGTAGCCGATCCGCGGCGGCCGCGCGGCGCGGGCTGCACGCAGCCGTCGCGTCGCCGCCGTCCGACACGGCGTGCGGCCGGCCGCCGACGCTGCGTTCCGGGCGCCGCCGACGGGATGGCTCTGCTGTAGCCGCGCACCATGGCTGCCATGAAGATCCTCCGCTTTATCCACCTGACGTTCGCGCAGGCGTTCTATGGCTGGGCGCTGCGCGAGATCGATCCCATGCACCCGGACCTGCCCCGGCTCGTCATGAAGCGACAGGAACTGGCGGACGAGGCGCGGCGGATGTTCGCGTAGGGCTAGACGACGCCCTCGAACATCATCACGTCGACTTCGTCGCCGACGGCCACGCTGCCCTGGGCGTGGTGCAACACGATCAGGCCGTTGGCCTGCACCATGGAGCTCAGCACGCCGGACCCCTGGTTGCCGGTGGTGCGCACCTGCAGTCGCCCGTCGGGCGTGGTGGAGACGATGCCGCGCTGGTACTCGGTGCGGCCCGGCTTCTTGCGCATGGCCTCCTGGCTGCGGGCGCGGAGCAGGGGCGGCGGCGCCGTGTCGCGGCAGCCCATCATCTGCAGCAGAGCCGGGCGAACGAACGCGAGGAAGGTGACCATCACGGCCACGGGGTTGCCGGGCAGGCCGAACAGCACGGAATTCCCGATGCGGCCCACCGCCATGGGCCGGCCCGGTCGCATGGCGATGCGCCAGAACGCGACGTCGCCCAGCTGCTTCATCATGGCCTTGGTGAAGTCGGCCTCGCCCACGCTGACGCCGCCGCTGGTGATGATGGCGTCCGCATCGGAGGCGGCGCGGCGGAAGGCCTGCTCCAGCAGGGCGGGCTCGTCCCGTACCACGCCCATGTCGATCACTTCGCAACCCAGCCGGTCGAGCAGGCCGCGCACCGTGTAGCGGTTGCTGTCGTAGACCGCGCCTTCGCGCGGCGCCTCGCCCAGGCTCAGGATCTCGTCACCGGTAGAGAAGTAGGCCACGCGCAGGCGCCGGAACACGGGCACGCGCGGCAAGCCGAGGCTGGCCAGCAAGCCGCAGGACGCCGGGCCCAGGCGCTCGCCCTGGCGCAGCGCCGGCTGGCCGGCCATCAGGTCCTCGCCGGCATGGCGCCGGTTGTCGCCTTGGCGCAGTACGCCGGCCGGGATTTCGATCGCCTGCTCGCCGGCCCGCCGGGTGAACTCCTGGGGCACCACGGTGTCCAGGCCCGCCGGCATGATGGCGCCGGTCATGATCTTCACGCACTGGCCGGGGCCCACCTGGCCCTGCCAGGCCCTGCCGGCCAGGGCCGTGCCGACCACCTGCAGCGTCAGGGCGGCATCCGGCGACAACTGGGCTCCGTCGAAGGCATAGCCATCCATGGCCGAGTTGTCGTGGGGCGGCACGCTGAGCGGCGAGATCACGTCCTGCGCCAGCACGCGGCCGAGTGCATCGGCGATGGCGACGTCCTCCGTGTCCTCGACGGGCTCCACCAGGCGCGCGAGGAACTCGTTGACCGCGGCGGCGGGCAGCGCCTGCGGGTCGTAGCCCTGCAACCGGGCCGCGATCTGGTCCAGCGTCTTCACGGGCGCTCCAGCGCGCGCAGTTCGGCCAGCGTGTTGGCGTTGAAGAAGGCGCGCGGGTCGTCGCGCGGCGGGCCGAAGGGAACGACCACGGTGCGGTGCTGGCCCGTCCACTGGTCGATCTTGCGGCCGCCGCCATGGGTGAAGCGCACCAGGCTCTCGAGCAGTTCGCGGCGCAGGAGGCAGAACACCGGCTGGGTGCGCTGCTGCCCGTCCGCTTCGGGTGCGCTGGCCATGGCGATCTCGGCGTCCTCGCGTTCGGCCGCCTCGCCCAGCCGCTGCACCAGGTCCGTGGGGAACAGCGGGCTGTCGCAGGGCACGGTGGCCAGCCAGGGCGTGCCGCACTGCTCCAGGCCGGCGAGGAAGCCGGACAGCGGGCCGGCGTAGTCGGTCTGCGCGTCGGGCCAGACGGGCACGCCGAAGGATTCGTAGGCCGCCAGGTTGCGGTTGGCGTTGACCATGGACTCACCCACCTGCGGCTGCAGGCGCAGCAGCGCGTGCAGCGCCAAGGGCATGCCGTTGAAGTTCTGCAGGCCCTTGTCGACGCCGCCCATGCGGGAGCCGCGGCCGCCCGCCAGCACGATGCCGGTGACCTGCTGCGCGTCCATCAGCCGCCGATGTAGCTCATCTCGACCCGGCGCCGGCCGCCGCCGGTGTCCGGCGCCTGCTGGCCGCGCAGCTGCGAGTAGCGGTCGGTGCGGCCCTGCCAGATCAGCCCGATCGCCGAGGCGATGTCATCGTCGCTCGCGCCGCCGCGCAGCAGCGCGCGCAGGTCGTAGCCCTGTTCGGCGAACAGGCAGAGGTACAGCCGGCCTTCGGTGGACAGCCGCGCCCGGTTGCAGCTGCTGCAGAAGGCCCGGGTGACGCTGCTGATCACGCCGATCTCGCCGGCGCCGTCCTCGTAGGCCCAGCGCTCGGCGGTTTCGCCGGGCGCGGTGGGGTCGAGCGGCCGCAGCGGGAAATGCTGCTGCAGCAGCTTCACGACCTCGGCCGAGGGCAGGACCTGGTCCATTCGCCAGCCGTTGGTGGCGCCCACGTCCATGTATTCGATGAAGCGCAGCACGATGCCGCTGCCGCGGAAGTGCCGGGCCATGGGCAGGATCTCCTGCTCGTTGGTGCCGCGCTGCACCACCATGTTCACCTTGATGGGATCCAGGCCGGCCGCCCGCGCCGCAGCTATGCCATCGAGCACCTGGGCCACCGGGAAATCCACGTCGTTCATGCGGCGGAACACTGCGTCGTCCAGGCCGTCGAGGCTGACGGTGACCCGCCGCAGGCCGGCGTCGCGCAGCGCCTGCGCCTTGCGCGCGAGCACCGAACCGTTGGTGGTCAGGGCCAGTTCCACGGGTTCGCCTTCGACCGTGCGCAGTTGCGAGAGCTGCTCCACCAGCACCTCGATGTTCTTGCGCAGCAGCGGCTCGCCGCCGGTCAGCCGGATCTTGTGCACGCCGTGCGCCACGAACAGCCGCGCCAGCCGGGTGATCTCCTCGAAGCTCAGCAGGGAGGCATGCGGCAGGTAGGGGTAGTCCTTGCCGAACACCTCCTTGGGCATGCAGTAGCTGCAGCGGAAGTTGCAGCGGTCGGTGACGCTGATGCGCAGGTCGCGCAGCGGCCGCGCGAAGGTGTCCTGCAGCCGGCCGCTGGCCACGATCGGGATCGACGGCACTCGCGCCGGCAGGACGGGCGTGCGCGGGTCGACCTGGGGGATGGCACGTTCGGACACGGCCTGATTCTGCCGCAGCAGGCAGCCCTACGGCTTGCGGGGGATCACACGCATCGGCCGCCGTCCACCTCGATGCACACGCCCGAGATGAAGGCCGCCTCGTCGCTGGCCAGGTACAGCGCCGCATTGGCCACGTCCAGCGCGGTGGAGAAGCGACCGAGCGGGATGGTCGCCAGGAATTTCGCGCGGCGGGCCTCGTCCACCGGGCCGCCCGCGAATTCGGCCGACAGGCCGGTGTCGGGGTTGAACACCGGGTTGATGCAGTTCACGCGGATGTTGTCCGGGCCGAACTCGGCGGCGAGCGACTTGCTGGTGGTGATCACGGCGCCCTTGGAGCCGTTGTACCAGGCCAGCCCCGGACGCGGCCGGATGCCGGCGGTGGAGGCGATGTTGATGAAGCTGCCACCCTTGTTGGCGCGGAAGGCCGGCACGGCGTGGATGGTCGACAGGTAGATGCTCTTCATGTTGATGGCATAGACCTTGTCGAACTCCTCCTCGCTGACCTCCAGCGCCGGGCGGTTGCGGTGCGTCCAGCCGGCGTTGTTGACCATCACGTCCAGCTTGCCGTGGCGGTCCAGCGCGGCCTGCACCAGCGCCTTCACTTCTGCCGATTTCGTCACGTCGGCGGCGAAGAACGAGGCGCGGCCGCCGGCGGCGCAGATCGCGGCCGTGACCTTCTCGCCCAGCGCCGTGTTGATGTCATTGACGATGACCTGGGCGCCTTCCTCGGCCAGCCGCCGGGCAATGCCTTCGCCGATGCCCTGGCCGGCGCCGGTGACGATGATCGATTTGTCTTTCACTCGCATATGTTTTCCTCTGATCCGCTATTGTTGACTCTGGTTTCTCCGTCATTCCTGAAAAGGCAGGAATCCAGGGCCTCCCGCGGCGAGCGCTGCAGCCCCGCCGGCGGGTGAACGACAGCGTGCTGCTGGACTCCCCGACTCCTGTCGCGCGTCAGCGGAGGCCAGGGATGGCGGGACCGCCCGCCGATTACCCGTGCCGGATCGCCACCGTCTTGAGCGTGGTGAAGCCGTACAGCGCCTCGAAGCCCTTCTCGCGGCCGTAGCCGGAGGACTTGACGCCGCCGAAGGGCAGTTCGACGCCACCGCCGGCGCCGTAGTTGTTGATGAACACCTGGCCGCTCTTGACGCGCCGGGCCATGCGCAACTGCCGGCCGCCGTCGCGCGTCCAGATCCCCGCCACCAGCCCGAAGTGGGTCGAGTTGGCCAGTTCCACGGCCTCGTCCTCGTCCTTGAAGGCCATGGCGGCCAGCACCGGGCCGAACACCTCCTCCTGGGCGAGCCGATGGGTGATCGGCACGTCTCGCAGCAGGGTGGGGGCCTGGTAGTAGCCCGTCTCCGGCGCCTCCTCGACGATCTGGCCCTGGGCCACCATGGGGATGCCGGCGTGCTGGGCATCCGACAGGAAGTCCCACACGCGCTGCTGCTGGCTGGCGCGGATCAGCGGGCCCACGTCCAGGTCCATCGTCGCGGGGCCCACCCGCAGGTTGGAGAAGGTGTTGCCCAGGCGGTCCAGCAGCGATTCGTACAGCGGCTGGTGCACCAGCAGCCGCGAGCCGGCCGAGCAGGTCTGGCCGGCGTTCTGCACGATGGCGTTGATCACGGCGGGCAGGGCGGCCTCGAGGTCGGCGTCGTCGAAGATGATCTGCGGGCTCTTGCCGCCCAGCTCCAGGGTCACCGGGCAGTGCCGCTCGGCGGCGGCCTGCTGGATCAGCGTGCCCACGCGCGGGCTGCCGGTGAAGCTGATGTGGTCGATGCCCGGGTGCCGCGCCAGCACGTCGCCGACCTCGTGGCCCAGGCCGGTGACGATGTTGATGGCGCCCGCCGGGAAGCCGCACTCGGCCGCCAGCTGGGCCACGCGGATCAGGGACAGGCAGGCGTCCTCGGAAGGCTTGACCACGCACACGTTGCCTGCTGCCAAGGCGCCGCCGACGCTGCGCCCGAAGATCTGCATCGGGTAGTTCCAGGGGATGACGTGGCCGGTGACGCCATGCGGCTCGCGCCAGGTCAGCACGCTGTAGCCGTCGAGGTAGGGAATGGTGTCGCCGTGCAGCTTGTCGCAGGCGCCGGCATAGAACTCGAAGTAGCGCACCAGCGCCAGGGCGTCGGCGCGCGCCTGCTTGGTCGGCTTGCCGCAATCGCGCTGCTCCAGCGCCGCCAGTTCGTCGGCGTGCTCGGCGACCTTGTTCGACAGGCGCATCAGCAGGCGGCCGCGCTCGGCCGCGCTGAGCTTGCTCCAGACCTTGTCGTAGCAGCGGCGCGCGGCCTGCACGGCGAGGTCGATGTCCTCGGCGTTGCCGCGCTGCAGTTCGTCGAAAGGTTGGCCGTCGGACGGATCGATGACGGGCAGCGTGTGGCCGGATGCGGAACGGACGCCTTCGTTGGCGATGTAGTGGAATTGCATGGCGCCGATTGTGCGCCAGCGCCGGCGACCCTCAGCGGCCCACGGGCACGAACTGGTGCGCGTGCGCGGCCAGCCAGCGCTGCGAGGCGCTGCTGTCCTGCTGGCTCGGGTGGAAGTCGCGCCGCAGGTACTGCTTCCAGGGACCGAAGGTCTGCCGCACCAGGCCGCGCCGCCCGAACAGGAAGGAAGCCGCCTGCCGCCAGGTGCGCCAGCGCCAGAGCGTGCCGTCCCGCCTCAGGTTGCCCAGCGTCTGCCGCAGCGTGTCGGTGAGGAAGAAGAAGGTGACGCGCCGGAACCAGCGCAGGCGCCAATCATGGTTGCCGCCCAGGGCCTGGTACAGGTCGAAGGCGACCGACTTGTGCTCCGACTCCTCGGCGCTGTGCCACAGCCACAGCGTGGCCAGCCGCGGATCGCGGTCGCCCAGCAGGTCGGCGTTGTGCAGCAGCCAGTCGGCCAGGATGGCGGTGAAGTGCTCGTTGGCGGCGGTGATGCCCAGCCAGTGCCGCACGTCCACGCCGTCCATCAGCTCCAGCCGTTTTCGGGCCCGTTCCTCCCAGCGGTTGACCAGCCCGAGCCGGCCCAGGTGCTCGTTGTAGAGGCCGTGCAGGCGCCGGTGCGTGGCCTCCTGGCCGACGAAGCCCTGGACCTGCTCGCGGAACCGGTCCTGCAGCTCTGGCGGCAGCGCCTTGAAGCCGTCGCGCACGCTGTCGATGAAGAACTGCTCGCCGACGGGGAAGCTCATCGACAGCGCATTGAGCAACGCCGTGCGGAACGCATCGCCCGCGCACCAGTGGCGCTGGATCGGCGCTTCCATGTCGACGAGCAGGCGGCGGACGACGAGATCGGTCATGGCGAGGTCGGGGTCGGGATGCAGGTGAAAGCTTGGCGGGTGATCGTACAGAGTCAAGGCCGGCGGCGGCCGCAAAGGAAAAGGCCCGCCGGGGCGGGCCTTTCCGGTCGGGAGCGAGGCGCTTACTTGGTCTCGCTCGCCGGCACCGCGGCGGGGGCGGCAGAGCCGGCCGGCGCCGTCACGGCGGGCGGCGACGTGACATGCGCCTTGGCCGCTTCCGCATCGCCGGCGTGGAACTTCACGACCAGCGGCACGATGAGCAGCGCCACGATGTTGATGATCTTGATCAGCGGGTTGACGGCCGGGCCGGCGGTGTCCTTGTAGGGGTCGCCCACCGTGTCGCCGGTCACCGCGGCCTTGTGGGCTTCGGAGCCCTTGCCGCCGTGGTTGCCGTCCTCGATGTACTTCTTGGCGTTGTCCCAGGCGCCGCCGCCGGTGCACATGGAGATGGCGACGAACAGGCCGGTGACGATGGTGCCCATCAGCAGGCCGCCCAGCGCCTTCGGGCCGAGGATCAGGCCGACCAGGATCGGCACCACCACGGGCAGCAGCGAGGGCACGATCATTTCCTTGATCGCGGCCGTGGTGAGCATGTCCACCGCCTTGCCGTACTCGGGCTTGGCCGTGCCTTCCATGATGCCCTTGATGGTGCTGAACTGGCGGCGCACTTCCACCACCACCGAGCCGGCGGCGCGGCCGACCGCTTCCATCGCCATGGCGCCGAACAGGTAGGGGATCAGGCCGCCGATGAACAGGCCCACGATCACCATCGGGTCCGACAGGTCGAAGCTGATGGCATGGCCGAAGCTCTCCAGCTTGTGGGTGTAGTCGGCGAACAGCACCAGTGCCGCGAGGCCGGCCGAGCCGATGGCATAGCCCTTGGTCACGGCCTTGGTGGTGTTGCCCACCGCGTCCAGCGGGTCGGTGATGTCGCGCACGGAGGAGGGCATCTCGCTCATCTCGGCAATGCCGCCGGCGTTGTCGGTGATGGGGCCGTAGGCGTCCAGCGCCACCACGATGCCGGCCATGCTCAGCATGGACGTGGCGGCCACGGCGATGCCGTACAGGCCGGCCAGCCAGTAGGCCACGATGATGGCCAGGCAGACGAACAGCACCGGCCAGGCGGTGGAGCGCATCGACACGCCCAGTCCGGCGATGATGTTGGTGCCGTGCCCGGTGGTGGACGCCTGGGCGATGTGGCGCACCGGCGAGTACTGCGTGCCGGTGTAGAACTCGGTGATCCAGACCAGCAGGCCGGTGAGGATCAGGCCCACGGCGCAGGCGCCGAACAGGCGCATCTGCGAGCCGCTGGCGGCGATGGCGTTGTCGGGGATCAGCCAGACGGTGACCGCGTAGAAGGCGACCAGCGACAGCACGCCGGCGATGGCCAGGCCCTTGTACAGGGCCGGCATCACGTTCTTCATGCCGGGCGAGGCCTTGACGAAGAAGCAGCCGATGATGGACGCGATGATGGACACGCCGCCCAGGGCCAGCGGGTACAGCACGGCCTGGGTGGCGGCGGCGCCGACCAGCAGCGCGCCGAGCACCATGGTGGCGATCAGCGTCACGGCGTAGGTCTCGAACAGGTCGGCGGCCATGCCGGCGCAGTCGCCCACGTTGTCGCCCACGTTGTCGGCGATCACGGCGGGGTTGCGCGGATCATCCTCGGGGATGCCGGCTTCCACCTTGCCCACCAGGTCGGCGCCCACGTCGGCGCCCTTGGTGAAGATGCCGCCGCCCAGCCGCGCGAAGATCGAGATCAGCGAGGAGCCGAACGCGAAGCCGATCAGCGGGTTGAGCAGGCTGGCCAGGTTGGCGTCGGGCGTCAGGCGGCCGTTGCCGACCAGGAACCAGTAGAAGCCGGTCACGCCCAGCAGGCCCAGGCCGACCACCAGCATGCCGGTGATGGCGCCGCCGCGGAAGGCCACGTCCAGCGCCGGACCGATGCCGTGCGTGGCGGCCTGCGCGGTGCGCACGTTGGCGCGCACGGACACGTTCATGCCGATGAAGCCGCAGGCGCCGGACAGCACCGCGCCGATGATGAAGCCGACGGCGGTCTGGCCGTCGAGGAACACGCCGATCAGGATGGCCAGCACCACACCGACCATGGCGATGGTCTTGTACTGCCGGGCAAGGTAGGCCGCCGCGCCGGTCTGCACCGCCGAGGCGATTTCCTGCATGCGGGGGTTGCCGGCGTCGCGCGAGAGGATCCAGCTGCGGGCCCAGAACCCGTAGGCCACGGCCGCCAGGCCGCAGACGAGCGCCAGTATCAGCGCCGAGTTGCCACTCATTTCTTCATCTCCTGTCCGTTTGTCTGCTTGGAGGAGACACCGCGAGCGGTGCCCCCGCTGCGTTGCTTCCTCGTGGCTTCCCTACGGTCGGGAGACGATTGGCCAACCGGCGGACTATAAATCCAAACTCGTCGGCAGCCGGCCTCGGCCCGGATGGCCTCAGGGTCGCGAAAGTAAAATCAGGGTTAGTCCTAGGTTTTTCCTTTCACCAGAACCCTCCCCCATGTCCCTCGACAACGTCACGCCGGGCCAGCAGGCGCCCGATGCCTTCAACGTCATCATCGAGATCCCGATGAATGCCGACCCCGTGAAATACGAGGTGGACAAGGCCTCCGGCGCGATCTTCGTGGACCGCTTCATGAGCACGTCCATGCACTACCCGACCAACTACGGCTACGTGCCGCAGACCATCAGCGGCGACGGCGACCCGGTCGACGTGCTGGTGATCACCCCGGTCCCGCTGATCCCCGGCGTGGTCGTCACCTGCCGGCCGCTGGGCGTGCTGAAGATGCAGGACGAGGCCGGTGACGACGCCAAGGTGCTGGCCGTGCCCGTGGACCGCGTGCTGTCGATCTATTCGCACTGGCAGAAGCCGCAGGACCTGAACCCGCTGCGCCTGAAGACCATCTCCCACTTCTTCGAGCACTACAAGGACCTCGAGGCCAACAAGTGGGTCAAGGTGCTGGGCTGGGAAGGCCCGGACGCGGCGCGCCAGGAAATCCTCGAAGGCATCCAGAACTACCGCCGCACGCCCAAGGCGGCCTGAGGGTCAGGCCCCGTTGCGGCGGAAGGGCGATCGCCCTTCCAGGTGCTCCAGGTAGCCGTCGATGCCGGCGCCCTCGCGTGCGAGGAAGCGCTCGACCGCATCGGCGAAGGCAGGGTGCGCCAGCCAGTGGGCGCTGCGCGTCTTGACCGGCAGCAGCGCCCGCGCCATCTTGTGCTCGCCCTGGGCGCCGCCTTCGAAGCGCTGCACGCCGTGCTGGATGCACCACTGCAGCGGCTGGTAGTAGCAGGCCTCGAAGTGCAGGCA
The DNA here is from genome assembly GCF_035627355.1 of Ramlibacter sp. GTDB lineage: Bacteria > Pseudomonadota > Gammaproteobacteria > Burkholderiales > Burkholderiaceae_C > Ramlibacter. The sequence continues at coordinate 97,041 of NZ_DASPLW010000077.1, forward strand.
GTCCACCCGCTCCAGGGCGCCCCAGTAGCGGCCGTAGGCGGCCTGCGGTGACGTGCCCTCGTCCGACAGCGCGACCAGGCTGCTGGCGATGTCGCGGCCGGCGCGCTGCGCCACGAACAGGACCCAGTGATCGGGCAGGTCGGCCGCCATGCGCCGGAAGAAGTCGCGGCGCAGGTAGGGCGGGTTGCCGTGCTCGCGGTAGGTGCGCTCGTAGCAGCGGTAGAAGAAGTCCCAGTCGGCTTCGCGGATGGCGCCGCCGCGCAGGGCCCGGAAGGCCACGCCCGCATCGGCCACCTTGCGCCGCTCCTGCCGGATCTTCTTGCGCTTGTCCTGCGCCAGGCTGGCGAGGAAGGCATCGAAATCCGGCCAGTCCTGGTTGAGCCAGTGGAACTGGACGCCTTGCCGCGCCAGCAGGCCGGCCTGGCTGCAGGTTGCGGCGTCGGCGTCCGAGAGGAACAACAGGTGCAGCGACGACAGGCGCTCGTCCCGGCACAGGCCCAGCAGGGCATCGAGCAGGGCCCGTCGCGCCCGGTCGTCGCGCGCCAGCAGGCGCGAGCCCGGCACCGGCGTGAACGGGACCGCCACCAGGCCCTTGGGGTAGTAGTCCAGGCCGTGCTGCTCGTAGGCGTTGGCCCAGGCCCAGTCGAACACGTACTCGCCATAGGAGTGGCCCTTGAGGTACATCGGGCACGCCGCGGCCAGCTCGCGGCCGCGCCACACCGTCAGGAAGCGCGGCGCCCAGCCGCTCTCGGGCGCAGCGCTGTCGCTCTGTTCCAGGGCATCGAGGTAGGCATGGCGCATGAACGGGGAGGGGGCGGCCTGCGCGGCCAGCAGGCTGTCCCAGGCGGCGGCGTCGATCTCCGAGACGGCGCCATGGATGCGGACGACGG
>NZ_DASPLW010000078.1:0-7878 GCF_035627355.1 Ramlibacter sp.
GACGGGCTCACCACCGCGCGTTCGGTGGCGGCACGGCTGGGCATCGACGAGGTGCACGGCGAAGTGAAGCCGGCCGACAAGCTGCGGCTGGTGGAGCAGCTGCAGCGCGAAGGCCGCGTGGTCGCCATGGCCGGGGACGGCATCAACGACGCACCGGCGCTGGCGCGCGCCGACGTCGGCATCGCCATGGGCACCGGCACCGACGTGGCCATGAACAGCGCCCAGCTCACGCTGGTCAAGGGCGATTTGCGCGGCATCGCCTCGGCCCGCCGGCTGTCGCAGCAGACCGTGGCGAACATGAAGCAGAACCTGATGTTCGCCTTCGTCTACAACGCGCTGGGGGTGCCGCTGGCGGCGGGGCTGCTGTACCCCTTCACGGGCTGGCTGCTGTCGCCCATGGTGGCCGCACTGGCCATGAGCCTGAGCTCGGCGTCGGTGGTGTTCAACGCGCTGCGGCTGGGGCGGGCGAAGGGGTGAATGCCGTCATTCCCAACCGATCTCGTCATTCCCGCGAAGGCGGGAATCCAGGCCTCCGCCCTACCTTAGGGTGGAGGCCCGTTTGGGCTGACTCAGCCCTGCGCCTTCTTCCCGTCCAGGCTCCAGCGCCCAGGCCCGAAGGCCCAGACCACCAGCAGGCCGCCGACCACGGCGATGTTCTTCCAGAACATCTGGCGCTGCAGGCCCTGCTGGGCTTCGGCCACGGCCCAGTAGCCGTGGAAGATGGGCGTGATGACCGCCACGAAGATGGCCAGCGCCAGTGCGGCCCAGCGCGCCTTCCAGCCCACCAGCAGCAGCAGGCCGGCGCCGAGCTCCAGCGCGATGGCGATCGCGGCGCAGACCTCGGGCATCGGCACGCCCTTGGACGAGATGTAGCCCACCACGCCGCTGAAGCCGGCGATCTTGGCCCAACCCGCGGGGATGAACAGCCAGGCCAGCAGCACGCGGCCGATCAGCGTGGCGGCATCCTGCGCGCCGGAGCTGGCCAGGCCGGGACCGGCCGAGTAGGTCTGGGTCGTCGTCGTGTTCATGCAGATGTCTCCTCTTCGTTGCGAAGTGGTTGAGCTGGGTCAGCTCCGATGGGGCCCACTTCTGCTAGCGGAGTATGCAACGGCCCAGCTGTCCATGCACCCTGGCCTTGCATTCGCGGCAGGTATCCTCGTGAAGGCATGAGTTCACGCACCACCCTCACCTTCCTGGGAGCGGCCGGCACCGTCACCGGCTCGCGCTACCTGCTGGAGCACGGCGGCCGCCGCGTGCTGGTCGATTGCGGCCTGTTCCAGGGCCTCAAGCAGCTGCGCCTGCGCAACTGGGACCGCTTCCCGGTCGACCCACAAAGCGTCGACGCGGTCGTGCTCACCCACGCCCACATCGACCACAGCGGCTACCTGCCGGCGCTGGCCCGGCAGGGCTTCCGCGGTCCGGTGCACGCCACCGAAGCTTCGGTCGAGCTGGCCGGATTGCTACTGCCCGACTCCGGGCACCTGCAGGAGGAAGAAGCCGAGTTCGCCAACCGGCACGGCTTCTCGAAGCACAAGCCCGCGCTGCCGCTGTACACCGAGGACGACGCGCGCCGCATGCTGCGGCAGTTCCGGCGCACGGAGTTCCACGCGGCGTTCGAGCCCATCCCCGGCCTGCGCATGCAGTTCGTCCCGGCCGGCCACATCCTGGGCGCGGCCAGCGTGCACGTGCAGTGGGACGGCGGCTCGGTGCTGTTCTCCGGCGACCTGGGACGCGACGAGGACATCCTGATGAAGCCGCCGGAGACGCCGCCGGCCGCCGACACCGTGCTGATCGAGTCCACCTATGGCGAGCGCGAGCACCAGGAGGAAGACCCCGCCACCACGCTGGCGGACGTGGTCAGCCGCACCGCCGCGCGCGGCGGCGTGGTGGTGATCCCGGCCTTCGCGGTCGGGCGCGCGCAGGCGCTGATGCACCTGGTGGCGCAGCTGAAGGAACAGCGGCGCATGCCCGACGTGCCGGTGTTCCTCAACAGCCCGATGGCGGCCGACGTCACCGAGATCTACGTGCGCTACCGCGCGCAGCACCGCCTGGGCTCGGCGCAGTGCCGCGCGATGTGCGAAGCGGCCCGCATCGTCAACACGGTGGCCGAGTCGCAGCGCCTGAACGAGCTGAAGGTGCCGGCAGTCATCATCGCGGCGAGCGGCATGGCCACCGGCGGCCGCGTGGTGCACCACCTCAAGGCCTTCGCGCCGGACCGGCGCAACACCATCCTGCTGGCCGGCTACCAGGCCGCCGGCACCCGCGGCGCGCTGCTGGCCGGCGGCGCGCGCGAGGTCAAGATCCACGGCGAATACGTCAAGGTGCGTGCCGAGGTGGTCAGCCTGGGCTCGCTGTCGGCGCACGCCGACCGCAACGAGCTGCTGCGCTGGATCGGCCGGCTGCCCTCGGCGCCGCGGCAGGTGTTCGTCACCCACGGCGAGCCCGCCGCCGCCGACAGCCTGCGGCTGGCGATCGAGGACACGCACGGCTTCGCCTGCTCCGTGCCCGAGCAGCGCCAGGAAGTCGAGCTGTGACGGCGGCGCACGCCAAGCCGGCGCCGGCGACGCTGGTCGCCCGGCGGGCCGGCATCGATACCTACCAGGCGCCCATCGTCTACATGCGGCCGGACTGCGCGGTCTGCCTGGCCGAGGGGTTCGAGGCCCAGGCCCGGGTCGAACTGGTGCACGACGGCCGCAGCGTGCTGGCCACCGTGCACCACGTGATGGCCGACTGGCTGCAGGTGCACGAAGCGGGGCTGTCGGAAGCGGCCTGGCGGCTGCTGGGCCTGCAGGGCGGCGAGCCGCTGCAGATCCGCCATCCGCCGGTGCTGCAGTCGCTGCGGCACATCCGCGCCAAGACCTACGGCGAGCGGCTGGACTACCCGCAGCTGCTGGCCGTGATGCGCGACGTCGCCGCCGGCCGCCTGTCCGACCTGCACCTGGCCTCCTTCGTCACCGCCTGCGTGGGCGACCGCATGGACCGGCAGGAGGTGATCGACCTGACGCGCGCCATGGTGGACGTCGGCGAGCGCCTGCAGTGGCCGTTCGACACCGTGGTCGACAAGCACTGCGTGGGCGGCCTGCCGGGCAACCGCACCACGCTGCTGGTGGTGCCCATCGTCACCGCGTGCGGCGTCGCCATGCCCAAGACCTCCTCGCGCGCCATCACCTCGCCGGCCGGCACCGCCGACGCCATGGAGACACTGGCGCCGGTGGCGCTGGACCTGCCCGCCATGCGCCGGGTGGTGGAGCGCCTGGGCGGCTGCATCGTCTGGGGCGGCGCCGTGCAGCTCAGCCCCGCCGACGACGTGCTGATCCGCGTCGAGCGTCCGCTGGACCTGGACGGCACGGCGCAGCTGGTCGCCTCGGTGCTGTCCAAGAAGGCGGCGGCCGGATCGCGCCAGGTGCTGATCGACATCCCCGTGGGGCCGACCGCCAAGGTGCGCAGTGTCGCCGCCGCGGCGGAGCTGTCGGCGGCGCTGGTGGACGTGGGTGCCGCGATCGGCCTGGAGGTGCGCGTGCTGCAGACCGACGGCCTGCAGCCGGTGGGCCGCGGCATCGGCCCGGCGCTGGAGGCGCACGACGTGCTGGCCGTGCTGCAGTCGCGGCCCGATGCGCCGGCCGACCTGCGCGAGCGGGCGCTGGTGCTCGCCGGCCAGTTGCTGGAGATGGCCGGGCGCGCCGTGCCCGGCGAGGGCCTCGCGCTGGCGCGGCAGACGCTGGACAGCGGTGCGGCCTGGCGCCAGTTCGCCGCCATCTGCGAGGCCCAGGGCGGCCTGCGCGAGCCCGGCCGCGCGCCGCACGTGCGGGCCATCACGGCCGAACGCGCTGGCCTGGTCGAAGCGATCGACAACCGCCGCATCGCCATGGCGGCCAAGCTGGCCGGTGCGCCCGGCGATGCGGTTGCCGGCGTGAAGCTGGAGGTCAAGCTGGGCCAGCGCGTCGAGCGCGGCCAGCCGCTGTACGTGCTGCATGCGCGCAGCCAGGGCGAACTGGACTACGCCACCGATTACGTGCGCGCGCAGCCGGGCCTGATCGGGATCGGGGAGGGCGCATGAGCACGGTCATCCTCCCTGCCCCCGGTGCCGAAGCGGCCGCAGAACGGTTCGCCACCCACCTGCGCGCTTGTTCGGGCGACGAGGTCCGCGTGGCGCGCGTGGAATCACGCCGCTTTCCCGACGGAGAGACCTACCTGCTGCTGCACGACAGCGTCGACGGCGCGCACGTTTGGGTGATAGGGACCCTGCGAGACCCGGACCCGCAGTCGCTCACGCTGCTGTTCCTGGCCGATACCGCACGCGAACTCGGCGCGGCCAGCGTGAGCCTGGCGGCGCCTTACCTGCCCTACATGCGGCAGGACATCCGCTTCCATCCCGGCGAGGCGGTGACCTCGCGCACCTTCGCGCGCATCGTCTCGCAGGCCTTCGACCGGCTGGTGACGGTGGATCCGCACCTGCATCGCTACCCCTCGCTGGACGTGATCTACCGCATTCCCTCCGCAGTGGCGCCCAGCGCGCCGGCGATCGCGCGCTGGATCACCCAGCGCGTGCCGCAGCCGGTGGTGATCGGACCCGACGGCGAGAGCGAGCAGTGGGCGCGCGACGTTGCCGCGCGCGTCGGCTGTCCGGTGCGGGTACTGACCAAGACGCGGCTGGGCGACCGTTCGGTCGAGATCTCGCTGCCCCAAGCCGAGGGGCTGGAGGGCCGGCAGCCGGTGCTGATCGACGACATCATCTCCAGCGCCCGCACCATGGCCACCGCCGTGCGCCACGTGCGCGCGGCCTTCGGCGAGGCGCCGGTGTGCATCGGCGTGCATGCGGTGCTGGCGCCCGACGCGATGGAGGTGCTGCAGGCCGCCGGCGCCGGCGAGGTGGTGACCTGCAACACGCTGACGCAGGCGCCGGAGGCGATCGACGTGTTCGGCGAACTGGCGCAGGCCGCCGCCGGACTGGCGCTCAGGCGATAGCCGCCACCGCGGCGATGGCGGCGCCGGTCGCCGCCGCGGCGCCGTAGCCGGCCGCCACCCGCCAGCCGAGCGCGCGGCCGCCGAGCGTGGCGGCCATCCCCAGCTTGACCACCATGTTCGCGACCGCAGCCAGCACGATGGCCGTGGCGGTGGCGCCCGCCGACAGCTCGCCGCGGCCCAGCATGTGCACGCTCGCCAGCACGATCGCGTCGACGTCGACGGCACCCGACACGAAGGCTACCGCATAGACGCCGCCGGTGCCCATCAGGTCCTGCGCGGCGCGCACCAGCACGGCCACCACGCCCAGTGCCAGCGCGAAGCCGAAGGCCGTGCCCAGGTCGAACAGCTTGGCCTCGCCCTCGACCTGCGGTGCCTGCGCCGACCCGCGGCCGTGCCACAGCACGGCGGCCGCGGCGAAGCAGGCCACGCCCATGGTCACCAGCAGCGCCACCAGCCGCAGGCCGGTGCCGCCCTGCAGCAGCGAGACGACCACCGCCATGCGGATGAACATCATCCCGTTGGCGGCGACCACCGCGGCCGCGGCGGGCCGCGCGAGGGCCGGCGTCGCCTGCACCGATCGCGCCAGCGACAACGTGGCGGCCGTCGAGGAGGCCAGCCCGCCCAGCACGCCGACCCACATCAGCCCGTGCTGCACGCCGTGCCAGCGGCTGGCCCAGTGGCCGAGCAGCGAGAGCGCGGCAATGAAGATCACGGCCAGCCAGAGCTGGAAGGGATTGATGGCGTCGTAGGGGCCGAAGCCCTCGTTGGGCAGCAGCGGCAGGATCACGGCGCTGAGCACGCCCAGCTGCAGCACCGCATCGAGTTCGGTCTCCTGCATGCGGCGCAGGCCGCGGTGCAGCGGCCCCTTGAGGTCCAGCAGCAGCGCCACCAGCACGGCGGCACCGACCGCATGCACCGGATGGCCGCGCCCGGCCACGGCGCCGAGCACGAAGGTGACCAGCGCCGCGATCGCGCTGGTGATGCTCAAGGTGCCGGCGAAGTCGGCGGCGCGCGGCCAGGAGACCGCGAACAGCGCGCCCGTGGCCAGCAGGCCGGCGGCGATCGGCCAGGGCGATTCGGGCCAGCCCCAGCCGAGCAGCCCGCCCAGGAAGCCGATCAGCGTGAAGGTGCGCAACCCGGCGACGCGCGCGCCTTCCGGCATCTCGCGCGCCTGCCAGCCCCGCTGCAGGCCGACCAGCAGGCCGGTGGCGAGGGCGCCGCCGACGGCTTGCAGGGTGGGGACGAGGTCGGGGGGCAGGTTGCTCATCGGGGGCCGATTGCACCATGGATCCATGGGACGGCGGCCAGGCCCTTGGCCGTCCTGCGCCCGGTTCGTCACCCTCGGCCCTCGGACAGGCCGGAGGTCTGGATTCCCGCCTTCGCGGGAATGACGGGACGCCCTCAAGCCGGCGGGTACCCTGCTTCCGTCAGCGCCTCTGCGAACTTTTCCTTGGGCTGGGTCGACTCCACGGTGGCCCGCTTGCGGTCCAGGTCGACCTGGACCCGGGCCTGGGGATCGACCTCGTGGGCCGCTTCGGTCACGGCCTTGACGCAGTGGCCGCAGCTCATGTCGGGCAACTTGAACTCGTGCATGGGAACTCCTGGAAGAAGGGAAATGGAAGCGTCACTCTGGAGCTTGCCACTGTGGCAAGGTCAAGCGCCGGCCACCGGGCGGCCAAGTTGACCCGCGTCATTGAATCCAGCCCGCTTGACCTTACCATCATGGAAAGGTTCACAGTGCCCGCATGAACACCGCCACCCTCCCCCTTCCGCCCTCCTCCCTGCCGCCGGTGCGGCTGCAGATCGAGGGCATGACCTGCGCCTCCTGCGTCAACCGGGTGGAGAAGGCCTTGAAGAAGGTGCCCGGCGTGGGCTCGGCCGAGGTCAATCTCGCCACCGAGACCGCCGAGGTGTGCCTGCTCGATCCCGGCACCGACGTGCAATCGCTGTCCGCCGCCGTCGAGAAGGCCGGCTATCACGCGCACGTGCTGCAGGCCGAAGAGGCGCCCGCCGAACCGGCCGACAGCGTGCTGCACAGCGCCTGGCCGGTGATCCTCTCGGCGATCCTGTCGCTGCCGCTGCTGGCCCAGATGATCCCCATGGCCACCGGCAGCGACTGGATGCTGCCCGGCTGGCTGCAATGGGCGCTGGCCACGCCGGTGCAGTTCTGGCTGGGCGCGCGCTTCTATCGGGCCGGCTGGGCGGCGGCGCGCGCGGGCAGCGGCAACATGGACCTGCTGGTGGCCATAGGCACCTCGGCCGCCTACGGCCTGAGCGTCTGGCAACTGCTCCGCAACGGTGAGCACGGCATGGCGCACCTGTACTTCGAGGCCTCGGCCGTGGTGATCACGCTGGTGCTGCTGGGCAAGTGGCTGGAAGGCCGCGCCAAGCGCCAGACCACGGCGGCGATCCGCGCGCTCAATGCGCTGCGGCCCGACGTCGCTCGCGTGCAGCGCGACGGCCGCGAACTGGAACTGCCGATCGCGCAACTCAAGCTCGGCGACCGCATCGTGGTGCGCCCCGGCGAGCGCGTGCCGGCCGACGGCGAAGTGCTGGAAGGCAGCAGCCACCTGGACGAATCCATGATCACCGGCGAGAGCCTGCCGATCGCCAAGCACGCGGGCGACCGCGTCACCGGCGGCTCGGTCAACGCCGAAGGCCTGCTGGTGGTGAAGGCCACTGCGCTGGGCGCCGAGAGCACGCTGGCGCGCATCGTGCGGCTGGTCGAATCGGCGCAGGCGAAGAAGGCGCCGATCCAGCGCCTGGTGGACCAGGTCAGCGCGGTGTTCGTGCCGGTGGTACTGGTGCTGGCGCTGCTGACGCTGCTGGGCTGGGGCTTGGGCACCGGCAACTGGGAAGCGGCGATCCTGAACGCGGTCGCGGTGCTGGTGATCGCCTGTCCCTGTGCGCTCG
>NZ_DASPLW010000079.1:0-7979 GCF_035627355.1 Ramlibacter sp.
GCTGCGCGAAGGCTGCTTCACCGACCTGGTGCGGCAGTACGTGCCGGCCGAGTCGGTGGAGGAGCAGTGGGACATCCCGGGCCTGGAGAAGGTGCTGGCCGAGGAGTGGGACATCCACCTGCCGCTGCAGCAGGAGGTGCAGGCCTCCAGCGCCATCACCGACGAGGACATCGTCGAGAAGGTGCTGGCGGCGGCCAACGAGGCCTTCGAGCGCAAGGTGGAAGCCGTCGGCAAGGCGAACTTCACCCAGTTCGAGCGCATCGTGCTGCTGCAGAGCATCGACACCCACTGGCGCGAGCACCTGTCCGCCCTCGACTACCTGCGCCAGGGCATCCACCTGCGCGGCTACGCGCAGAAGCAGCCCAAGCAGGAATACAAGCGCGAGGCCTTCGAACTCTTCGGGCAGCTGCTCGACTCGGTCAAGAACGAGGTCACCCGCATCCTCATGACGGTCAAGGTGCAGTCGGGCGAGCAGCTCGAGCAGGCGGCCGAGGACATGGAAGAGCGCGCCGAACGCATCGCCAACGTCACCTACACGGCACCCAACGAGACGGGCGAGGCGGAGAGCCGGCTCGACGAGAGCACGGCCGTGGCGCGACCGACGGCCGCCGCCGCGGCGATGGCCGCTTCGGGCGGCATCCCCCGGGTCGGCCGCAACGATCCCTGCCCCTGCGGCAGCGGCAAGAAGTACAAGCATTGCCACGGCAAGCTGGCCTGAGTCCCGGCGGCCGGCCCGTTTCGGCGGCTGCTCCGGGAACGTCCCAGCAAGTGCCTGTCAGAACTGACAGGGTTGCCACAGCCGGTGCCGCCGCATTGGCCTTGAATGCGGCGATGCCACGCCCCACGCAGCTCCCCCGGATGGCACCTGGCCGCGTGCAGGCCGGCCGGGAACGGGGAGCGGCAGGCGCCTCAGGTCGCGACGCGGCGTTGCGGCTGGCGGGCCAGCCAGTGGCTGTAGCCCGCATCGTCCAGGCCCGGCGCATCCAGCACGAACCACGCCGCCAGCAGCGGGCCGCCATCGCCGACCGGCAGGGCGGCGGCCAGCTGGGGCGGCTGCCGCAGGGACTGGCTCACCTCCACGCTCGCCAGCTGGTGGCCGGCGCGGATCGCGGCGACGCTGGCCGCGTCCAGGCCTTCGAGCTGGGCCATCTCGGCCAGCGCCGGCAGCGTGGCGGGCGTCTCCAGCTGGAGCCAGCCGGCGCGGCCGGCCGCGTCCAGGCCCAGCACGCCGAATGGGTCGCCGATCACCACGTGCTCCACCCAGCGCCCGGCCGCGAGCAGGGCCAGGTCGCGTTCCACCCCCGGCGCGCGCAGCAGCGCCAGCTGCTCGGGCTTGAGCGTCGCGCGCCAGGTCTGCGCATGGGTGGGGTGCGGCGAGGCCATGAGGCGTTCCACGACTTCGTGCAGCCGCTGGCCGATGTCGCCGGTCTGCTTGGGGATGAACTGGTCGATCAGCCCGCTGTTGAAGGCGTCGATCGCGATCTGGTCGTCGGCCTGGCCGGTGAGCAGCACGCGCGCACCCGGCCAGTCGCCCATCTCGGCCAGCACCTGCAGGCCGTCGATCTCCGGCATGGAGTAGTCCACCATGAACGCGCGCGTGAGCGCGAACCGTTCGCTGTTGCGGGCCCAGTAGGTGAGCACCTGCGGGACCAGCGGGCGGCCGGCGCGCCACTGGTCGACCAGCTCCTGCTGGCTCCAGGCATCGGCCTCCCAGAACGGCAGTTCCTGCTGCAGCCGGGCCATGCACTCGCGCGGCTGCGCGAACAGCCGGGCGTGCCAGCCGCGCGGCACCACCATGGCCAGCATCTCCAGGTAGTCCGGATCGTCGTCCAGGAAGGCGAGCGTGCCGGGTCGGCTGCAAAGGGGGAAGGTCATGCTTGCGGGGTGGCCGGTTCCCTATGGACGCGCGATGTACAGCCGCGCCGGCGCGGGGCGGGCAGCAGGAAGGGTACGGGCGGGGTCCATGGTTCGGGTGGTCTGAACGGTCACACGATGCTGCTATTGTCACAGCCCGGCGCCAGATGACATCCGGGCGAATGGGCGAGCCTGCTAACTTTGACAGTGTGGACCTGGACACGGTCCTGAGCGACTGGGTGGGCGCGTTGCGCGACCTCTCGGTCGAGGCGATCGCGGTCCTCGGTCCCGACCCCTTCGGCACGCCGGAGGACCGGCAGGTGGTCGCCGTCCATCCGCCGCCGCTGGCCAATGCCGCCCAGGCGCTGGCCGACAGCGCCGATTTCGGCGTCGCCTGGCGCGATTCGGACGCCCCGCTGGTGGCCTGGCAGTACATCGCCCGTTCCGACGAGCAGCCGGGCAGCCGCTGGCGCCTGCTCTGGACGGCGCACGGCTACCAGACCGTGGTGCGCGTCGAGTTCCCCCTGCCGGCCGGACGGGCTTTCGAGTGCTTCATGTTCAGCCCGCGCGCCCTGGGCGACCGCGGCGAGGCGGCCGCGCTGGTGTGGTCGGCGCTGAACGTCTGGCCGCGCGTGAAGCGCTGCATCGCCGCCGAGCGCTCCATGCTCAGCCCGCGCGAGCGCGAATGCCTGGTGCTGGCGTTCCAGGGACTGACGGCACGCGAGAGCGCCCAGCGCCTGCATTGCGCCGAGCGCACCGTGAACTACCACCTGGCCAACGCCATGGGCAAGCTGCGGGTGGACAGCAAGCTGGCCGCGATCCAGCGTGCGTGCTGGATCGGCGCGATCTGAGGCCGTCCACGGCACACCGCCGCGCGAGGGGGACTGTCCGTCGAGGGAGGCTCGCTGCAGTGGAGGCGGTATATTGGCGCACCCTCCGCCCTGCCTTCGAGAGCCATGGACTCCTCCCACGACCGCACGGCTTCCCTGATGACGCCGGCCAAGCTGGCGCAGGTGGCTGCCGCCGCGCGCAAGCCGATCTCCCCGGCGGCCTTCCTCGACCAGATGGCCGCCGACGTCGGCCATGCCCACGTCAAGCGGCTGGCCGAGCTCCAGGTGGAACTCGAAGGCCATGGGCGTGAATCGCAGGCCGCCACCATCCAGCCGGCGCTGGCACGGCTGCGGAAGGCGCTGGACCCGCTGGATTTCTCGCTGCTGCAGCCCCAGGGCCTGTGGGCGTCCATGACCGGCAAGAGCCGCAACGCCGGCGCCGGGTTTGCCAGCCGCGTGGAGCAGATCGACGAGCTGGCCAGGGCCTTCGCCGGCGAGGTCCAGTCCGTGCTGCAGCAGCAGCAGGCGCCGGCCGGGGCCGCCGAGCGGGCGCTGGTCGAGTTCGAGGTCGAGTACCGCGCGCTGGACAAGATCATCGACCAGGGCGCGCGCTGGCTGCAGGACATGCGCGGCCAGCTCAAGGCGCGCCATGCGCAGGCAGCGGCCGACCCGGCGGCGCAGGAACAGATCCGGGCCGACGCCGCCCGCTGCGAGACCCTGGTCGGCCGGCTGAAGGCGCTGCGCGCCGCCGCTTCCGCCTCGCAGCAGGCGCACCAGCTGGTGCGCACCACGGCCGAGCGGCGCGCCGCCCTGATGGCGCAGATGCCCCGGGTGATCGGCAACGAGATCCGGGAGTGGCGCTCCCGCCTGGGCACGCTGGCCACGGCGGCCGCTGAAGGCAAGGTCGCCGGGCTCAACCTCGAGGGGCCCAAGGAGGTCCACGAGGAACTGGGCAAGCGGCTCGACCAGCTGCTGGCCGACTGCGGGCAGTTGCGCGCGCAGGAAGAAGCCCTGGCGCGCCAGCTGGCCGTCATGGGCGAGCAGCTCGCGGCGGCCGCGTGACCCTGCTGGCCGTCGACATCGGCAACACGCGCCTGAAGTGGGCGCTGTACGCCGATGCGCGGCCCGGCGCCGAGGTGCTGGCGCACGGCGCCGAATTCCTGGAGCACATCGAGCGGCTGGCCGAAGGTGCCTGGGCCGGCCTGCCGCAGCCGCGGCGCATGATCGGCTGCGCGGTGGCCGCCGACGCCGTGCGGCGCCGGGCCGAGCAGCAGGTGGAGGAGGCCTGGGGCATCTCCTCGCAGTGGGTGCATGCCAGCAGCGACGAGGCCGGCGTGTCCAACGGCTACGACCACCCGGCACGGCTGGGTGCCGACCGCTGGGTCGCCATCATCGGCGCCCGGCACCGCATGCTGGCGCGCGGACCGGCGCGGCCCATGGTCGTGGTCATGGTCGGCACCGCGGTGACGGTCGAGGCGGTGGACGCCGGCGGGCGTTTCCTCGGCGGCTTCATCCTGCCCGGCCACGGCATCATGCTGCGCGCGCTCGAATCCGGCACCGCCGGCCTGCACGTGCCCACCGGCGAGGTGCGCGCCTTCCCCACCAACACCAGCGACGCGCTGACCAGCGGCGGCACCTTCGCCATCGCCGGCGCGGTCGAGCGCATGGTGCAGCACGTGCGCCAGCATTGCGGCGCGGAACCGGCCTGCTACATGACCGGCGGCGCCGGCTGGAAGATGGCGCCGCACATGTCGGTCGACTTCGAGCTGGTCGAAAGCCTCATCTTCGACGGCCTGCTGGAGATCGCCGCCCGGCGCTTCGCCGCGGCCTGACCCGGCGAAGCCCCCGCGTAAAATCATTGCGTCGCTGCGCCAACAGCGACATCCCTACCCAGTCCTTCGCTGGCGCCAGTCCAGCGGCCACCGCGGAACCGGCTTTGCCGGGCCGCTGGTGGCGCCCCCTCGGGGGGAGGCGGCCGAAGGCCGCTTCGGGGGGACCTGTCCTGGCCATGTAGAGGAACACCATGTACAAAAACCTCGCTGCCGTGTTCGCGGCCGCCTTTCTTTCATTCCCCGCCCTTCCCCAGTCGCCGCCCCCGCTGAAGATCGCGTGGGTGCACGTCGCGCCGCTCACGCAGGCCGGCTGGGTGCGCCAGCACGAGGAGGGGCGGCAGGCCGTGCAGGCCGCGCTCGGCGACAAGGTCCAGACCCGCTCGGTCGAGAACGTGCCCGAGGGACCGGATGCCGAGCGCGTGATCCGCGACCTGGCCAGCCAGGGCTACGGCCTGATCTTCACGCCCAGCTTCGGCTACATGGAGCCCACGCTGAAGGTGGCGCGCGACTTCCCGCAGGTGAAGTTCGAGTCCATCACCGGCTACAAGACGGCGCCCAACGTCGCCACGGCCAATGCGCGCTACTACGAGGGCCGCTACCTCGCCGGCGTGGCCGCCGGCCGCATGACCCGCACCCACGTGGCGGGCTACGTGGCGGGCTTCCCGATCCCGGAGGTGTTGCAGGGCATCAACGCGTTCACGCTGGGTATGCGATCGGTCGACCCGGCCGCGCAGGTCAAGGTGATCTGGCTGAACACCTGGTTCGATCCGCCGCGCGAGCGCGAGGCGGCGATGACGCTGTTCAACCAGCAGGCCGACGTGCTGGCCTTCCACAGCGCATCGACCGCGGTCATGACCGCCGCCCAGGAGCGCGGCCGGCTGGCCATCGCCTACCACTCGGACATGCGCTTTGCCGCCCCTGATGCGCAACTGCTGGCGGTGACGCACCACTGGGGCGACTACTACACGCGGCGGGCCCGGCAGGTGCTCGACGGCAGCTGGAAGCCGGGCCAGTCCTGGGGCGGCGTGCGCGAGGGCATGGTGAAGGTGGACCATTTCGGCCCCAAGGTGCCTGCGCCGGTGCGGAACGAGGTGCTGGCGCGCCAGCGCGACATCGCGGCCGGCAAGCTGAACCCCTTCGCCGGCCCGATCCGGGACAACCAGGGGCGCACAGTGGTACCCGCCGGGCAGGCGCTGTCCGACGAGCAGATCCTGGGCATGGACTTCCTGGTGGCGGGCGTGCAGGGCACGCTGGGCAAGTGACCGGACTGCGCTCGGCCGGGGACCCATTCGCCGCGCAGAGGCCCGGCGGGCAGGGCACACTGGGCGCATGAAAGCCTTCCGCGCCGCGCTGCTTCGCTTCGCCGACGATGGCTCGGCCGTGTACGACGAGGACGGCCTGCTGCTGGTGAGCCCGGGCCCGGACGGCCGCGCCTGCGTGCGGGCAGCCGGATCGTGGCAGGCGCTCGCCCCCAACTACCCCGGCGTGGCCGTCGAGCACCTGCCCGGCAAGATCCTGGCGCCCGGCTTCATCGACCTGCACGTGCATTTCCCGCAGACGGACGTGATCGGCTCGCCGGCTGAGGGCCTGCTGCCCTGGCTGGAGCAGTACACCTTCCCGCACGAGGCCCGCTTCGCCGAGCGCGCCTACGCCGACACCATCGCGCCGGTGTTCCTGGACGAGCTGCTGCGCAACGGCGTCACCACCGCGCAGGCCTTCTGCAGCTCGCACCCGGCCTCGGTCGACGCCCTGATGGCGGCGGCGCAGGTGCGCGGCCTGCGGCTGATCGCCGGCAAGGTGCTGCAGGACCGGCACTCGCCGGAGGGGGTGTGCGACCAGACGGAGCAGTCGCTGGCCGACACCGAGGCCCTGATCCGCCGCTGGCACGGACAGGACCGGCTGGGTTACGCGATCACGCCGCGCTTCGCGCCCAGCTGCAGCGAAGCCCAGTTGCGCGGCGCCGGCGAGCTGGCGGCGAAGTACCCCGACGTCTGGATCCAGTCGCACGTGGCCGAGAACCGCGACGAGATCCGCTGGGCGCGCGAGCTGTTCCCGGACGCCCGCAGCTACCTGGCGGTCTACGAGGGCTTCGGCCTGATGCGCGAGCGCGCCATCTACGCCCACTGCATCCACTTCGACGACGAGGACCGGCGGCTGATGCGCAGCACCGGCGCGGCGGCGGCGGTCAGCCCCACCAGCAACCTGTTCCTGGGCAGCGGCTTCTTCGACTACGAGGGCGCCCGGCGTATCGGCTTCCGCCACGGGCTGGCCAGCGACGTCGGCGGCGGCACCAGCTTCAATCCCTTCCACACCATGCTGGCGGCCTACTGCGTGGGCCGCGAAGGCCAGACCAAGCCCGGCATCAGCCTGGCGCCGGCCAACCTGTGGTGGCAGCACACCGCCGGCGCCGCCCAGGCGCTGGGCCTGGACGGCGTGATCGGCAACCTGCAGCCCGGCTGCGAGGCCGACTTCCTGCTGCTGGACCCGCGGGCCACGCCGCTGCTGGCACGAAAGGTGGCGAACGCCGGCAGCCTGGACGAACTGCTGTTCTCGCTGATCGCGCTGGGCGACGACCGGGTGATCGAACGGGCCTGGATAGCCGGCGTGCCGGCGGGTTGACGCAGCGCGGGCCGCCGGGGCGAGCGCCCACCTACAATTCGCGGCCGAGGAGCAGCCGATGACGATCAAGAGCGACAAGTGGATCCGCCGCATGGCCGAGCAGCACGGGCTGATCGAGCCCTTCGAGCCCGGCCAGGTGCGCCAGGTGGAAGGCCGTCGCGTCATCAGCTACGGCACCTCCAGCTACGGCTACGACATCCGCTGCGCGCCCGAATTCAAGGTGTTCACCAACATCCACAGCACGGTGGTGGACCCCAAGAACTTCGACGAGAAGAGCTTCGTGGACTTCCACGACGACGTCTGCATCATCCCGCCCAACAGCTTCGCGCTGGCGCGCACGCTGGAGTACTTCCGCATCCCGCGCAACGTGCTGACCATCTGCCTGGGCAAGAGCACCTACGCGCGCTGCGGCATCATCGTGAACGTCACGCCGTTCGAGCCCGAGTGGGAGGGTTACGTGACGCTGGAGTTCTCCAACACCACCCCGCTGCCGGCCAAGATCTACGCCGGCGAGGGCTGCGCCCAGGTCCTGTTCTTCGAGAGCGACGAGACCTGCGAGACCAGCTACCGCGACCGCGGCGGCAAGTACCAGGGCCAGCGCGGGGTCACCCTGCCCAAGGCCTGAACCCGGCCATCCGCCGCGACTGGCGATCTCGCCGCCGTGGCTGGCTGGCCCGAAGCGGCCATTCCGCTGCGATCCTGTCCTACGGGCGCTTGCGCAGCCGGCGGCATCCGTGGCGCCCGCGCGACCCCTAGCATGGTCGGCACAGGCCACGGCCCCCTTCCCATGCTGACCCGACTGCTGCTCGATCCCCGCGACGGACGGCCGCGCCATCCGGTGTTC
>NZ_DASPLW010000080.1:0-90538 GCF_035627355.1 Ramlibacter sp.
ACTTCGGCGGCGGTGCCGGTGAAGAACGCCTCGTCGGCGATGTAGACCTCGTCGCGCGTGATGCGCTTCTGCACGATCTCGACGCCAAGGTCCTTGCAGATGTGGAACACGGTGTTGCGCGTGATGCCGTTGAGCGCGCCGGCCGACAGGTCGGGCGTGTAGATCACGCCGTTCTTCACCACGAAGATGTTCTCTCCCGCCCCTTCGCTCACGAAGCCGGTGCTGTCCAGCAGCAGGGCTTCGTCGTAGCCGTCGTCCAGCGCCTCCATGTTCGCCAGGATGGAGTTGGTGTAGTTGCTCACCGCCTTGGCCTGCGTCATGGTGATGTTGACGTGGTGGCGGGTGTAGCTGGAGGTCTTGACGCGGATGCCGCGCTGCATGCCCTCCTCGCCCAGGTAGGCGCCCCAGGCCCAGGCCGCCACCATCAGGTGGATGCGGTTGCCGCGCGGCGACACGCCCAGCTTCTGCGAGCCGATCCAGGTGAGCGGGCGGATGTAGCAGCTCTTGAGGCTGTTGGCGCGCACCACCGCCTTCTGCGCCTCGTTGACCTGCTCCTTGGAGAACGGCAGTTCCATGCGCAGGATCTTGGCGCTGTTGAACAGGCGGTCGGTGTGCTCCTGCAGCCGGAAGATGGCGGTGCCGTTGACCGTGTCGTAGGCGCGCAGGCCCTCGAAGGCGCCGCAGCCGTAGTGCAGCGTGTGGGTCAGCACATGGATCTTGGCGTCGCGCCAGTCCACCATCTCGCCGTCCATCCAGATCTTGCCGTCGCGATCGGCCATGGAAGCTACTGCGCTCATGTCTCTAGTCCTTGGGCTGGGAAGCAAATCCGGGATTTTACTGAGCCGCCCCGGCCGGCTCGTCTGGCGCCGCCGGCGGGCGCTCCAGCCGCCAGCGCGCCAGCTTGCCCTGCTCGAACTCGCAGGTCACGCGCGAGCCGGAGCCGTCGGTCCAGCGGAACACCTCCGGCTGCTGCTCCTTGGGCGAGAGCTGCTCGCCCAGAGCGCGGGCCAGCCCGATCACGTGCAGCAGCGTCAGGTTGGGCCGCAACTTCGCGTTCAGCATCACCGCGCTGCCGACGTAGCCGATCGGCTGGTCGGCGGCCCGCTTGAGCACCTGCGTGAGCCGGGTGAAGTGCAGCAGCAGCCACATCACGATGGCGCCGACCACCAGCGCCACGCCGGGCCAGCCCCAGCTGCGCCAGGCCATGGCCACCAGGGCGGCGCCGGCGATCGGGACGAGGATGCGTTGCCAGTTCATGCCGCGATTGTCGCGGCGATCCCCGGGCGGGCGCGGTCCCGGGGCCGGTTCACCGCTTGAGCAGCTCGCGCACCTTGCGCTGCAGCTCGCGCTCGCGCCGGCGCTCCTCCAGCCAGTCCTCGTGGATCGCCAGCGTGACCGACACCGCCATCAGCACCACCACCGCGGCGAACGGCAGGGCGAAAACGATGGTGGCGTTCTGCACCGCCTGCAGGCCGCCGGCCAGCATCAGGCTCAGGGCGATGGCCGAGATCAGCACGCCCCACACCAGTTTGACCGGCCAGCGCGGGTCGGGATTGCCGCCGCTGCTCATCATGCCCAGCACCAGCGTGGCGGAGTCGCCGGAGGTGATGAAGAAGATCACCACCAGCACCGTGGCCAGCACCGACATCGCCACGCCGAAGGGCAACGCGTCGAACATGGCGAAGATGGCGGTGGACACGTCGGCCTCCACCGCGCCCGCCAGCGGCACCCCGTCGAAGATCTCCAGGCGCAGGGCGGTGCCGCCGAACACCGAGAACCAAGCGAATCCGACCAGGGTCGGCGCCAGCACCGTGCCCAGCAGGAACTCGCGGATCGTGCGGCCGCGCGAGACCCGGGCGATGAACAGGCCGACGAAGGGCGACCAGGACAGCCACCAGGCCCAGTAGAAGATGGTCCAGTCGCCCACCCAGGAGTTGTCGCGGAAGGGCGTCATTCGCAGGCTCATGCGCACGAAGTCGCTGAGGTAGGCGCCCAGCGTGGTGGTGAAGGCGTCGATCACCGCAATGGCCGAGCCGGACACCAGCACCACCAGCGCCAGCACGCCCGCCAGCGCCAGGTTGACGCTGGACAGCCACTTGATGCCGCGCTCGACCCCGCTCAGGGCCGAGCCGACGAACAGCACCGTGGTCACCACGATGATCGCGATCTGCGACGCCGGGCCGACGGGCAGGCCGAACACGGCATTCAGGCCGCTGTTGATCTGGCTGGCGCCCATGCCCAGCGAGGCCGCCACCCCGAAGGCGGTCGCCACGACCGCCAGCACGTTGAACAGCGGCGAGGCGCGCCGGGCGAAGCGCCAGGGCAAGGCCTCGGTGGCCGTGCTCACCAGCGCGCTGCCGCCGCGCCGGAACTGGAAGAAGGCCATCGACAGCCCGACGATGCCGTAGATGGCCCAGGGGTGCAGGCCCCAGTGGAAGAACGAGTAGCGCATGGCCGCGTTGGCCGCCTCGGCCGTGCCGGGCGCAAGGCCCGGCGGCGGCTTGGCGAAGTGCGACAGCGGCTCGGCCACGCCCCAGAACACCAGCCCGATGCCCATGCCGGCGGCGAACAGCATGGAGATCCAGGCACCGACGGAGAACTGCGGTTCGTCGTCCTCGCCGCCGAGCTTGAGGTCGCCGTAGCGGCTGAAGGCCAGCACCGCGGCCAGCAGCACCAGGCCCAGCACCACCCACAGGTAGAACCAGCCGAAGTTGCGCGTGATCACCTGCAGCGCCAGGTCGCTGGCGGCGCCCAGCGAGGACGGTGCCAGCAGGCCCCACAGCACCACCAGCGCGATCAGGCCGGCCGAAACGATCAGCTGCATCGTGTTCTCCTGGGTTGACGGCGCAGTATCGGGGCAAGCCGCCGCCGGCGGGGCTCAGGCCAGGGCGCGCGCCACTTCCATCGCCTCCTCGATCCGGTCGACGGCGTGGATGGTGAGCCCTTCGATCTCGCGACTGCCCTTCTTCGGCGCGTTGGCCCGCGGCACCACCGCGACCGAGAAGCCCAGCTTGGCGGCCTCGCGCAGCCGCTCCTGGCCGCGCGGGGCCGGCCGCACCTCGCCGGCCAGGCCGACCTCGCCGAAGGCGATGAAGCCCTTGGGCAGCGGCTTGCCGCGCAGCGAGGAGGTGATCGCCAGCATCGCGGCCAGGTCGGCCGCCGGCTCGGTGATGCGCACGCCGCCGACCGCGTTGACGAACACGTCCTGGTCCATGCAGGCGACGCCGGCATGGCGGTGCAGCACCGCCAGCAGCATGGCGAGGCGGTCGCGCTCCAGCCCCACGGACAGGCGGCGCGGGCTGGGCCCGCCGGTGTCCACCAGCGCCTGCACCTCGACCAGCATCGGGCGGGTGCCCTCCAGCGTCACCAGCACGCAGCTGCCGGGCACCGGCTCGGCGTGCTGCGACAGGAAGATGGCGCTCGGGTTGGACACGCCCTTGAGGCCCTTCTCCGTCATGGCGAACACGCCGATCTCGTTGACGGCGCCGAAGCGGTTCTTGATGGCGCGCACCAGCCGGAAGCTGGAGTGCGTGTCGCCCTCGAAATAGAGCACCGTGTCCACCATGTGCTCCAGCACGCGCGGGCCCGCCAGCGCGCCTTCCTTGGTGACGTGGCCGACCAGCACGATGGCGGTACCGCTGGCCTTGGCCGCCCGCGTCAGGTGGGCCGCACATTCGCGCACCTGCGCCACCGAGCCGGGGGCGGAGGTGAGCTGGTCCGAGTAGACGGTCTGGATCGAGTCGATCACCGCAATGGCGGGCCGGCTGGCCGCGAGGGCCGCCAGGATCTTCTCGAGCTGGATCTCGGCCAGCACCTGCACCTGCGAGCGGTCCAGGCCCAGCCGGCGCGAGCGCAGGGCCACCTGCGCGCCCGACTCCTCGCCGGTGACGTACAGCGTCGGCACGCCGGCGCGCTGCAGCCCGTCGAGCGCCTGCAGCAGCAGGGTGGACTTGCCGATGCCGGGGTCGCCGCCGATCAGCACCACGCCGCCCTCGACGACGCCGCCGCCCAGCACCCGGTCCAGCTCACCGATGCCGGTCGGCGTGCGCGCGACCTCCGCCGCCTCGATGTCGGCCAGCACGGCGACCGCCGAGGTCGGCGCCAGCGCGGCGAAGCGGTGCCGCTGCGCGGACGGCGTCTCGGCCACGGTCTCGATCAGGGTGTTCCAGGCGCCGCAGGCCGGGCACTTGCCCTGCCACTTGGGCGTGCTGCCGCCGCACTCGGTGCAGCTGTACGTCGTCTTGTCCTTGGCCACGCGGGCAGTGTAGGGGAGCCCAGCCGTGGGAGCGCCCGCCGTCCGGAGGGCAACTGCAGCCGAAAGACCCGCGGTTGCCCGGGGTCCGCCATTCATTTAATATCTTAAATAAATGGCCATGAGCACGACCACGTTCTCGCACCGCAACCTGCCCCGCCTGCTGCTGCAGGCACGCGAAGCCGTGATGGCGCACAACCGCCCGCGGCTGCGCGAACACGGCCTGTCCGACCAGCAGTGGCGGGTGCTGCGCGTGCTGGGCGAGCACGGCACGGTGGAAACCGGCCGGGTCGCGCGCGAGGCCTTCATCCTCGGCCCCAGCCTGACCGGCGTGCTGGCCCGCATGGAGCGCGACGGCCTGGTCCGGCGCCAGCGGGACCCGGACGACCAGCGCCGCACCGTGGTGGAAGCCACGGCGCGCGGCCGCAAGCTGGTCGACAAGCTGTCCGACGCGGTCGAGGCGCACTACCACTGGCTGGAGAAGCAGCTGGGCAAGCAGCAGCTGGCCCAGCTGTACGGCCTGCTGGACCAACTGATCGAACTGGAGCAACCCGAAGTGACCCACAGAGACGCGCTGCGCCTGAACGGCTCGGCCCGCAAGCCGGAGGCCCGCGCATGAGCTGGCTGCCTAACGGCACCGTGTACGGCGCCCTGCTGAACCAGCGCAGCGAATACGAGGCGCTGGCACCGCACATGCACGACGCCCCCTACAAGGCGCCGCCGAAGGCGCCGGTGCTGTACGTCAAGACCGCCAACACCTTCAACCCCGACGGCGGCACCATCGCGCTGCCGGCGCGGGTGGCCGAGGTCGAGGTCGGCGCCACGGTCGGCCTGGTGATGGGCGAGCAGGGGCGGGTGCGCGGCTGCGTGCTGCTGAACGATGTCTCGATCCCGCATGCCAGCGTGTATCGCCCGCCGGTCAAGTTCAAGTGCCTGGACGGCTTCCTGGGCCTGGGCACCGAGGTGCGCGAGGTCGACCCGGCCGCGGTGCAGATCGAGGTGCGCGTCAACGGCGAGTTGCGCGAGACGGTGCGCTTCGACGATCTCGTGCGCGACCCGGCTCGACTGCTGGCCGAGGTCGGCGAATTCATGACGCTGGGCGAAGGCGACGTGCTGATGCTGGGCTGCGACGCCTCGCGTCCGCGCGCCAAGGTCGGCGATCGCATCGAGCTGCGCTCGGCCGCGCTCGGGACCGTGTCGCACACGCTGGTCGAGGAGGCCGCATGAAGCACGCCCGCGTCATCCATGACGGTGCCGTGCAGCGTGCCACCGAGCGCGATGGCCAGCTGCTGCTGGCCGACGGCCGGCAGGTGTCCTTCGACGCCGTCACCTGGCTGCCGCCGCTGGAGCCGGTGCCGCGCCCGCGCACCATCCTCGCGCTGGGCCTCAACTATGCCGACCACGCCAAGGAACTGGCCTTCAAGGCCCCCGAGGAACCGCTGGTGTTCCTCAAGGGCGAGCGCACGCTCAACGGGCACCGGCAGGCCACCCGCCGCCCCGCCGGCGTCGAGTTCATGCACTACGAGTGCGAACTCACGGTGGTGATCGGCCGGACGGCGAAGAAGGTCCGGCGCGACGACGCCTGGGACTTCATCGCCGGCTACACGGTGGCCAACGACTACGCCATCCGCGACTACCTGGAGAACTGGTACCGGCCCAACCTGCGGGTAAAGAACCGCGACGGCGCGACGCCGCTGGGCCCCTTCCTGGTCGACCGCGATGACGTGCCCGACCCGATGGCGGTGGCGCTCAAGACCACCGTCAACGGCCAGGTCACGCAGCAGGGCAACACCAAGGACATGATCTTCGGCATCCCCTGGCTGATCGAGTACTTCTCCGGCTTCATGACCCTGCAGCCCGGCGACCTGATCCTGACCGGCACGCCCGACGGCGTGGTGGACTGCCGGCCGGGCGACGTGGTCGTCACCGAGATCGAGGGCCTGGGCGCCCTCATGAACACCATTTCAGACTGACATGCGAATCGACCACCTGATCGCCGGCAAGACCGTTGCCGGCCGCGACTACTTCGAGACCGTCAACCCGGCCACCCAGGAGGTGCTGGCCGAGGTCGCCGCCGGCGGGGAGGATGAGGTCAACGCCGCCGTCGCCGCGGCCAAGGCCGCCTTCCCTGCCTGGGCCGGCCTGCCGGCGGCGCAACGCGCCAAGCTCATTCGCAAACTGGGCGAGCTGATCGCGCAGCACGTGCCCGAGCTGGCCCGCACCGAGACCGACGACACCGGCCAGGTGATCGCCCAGACCGGCAAGCAGCTGGTACCTCGCGCGGCCGACAACTTCAGCTACTTCGCCGAGATGTGCGTGCGGGTCGACGGCCACACCTACCCCACCGACACCCACCTGAACTACACGCTGTTCCACCCGGTCGGCGTGTGCGCGCTGATCTCGCCCTGGAACGTGCCGTTCATGACCGCCACCTGGAAGGTCGCGCCCTGCCTGGCCTTCGGCAACACCGCGGTGCTGAAGATGAGCGAGCTGTCGCCGCTGACCGCCGCGCGCCTGGGCGAACTGGCGCTGGAGGCCGGCATCCCGGCCGGCGTGCTGAACATCGTGCACGGCTACGGCAAGGCGGCCGGCGAGCCGCTGGTGCGCCACCCCGACGTGCGCGCCATCTCCTTCACCGGCTCCACCGCCACCGGCAACCGCATCGTCAAGGAAGCGGGCCTGAAGAAGTTCAGCATGGAGCTGGGTGGCAAGTCGCCGTTCGTGGTCTTCGAGGACGCCGACCTTGCGCGCGCGCTGGACGCCGCGGTGTTCATGATCTTCTCCAACAACGGCGAGCGCTGCACCGCCGGCAGCCGCATCCTGGTGCAGAAGTCGATCTACGCCGACTTCGTGCAGAAGTTCGTCGCCCGCGCGAAGAAGATCAGCGTCGGCGACCCGCTGGACGACAAGACCATCATCGGCCCCATGATCTCGCAGGCCCACCTGGCCAAGGTGCGCAGCTACATCGAGCTGGGACCGAAGGAAGGCGCCACCCTGCTGTGCGGCGGGCTGGACACGCCGCTGCTGCCGGACCGGGTGAAGAAGGGCAACTATGTCGCGCCCACCGTGTTCGCCGACGTCGACAACCGCATGAAGATCGCGCAGGACGAGATCTTCGGCCCGGTCGCCTGCCTGATCCCGTTCGAAGACGAGGCCGATGCGATCCGCATCGCCAACGACATCGCCTACGGCCTGTCCAGCTACGTCTGGACCGAGAACATCGGCCGCGCCCACCGGGTGGCCGCCGCCGTCGAGGCCGGCATGTGTTTCGTCAACAGCCAGAACGTGCGCGACCTGCGCCAGCCCTTCGGCGGCACCAAGGCCTCGGGCACCGGGCGCGAGGGCGGCACCTGGAGCTACGAGGTGTTCCTGGAGCCGAAGAACGTCGCGGTCTCGCTGGGATCGCACCATATTCCACACTGGGGGACTTGACCATGGACCACACCCGGCTCACCGCCGCGGTCGCGCAGACCGCTTCCGTGCTGCTCGACACGCCGGCGACGCTGGACCGCGCGCTGTCGCTGATCGAGGAGGCCGCCGCGCGCGGCGTGCAGCTGCTGGTGTTCCCCGAGGCCTACCTCGGCGGCTATCCCAAGGGGGCCGACTTCCACATCTACATCGGCGCGCGCACGCCCGAGGGCCGGGCCGAATTCAAGCGCTACCACGACGCGGCGATCACGGTCGACGGGCCGGAGATCGCGCAGCTCGCCAAGGCCTGCGCCCGCCACGCCATGCACTGCGTGGTCGGCATCATCGAGCGCGAGGGCGGCACCCTGTACTGCACGGTCGTCTACCTGGGCCCGCAGGGCGTGCTCGGCAAGCACCGCAAGCTGATGCCCACGGCGCTGGAGCGCCTGGTCTGGGGCTTCGGCGACGGCTCCACGCTGAAGGCGGTGGACACGCCCTGGGGCAAGCTGGGCGCCGTGATCTGCTGGGAGAACTACATGCCCATGCTGCGCATGGCGATGTACCAGCAGCGCGTCGCGATCTACTGCGCGCCGACCGCCGACGACCGCGAGAGCTGGGTGTCGACCATGCGCCACGTCGCCATGGAGGGCCGCTGCTTCGTGCTGTCGGCCTGCCAGCACCTGCGGCGCTCGCAGTTCCCGGCCGACCGGATGAACAACCGCCTTCCGGAGGCGCCGGACACCGTGCTGATGCGCGGCGGCAGCCTGATCGCCGACCCGCTCGGCCGGCTGCTGGCCGGGCCGGTGTACGAGCAGGACGACCTGCTGGTCGCCGAGCTGGACCTGTCGCTGGTCCCGCAGGCGCAGATGGATTTCGACCCCGTGGGCCACTACGCGCGGCCCGATGTCTTCTCGTTGCGCGTCAACACGGCGCCGCAGGATGCGGTGCGCCTCGGAGACAGGAACGATGGGTAAGCTCGCGCTCGCCGCCAAGATCACGCACGTCCCCTCGATGTACCTGAGCGAGCTGCCCGGCCCGCGCCAGGGCACGCGCCAGGACGCCATCGACGGCCACATCGAGATCGGCCGCCGCTGCCGCGAGCTGGGGGTGGACACCATCGTGGTGTTCGACACCCACTGGCTGGTCAACGCCAACTACCACATCAACTGCGGAGCCCACTTCAAGGGCCTGTACACCAGCAACGAGCTGCCGCACTTCATCAGCAACATGGCCTTCGAGTTCCCCGGCAACCCGGCGCTCGGCCAGCTGCTGGCGAAGGTGTGCAACGAGTGGGGCGTGGAGACGCTGGCCCACCACGACACCACGCTGGACCCCGAGTACGGGACGCTGGTGCCCATGCGCTACATGAACACCGACCAGCACTTCAAGGTGATCTCGGTGTCGGCCATGTGCATGGCGCACTACCTGAACGACAGTGCCCGGCTGGGCTGGGGGATCCGTCGCGCGATCGAGGACGAATACGACGGCACGGTGGCCATCTTCGCCAGCGGCTCGCTGTCGCACCGCTTCGCCCAGAACGGGCTGGCGCCGGAATACGGCTTCCGGATCTGGAGCCCCTTCCTGGAGCAGCTGGACCGCGAGGTGATCCGCATGTGGCAGGCCGGCGAGTGGAAGGCCTTCTGCGGCATGCTGCCCGAGTACGCGGCCAAGGGCCATGGCGAAGGCTTCATGCACGACACCGCCATGCTGCTGGGTGCGCTCGGCTGGTCCGACTACGACGGCCAGGTGGAGGTGGTGACACCCTACTTCGGCGCCTCGGGCACCGGGCAGATCAACGCCATCTTCCCGGTCACGCCGCAGACCGGCGCGGCCATCCCGAAGGCGCAGGCCTCGGCGGCCGACGGCTACAGCGCGATCAGCAGCCGGTTGTGAGCCGCGAGACCGCCAATGCCGCACCTCGTCATCCTCTACACGCCGAACCTCGAATCCGAGACCGACATGGGCGGGCTGTGCCGCGCCCTGGCCGAGGCGATGCTGCAGGTGAAGGACGAAGCCGGCAAGGCGGTCTTCCCGATCGGCGGCACCCGGGTGCTGGCTTACCCGGCGGCGCACCACGCGGTGGCCGACGGCCGCGGCGACTATGCCTTCATCTACCTGAACCTGCGCATGGGCGCGGGGCGCAGCGCCGCCGTGCAGAAGCAGGCCGGCGACACCCTGCTCGCGACGGCCAGGGCCCATCTCGCGCCGGTGTTCGAGCAACGCCTGATCGGCCTGACCGTGCAGGTCGACGAGAGCCCGGGGCAGGTGTACGACGGCAAGCACAGCACGCTGCACCCGTACTTCAACAAGACTTCATGAACGATGCTTGAACCCGACCTGATCCAGCAACTCGCCGCCGAACTGCACCAGAGCGAAAAGGCCCGCTCGCAGGTCGAGCACTTCTCCAAGCGCTTCCCGGCCATGACCATCGAGGACGGCTACGCCGTCTCGCGCGCCTGGATGGCCGTGAAGGCCGCCGAGGGCCGCAAGGTGATCGGCCACAAGATCGGGCTGACCTCGCGCGCCATGCAGCAGTCCAGCCAGATCGACGAGCCGGACTACGGCACCCTGCTGGACGACATGCTGTTCCAGCCCGGCGACATCCCCACCGACCGCTTCATCGCCCCGCGCGTGGAAGTGGAGTTGGCGTTCATCCTCAAGCGCACGCTGGAAGGCGACCAGGTCACGGTCGACGACGTGCTCGAAGCCACCGAGTACGTGACCCCGGCCATCGAGATCATCGACGCCCGCATCGAGCAGTTCGACCGCCACACCAAGGCGCCGCGCAAGGTGCAGGACACCATCAGCGACAACGCCGCCAATGCCGCCATCGTGCTGGGCGGCCGGCGCGTGCATCCGCGCGAAGTCGACCTGCCCTGGTGCGGCGCCATCCTGCGCCAGAACGGCACGGTGGAGGAAACCGGCCTGGCCGCCGGCGTGCAGGGCGACCCGGCCATCGGCGTGGCCTGGCTGGCCCGCAAGCTGGCGCCCTGGGGCGAGCGGCTGGAGGCCGGCGAGATCGTGCTGGCCGGCTCCTTCACGCGGCCGGTTTTGGCCCGCCGGGGCGACACCTTCGATGCCGACTACGGCAAGCTCGGCCGTTTCCAGTTCCGCTTCACCTGAATCCGAACGCCATGCAAACGCCCCTCAATCCCTTCAAGAAGGCCCTGGCCGAGAAGCGCCCGCAGATCGGCCTGTGGCTGGGCCTGGCCGATCCCTACTCGACTGAGATCTGCGCCGGCGCCGGCTTCGACTGGCTGCTGATCGACGGCGAGCACTCGCCCAACGACCTGCGCAGCATCCTGCAGCAGGCGCAGGTGATCGCCGCCTATCCCGACTCGCACGCCATCGCGCGGGTGCCGGTCGGCCATGGCGATGTCGGCACCGCGCTGATCAAGCAGTACCTGGACCTGGGCCTGCAGACCCTGCTGGTGCCCATGGTGGACACCGCCGAGCAGGCCGCCGCCATCGTGCGCGCGGTGCGCTACCCGCCCTATGGCATCCGCGGCATGGCCGGTGCCCGCGCCTCGCGCTGGGGCCGCTGCACCCAGTACGCGCAGGAGGCCAACGAACAGGTCTGCCTGCTGCTGCAGGCCGAGACTCGCGCGGCGCTGGACAACCTGGACGCGATCGCCGCCACCGAAGGCGTTGATGGCGTCTTCATCGGCCCGGCCGACCTGTCGGCCGCCCTGGGCCACGTCGGCAACCCCGGCCACCCGGAGGTGCAGGCCGCGATCGACGACGCCATCGTGCGCATCGTGCGTGCCGGCAAGGCCGCCGGCATCCTGACCGCCGACGAGGCGCTGGCCCGCCACTACCTGGAGCTGGGCGCCACCTTCGTCGCGGTGGGCCTGGACACCAGCCTGCTGGCGCGCAGCACCTCGGCGCTGGCCGCCAAGTTCAAGGCAGGCACGCCGGCGCCGGCCGAGCCCCGGCGCGGAACCACCTATTGAGCCAAGGAGACACGATCATGAACGCCGTCCTCAAGCCTTCCGCCACCATGCACCCCGACGAATGGGCCGCCCGCCTGCAGCTGGCCGCGTGCTACCGGGTGTTCGACCTGCTCGGCTGGACCGAGATGATCTACAACCACATCACGGTCCGCCTGCCCGACAGCGTGACCGGCGGCAAGAAGCAGTTCCTGATCAACCCCTTCGGCCTGCACTACAGCGAGGTGACGGCCAGCAACCTGCTCAAGATCGACGTGCAGGGCAACAAGCTGGACGACAACCCCTGGCCGGTCAACCCGGCCGGCTTCACGGTGCACTCGGCCATCCACGAGGGCATCGAGCAGGCCCACTGCGTGATGCACACCCACACCACCGCCGGCCTGGCGGTGGCCTGCACCGCGAGCGGCCTGGCGCAGAACAACTTCTATTCCTCTCAGCTGCACAACCTGGTCGCGTACCACGACTTCGAGGGCATCACCATCCGTGCCGAGGAGACGCCGCGCCTGCTGAAGAACATCGGCGACAAGCCGGCGGTGATCCTGCGCAACCACGGCCTGCTGTCCTGGGGCCGCACCCTGCCGCTGGCCTTCGTGCGACTGTGGACGCTGCAGCGCGCCTGCGAGGTGCAGATGGCGCAGGCCGCGCTGGGCCCGGCCCTCACGGTGCCCGAGCACGTCGCGGCGCAGACGGCGGCCGATTCCTTCCAGTGGGACCAGAAGTTCGGCGCCGGCCAGGACGTGTTCGACGCGCTGGTGCGGCGCGTGGACCGCATCGACGATTCCTACAAGCAGTGAGGGCGCACGGGCGATGAAGGTCTGCATCTACGGCGCCGGCGCCATCGGCGGCTGGATCGGCACCCGGCTGGCCCGGGCCGGCTGCGAGGTGAGCGTGGTGGCGCGCGGCGCCACCCTGGCCGCCTTGCAGCGGCACGGGCTGCGGCTGCAGGAAAAAGGCGAGTCGGTGTCGGCCCCGGTGCGCGCCAGCGCCAACCCGGCCGAACTGGGCGCGCAGGACCTGGTCGTGGTCGCCGTCAAGGCGCCGGCCATGGCCGCGGTGGCGGAAGCCATAGGCCCGCTGATCGGCCCGGACACCCTCGTGCTGACGGCGATGAACGGCGTGCCCTGGTGGTTCTTCGAAGGCTTCGGCGGCGACTACGCCGGCCTGCGGCTGAAGGCGATCGACCCGGACGGCCTCATCGCTGCGGCCATCCCGGCGCGCCACGTGATCGGCTGCGTGGTGCACGCCAGCTGCTCGCTGCCGGAGCCCGGCCTGGTGCAGCACCACTCGGGCGAGCGGCTGATCGTCGGCGAGCCGGCCGGCGGCACGACGCCGCGGCTGGAGCGGCTGGCCGCGCTGCTGTCCGGCGCTGGTTTCGAGGTCGAGGTCTCGCAGCAGATCCAGAAGGACGCCTGGTACAAGCTGTGGGGCAACATGACCATCAACCCGGTGTGCGCGTTCACCGGCGCCACCACCGACCTGGTGCTGGACGACGAGCTCACCCGCGGCTTCATCTCGCAGGTGATGCTGGAGACGCGCGAGATCGGCGCCCGCATCGGCATCCCGATCGCCCAGATGCCGGAGGACCGCCACCAGGTCACGCGCAAGCTGGGCCGGTTCAAGCCCTCGATGCTGCAGGACGTGGAAGCCGGCAAGCCGGTGGAACTCGATGCGCTGGTCACGGTGGTGCGGGAACTGGGCCAGCTGACCGGCGTGCCCACGCCCTACACCGACGTGCTGCTGGGGCTGGCGCGGCTGCACGGGCGCGTGCACGGCTTGTATTGACGAACCGGCAAAATTGGTTCCAAAATGGATCTCACCTCCATTTTGGAACCAGCGCCATGCCGACCCTGACGATCAAGGATGTGCCTGAGCCGTTGGCTCAGGCATTGCGCGAACGCGCGGTCCGGCACCATCGCTCGCTACAGGGCGAGCTCATGTTCATCATCGAGGCGGCGGTCAGCGAAACCAGCGCGCCCACTCCCGCAAGACTGATCAACCAGACGGCTCGCCCCGAACCGGTTCGGCGCGGCCACCGCAGCATCGATCAGATCGCCGCCGACATGCGCGCCGCCGGGGTCCGACCGGTACAGGGGCAACCCCTCGCAGTGGATATCCTGCGCGCCGAGCGGGACGCCCGATGACGGAGCCGATCGGCCTGATTCATCTGGCAGAGCCCACCGGAGCGCTGCAGGCCCGGCCCCCGCTGGTGATCGACTGCAGCGTTCTGGCAGGGCTCCTCTTCGAAGAGCCCTGGATGTCACAGGCGGAAGCCACCATGCTCGGGCGCGACCTGCAGGCGCCGTTCCTGATGCAGGTGGAAATGGCGCACGTCGCCTTGAAGAAGCAGCGCGGGGGGTTCACCGAGGTGGCCGCACAGGGGCTGGCGCGTTTCATGCTCGTCGAGATGGCCCTGCACGAGGTGCAACCCGAGCCGGTGTTCGCGCTCGCGCGCCGCTATGAGCTGTCGGCTTACGACGCCTGCTATCTGTGGCTGGCCGGCCACCTGAAGTGCCCCTTGGCGACCTTCGACCGCAAGCTCGGCGAGGCTGCCCGGGCCCATTTGGCCAGCTTGGCCTGAACACATCGCCCCACTCCATGAGCGCCCTCCCCGCCCCGCGCGCCCTCACCGGCGCCGCCTTCGCCAGCCTGCTGCTGATCGCCCTTGTGATGGGCGCCAACCACGTGGCGGCGCGCATCGCCTTCGACGACGGCACCAGCGTGGCCACCGCCGTGCTGTTCCGCAGCGCCAGCACCGCGCTGGTGATCGTGGCGCTGCTGGCCTGGCAGCGGGTGCCGGTGCGCTTCACGGCGCGGCACAAGCGCTTCCTGCCGCTCATCGGGCTGCTGGTCGGGGTGCAGAGCCTGTGCCTGTACGCCTCGGTGGCGCGGCTGCCGGTGGCCCTGGCGCTGCTGGCCTTCAACACCTACCCGATCTGGACCGCGCTGTGGGCCGGCGTCGTGTACCGCCAGAAGCCCGAGCGCGCCATGGTGATCGCCATGCCGGTGATCCTGTTCGGGCTGGCGCTGGCGCTGGACGTGCTGGGTGCCGCCTCCGGGCTGGGTGCGGCCGGCCAGTGGAGCCGCATCGGCGCCGGCGTGGCCTTCGCGCTGGCGGCGGCCGCCGTGTTCGGCATGGCGCTGGTGCTCACCCAGCACGAGGCCGGCGACGTCGACGGCCGGGTGCGCACCGCCACCACCATGGCGATGGCCGCGCTCGTGGCGCTGGCCTCGGTCGGCGTGCAGGGCGGCTTCCACCTGCCCCAATCCTCCACCGGCTGGGGCGGCCTGGTGACGCTCACCCTGCTCTATGGCACCGGCATCACCATCCTGTTCACGGTGTTGCCGCGGCTGGGGGTGGTGGGCAACTCCGCGATCATGAACGTGGAGCCGGTGTTCGCGCTGGTACTCGGCTGGCTGATCCTGGGCCAGGCGATCGCGCCGGTGCAGCTGGTGGGCGCGCTGGTGGTGGTCGGGGCGGTGATGGCGCTGGGGATGCGCAAGCGCTGACCGCGAACGGTCAGTCCACCGCCACCGGCACCCGCGGCGCGACGGCGCACATCAGCTCGTAGCCCAGGGTGCCGGCCGCCTGCGCCACCTCGTCGATCGGCAGCACGGCGTCGTTCGAGGCACGGCCCCACAACGTCACCTCGCTGCCCAGGCTCGCCTGCGGCACCGGCGCCAGGTCCACCGCCAGCATGTCCATGCTGACGCGGCCCACCAGCCGCGTGCGCACGCCGTCCACCAGCACCGGCGTGCCGGTGCCGCAGTGGCGCGGATAGCCGTCGGCATAGCCGCAGGCCACCACGCCCACCCGCATGGGCGCATCGGCCACGAAGCGCGAGCCATAGCCCACGGTGTCGCCGGGCTGCAGCTGCTGCACGCCGATCAGCCGGCTGGCCAGCGTCAGGGTCGGCTGCAGGTCCCAGTGCGCGATGCCGTGCTGCGGGAAGTCCGGCGAACTGCCGTAGACGGCGATGCCGGGGCGGATCCAGTCGGCGCGCACGGCCGGGTCCTGCCCATGGCGCAGGGTGGCGGCGCTGTTGGCCAGCGAGCGCTCGCCCGGCAGGTCGCGCGTCGCCGCCTCGAAGACGCGCGCCTGGTGGGCGATGCCGCGCTCGGCGTCGGCGTCGGAGAAGTGGGTGACGAAGGAGATCTCGTCGACCTGCGGCAGCGCCTGCAGGCGCACGTAGGCGGCGCGGAAGGACGCCGGCACGAAGCCCAGCCGGTTCATGCCCGAATTGAGCTTGAGGAACACGCGGTGCGGCTGCTGGGTCTTGTGCGCGGCCAGCCAGTCGATCTGCTGCTCGCAGTGCACCACGTGCCACAGCGACAGGCGCGAGCACAGCTCCAGGTCGCGCGGCTCGAACACGCCTTCCAGCAACAGGATGGGCCCGCGCCAGCCAAGGGCGCGCACGCGCTCGGCCTCCTGCAGGTCCAGCAGCGCGAAGCCGTCGGCGCCGCGCAGCGCGTCGAACACCCGCTCGATGCCGTGCCCGTAGGCGTTGGCCTTGACCACTGCCCACACCCGTGCATCGGGCGCGGCCTGGCGCATGCGCGCGAGGTTGTGGCGCAGGGCTTCGGCATGGACGGTGGCGTGGATGGGACGGGGCATTCGCGACGGCGCAGCAACGGAAGCGAGGATTTTGTCATTACCCCCCGTGATATAACCTTCCGTCCCCGAAAGACCGCAGTCCCGTCCACGCAAGAGGCCCGCGAAAGGCCCACCAGCCCAGTCGAATGAAGCGCGGCTTCTACACCATCATGGCGGCGCAGTTCTTCTCGTCGCTGGCGGACAACGCGTTGTTCGTGGCCGCGGTGGAACTCCTCATCACCTCCGGTGCCGCCGAATGGCAGCGCGCCGCGCTGGTGCCGATGTTCGCGCTGTTCTACGTGGTGCTGGCGCCGTTCGTGGGCGCCTTCGCCGACGCGCTGCCCAAGGGCTGGGTCATGTTCATCAGCAACGCGATCAAGGTCGTCGGCTGCCTGATGATGCTGTTCGGAACCCACCCGCTGCTGTCGTACGCGATCGTCGGGCTGGGCGCCGCCGCCTACTCGCCGGCCAAGTACGGCATCCTCACCGAGCTGCTGCCGCCCTCGCAGCTGGTCAAGGCCAATGGCTGGATCGAGGGCCTGACCATCGCCTCCATCATCCTGGGCATCCTGCTGGGCGGCCAGCTGGTGGGCCACGCGATCGCGAGCCGCCTGCTGTCGTTCGACCTGCCCCTGATCGACACCGGCATCGACACCGGCCCGGAAGCGGCGATCTTCGTCCTGATCTTCGTCTACGCGATCGCCGCCTGGTTCAACCTGCGCATCCCGCACACCGGGGTGGAGATGCGCGCCATGCCGCGCAACCCGCTGGAACTGGTGCCCGACTTCTGGAACTGCAACTCGCGCCTGTGGCGCGACAAGCTGGGGCAGATCTCGCTGGCCACCACCACGCTGTTCTGGGGCGTGTCGGGCAATCTGCGCTACATCATCCTGGCCTGGAGCGCCGCGGCCCTGGGCTACAGCACGACGCAGGCGTCCACCCTGAGCGGCGTGGTGGCACTGGGCACCGCCGTCGGCGCCGTGGTGGCGTCGATGCGGATGCGGCTGGAGTCGGCCACCAGCGTGATGCCGCTGGGCATCGCCATGGGCGTGCTGGTGATCCTGATGAACTACATCGGCAACGTCTGGGTGGCCGCGCCCTTCCTGATCCTGCTGGGCGGGCTGGGCGGCTTCCTGGTGGTGCCCATGAACGCGCTGCTGCAGCACCGCGGCCACAACCTGATGGGCGCGGGCCGCTCGATCGCGGTGCAGAACTTCAACGAGCAGGCCTGCATCCTGGGGCTGGGCGCGTTCTACAGCCTGTCGGCCGGGCTGGGACTGTCAGCCTTCGGCGCCATCACCGTGTTCGGCGTGGTGGTGGCCGGCATCATGTGGCTGATCCAGCGCTGGCACGCCTGGAACCAGAAGCACCACAAGGAAGAACTCGACCACCTGCTGGCGATCGCGCGGCACGACAACCCCGATGGCCACCCCTGAGCGCGGCCGAGCGGCGGCGCCGGTGCTGGCCCTGGTGGCCAATGCCTTCGTCTGGGGCGTGTCCTGGTGGCCGCTGCGCGAGCTGCAGTCGCACGGCCTGCACCCGCTGTGGGCCACCGCCGGGGTCTACCTCGCCGTGCTGGCCACGCTCGCGCTGCTGCAGCCCAGGGCCTGGCGCGGCTTGGCCGGGCACCCGGAGCTCCTGTGGCTGATGGCTGCCGCCGGGCTGACCAACGTCGGCTTCAACTGGGCGGTGACCGTGGGCGACGTGGTCCGCGTGGTGCTGCTGTTCTATCTGATGCCGGCCTGGAGCGTGCTGCTGGCCTGGCCGCTGCTGGGCGAGCGCCCGACGCCGGCCGCGCTGCTGCGGCTGGCGCTGGCGCTGGCCGGGGTGCTGGTGATCCTCAAGACCCCCGACACGCCCTGGCCGCTGCCGGAATCCCTGGCCGACGGGCTCGCGCTGCTGGGTGGCTTCAGCTTCGCGCTGACCAACATCCTGCTGCGCCGGCTGCACCGCACGCCGTCGTCCACGCGCGTCATCGCCATGTTCATCGGCGGCGCCCTCGCGGCCACCGCCGTGGGCCTGCTGGGCGTGGTGCAGGGCCTGGTGCCGGCACCGGTCGCACTGCCGCCGGGTGCGCTGCTGGTCGCCGGCCTGCTGGGCCTGGCCTTCCTGCTGGGCAACTCGGCCCTGCAGTACGGGGCCGCCCGCCTGGCCGCCCAGACCACCGCGCTGGTGATGCTGTCGGAGGTGCTGTTCGCCAGCCTATCCGCGGTGCTGGCCGGCGCCGCCCAGATGAGCGGGCGCACCTGGGTGGGCGGCGCGCTGGTGGTCGCGGCGGCCGCATGGTCGGCCTGGGCCGCGCCCGGCGAGGATCGCGCCGGCGCCGCACAATCGGCGGCATGACGACTGCCTACGACTTCCAGGCCACGGCCATCGACGGCACCACGGTCCCGCTCTCGCAGTTCCGGGGCCGGCCGCTGCTGATCGTCAACACCGCCAGCGCCTGCGGCTTCACGCCGCAGTTCGGCGGGCTGCAGGAGCTGCACCAGCAATACGGGCCGAAAGGGCTGGCGGTGCTGGGTTTCCCCTGCAACCAGTTCGGCAACCAGGACCCGGGCAGCAACGACGAGATCGCGCAGTTCTGCCAGCGCAACTTCGGCGTCGACTTCCCCATGATGGCCAAGATCGAGGTCAACGGCGCCGGCGCGGACCCGCTGTACCAGTGGCTCACGGAGCAGGCGCCCGGCCTGCTGGGCAGCCGGGCGATCAAGTGGAACTTCACCAAGTTCCTGGTCGGCAAGGACGGGCAGGTGATCAAGCGCTACTCGCCGCAGGATCCGCCGGAGTCGCTGGCGAAGGACGTGGAAGCGGCGCTCGCCGCTTGAGGCCGAACAGTGGCCGCAGCACGTTGCTGCGACGCACCCCGGCGGTGAGGATCCAGCAGCCGCCGACCGTCGCCAGCAACAGGGCCAGCGGCTCCAGCACCGGGCCCAGTGCCAGCGGCGCCAGCGCCACCGCCGCCGCGATGATCAGCGTCTGGTGCAGCAGGTACCAGGGATAGACCGACTCGTTGGCCCAGCCCAGCCAGCGCCAGGGGTGGTTCAGCGCGTGGTGCGCCCAGCCCAGGACGGCGAGGATGGCCGTCCACAGGTACAGGTCGGCCAGCAGGCGCAGGCCCAGGGCGGCGATGCCCTCCGGGGCCGCTCCGCGCAGCGGCAGGTAGAGCGCCAGCAGGCCCAGCGCCAGCACGCTCGCCGGCCAGCGCCGGTGCCGCAGTTCGGCCCACAGGCCGGCGTGCAGGCCGATGAACCAGCCGTACAGGAACAGCGTGCCATACACCGCGTGCAGCCAGGCGTCGCCGACCAGGTCGTGGGTGGGCGGGAAATGCGGCCACAGCAGCAGCGAATACGCCATCAGCGGCAGCGCCGGCAGCAGCAGGCGAGCGCCGCGCAGGCCGGTGAAGGCCGCGCGCAGCCGGCGCCCGGCCGCCGACTCGAGCACCGGCAAGGCCAGCACGAACAGCACGGTGTACAGCCACAGGTAGGGCAGGTACCAGAGGTGGTTCCAGGTCACGCCCACGTGCGCGCCGTCGAAGGCGCCGGCCGGCCAGGGCCCGCCCGTGTAATAGCGCAGCAGGAAGGCCCCGAAGCCGGGCTCGACCAGGCCGTTGGCGACGCCCTGGGCATAGGGCTGCCAGGGCACCACCACTGCCATGCCGAAAGCCAGCGGCAGCAGCAGGCGCCCGCTGCGCTGCCGCAGCAGCGCCCAGCGCGAGCCGCCGCGCCACATCAGCGCCAGTGCGATCCCAGAGACCAGGAACACCAGGTCCATGCGCCAGAGGTTGAGCGCGCGCATGGGCGCCTGCACCCAGGCCGCCGCATGCGGGCTCTTGAGGTGCCAGCCCCAGCCCTCGACGTAGTACATGCCCACGTGGTAGACGATCACCAGGGCGAAGGCCAGTGCCCGCAGCGCGTCGATGTCGTGTCGTCGTTGCATCGTTCGAACTCCTTGTCGGCCGCGATGCTCGGGCCGGCGGCCCTGGGCAAACGCGGGTTTGGGACGATCCGGGGCGGGGTTGGGGCGAGCGGCGGCCGGCTGGGACGAAACAGGCGCGGCCGGCCCTAGACTCGCGGCCCATGCCCGATGCGCTGACCCCTTGGCTGACCCGCTACCGCCGCCACGAGCGCATCGCCGATGTCGGCTTCTGGGTCGCCGTGCTGGCGGCCCAACTGGTCTTCAACACCGCCGTCAGCTGGCTGGACCTGCGGCGTTTCGATCCCGGCCAGCCGTTGTGGCAGCCACTGCTGTGGGAGCTGACGAGCGTGCCGGTGGTCGGCGCCCTGATCCCGGCCATCGTCTGGTGGGAGCGCCGCCACCCGCTGCGCCTGGACACCCTGCCCGGCGCACTGGGTTGGCACCTCGCTGGCGCGGTCGGCTTCACCCTGCTGCACGTGCTGGGCATGGTCGCGCTGCGTTGGGCCGCCTACGGCGCCCTGGGGCTGGGCTACCGCGTCGCGGACTGGGCCGGCCTGTTCGGCTACGAGTTCCTGAAAGACGTGCGCAGCTACGCCGCCATCCTGCTCGCCGTGCTGGGCTGGCGCTTCCTGCTGCTGCGGGCCCAGGGCGAGGCGCGCGTGCTCGACCCGCCGGAGCCGCCGGCTGGAACACCCGCGCCGCTTGCGGACCTGCCCGCCGACTCGCCGTCACCGGCCCCGGTGAGGCCCGAGCGCTTCCTGGTGCGCAAGCTGCGCAAGGAATTCCTGGTCGCCGCCGCCGACATCGACTGGCTGCAGGCCCAGGGCAACTACCTCGGTCTGCGGGTCAAGGGCCACGACTACCTGCTGCGCTCCACGATGGCCGATTTCCTGCAGCAGCTGGACCCGGCCCGCTTCGCGCGCGTGCACCGCAGCTGGGCCGTGAACCTGGACCGCATCGCCGAGATCGAGCCGCTGGAGGCTGGCGACGCCCGGCTGACCATGAAGGACGGCAGCCAGGTGCCGTGCAGCCGGCGCTTCCGCGACGCGCTCACCCATGCCGCGCAGGGTTAGCCACATGCCAGCGTCCGGATCCGGTTCCCTCGCCAGCCTGCCCTCGTTCGGCCGCCGCTTCGGCGCCGTGTTCGGGCTTGGCTTGATCGGCGTCGCGGCGCTGGCGGCCAGCCTGCCCGCGCGGCTGGCGGCAATCGCCCTGCCGGACTCGCTCGCTGCGCTGCCGCCGGCCGCGATCGTCGCCCTGTCGCTGATCAACCCCCTGCTCCTGCTGCTGCTCGCCAGCTTGGCCGGCGCCGCCTGCGCGCACCGCGCGGGCCTGCACAGCGCGGTGGCGGGCACGACGGCCTGGCCGTCGGCGCGCCAGTGGCTGGCAGCCCTGGCTTCCGGCGTGGCGTTGGGACTGCTGATCGCAGCCCTGGATGCGATCTGGGCCCGGGCTGCGCCGGGCCAGTGGGTGCAGGCCGGCGGCCCGGCGGCCGCCACCGCATCGCAGCTGCTGCTGGGCGTGTTCTACGGTGGCCTCACCGAGGAGGTGCTGCTGCGCTGGGGGCTGATGGCGCTGCTCGCCTGGGGACTGCAGCGGCTGCTGGGGCGCAGGGCGGCCGTGGCGACGGCCCTCGTCCTCGCCGCGCTGGCCTTTGCCGCCGGCCACCTGCCTGCGTTGCTGGCGGCGCAGCACGAACTCACGCCGCAGTGGGTCGCCCGCACGCTGGCGCTGAATGCACTGGCCGGGCTGCTGTATGGCGCCTGGTTCTGGCGCCGCGGTCTGGAGATGGCGATGGCGGCCCACGCCGCTACCCACCTCGGCTTCTGGCTGGCGGCCTCAGTGCGCTTCTAGCGCGGCGTCCAGCACTTCCACCCAGTGCCGCACCGGCAGCCCGGTGCCGCTTTGCAGGTGGGTGATGCAGCCGATGTTGGCCGAGATCACCTGGGTCGGCGCCAGCGCGTCGAGGTGGCCGAGCTTGCGGTCGCGCAACTGCTTGGCCATGTCCGGATGCAGCACCGACCAGGTGCCGGCCGAGCCGCAGCACAGGTGGGATTCGTTCAGCGGCAGGCGCACGTCGAAGCCCAGTTCGCGCAGGCCGGTCTCCACATGGCCGCGCAGCTGCTGGCCGTGCTGCAACGTGCAGGGCGGGTGGTAGGCCAGCACGCCTTCGGGCGCGCGCACCCGGTCCTTCAATGCCGGCACCAGCTGCGGCAGCAGTTCGCTCAGGTCGTGCGTGAGTTCGCTGACGCGCCGTGCCTTGTCGGCGTACTGGGGGTCCAGCCGCAGGTGGTGGCCGTACTCACGCACCGTCACGCCACAGCCCGAGGCGTTCATCACGATCGCCTCGACCTCGCCGCGCTCGATGAACGGCCACCAGGCGTCGACGTTGCGGCGCATCTGGTCCAGCCCGCCGGCCTGGTCGTTCAGGTGGAACTTGACCGCGCCGCAGCAGCCGGCTTCCGGCGCGACCAGGGACTGGATGCCGGCCGCATCGAGCACGCGGGCGGTGGCGGCATTGATGTTGGGCGCCATCGAGGGCTGCACGCAGCCGGCCAGCAGCAGCACCTTGCGCGCATGGGTGCGGGTGGGCCAGGCGCCGCCGGGCCGCGGCGACGGCACCTTGTCCTTCAGCACGCCGGGCAGCAGGCCGCGCACCGACTGCCCCAGCTTCATCGCCGGGCCGAACGCCGGCGAGGTCAGGCCTTCCTTCAGGGTCCAGCGCAGCGCCCGGGAGCCCGCGCCGCGCGGCACCTTCTCCTCGACGATGCGGCGGCCGATGTCCACCAGCCGGCCGTACTGCACGCCGCTCGGGCAGGTGCTCTCGCAGTTGCGGCAGGTGAGGCAGCGGTCCAGGTGCAGCTGGGTCTTTTCGGTCGGCTGCTCGCCTTCCAGCACCTGCTTGATCAAGTAGATGCGGCCCCGCGGCCCATCGAGCTCGTCGCCCAGCAGCTGGTAGGTCGGGCAGGTGGCGGTGCAGAAGCCGCAGTGCACGCACTTGCGCAGGATGGCTTCGGCTTCGGCGCCCTCGGGGGTGCCGGCGAATTCGGGGGACAGGTGGGTCTGCACGGGATCAGAAGCCCGGGTACAGGCGGCCCGGGTTGAGGATGCCGGCCGGATCGAAGGCCTGCTTCAGGTCGCGGTGGATGCGGTCCAGCGGCGGCGCCAGCGGATGGAAGCGCGGCGTGGCCTCGCTCGCCGTGCTGGCACGGAACAGGGTGGCCTGGCCGCCGGCGGCCTGGGCCACGCGGCGCAGGCGCTCGCCCTCGCTTGGCTCCGCCGCCACCCAGCGCTGGCCGCCGTGCCATTCCACCAGCGGCGCTTCCGGCAGGTCCAGGACCGGCGCGGTCTGCGGCACCGACAGCCGCCACAGGTCGCGGCCGGCGTGCGCCTCGAACCAGGGCAGCTGGTGGTCGCGGCAACGCAGCCAGTCGACGGCCGCCTGCGCCTCGTCCTGCCGCTCGCCGCCGAGTTCGCGGCAGGCCGCTTCGACCGCCGCATGGGCCCCGCGCAGGCGCAGGTACAGCGTGGGCACGCCGCCCTCGTCGACCCAGCAGCTGGCGTTCAGCGGCAAGGGCCGCCCGCCCCAGGCATTCAGCCGGCGCAGCGCCTCGGCCTGCGGAAGTTCGAACTTCAGGGTGGCTTCGGCCGGCGGACGCGGCAGCACCTTGAGGCTCACTTCGACGATCAGGCCCAGGGTACCGAGCGCACCGGCCATCAGCCGCGACACGTCGTAGCCGGCCACGTTCTTCATCACCTGGCCGCCGAAGCTCAGCAGCTCGCCCTGGCCGTTGACGATGGACAGGCCCAGCACGAAGTCGCGCACCGCGCCCACGCTGGCCCGGGCCGGCCCCGACAAGCCGGCCGCCACCATGCCGCCGACGGTGGCACCACCGCCGAAGTGCGGCGGCTCGAAGGCCAGGCACTGGCCCTGCTCGGCCAGCAGCGACTCGAGCTGCGCCAGCGGCGTGCCGGCGCCCACCGTGACCACCAGCTCGCTGGGCTCGTAGCTGCGCACGCCGGCCAGCCCGCGCGTGTCCAGCAGCTCGCCCCGGGGCGGCTCGCCATGGAAGTCCTTGCTGCCGCCGCCCCGGATGCGCAGCGGCGTGCCCGCCGCCGCGGCGTCGCGGATGCGGGCCATGCAACGGGAAAGGGCCTCCTCCATGAGCCTGCGATGGTAAGCGCCGCGGCCGCGCTCGCCACGGCGGCCGGCGCTTGATGTTTTCGGCGTCAGTCGATGAAGAAATTGACGGGCAGGCCGGGCGTGTCCACCCGCGTGCAGACGACCTGGCCCGACTGCGGGTGGGCCGCCAGTTCCGCTGCGCTGCGGTTGCCGGCGCTGGTGACGAACAGCGTGCGCAGGTCCGGGCCGCCGAAGCAGGGCATGGTGGGGCATAGCATGGGCGTGGCGATCTCGGCCAGCACGTCGCCGGCGGGCGAGAGGCGCACAATGCGCCCGCCCTCGAACATTGCGCACCAGTAGCAGCCCTCGACGTCCACCGCTGCGCCGTCGGGGCGGCCGCCGTAGCCGGGCTGCCCAGGTTGCCAGCCGGCGGGCTTGGGTGCGAAGTCGTGGAACACGCGCTCGTTCGTCATCGCATTGCTGTGCGCGTCCCAGTCCCAGGCGCGGATGCGGTGGCCCTGGGTGTCGGCCCAGTAGACGGTATCGCCGGCCGGCGACCAGGCCAGGCCGTTGGCGGTGACCAGCTCGCCGGCCTTGCGTTCGAGGCGGGGCGCGCCGCCAGCACCGTTATCCGGACGGCAATCCAGGCTGAACAGCTCGCCGGCCGGCCGTGTCTTGGGCTCGAACAGGGTGCCGGCCCAGAAGCGGCCCAGCGGGTCGGCCTTGCCGTCGTTGAAGCGGGTGGTCGCCGGGTCGTGCCCGAAGCGCTGCAGCAGGGACAGCGCGCCGCCCCACTCGCGCGCCCGGTAGATGCCATCGCGCAGCGCGATCACCCAGC
The DNA here is from genome assembly GCF_035627355.1 of Ramlibacter sp. Classification (GTDB taxonomy): domain Bacteria; phylum Pseudomonadota; class Gammaproteobacteria; order Burkholderiales; family Burkholderiaceae_C; genus Ramlibacter. The sequence goes on from NZ_DASPLW010000080.1 coordinate 25,078, forward strand.
CGCCGCTGCGCGCCGGCGCGATGCAACCCGGCTCCTGCGGCATGGCCCAGCTGTCGACGCGGCCGGAGCCCGGTTCGCTGCGGCGCAACTGCCGCCCGGGGATGTCGATCCAGTACAGCCGCTGCTCGCCGGGGTGCCAGAACGGCGACTCGCCGAGTCGGTCGGCCTGCTGTGCCACGCTTTGCCAGGGTGTCATGCGCATGTCCTTGCCCGCGTTGCATTGTGCGGCGTGCGCGAGCCCACGCAGGCGGCCGAAGCCGGTACCATGGTCCCCGCCTTGAACGACATGACCTCTACCGTTGCGAGTTCCGCGCAGGACAAGCTGCTGCGGGTGGAAGCGGCGCGCTATGCCCTGTTGCGCCGGCTGGCGTTCTCGATCCGCCACCAGATGGTGGCGCACCTGCAGCCGATCGGCATGGTGACCGAGCTGCTGGAGCGCCGCCTGCGGTCGCCGACACCCGACCTGCACCAGGCGCACGACAGCGTCGCCCGGATCAACGGCCTGTCCAAGGCCGCGGCCCAGGACTGCCTGGACGTCATCACCTGGATGGCGCCCGAACCCGGCGCCACCCTGCCGATCGGGCAGGCGGTGGAAGACTGCATCATGCTGCTGCGCGGCAACTTCAGCTTCCGCGGCTTGTCGCTGCGGGCCGATGCGGGAGAACTGCCGCAAGCCGTGGGCCGCGCCGCCGTCCGCACGCTGCTGCCGGCCTGCCTGCTGGCGCTGACCGACAACCTGGAAGGCCCGGCCGAAATCACGATCAGCGCGACGGCGAACGACGAGACGGCGACGGTGGACTTCCGCGTGCAGCGCACCGAGGGCGAGGGTTACGAGAAGCAGCTCAACTACCGCGCGCTGCAGTGGGAGGACGTGCAGGCGATGGCGCGCAGCGAGGACGTGGAGCTGGCGCACACGGACAGCACGGCCCGGCTGGGTTTTCCGGTTCTCGAGTAGCACAGCCGTTGGCGCGGTTCGCTTCGAGCCGCGCCGACCACGACCCGAGCGCCACCGCCGGCGCTAGCGCTCACGCCCAGCTTCGTGGAACGCCTGGCGGACCGGCGAGAGCAGGTATTCGAGCACGGTGCGCTCCCCCAGCTTGATTTCGGCAGCCACCTGCATGCCTGAAGCGAGGCGGTGGCTCACGCCATCGGCGACCAGCCACTGCTGCTGCAGGCCGAGAAGCGTGCGGTAGGCGCGTAGTGCAGGCTGCGCACCTTCGCCGGGCGTCTCCTGGGGCGCAGCCGCATCCGCGGCCACCTGCTCGACCGTGGCATCCAGCATGCCGTACTTCTGGAACTGGAAAGCGGCGAGCTTGAGCCGCGCCGGCAGCCCCGACCGCACGAAGCCGACGTCCTCGTTGGACAGCCACACCTCGGCCTGCAGGACATCGCTGGCGGGCACGAGGGTCATGAGGATGGTGCCGGGCTGGACCACGGTCCCGGCGGTCCGGGTGGCCAGGTCCTTGATGCGCCCCTGCTGCGGCGCGCGGAGTTCCAGCAGCGCATGACGGTGGCCCTGCTTGGCCAGTTCGGGGCGCAGTTTCTCCAGTCGCTCGACCAGTGCGGCGCGTTCGGATCGCAGCTGGCGCACATAGTCGCTGCGGATCTGAGCAAGCCGCCGCTCGGACACCGCCACATTGGCGCGCTCGCGCTCGACCGCATGGCGTTGCGCGTCCAGGTCCTGTTCCTTCTCGATCCGTTCGCGTGCCTTGTCCTCGGCCATCAGCCGTCCGGCGAATCCCTCGCGCACGAGATTGCGGTACGCCGCGTCCTGCTCCCGGTAATGCGGCAGCGTCTGTTCGAGCTTGGACAACAAGGCACGCGCCGTGGCCAGCTCCTGGCGCGCACGCTCCGCGGTCGCCCGCTCCTGCGCCAGCGCACTCTCCAGCGCGAGCCGGTTGGCCTGCATCTGCGCGTGGGCCTGCTCGAACAGATCTCGGGGATCCTGCGCACGCGGCTCGAGCGCGCCCTCGGCCAGCTGGGCATCGATGCGCCTCAGCGCCAGTTCCTTCTGCGCGAGCTCCCGGCGCAAGGCGTCGAGTTCGGCCGCGGACAGCGTCGGGTCCATGCGCATCAGCACCTGCCCGGCACGCACCAGCTCGCCTTCAACGACCAGGATCTCCTTCACGATGCCGGCTTCGGCCGGCTGCACGATCTTCAGCGCCGACTGCGGAACCAGCCGGCCCGGCGCCACGGCGACGATGTCCAGCTTGCCGAACACGGCCCAGGCGAGTGCGCACGCGAGCAAGGCCAGGGTCGTCCCCAGCACGGCGCGCGGCAGCGGCCCCGGCGGACTGGCCTGGACCCGCAGGATATCCGGCGCGAAATCGGCGGCTTCGGAGCGCCGGTCGCGCGGCAGTGCACCGGCCGGGCTGCCGCTCTCGCCGCTCCGGGTCACCGCATGCCCAGGTTCGCGATGCCTTCACTCAGCCCCTGGAACACGGGCAGGCTCGACATGCCACCTGCTGCCCCGCTCAAGGGATCCTGGCTCCAGGGGCGACCCACCAGGCGGGTGTCGGGTCCTTGCCCCATGCCTTCCAGTGCATCGCCGTCGTCGAGGTCGGACGCTGCGAAGTGCGCCGCCAACTGCTCGTCGAGATGCTTCCACCGGGCGAAGTACGACGCTTCGCTGGCAGGCGGCGCACCGGCCGTGCTCCACGGCGTGGTCACCCCTTGCAGCCCGTCCGCCTGCGGATGGGCTGCCGGGAGCGGGTGTGCCGCGGTCGCCGGGGCTGCATCCGTGTCGCGATGCACGGCCCCGTCCTGCGGGGTCTTCTTCACTGCAGACGCGGTATCGACTGCGTGCCCATGGCCGCGCGCCCCTTCCTCCACTCCGGATGCATCGGATGCCGAATGATCGTCCGCGTGCTCCGCCGGCCGACGCTTGGATCGGCCAGAGCCGATGACCTGGTCGATGGACCAGCCATCGGAATCGGCGATCAGCACCAAGGGCTCGATCTGCTTCTTGTCCGGACGGTCCACGTGCGGCTGCCGGGCCCTTGCTCCCGGGTTGCCGGGTCCGGTGCCCGGGCCATCGTTGAAGCTGGTGTCGTGGCCGGGCGGCGCCGGGTCTTCGCCGTTACCGACGCCCTCGTTGCCGTGGGAGCCACCGCCACCGCCACCGCCACCGCCGCCACCGCCGCCACCACCACCACCACCACCGCCTCCACCGCCCCCGGCTGCTGCGTCAAAGCTGAGACGGAACACGTCCGAGGCGGAGAGACTGTCGGTCAGGTCGGCGCTGTTGCCCGCTCGGTCGGTGGCCGTGACCTGGATGTCCAGGAAGCCCGTTGCCGTGCGCGGCACCCGTCCGGTGAAGGTCCGGGTGGAGGCGTCGAAGGCCAGCCAGTCCGGCAGCGGCGAACCATCGGCCAGGCTGGCGGCGAACACCAGCGTGTCGCCACTGTCCGGGTCGGAAAAGCTCCCGGAGGGCAGCTGCCACTGGTAAGACTTGTTGGGCGCCGCCGCCTGGTCCGGCAGTTCGGAACCGAGCACCGGCGCGTCATTGCGCCCCTGGATCTGCACCTGAAGCTGCGCGGCGGTTGCGGTGATCCCGTCGAAGGCACCGTAGCCGAAGCTGTCGGTGACCTGCTGGCCGCGCCCGAGCGCCTGGACGGCATTCGAAGCATTCGCCAGCACATACGTGAAGCTGCCGTCCGCGGACAGTGCCAGGCTTCCGTACGCGCCCGCGTACGAACCGGGTGCCGCCACCTGCAGGGCGGCACCCGCATCGACGTCGTGGTCGTTGTCCAGCACGTTGCCGGTGACCATGGCATCGTCTTCCACCGCGAAGCTCTGATCCGACAGGGCCACCGGCGCATCGTTGCTGCCGCTGATGGTCACCACGATCGATGAAGAACTGCTGGCGGCGCCATCCGGATCGTCGTCGCTGGCCTCATAGGTGAAGGTGTCGGTGACCTGGTGGCCTGCGCCCAGCGCCTGCACACCGGTGCTGTCGTTGGCCAGCTCGTAGACGTAGCTTCCGTCCGCGTCCAGGTGCAGGGCCCCGAACGCCCCGACGTGCACACCCGGGTTGGCGACCCTGAGCGGCCGGCCATCGGGATCCGTATCGTTGCCCAGCACGTTGCCCGAGGCCTGCACGACGCCATCCTCGCTCACGGACGCGGCGTCCTGCACGAGCACCGGCGGCTGGTTGCGCAGCACTCGGGCCTCGACGGCAGCTCGGTCCCAGAACGCACCATCGTCCAGGCCGATGCCCCAATCCGCGCCGTGGTCGGCGAACCAGTCCGAGATCGTCAGCCGATCTTCCGTGCCCACGATGGCCATGACCAGGTCGGCGCCGGAGCGGCTGAAACGCAGCTCGGACTCCAGCGCGCCACCGACCTGGACCTGGTTGGCACCGCTGGCATCGATGACCACGTCCTGGCCGTCGCCACGAGAGAAGGCGTAGGTGTCGTCACCCGCACCGCCCACCAGCCGGTCGCTGCCGGTGCCGCCGGCCAGCAGGTCATTGCCCGCATCTCCGTGCAGCACGTCGTCCCCCGCTTCCCCCAGCAGCCAGTCGTCGCCATCGCCGCCGGACACGATGTCGTCACCGCCGCCGGCCATCACCAGGTCCGAAGCCTGCAGGGCATCGATGTGGTCGGACAGGGCGGTGCCCGTGAGCGTGTCGGCTTCGGGCGTTCCCTCGATCGTGAATCCATGCAGGTCGATCAGCTGCTGTCGACTGAACACCCCGTCGGCGAACTGGAACCATTCGATCGCGCCGTCGTACGGCTGGGCCGGATCGAAGTCGTCCAGGTGCACGGCCCCTCCGTCCGGCAGCAGGATCTTGAGCGAGCCGACGCCGATCTGCACCTGGCCCGCGAGCACGTTGGTGAACACCAGCCAGTCGACCCCGCCGCTGTCCGTGATGCGGTCCGTGCCGTCGCCCAGGCTGTACGAGTAGATGTCGTTGCCGCCACCGCCCACGAGGATGTCGTCGCCCAGACCGCCCGTCAGCCGGTCGGCGCCGCTGCCTCCGGTGAGCGTGTCCGTGCCGCCCTCGCCCCAGAGTTGGTTGCTGCCTTCGCCGCCCTCCAGCACGTCGTCACCCGACCCGCCGGCCAGCACGTCGTTGCCGTCGCCCCCGAGCAGGATGTCGTCGCCCGCCTCGCCGAAGAGGCGGTCGTTGCCCTCCTGTCCATCGAGCCGGTCGTGGCCGGACCCACCCTGCAATTCGTCCTGTCCCAGTCCGCCGAGCAGGAGGTCGTCGTCGCCACCGCCCATGAGCAGGTCGTCGCCGTCGCCCCCGTCGAGGTAGTCAGCACCGTGGAACGCTTCCGCCAGGTCGCCGCCGTTTCCGTCGCCGAGCAGGAGATCGTTGCCGGCACCGCCGACCAGGACGTCGGCACCCCCGTAGCCGACCATCTGGTCGTTGCCGTCGCCACCGTCCAGGTAGTCGTCGCCGTGGCTGCTGCCGGCCAGCACCGTGGGGCTGGCATCGCCGACCAGGACGTCGTTGTCGTCGCCGCCGACCAGGATGTCGGCGCCACCGCCGCCATAGAGCGTGTCGTCTCCCGCTTCGCCGGCGAGGTAGTCCTGTCCCTGGAACTCGACGCCCAGCGCGCTCGTGTTCTCGTCGCCGAAGAGCCGGTCGCGACCGGCGCCGCCATAGAGCGAATCGGACCCGCCACCACCGATGAGGGTGTCGTCGCCTTCCTCTCCGTCGAGGTAGTCGTCACCCCAGACCAGGGGCTGGTGCGCCGCGATCACGTTGACGGCACTGGTGTCGCCCACGAGCACGTCGGCGCCCGAGCCGCCGTAGAGGGTGTCGTCCTTGCCGCCGCCTTCGAGGATGTCGTTCCCGTCCTCGCCGTCCAGGTAGTCGGCGCCGTGGTACAGGGGATCGATGTAGCTGCTGGCGCCGGTCGGCCCACTGTCATCGCCGGCGATCGCGTCGTCTCCCAAGCCGCCGAACAACTGGTCGGCGCCGCCGTCGCCGAGCAGCGTGTCGTTGCCGGCGCCCCCGTCGATGAAGTCGGCTCCATGGTGGGCCGCTGCAACGCTCGATAGGAATCCGGCGAGGATGTCCCCATCGCCCTGCAGCTGGTCCGCGCCCTCGCCGCCTTCCAGGGTGTCGTCGCCCGCCAGCCCCCAGACGGTGTCGGCGCCATCGCCGCCCTGGACCCGGTCGCTGCCCCAGCTGGCCAGGACCTGGTCGTCGCCGGCACCGGCGTCCACCACGTCGCTCTGTTCAGGATTGCTGGAGGTGCCACCGATGCCGTCCCACAGGGCGCCGCCACTGCTTCGGGTGTAGATCCCCCAGGTCGCACCTTGCGCCAGGATGGAGGTGGCACCGGAGGGTGCCAGCCACGCGTCATCCGGCCTAAGGCGCTGGCGAGCCACCAGGGCGGCACTGGTGCTGATGAAGTCATTGCCGTCGCCGCCGGTGATGCGGTCGGAGCCGTCGCCACCGGCAAGCAGGTCGTCGCCGGCGCCGCCATCGATCTCGTCGTTGCCGCCGCTGCCACCCAGGGCATCGTTGCCGCCTTTCCCCGAGATCCGGTCGTTGCCGCTCGAGCCGTAGAACACGTCCGCGAAATCAGTCTCGGCAACGCCGTTGATCATCGTGCCGTCGGGCGCCCAATCGACCTCCGTCCAGGCGAAGGTGCCGAAACGGCTGTCGCTCGCAGGAACATTGAGCTGCGTCTCGATCCCGATGAGGCGTGCGCGCTGGTCGCCCAGGAAGGTGCCGGCAGCATGGCCCGCGTCCTTGAGCGTCAGGGCCCAGGAATTGCTGGTCACGGATTGCTCCTGCCCCTGGTAGCTGACGCCCAGCGACACCGTCTGGTCGCCCTCGAGAGCACCCGCCACGAGCGAGAACGAGACCACCGTCTGGCCTTCCGCCAGCGCGATGACCGCACCGTTGGCCGCCACGGTGCTGTCGCCCAGGACGACCTCGCAGGCCCCTGAACCTTCGCCCGTCAGCACGAGCGTGAGCGAATCGCCCGCGTGGGCTGCCGCCCCGAGAAAAACCGTGTAGGCCTTGCCGGCGCCTTCGGCAATCGTCCCCACCAGGGTCCCCAGGCTGCTGGCCTGGAACCCGGGATCGTCCATCACGTTCGCACTGCCGGCCGCCAGCAAGCCCAGCCGCTGCTCATTGCCCAGTCGGATGCCGAGGTAGCCTTCACCACCCAGTGCTTTGGTCGCGTCGAAGTTGCCGATGGTGACGCGGTTGGCTGAATCCCCTTCCCGGATGATCTCGAGCCTTTTCCGGGTAGTGGAGGTCGCGTCCTCGTACAGCCCCATCACGGCGTAGTGCCCGTTGCCCAATTCGACGCCCCAGACGTTGCGTTTCACCGGGATGGCATTCGCCAGCGCGGATCCATCGAGCACGATGGATCCCAGGCCATCCGAGTCCACCACCAGGTCGGAGCCGAACTGGCCGCCGAAGCGATAGGTGTCGGTGCCGCCTCCGCCGTACAGCTTGTCGCGGCCTTCTTGGCCATCCAAAGTATCGGCACCGGCACCGCCGTAGAACACGTCGCCGTTCGAACCGCCGGTGAAGTTGTCGGTCCCGCTGCCGCCGATGAACGCCTGGGTCTTGGTCGCATCGCGGGCAACTGCCGTAGATCCGGCGGAGCCCGCGACGACGTTCCACTGGGCGAAGGGCTCGATCATGGCGGGGAACTGGCGATAGCCCACGCCATGGCTCGTCATGATCGGGTGCAGCCAGGGGAAGACGTACTTGCTTGCCTTGTTCAACGCGCCTACCAGGCCATCACCCTGCGCAGTGGTGTATTGGAGCAGCTGGCCATCGAGGGAGAAGAACTCCTGACCGGCGTAGTTGGTGGTCTGCCAGTAGTACCACTCGATCGCTTGGGCGGTCAGGGCACCCTGCGCTTGCTCGTTCAGGCCAGCGATGTTGGTGCCGAGCTTGTGGAGGTCGGTGGAGAATTGCGTCAGCTTGCTGTTTCCCGGGCTGGCTTGCTCGCTTCGAATGAGATCGATCAGGAAGTTGCGTTCTGGACTGCCCCGAGGATCCGTCGAGTAGAACCCATCGGACAAGATGACTGGAAGGCTGGATTGGACTTTGATGGTGGCCTGCCGGAACTGCTCACTCATGATCCCCATGGTGAGCAAGGCTTGGCTGTGCATCGCCATCGGACCCACATGCTCGCTCCCGAACACGACTTCCTTGAGCCCCGGCAAGTTGACTGTCACGAGGTCGCCGCGGATGGACTCGAGGAACTCTCCTTTCGCATACCAGCCGGTGACGTTGCCTGACCGCAATCGATAGTCAACCCAGGGGTCGTAGCTCCTGAATGCCTCCGGCAACTGCGCCCCCAGAGCCGCCCTTGCTTCTGCTACCCGGAACGGCTGGCGCGCCGTCAAGGCGAAGGGCGCCGGGTCGAAGACGATGGCAGGCCGGTCGAACCACACTGCCGCAATTGAAGCCAGGCCTCCCCCCAAGCTGTGACCCGTGAACGTGATGTTGCTGCCCGCCGGATCAGTCCCATATAAACGCAGAACTTCGCTATACACCCGCGCGGCCTGGATTCCTTGCGACTCTTGATTGCCCAATGCAAGGTTGAAATCCGCGATCATGTCATCGAACGCGGTCACTCCGTCCGTACCGCGGAAGCAGATGACAATTTCCTTGGTGCTGTCGTTCCGAAATACCCCATAGGCAAATCCACCGGTACCCTGGAGTGGAACCTCGACGCGTGACCACCCGACTGGGATTTGAGGGAGATTGAACTCCCTGACGTCATCTTCATACACGTACAGAGAGAGAACTGCGGCTGTCTGACGATCGATCATCGTGCACTCCCCTATTTAGACGCTGGATCCGCGATGCAAGAGCGGGATTTGTAATCCGGTGTGATCACCGTGCGCTCCGGTTGCTCGCGTCTGTATGTCGCGTCCCGTTCGACGCGGTCTGCCACGGCGTACCTCTGCTTGGCGTGCTCATTGAGCCGAGGAAAGTTCGCCAGCACGTTGTATGGCAGTCCATACAGCCACGGCTCTATTGGTCGGACCCATGTCCAACTTCGGCCGGTGGCATCAGGGAGAAACTGCACATAAAACGGGACGATGCAGTAGTAGTGATTTCGAACGGCCCACGCCCAGTCCGCGGGAGTTGCCACCAGAACTGGCAGCCCTTCTTTTGAAACGGCTATCCACCCAACAGCCGCCCCACCCGAGTAGACGTAGTCCTTGTCTCGATACCTGAACTCAAGCACCTGTTTGTCTACATCCGGGCGCATCCCAAAGTTGAAGGGGTTTCCTGCACCTCCCTGCAGGCGCCACTCCATAGCACGCTTGAGAACAAGTGTTTCGCCTGTATTGAGAGGAACTTCTTCCTCCCATGTCAGTGTTCTCGAGCAGGCGGCAAGCGAAAGAACCATGCACAACCCAGCCAGCGACTTGGCTCCGCTCTTAGATAACGCCGTCAGCCGATCCTGAATGAAAGGTCTCACGCCCCACTCTCTCGTGTCTTTGTCCCGCACCATTTCCGAGATCACTGTCTCAATCGCCCCGCAGCCGCCAGGGCACCTAGTGCGAAATGAACAGCACCGTCACCTTGCCGCGCAGCTGGTTGATCGTCCGGGCGAGTTGCGCCGCAGTCGCGCTCTTGCGGCGTGGCCATACCTCACCTCACTCCGCAACGATCCCCGCTGTACATGGGATCGATCCGTTGAAGAAATCCAAGTTGAGGATCTGCGCTGAATCCTTGCTTCCTCTTGTCCTGAAGGGAGTACCTGGATACGAGATGGCTCGGTCTTGACGGAGCCGCCATCAAGTTGGAAGGCATGTTGTAGAGCCAGGAGTCAATCGATGGTGGCCAAGACCAGCCCCGACCGGTGCTATCGGGCACGAACTGGACATAGAACGGAATCGTGCATTGGTAGTTTGCAGTGGCGTACCACGCGCCTGAATCCGCGTTCTTCACGAGAACCGGAACACCCGACGGAGACACGGCTAGCACTAGGAATCCGCCGGCCCCTTCATATCGATAGGTCTTTCCCTTGTAGGTGAACTCATACGTGCTGTTTCGTGTGGGGTGATAACTGATATCGAAAGGATTGCCTGCTGCGCCTCTTAGCGCAAAGCCAAGTGTTCTGTGCAGACGGATCACCTCACCCGTATTGAGCAGAACCTCCTCTTCCCACGTCGCAGTCTTCCCGTGCGCAGCGGTGGAAACGAAAACCACAAGGAGAACGGCGGCACAGACCCCAATCCAGGGCCGCAGAACAGTCCTACGCATCCAAGTCATATTCCCGCCTGAAACTCATTTCTTGGCTGTCAAACCAGTGCGCAACTCGAGACAGTCTCTTCAACATGCAAGGCGCTTCAATTCCTGAAGTTGCCAGACTCCCCATTCGGCCTCCTCCGCGTTTGCATAGATCGCCGATGTAATGAGGATCGACCATCTGAACAGCGCGAAGCCGCGGATCGACAAGGTACGGCTGACGCCTCTTGTCTTCAATCGAATACCGAGATCTGACGTTGCCCGGGTCCTCGAAACTGATGAACAAATTGGCTGGCAGTCCGTACAACCAAGCTTCGATTTGAGAAGGCCAAGTCCACGCCTCACCCGTTGAACTCGGAACAAGTTGAACGTAGAAAGGCAGCGTGCAGCCATAGTGGTGGCGCCAATTCCAGGAGTTGCCTGCCGCGTCAGCAACCAGGACTGGCACTCCACCGGGGCTTATGGCAAGCACCATCACGTTCGCGTCGCCGAGGTATCTGTAGCGGACGCCGCGCCAATCGAACTCGATCTCTGAGTCGCTATCCGGCCGGTACGCCAGATCAGCCGGGTTTCCGGCGCCTCCTGTCAACGAATAGGATTGGCTCCGCCTCACCCAAACCTTTTCACCCGTGTTAAGCAGAACCTCTTCTTCCCAGGTTCGGGTCTTGCTGCATCCCGCTGCAAGAAGAGAGAACGCCAACACAAAAATGAGACCGAGTTTCATCGCTGCTCTTCGCTGTTGTCTTGCTTGAGGTCGCCTTGCTTGCAAGGCAGATCTGTTGCATGACCATCCGAAGACTTCGATTCAATGGTCGCCTCAAGATGCATTCGCCCGCTCCTTGCTCTCGCTCCGCCCCATCCCCACGATCACCGTCTCATCCACCTGCAGTCCCCTGGGCACCTGGTGTGAGATGAACAACACCGTCACCTTGCCGCGCAGCTGGTTGATGGTCCGGGCGAGTTGCGCCGCAGTTTGCACGTCCAGGCTCGCCGTGGCTTCATCAAAGATCAGGATTCGTGGACGTTTCAGCAAGGCACGGGCGACGGCGATGCGCTGCTTCTGGCCGCCCGACAGCCCCACGCCCTTTTCGCCGATCTCGGTCTGGTAGCCCCGCGGAAGCGCCTCGATGGCCTCGTGGATCTCCGCCATCCGGCAGGCCTGCACCACCTGCTCGAAGCTGGCCAACGGGTTCGCCATCTGCAGGTTCTCGTAGACCGTCCCGGCGAACAACTGCGTTTCCTGCGGCACCACACCGAACCTGGAACGCAGCTCGTTGGCCGACAGGTGCCGGGTGTCCTGGCCATCGACCAGGATGCAGCCTTCCGTCGGCCGGTGGAATCCGAGCAGCAACCGGGCCAGGGTGCTCTTGCCGCTGCCGGAGGGGCCGACCAGCAGCGTGGTCGTGCCCGGCTTGAAGGACAGTGAGAGGTCCCGGTACAACCAGGGGTGCTCCGGGCTGTAGCGAAAGGCGATGCCCTTGATGTCGATGCGGCCGCTGCCTGCGCCCGCCCGCGCCGGCAGCAGCCCGTAGGGTTCGGCCGGTGCATTCATCAGGTCGCCCAGCCGCTTCACCGACACGTTCGCTTGCTGGAATTCCTGGTACAACCCGACCAGCCGCAGCAGCGGCTGGGACAGGCGCGTCGCGAACATCTGGAAGGCGACCAGCATGCCGATGGTGAAGCCGTCGTTCCGCATCACCAGCAGGGCGCCGGCCATCAGGACCGCGAGCCCTTGCAGCTGTTCGAGCGACTGGGCCGCGGTGCCGTAGGTGTTGGCGAGCTGCCGCGTGCGAAACCCGGCCGCGACGTAGTCCGCCAAGCAGGCGCCGTACCGCTTCTCCAGTTGCGGCTCCAGTTGCAGCGCCTTGACCGTCTCCATGCCGCCGACGTATTCGGTGACGAAGGCCTGGTTGCGGGCGCCCAGCAGGAATTGCCGCTCCAGCCGTCCCCGCAGCAGCGGCGTGACGGCCACGCTCAGGGCGGCCAGCAGGACCAGGAGGCCGACGGCAATGAGCGACAGTTGCCAGCTGTACCAGAACATCACGCCGAGCAGGACCAGCATGAAGGGCAGGTCCAGCAGCAGCGTGACCGCCGCGCCGGCCATGAACTCGCGGATCGACTCGACCCCCTGCAGGCGAGCGACCAGGGTTCCCGTCGGCCGCCGGGCGAAGTACCCCATGGGCAGCTTGAGCAGGTGCGAGAAGACCCGGCTGCCTAGCACCGCGTCCACACGGTTGCCAGTGTGCAGCACGAGGTACTGCCGCACCCACGAGAAGATGCCCGTGAAGACGATGGCCAAGGCGAGGCCCACGCCGGCCGCCACCAAGGTGCTACGGCTCTGGTGGACCACGACCTTGTCGATCACCACCTGCGTGAACAGCGGTGTCGCAAGTCCCACCAGCTGCAGCGCCAGCGAGGCCAGCAGGATGTCGCGCCACACGGTCCGGTAGCGCAGGAGCTCGGGCACGAACCAGGCGAAACCGAACGGCGCGTCTTCGGAGGCACGCGCCCCGTCTTCGTCCCGCAGCGGCTGCGCTTTCGGCGTGAAGCAGACCGCCGACGGACCGAGCGTCGCCAGCAACTCGGCGATCGCAACGGACTCGCCGGCATCGCCGCTGGCACCCGAGAAGCTGGCGCGATCGGCCGCGAGGTCGGTGACCACGATAGGCTCCGGCCCGCGCGACGCCGCCGGCGCGTCGGCGACGCCAGGGTGGGTGGCGCCGGACTCAGACTGCCTGAAGAAAAGCGCCGGCAGCCGGGTCGCGATGAACGCCAGGTCCGAAGCAGCGGCGTGCTCCGCCTGCAAGCCCAGTGCTTCCGCGGCCAGGAGCATTTCGGCCAGCGAATACATCCCGTCCCTCCCGGGGGGATGACGTTGCAGGAAGAGACCGGCGTCGAACGGGATCCGGTGCTGGCGGCAGATGGTGGCCAGCACCCAGACGACCTCCTGGTCGGCCAGCCGCTCGTTCGGCATGGAGGGCATCGCCGGATGCTAGGCGTGCCCGCTGTCGCCGCAACGGTCCTCCTTCGTCTGCTTGCAGGAGCACGCGCCAGAACGACGGAAGCCCGCCGAAGCGGGCTCCACGTCACCGGGTGCGACCGGTCAGCGGCTGTACGCGCTCTCGCCGTGGGCCGTGATGTCCAGCCCTTCGCGCTCTTCTTCCTCCGACACGCGCAGCCCGATCAGCACGTCAACCAGCTTGTAGGCGATGAACGCCACCACGCCGGACCAGGCGATCGTGAACAGCACGCTCTTGAACTGCACCCAGAGCTGGGCGGCGATGGTGAAGGTCTCGGGCGTCGCGCCGCCGGTCCCGCCCAGGTAGGGCGAGGCGAACACGCCGGTGAGCAGCGCACCGACGATGCCGCCGACACCGTGCACGCCGAACACGTCGAACGCGTCGTCCGCGCCCAAGGCACGCTTGAGGCCGCCCACGCCCCACAGGCAGACCAGCCCGGCCGCCAGGCCCAGCACGATCGCACCCATCGGGCCGACGAAGCCGGCGGCGGGCGTGACGGCGACCAGGCCGGCCACCGCGCCCGAGGCGGCGCCCAGCATCGAGGCCTTGCCCTTGTGCAGCGCCTCACCGGTGATCCAGGACAGCGTGGCGGCGGCGGTGGCCAGCACGGTGTTGACGAAGGCCAGGCCGGCGCTGCCGTTGGCGGCACCCGCGGAGCCGGCGTTGAAGCCGAACCAGCCCACCCACAGCAGCGAGGCGCCCACCATGGTCAGCGTCAGCGAGTGCGGCATGAAGGCCTCCTTGCCGAAGCCGATGCGCTTGCCCAGCACCCAGGCGCCGACCAGGCCGGCCACGCCGGCGTTGATGTGGACCACGGTGCCGCCGGCGAAGTCCAGCGCGCCGTCCTGCGCCAGCAGGCCGCCGCCCCACACGATGTGGGCCATGGGGACGTAGGCGAAGGTGAACCACAGCACCGAGAACAGCAGCACGGCGGCGAAGCGGATGCGCTCGGCGAAGGAGCCGACGATCAGCGCCACCGTGATGGCCGCGAACGTGCCCTGGAAGGCGACGAACACGTACTCGGGGATGGTCGCCAGCGCGCCGATGGTGTCGGGCGTGACGCCGCGCAGGAACAGCTTGTCCGCGCCGCCGAAGAAGCTGCCTTCGCCGGAGAACGCGAAGCTGTAGCCGTACAGCGCCCACAGCAGGCTGATGAGGGAGAACACGACGAACACCTGCATCAGCACCGACAGCATGTTCTTGGTGCGGGTCAGGCCGCCGTAGAACAGCGCCAGGCCGGGGATCGTCATCAGGATCACCAGCAGCGTGGAGGTGAGCATCCAGGCGGTGTCGCCGGAATCCACCTTGGGCGCCGGTGCGGCGGCTTCCGCGGGCGCCGGCGTTGTGGCGGGTGCGGCAGCCGGTGCGGCGGCAGCGGCAGGTGCAGCGGCCTCGGCCGCGGCAGGGGTGGCGGGCGCCTGGGCCAGCACGGCGGCGGAACCGCCCAGCAGGCCCAGGGCGAGCGCGAAGCAGGCAAACAGCTTTCTCATGGCAGCCTCTGTCGAATGGGGTCTCAAAGCGCCGCGGGGCCGGTCTCGCCGGTGCGGATGCGGATGACCTGCTCGAGGTCGTAGACGAACAGCTTGCCGTCGCCGATCTTGCCGGTGCGGGCGGCGCCCTCGATGGCCTCGAGGGCGCGCTCCACCAGTTCGTCGGCGATGGCCGCCTCGATCTTCACCTTGGGCAGGAAGTCGACCACGTACTCGGCGCCGCGGTACAGCTCGGTGTGGCCCTTCTGGCGGCCGAACCCCTTGACCTCGGTGACGGTGATGCCCTGCACCCCGACGGCCGAGAGCGCTTCGCGCACCTCGTCGAGCTTGAAGGGCTTGATGATGGCGGTGACCAGTTTCATGCGGGCTCTCCTTGCGGGTCAGAACGAATACTTGACGCCCAGCACCAGTCCGTCGCGGGCCAGGTTCTTGCCGCTGGGCGCGAGGTACAGGCCCTTGCTGTCGGTGCCGACCCAGGCGGCGCTCGCCGACAGACCGTTGCCGAAGTCCTTGTTCACCGCCAGCGAGTAGTCGGTATAGGAGAACGGGTCGTTGTTCTTGATCTTCTGGTAGCCGACGTGCGGCACCAGCGACCAGCCCTGGCCCAGGTCGAAGCTGGCCGACAGGTCGACGTAGTAGCTGTTCTTGCTGTCGGCGAAGCCGAACAGGTTGCTGAAGGCGTGCGAGTACTTCAGCGTCGCCGGTCCCCAGCTGGCGCCGACGTAGGCTTCCTGCGTGTTCGGGCTGATGGCCAGGCCGTGGTCCGGGTAGTTGTAGGTCAGCACGCCCACGTCCAGGCCCAGGGGCCCGACGCCGAAGCGATAGCCGCCGTACAGGTCCAGCTCCAGGTCGGCGCTGCCGCCGCCGTCCTTGATCCAGCGGATGGAGGTCGCCCAGGCGCCCAGGTACGCGCCGCTGGCATGGGTGTAGTCGACCCCGCCCTGCAGCGCCGGACGCAGGCGGCTCTGCGAGATTCCGCGATAGCGGTAGTCGCTCACGGCGCCGACGTTGAAGGCGAAGCTGTGCTCCGGCTGCGGCGCAGGGGTTTGCGCTTGGGCGGCGCCCGCGGACACGAGGATGGACAGGAAGACGGCGGCTGTGCTTTTCATGGTTCTCCGTTGAGTCGGGGTGAGGGTCCCCGACAGCAAAAGCAGAACCCGTGCCAGCCCAACGGAGCACCCCGTGCGCGATGCATGCAGGCGCGCGCATGCACCGGTGGCGTGCGCGCCTGGTTCGGGCGGGTGCGCGCGGCGCACCCGGATGGTGAGGACAGGCCGCAGCGGGCCTGATTTCGGTGCGGGGAGGCTCAGCCGGCCTGGGTACCGGCCGGGCGCAGTTGCTCGCGCAGGCCCCGCGACACCCAGAGCTCGCCCGTGGCAAAGGCGACCAGGCCCTGCACGCCCTCGCTGCCGCGGATCAGCTCACGGCCCTGGGCGGTGCCCAGCACCATGGCCGCGGCGCCCAGGCCGTTGACGGCCTGCAGCTCGCGGCCGACCAGGGTGACGCCGCGCGGTCCGTCGGTGGGATAGCCGGTGCGTGGATCCAGCACGTGGTGGTAGCGGCGCCCGTCGCGCAGGAAGAAGCGCTCGTAGTCGCCGGAGGAGGCGACGAAGCCCTCGCGCAGGTCCAGGCTGGCGAGCAGCCGTGCCGGCGACCGCGGGTCGCGGATGCCGACGCGCCAGGCGCTGGCCTGCGGCGCCGTCGTCGCGACCACGTCACCGCCGCCGTTGACCAGCGCCGTCCGCACGCCGTGAGCGCGCAGCGTGTCCAGCCCTTGCTGCAGGATGTAGAGCTTGGCGATGCCGCCCAGGTCCAGGCGCATGCCGCGCCGGCGCAGGTAGGCGCTGCCGGCCCGGTCATCGAGCACCAGCTGGCGCCAGTCCACGCTGCCCAGGTGCTCGCGGATGTAGGCATCGCTGGGGCGGCGCGGCGCCTGCGGATCGAAGTCCCAGCGGCCGACCGAGCCGATGGTGGCGTCGAACGCGCCGCTGCTGCGCCGGGAGACCCCGGCCGCCATGTGCAAAACGTCCAGCAGTTCGCGCGGCACCGGCACCGGCTGGATGCCGGCAGCGAGGTTGATCGCCGCTACCCGGCTGGTGGGCGCGTAGTGGCTCATGACGGCTTCCAGCGCCGCCATGCGTGCGAACGCGGCGTCGACCGCGACGCGCAGCAGGACGGAGTCGGCGCCCTGCACGGCGATGTCCACCTGCGTGCCCATCAGGGCGCGGCGCTCCCGCAGCCGCGCATCGGGGGCGCTGGCGCGGGCCGTGACGGCCCAGCCGGCCAGGGCGGCGCCGGCGCAGAGCACGGCGCGCCGGCCGCGGTCCGGCGCCGGGGCCACGCGCGCGGCGGCCGGCCTCATCTCCCGCATGGCGTGCTCAGCGCGACTGGCCGACCATGTAGTCGACGCCGGCCTTGACTTCGTCGTCGGACAGGCCGGAGTTGCCGCCCTTGGCGGGCATCTGGCCCTTGCTGCCGGTGTAGCCCTCGATCGCGTGCTTGTAGAGGACCTCGTTGCCCTGGGCGATGCGGGGTCCCCAGTCGGCCTTGTCGCCCGGCTTGGGCGCGCCGGCGACGTTGGCGGCATGGCACAGCGCGCAGGTCTTGTTGTAGACCGACTTGCCGAGTTCGGCGTTGGCGGCCGGCGCCGCGGCCGGGGCGGCGGCCGGTGTCGCGGCGGGTGCCGAGCTGGTTGCGGGAGCGGGCGCGGGCTGCGAAGCCGGTGCGCTTTCCTGCTTGCCGCAGGCGGCGAGCGCGGCGGCGGCCGAGAGAACGAGGGCGAGGGCCAGGTGTTTCATGAGCTGCAGATCCTTGTCGATGCGCGGCGGATTCTAGGAAGCACCCCGGCCTACCGCGAGCGTTGAAGACGGGTTCGTTGATGAACCGCAATGTTGCGAAGCCGGCCTCCCGCTTTCATTGATGCACCGCAACGGGCCCGGGAGAACCCTTGAACGCTCCTTGATGAACCTCAACGGACTTCCCGCGGGCCTTCGGGATCATCCCCTTGCAGCCTTGCCGGCACCCTGCTTCACGGAGCGCGGTTCGTGCATCCGGCTGCATTCGATCCACGCAGTTCGGAACATCCCGATGCCCAACAAGACGACAACCCTTTCGACCTCCGCATCCGCTACCGAAGCCGTCCCCTCGCGGCGACGCTTCCTCAACACCGCTGCCGCGGCCGGCCTGGCCGGCGTGGGCCTGGCGGCCTGCAGCGACAAGCCCGACAGCGCACCGGCGCCCAAGGCGGCAGCCGGCGCGGCCTCGCACGCCGACGAAGGCGGCGCGGGCACCGTGCACCTCAAGCCGGGCGAGCTCGACACCTACTACGGCCTCTGGAGCGGCGGGCACACCGGCGACATGCGGGTGCTGGGCCTGCCCTCCGGCCGCGAGCTGACGCGCATCCCCTGCTTCGTGCCCGACGCCCTGGTCGGCTGGGGCATCACCAACGAGTCCAAGGCCGTGATGGGCACCAAGCCCGACGGCAGCCTGAAGTACACGGTGGCCGACACCCACCACACGCACGCCTCCTACAAGGACGGCGACTACGACGGCCGCTACGCCTGGATCAACGACAAGATCAACTCGCGCATCGCGCGCGTCCGGCTCGACTACTTCGTCTGCGACAAGATCACCGAGCTGCCCAACGTGCAGGGCTTCCACGGCATCTTCCCGGACAAGCGCGACCCGGTCGACCCGGCCATCAACTACACCACGCGCGTGTTCTGCGGCGCCGAGTTCGGCATCCCGCTGCCCGGCGCCGGCCTGGAGGACGACAAGGCCTACCGCTCGATGTTCAGCTGCGTCGACGCCGAGACCATGGAAGTGCGCTGGCAGGTGCTGATCGACGGCAACTGCGACCTGGTCGCCACCTCTTACGACGGCAAGCTGGCCGCCACCAACCAGTACAACGTGGAGAACGGCGCCCGCTACGAGGACATGATGTCCGCCGAGCGCGACGCCTGCCTGTTCTTCAACGTCGCGCGCATCGAGGAAGCCGTCAAGGCCGGCAAGTTCAAGACCATCGGCACGTCCAAGGTGCCGGTCGTGGACGGCACCCGCGAGGCCAACAAGGATCCCAAGACGGCCCTGACCGCCTACGTCAGCGTGCCCAAGAACCCGCACGGCGTGAACGCCAGCCCGGACGGCAAGTACTTCATCTGCGCCGGCAAGCTGTCGCCCACCTGCACGGTGATCGAGCTGGCCAAGGTGCTCGACTGGTTCGACGGCAAGTCGGAGAAGCTGGACAGCGCGATCGTCGCCGAGGTGGAAGTGGGCCTGGGCCCGCTGCACACCGCCTTCGACGGCCGCGGCAACGCCTACACCACGCTGTTCCTGGACAGCCAGCTGGTCAAGTGGAACGTGGACGCCGCGATCAAGTTCCACGCCGGTGACAAGAACGCCAAGTACGTGGTCGACCGCCTCGACCTGCAATACCAGCCCGGCCACGTCAACGCTTCCCAGTCGGAGACCGTCAAGGCCGACGGCAAGTGGCTGGCGGTGGGCTGCAAGTTCTCCAAGGATCGCTTCCTGCCGGTCGGCCCGCTGCACGCCGAGAACGAGCAGCTGATCGACATCTCGGGCGAGAAGATGGTGCTCAAGGCCGACCACCCGGTGCGCGGCGAGCCGCACGACTTCATCATCTTCAAGCGCGAGCTGGTGCGCCCGAAGCAGGTGTATGCGCTGGACGACTTCCCCAACGCGGTCAAGGACGCCAAGGAGTCGGGTATCACGCGCAACGGCCGCAAGGTCACCGTCAAGATCACCTCGCAGGCGCCGGCCTTCAGCCTGCGCGAATTCAAGGTGAAGAAGGGTGACGAGGTGACGCTGATCCTGACCAACCTGGACAAGATCGAGGACCTGACGCACGGCTTCGCGATCCCGAAGTACAACATCAACTTCATCGTGAACCCGCTGGAGACCAAGTCGGTCACCTTCGTCGCGGACCAGCCGGGTGTGTTCTGGGCCTACTGCACCCACTTCTGCCATGCGCTGCACCTCGAGATGCGCAGCCGCATGATCGTCGAAGCCTGACCTTCGTCCTTCCCGCGCGCCGCACGGCGCGCGGGCAGCGACGCCCGACATGAATCCCTTCTCCATCCTGTTCCGGCTCTGGCTGGGAGCTGCCGCATTGCTCTTCACCCCCCTGCTGTGGGCGGGTGCCTATGAAGCGAAGCTGCCGGACGAAGTCCACACCGCGGCCCGCCTGTGCGACTACGCGCCCTGCGCCGAGGTGTTCCCCGGTGCGACCGCGTTCTCCGAGCGCAAGGGCCAGCCGCCCTATGTCGAGGCCTACGACGGGGCCGGCAAGCTGCTCGGCTACGTGATGCTCTCCACCGACATCACCGACACCCCGGCGTACTCGGGCAAGCCGGTGGTCACGCTGATCGGGATGGACACCCAGGGCCGCTTCGTCGGCGTCAAGGTGCTCAAGCATTCGGAGCCCATCCTGCTGCTGGGCATTCCCGAGAGCGCGCTGGAGAAGTTCAACGACCAATATCTCGGCAAGTCGGTGACCGACCAGCTGGAGATCGGTCGCTCGCGTCCGGACGAGGGCGTGATCGGACTGGATGCAATTTCCGGCGCCACCGTCACGGTGATCGCCCAGAACCAGGTGATGACCACCGCCGGCGCCGCGGTGGCGCGGCAGACCGGCATCCTGGCACCCACCGTGCGGCCGCAGGCGAAATTCATGGACCGCGGCAACCAGCATGACTGGAAGGCGCTCGCGGCCGAAGGCAGCGTGCAGCGCCTGCTGGTGCAGCCGCAGGACGTGGGGCTGCCGCGCGGCGAGGGGCCCTTCATCGAGCTGTGGTTCGGCTACCTGAACCAGCCCGACGTCGGCCGCTCGCTGCTGGGCGAGGCCGGCTGGTCCAGCCTGATGTCGCAGTTGAAGCCGGGCGAACACGCCCTGTTCGTGATCCGCACCCAGGGCCAGGAATCGTTCAAGGGCTCGGGCTTCGTGCGCGGCGGCATCTACGACCGCATCCAGGTGCGCCAGGGCCGCGACACCTTCACCTTCCGCGACCTCGACTACCTGAACCTGTACGGGCTGCAGGCGGCCGGCACGCCGCGCTACACCGAGTCGGCCATCTTCATCGTGCGCTCGCCCGCGTTCTCCGCGGCGCTGCCGTGGAAGCTCAGCCTGCTGGGCAACCGGGTCGACCGAGCCACCGGGGCGCGCACCTTCACCAGTTTCGAGTCGGAGTACTGGCTGCCCGCCGCCACCCTGGAGGGCGGCCGGCCGGCGCGCGAGGAGGCCGAAGCCGCCTGGGTCAAGATCTGGAAGTCGCGTGCCATCGAGATCGCGCTGTTCTCCGCGCTGCTCATTGCGGTCGCCGTCGTCTATGCGCTGCGCGACAAGCTGACGCGCCGCTCCACCCGCAAGAACAAGTGGCCGGTCAACGCCTTCAAGTACAGCGCCTGGGTGATCAGCATCGGCTTCGTCGGCTTCGGCCTGATGGCGCAGCCGTCCATCACGCAGGTGCTGACCTGGTTCCACTCGCTGCTGTTCCAGTGGACCTGGGAACTGTTCCTGAGCGACCCCTTCATCTTCCTGTTCTGGGTGTTCATCGTGATCACGGTGTTCGTCTGGGGCCGCGGCCTGTTCTGCGGCTGGCTGTGCCCGTTCGGCTCGCTGCAGGAACTGCTGTACAAGGTCGCCAGCGCGATCGGCCTCAAGCGCTTCCAGCGCGCGCTGCCGCGGGCGCTGCACGACAAGCTCAAGTGGCTGAAGTACGTGATCTTCGGCGGCCTGCTGGCGGTGTCGATGTTCTCGATGATCTGGGCCGAGATGCTGGCCGAGGTCGAGCCGTTCAAGACCACCTTCCTGGTCGGCCCGTTCAACCGCGCCTGGCCCTACACGACCTTCGTTGCCGTGATCCTCGGCATCTCGATCTTCGTCGAGCGGCCCTACTGCAAGTACATCTGCCCGCTGGGCGCCTCGCTGGCGATGCCGACCACCTTCCGCTGGTTCGGCCTCAAGCGCAAGGACGAATGCAGCACCTGCACCGCCTGCGCCAAGGGCTGCGGCGCGCAGGCGATCGATGCCGACGGCCGCATCGACCACCGCGAGTGCCTGCACTGCCTGGACTGCATGGTGCTCTACACCGACGCCCACGCCTGCCCGCCGTTGTCCAGGGAGCGCAAGCGCCGCGAGCGCGCCGGCCTGCCGCTGACGGCCATCGGCCGCGACGGCTACTACATCCCGATCCACCCGGTGCCGGCCGACCCGCCGGCCACGAAAGGCTGAACGCCATGGTCGATCCCCGCATGCCCACCGATCCGGCGCAGCCGTCCTACGCCACACGCCAGCCCGGCCTGTGCGGCTGGGTCTGCGCCGAGATCTGGGACCACCTGTGGCCCTGGAGCCTGTCGGCACGGGAACTGCCGCACGCGGGCCTGCGCGCCGGCAGCATCGCGCTCGCCGTCGCCGTGTCCATCGCCTGGGTGCTGGCCGGGATGGGCGAGCTGCGCGCCGGCGCCATCATCGGCTGGTGGTTCGGCTGGAGCGTGTTCGAGGTGCTGATCCGGCTGGCCAACAAGCGCTACGTGAAGGATGGCCCCTGGTGGGGCCGGCGCTACCGGGTGGCCAGCGTGATGGACATGATCTGCTACGTCGGCTTCAAGAACCTGCTGATCGGCGCCGCGCTGTTCCTCATGCTGAAGTCCGCCGGCTGGCTGGAACTGTAGGACCCGCCGTGCTGATCCGCCTGCTGCTGCTCGTCCTGTGCCTGGCGCCGCTGTCGCTGCGCGCGGCCACCTGGACCGTGCGGCCGGGCGAGGCCATCCAGCCGGTGCTCGACCGCGCCGCTGCCGGCGACGTCATCGAAGTGGCGCGCGGCCACTACGTCGGCAACCTGCGGATCGACAAGCCGCTGACCCTGCGCGGGCTGCAGCGCCCGACCCTGGACGGCGGCATGCAAGGCGACACCATCCGCGTGACCGCGCCGGACGTGACGATCGAGGGCCTGATCGTGCGCGACTCCGGCGACAGCCTGCTGGAGCAGAACGCCGGCATCTACCTGGCGCCGGGCGCGCACCGCGCCGTGGTGCGCCGCTGCGACCTGGTCTACAACCTGTTCGGCCTGTGGGTCGAGAAGGCCGACGGCGTGCGCATCGAGGACAACCTGATCGTCGGCAAGCGCGACTACGCGTCGTCCCAGCGCGGCAACGGCATCCAGCTGTACAACACGCGCGGCGCCCAGGTCACCGGCAACAACATCAGCTTCGTTCGCGACGCGCTCTACATCGACGTCACGCACGACGCGGTGTTCCGCGGCAACCGCCTGCACCACAGCCGCTACGGCGCGCACTACATGAACTCCTATCGCAACCTGTGGGAGGACAACGACAGCTATCTCAACCGCGGCGGGCTGGCGCTGATGGAAGTGCGCGACCAGGTGGTCCGCAACAACCGGGCCTGGGGCAACAGCGACCACGGGATCATGCTGCGCACGCTGCAGGATTCGGTGATCGAGGGCAACGTGGTGGCCGGCAACGGCCGCGGCTTCTTCATCTACGACGTCGAGTACGCCCGCCTGCGCGGCAACCTGGTGGTGAACAACCGGGTGGGCGTGCACCTGTCGGCCGGCTCCACCCGCAACGAGGTGGAGGGCAACGACTTCATCGGCAACCGCGAGCAGGTGCGCTACATCGGTGCGCGCGACGAGACCTGGGGTGCGCGCAGCGGCAACCACTGGAGCAACTACCTGGGCTGGGACCGCGACGGCGACGGCCACGGCGACGTGCGCTACGAGGCCAACGACCTGGTCGACCGGCTGGTGTGGCGGCACCCGGCGGTGCGCCTGCTGCTGGCCAGCCCGGCGATCCAGGCGCTGCGGGTGGTCTCGCAGCAGTTCCCGCTGGTGCGGGTGCCCAGCGTCGTCGACCCCAAGCCGCGCATGGCGCCGGCCCACCCGAACTGGAGGCAATGGAATGAGCTCCCTGACGACCACTGAGCCCCCGGCGATCACCGTGCGCGGAGCCGTCAAGCACTTCGGCGCGGTGCGCGCCGTCGACGGCGTCGACCTCGAGGTGCAGCCCGGCGAGGTGTTCGGCCTGATCGGCCACAACGGGGCCGGCAAGAGCACCCTGTTCAAGATGATGCTGGGGCTGCTGCGGCCCGACGCCGGCGAGATCCGGATCCAGGGCGCGGCCACCGGCGGGCGCGGCTTCCGGGCCGCGCGCCGCGGCATCGGCTACCTGCCGGAGAACGTGGTGCTGTACGACAACCTGACCGGGCTGGAGACGCTGCACTTCTTCGCCCGCCTGAAGTCGGCGCCGGCCGCGGACTGCGCCGCGGTGCTGGAGCGGGTCGGGCTGGCGCACGCGGCGGCGCGCCCGGTGCGCGAGTACAGCAAGGGCATGCGCCAGCGCCTGGGCTTCGCGCAGGCGCTGCTCGGCCAGCCGCGGGTGCTGTTCCTGGACGAGCCGACGACGGGCCTGGACCCGGAAGCGATCCGCGAATTCCACGCCACCCTGGCGCAGCTGAGCGCCGGGGGCGTGACCATCATCCTCACCTCGCACATCCTGGCCGAGTTGCAGCAGCGGGTGGACCGGCTCGCCATCCTGGGCGCCGGTCGCGTGCGCGCCACCGGCAGCGTGCAGGAATTGCGCGAGCGCCTGCAGCTGCCGCTGCGGCTGGAAGTGGAGTTCGGCGCCGGGTCGGCTGCCGCCGTCGAGCGCGCGCTGGCCGGCCTGCCGCTGGCGCAGGCCCGCTGGGAGCCGGGCGCGCTGCAGGCGCAACTGCCGCGCGAGGCCAAGATGCCGGTGCTGGCGGCGCTGGCCGCCCTGGGCAGCACGGTGGCCGACCTGCGGATCCACGAGCCCTCGCTCGAGGACGTGTTCTTCGGTTGTTCCGCCTGAAGGAGGAGGCCATGGAACTGCGACAGATCGCCACCATCGCCGCCAAGGAGCTGCGCGACCGCCTGCGCAACCGCTGGGTGCTGGCGGTGGCCCTGGTGTTCACCGCCTTCGCGCTGGTCATCGCCTACTTCGGCGGCGCGCAGCAGGGCGCGGTCGGCCTGCGCTCGATCGAGTTCACCATCACCAGCCTGGTCAGCCTGGTGATCTACCTGATCCCGCTGATCGCGCTGCTGCTCGGCTTCGATGCGATCGTCGGCGAGCGCGAGCGCGGCTCGCTCGACCTGCTGCTGGCGCTGCCGATCACGCGGCTGGAACTGCTGCTGGGCAAGTACCTCGGGCTGGCCGCGGCACTGACCTTGTCCACCGTGGCCGGCTTCGGCCTGGTCGCCATCGTGCTCGCCACCCAGGCCGGCACGGCGGGCCTGGGCGCCTACGCCGGCTTCATGGGCAGCTCGGTGCTGCTCGGCCTGGCCTTCCTCAGCCTGGCGGTGCTGCTGTCGGTGCTGGCCAGGGACCGCACCCGCGCCTCCGGCCTGGCCATCGCGACCTGGTTCTTCTTCGTGCTGGTGTTCGACCTGCTGCTGCTCGGACTGCTGGTGACCACCGGCGGCGAGCGCGGGGCGGAGACCTTCCCCTACCTGCTGCTGCTCAACCCCGCGGACGTGTTCCGCATCCTCAACGTCTTCTCGCTCGACGACGTGCGCAGCCTGTACGGCCTCACCTCCATCGTGCCGGCGGCGCTCGCCAAGCCTTGGCTGATGGCGCTGGTCATGCTGGGCTGGATTGCTGCGCCGCTGGGCATCGCCACCTGGAGGTTCCGACCATGAAACGCCGCCACCTGCTGCTCGCCGCCTGCGCCGCGCCCGCTGCCACGCTGCTGGCCTGCAGCCCGGACACGGGTGGCAGCGCTGCAGCCGCCGCCCCCGTGGAGATCGATCCCGCCACCACCTGCGACCTGGACGGCATGCTGCTGGCCGACTACCCCGGCCCCAAGGCCCAGATCCACTACGCTGGCGTGGCTGCGCCGGTGTTCTTCTGCGACACCACCGAGCTGTTCGCCCAGTTGCTGCGGCCCGAGCAGGTGCGCCCGGTGCGCGCCGCCTACGTGCAGGACATGGCCAAGGCTGACTGGAACAAGCCCATGGGTCATTGGATCGAGGCGCGCAGCGGCTTCTACGTGGCCGGCAGCAAGCGCCATGGGTCCATGGGCCCGACCTTCGCCAGCTTCGCCACGCGCGAGGCGGCGGACGGCTTCGCCAAGGCATTCGGCGGCCGCGTCTACGCCTTTGCCGAGGTCACGCCCGAGATGGCCGACCTGCGCGGCGGCGCCCAGCACGACCAGCGCATGTGAGCGACGCCATTCCTGTGCGCTAGCGCACAGGAAGCTATGCGGCGGTCGGCTCCGGGACCGCGCGGCGCGTTGACGCGCCACGGAGGGAGTCCCGCATGAGCCTGTCGCTGGTGCGCAGCCGCGCGCTGCTCGGCCTGGAGGCCGCCCGGGTCGAGGTCGAGGTCCACCTGGCCAACGGCCTGCCCAATTTCTTCCTCGTCGGCCTGGCCGACACCGAGGTCAAGGAAGCGCGCGAGCGCGTGCGGGCCGCCCTGCTCACCAGCGGGTTCGACTTTCCACACAACAAACGGATCACCGTGAACCTGGCGCCGGCCGACCTGCCCAAGGACTCGGGCCGCTTCGACCTGCCGATCGCGCTGGGCATCCTGGCGGCCAGCGGCCAGCTCGATGGCGAGCGGCTGGCGCGCTACGAATTCGCCGGCGAGCTGTCGCTGTCCGGCGAGTTGCGGCCGGTGCGCGGCGCACTGGCCATGAGCCTGGCGCTGCAATCGGCCGCTGCCGGCACCCAGTTGGTATTGCCGCCGGGCAGCGCGGAGGAAGCGGCCTTGGTGCCCGGGGCGCGCGTCTGGCGCGCCCGCCACCTGACCGACGTGGTGGCCCGATTCCAGCGCAGCGAAGCAGCCGATCCGGGCGAGGGCTGGCAGCGCGTGCTGGCGCAGCCACCGGTCGCGCGCGCCAGCTACCCGGACCTGGCCGACGTGAAGGGGCAGGGTGCCGCGCGGCGCGCGTTGGAGATCGCGGCGGCCGGTTCGCATAGCCTGTTGCTGGTCGGCCCGCCCGGCTCGGGCAAGTCGATGCTGGCGCAGCGCTTCGCCGGCCTGCTGCCGCCCATGGACGTGCAGGAGGCGCTGGAGAGTGCCGCCATCGCCAGCCTGGCCGGGCGCTTCAGCCTGGAGCGCTGGGCCGAGCGACCCACCTGTTCGCCGCACCATTCGGCCAGCGCGGTGGCGCTGGTGGGCGGCGGGTCACCGCCGCGCCCCGGCGAGATCTCGCTGGCGCATCGCGGCGTGCTGTTCCTCGACGAATTGCCGGAGTTCCCGCGGGCCGCGTTGGAAGCCCTGCGCGAGCCGCTGGAGACTGGCCACATCACCATCGCGCGGGCGGCCCGCCGCGCCGAGTTCCCGGCCCGCTTCCAGTTCATCGCCGCCATGAATCCCTGCCCCTGCGGCTGGTTGGGCGCGCCGCACCGGGCCTGCCGCTGCAGCCCGGAGCAGGTGAGTCGCTACCAGTCGCGCCTGTCCGGCCCGCTGCTGGACCGCATCGACCTGCAGGTGGAAGTGCCGGCGATCGCGCCGCAGGAGTTGCTGGCCGCCGCGGGGGGCGAGGCCACGGCCACGGTGCGCGAACGCTGCCTCGCCGCGCGCGGGCGGGCACTGGCCCGCCAGGGCAAGCCGAACCAGGCGCTGGAAGGCGCGGAAGTCGACCAGCACACGCAGCTGCAAGCGGCAGCGACCGAATTCCTGAACCATGCGGCCGCGCGGCTGGCCTGGAGCGCGCGCGCCACGCACCGGGTGCTGAAGGTGGCGCGCACCATTGCCGACCTGAGCGGCACGCACGACGTGACGGTGGCTCACGTGGCCGAAGCCGTGCAGTACCGGCGCGGGTTGCTGGAACGCTAGCCGGCGGCCGAATCCGAATCAGCGGGCGCTTCGCCGCCCATGCTCCGTGCCGCCCACCGTCCGCAGCGAGGGGCCGCCCGGTCGTTGCGGCAACGGCTGTTCCTCCACCGGTTCGCCCGCCACGCGCCGGCGCGTGTCCTCAGCGGCCCGGGCCATGGCGGCGGCGAACAGCAGCACGCCCGAGGAGAAGTAGATCCACATCAGCACCGCCACCAGCGAGCCCGCCGCGCCATAGGCCGACACCACCGCCGCGGTCGACAGGTACCAGGCCAGCAGCTGCCGGCCCAGGCTGAACAGGATGGCGCCGACCACCGCGCCCAGCAGCAGGAAGCGCGTCCCCGGTTTGGGCCCGGCGCTCAGGCGCATCAGGGCGACGAACAGCAGCGTCCACAGCCCCAGCACCACGAGTTCGTTCGCCAGCCGCAGCAGCGTTTCCAGCAGGAAGAAGTCGCCCAGCCAGCCGGAGAACACCGACAGCAGCGTGGAGGCCACCGTCGATGCCAGCAGCAGGAAGCCGAAGGCCAGGATGTAGGCGACCCCGCGCAGGCGCTGGCTGGCCGTGTGCCACCAGCCCGAAGGCGGCGGATGCGACCGGCCCTCGGCCCAGACGTCGGCAAAGGCGTTCTGCAGCTCGCCGAACACGCCGGTGGCGCCGAACAGCAGCACCGAGAAGCCGACCAGCGTGGCCACCAGCCCTTCGGCCGGTTTCTGCGCGCTGGCCAGCGCCTGCTGCACCACTGCCGCGGCCTGCGGCCCGACCATCGCACCGGCCTGTTCGACCATGGTCTGGCTGAGCGCCTGCCGGTCCATCCACCAGCCGAACACGCCGACCAGCACCAGCACCAGCGGGGCCAGGCTGAGGATGCCGTAGAAGGACATGGCGGCGCTCATGCGCAAGCCGCCCGCCTCGCTCCAGAGCCGGGCCGCGCGCCAGACCGGATAGGCCGGGCGCACCATCCGGCGCAGGCGCTCGGGAAATCGGTCTTGCCAGGCCATGTCGCAGGATCGCGGCGCCGGTTCGCGCGCGCTATCGGCTGCCGCTACGGCGCAGGGTCGGACCGCGCCGACGCTACAGGTTGGAACCGAGCAGCCGCTGCACCTCGCCCTGCTCGGCGCCACGGCGTCGCGCCAGGTCCTCGACCTGGTCGGCGCCGATGCGGCCGACGTTGAAGTAGGTGCTCTGCGGGTGGCTCAGGTAGAAGCCGCTGACGCTGGCCGCCGGCGTCATGGCGCCGCTGTCGGTCACGTCCATGCCGATCTCCTGCGCACCCAGCAGGCGGAACAGCGGCGACTTCACGCTGTGGTCCGGGCAGGCCGGGTAGCCGGGTGCCGGGCGGATGCCCTGGTACTTCTCGGCGATCAGTTCCTCGTTGGCCAGCTGCTCGTCCGGCACGTAGCCCCACAGGTCGGTGCGCACGCGGTGGTGCAGGCACTCGGCGAAGGCTTCGGCCAGCCGGTCGGCCAGCGCCTTGAGCATGATGGCCGAGTAGTCGTCCAGGTCCTTGAGGAAGTAGTCCACCTTCTCGTCCACGCCCAGCCCGGCCGTGACGGCGAAGGCGCCGACGTAGTCGTCGGCCACGCCACGCGGCGCGACGAAGTCCGCCAGGCAGCGGCTGGGCCGGATCACGCCGTCGATCACGTGCTTCTCGGTCTGCTGGCGCACGCCCCACCAGGTCAGCGCCACCTGCCCGCGCGACTCGTCGGTGTACAGCTCGATGTCGTCGTCGTTCACCGTGTTCGCCGGCCAGAAGCCCAGCACCGCGTTGGCGGTGAGCCAGCGGCCTTCGACCAGCCGCTTGAGCAGGCGCTGGCCATCGGAGAACACGCGCACCGCCTCGCTGCCGACCACCTCGTCCTTCAGGATCTCGGGGAAGCGCCCCGCCAGGTCCCAGGTCTGGAAGAACGGGCCCCAGTCGATGTACTTCGCCAGCTCGGCCAGGTCGAAGTTGCGGAACACGCGACGGCCGATGAACTTGGGCCGCGGCGGCGTGTAGCCGGCCCATTGCACCGGCGTCTTGTTGGCGCGCGCCTTCGCGAGCGGCCATATCGGCGTCTGCTTCTTGCTGGCGTGCAGCTTGCGCACCTTCTCGTAGTCGGCCTCGACGTCGGCGATGAACTTCGCCGCCTGGTCGGACAGCAGGTTCTGGGCCACGCCAACGCTGCGCGAGGCGTCTGGCACGTACAGCACCGGGCCCTCGTAGTGCGGGGCGATCTTCACCGCGGTGTGCACCCGGCTGGTGGTCGCGCCGCCGATCAGCAGCGGGATCTTCTTCACCCGGAAGTGATCGTCCTTCTGCATCTCGCCGGCGACGTACTGCATCTCCTCCAGCGAGGGCGTGATCAGGCCGGACAGGCCGACGATGTCGGCGCCCTCGACCTTGGCGCGCGCGAGGATCTCGTGGCACGGGACCATCACGCCCATGTTCACGACCTCGAAGTTGTTGCATTGCAGGACCACCGTGACGATGTTCTTGCCGATGTCGTGCACGTCGCCCTTGACGGTGGCGATGACGATTTTGCCCTTGCTGCGCACGTCCTGGCCGGCGGCCTCCTGCTGCTTCTTCTCCTCCTCGATGTAGGGGATCAGGTAGGCCACGGCCTGCTTCATCACGCGGGCCGACTTGACCACCTGCGGCAGGAACATCTTGCCGGCGCCGAACAGGTCGCCCACGATGTTCATGCCGTCCATCAGCGGGCCCTCGATCACGCCCAGCGGCCGGCCGCCTTCGGCCAGCACCTTGTCCAGCATCTCGGCGGTGTCCGGGACGATGTGGTCGGTGATGCCGTGCACCAGCGCATGCGCCAGCCGCGACTCGACCGGTTGCTGGCGCCATTCGTTGCGCTTGCCCTCGTCGCGCGCCGCGCCCTTGGCCTGCTCGGCGATCTCGACCAGGCGCTCGCCGGCGTCGGGCCGGCGATTGAGCACCACGTCCTCGACCCGCTCGCGCAGCACCGGGTCCAGGTCGTCGTAGACGCCGACCATGCCGGCGTTGACGATGCCCATGTCCATGCCGGCACGGATCGCGTGGTACAGAAACACGGTGTGGATGGCCTCGCGCACCGGATCGTTGCCGCGGAACGAGAAGCTGACGTTGGACACGCCGCCGCTGACCTTGGCGCCGGGCAGGTTCTGCTTGATCCACTTGGTTGCTTCGATGAAGTCGACCGCGTAGTTGTTGTGCTCCTCGATCCCGGTGGCGATGGCGAAGATGTTGGGGTCGAAGATGATGTCCTCGGGCGGGAAGCCGACCTCGTCGACCAGGATGCGGTAGGCGCGCCCGCAGATCTCCTGGCGGCGCTGCAGGCTGTCGGCCTGGCCCTGCTCGTCGAAGGCCATCACCACGGCGGCGGCACCGTAACGCTTGACCAGGCGGGCCTGCCGCTTGAACTCGGCCTCGCCCTCCTTCATGGAGATCGAGTTGACGATGCCCTTGCCCTGCAGGCAGCGCAGGCCGGCCTCGATCACCTCCCACTTGGAGCTGTCCACCATCACCGGCACCCGGGCGATATCGGGCTCGCTGGCGATCAGCCGCAGGAAGCGCACCATGGCCGCCTTGCTGTCCAGCATGGCCTCGTCCATGTTGACGTCGATGACCTGGGCGCCGTTCTCCACCTGCTGGCGCGCCACGGCCAGCGCTTCCTCGAACTGCCCGGCCAGGATCATGCGGGCGAAGGCCTTGGAGCCGGTGACGTTGGTGCGCTCGCCCACGTTGACGAACCAATTGCTCGGGGACAGACCTTCAGCTCTGTCCCCGACTGGCTGAGCGGACGCGATGGAGACGGGCTCCAGGCCGGACAGCTTCAACGGGGGAACGGCGGGGGTATCGGGCATTCGGCTCACCTTCGTCGGGATGCGGCTTGCGCCGCGGTCGAGGTGAGCGCCGTTACGGAAGAAGTCTCAAGCCTGACGCCGGGCACCGCCGGCGCTGCAACGCTCCTTGAGAGGGCGTCATTCTAGCTTCAGGGTGGTCGCAGGGCGGCGGGCGAGAATGCCCGGTTTCCGTTTCGTTGTCCCAGGAGTTCCCATGTCCCGTCCCCTGCACCGTCGCGCGGTCCTTGCTCTCGGCTCAGCTGCCCTGGTGGCCGGCGCCTGGCCGCTGCAGGCGCTGGCCCAGTCCGGTGGCAACGCCCTGCGCATCCTGGTGGGCTTTCCGCCGGGCGGTGGCACCGACGCGATCGCGCGCGTGCTGGCCGAGAAGCTGGAAGGCCTGTTGGGCCAGCCGGTGGTCGTGGACAACCGCGCCGGCGCCGGCGGGCAGATCGCGGCGCAGGCGCTCAAGGCCGCCGCGCCCGATGGCCGCACGGTGTTCCTGACGCACGACCACAGCATCTCCATCCTGCCGCTGGTGACCAAGAAGCCCGGCTTCGACCCGGCCACCGACTTCGTGGCCGTCGCCGGCTTCGCCACCTTCGTCAACGCACTGGCGCTGTCGGGCGGCACGCCGGCGCAGTCGCTGCCCGAGTACGTGCAGTGGGTGCGCACGCAAGGCGGCGGCAAGGGCAACGTGGGCGTGCCGGCACCGGCTTCGATGCCCGAATTCCTGGTCGGGGTGGTCGGCCAGAAGTTCGGGTTGGACCTGCGCGCCGTGCCCTACCGCGGCAGCGCGCCGATGATGGCGGACATGCTGGGCAACCAGGTCTCCGCCGGCGTGGGATCGATCCCGGACTTCATCGAGAACCACAAGGCCGGCAAGATCCGCGTGGTGGCGGTGATGGGTCGCTCCCGGCAGGCAGCGGTGCCGGATGCGCCGACCTTCGCCGAGCTGGGGCTCAAGGGCTTCGAGGAAGTGCCCTACTACGGGCTGTTCGCGCCGGCCGGCACGCCGCAGGCGGCGATCGACCGCTTCGGTGCCGCGCTGGCCAAGGTGGTGGCGCTGCCGGAGGTGCGCGAGCGCCTCACCACCATGGGCCTGGCCGTGGGCTACATGACGCAGCAGCAGCTGGCGGCGCGCGAGCGGGCCTATACGCAGGCGATGGCGAAGATCATCAAGGCGAGCGGGTTCACGCCGCAGTGAGGCGCGTCGCCGCACCCACGTCGTCCTCAGCGCCCCCTCGTCATCCTCCCCTTTCGCGGAGGATGACGGCTCAGGCCGCTTCCCGGTAGAAGAACTCGCGCTGGCGGCTGCGCGCGGGCAGCGGCGACACCGCCTCGCCGATCGCCTGGATGTGCGCCGGCGTGGTGCCGCAGCAGCCGCCGACGATGTTCACCAGGCCTTCGGCCGCGAACTCGCGCAGCAGGCGCGCGGTGACCTCGGGCGTCTCGTCGAAGCCGGTCTCGCTCATGGGGTTGGGCAGGCCGGCGTTCGGGTAGCAGCTGATGAAGGTGTCGGGCGCGGCCTTGGCCAGCTCCTGGATGTAGGGCCGCATGAGGGCGGCGCCCAGCGCGCAGTTCAGGCCGACGGCCAGCGGCTGCGCATGGCGAACGCTGTGCCAGAAGGCGGTGACGGTCTGGCCGCTGAGGATGCGGCCGGAGGCGTCGGTGACGGTGCCGCTGATGACCAGCGGCAGGCGCTGGCCGCTGGCCTCGAAGAACTCGTCGATCGCGAACAGCGCCGCCTTGGCGTTGAGCGTGTCGAAGATGGTCTCCAGCAGCAGCAGGTCCACCCCGCCCTCGACCAGGGCCTCGACCTGCTCGTAGTAGGCCGCGCGCAGCTGCTCGAAATCGACGTTGCGCGCCCCCGGGTCGTTGACGTCCGGGCTGATGCTGGCGGTGCGCGGCGTCGGGCCGAGCGCGCCGGCGACGAAGCGCGGGTGTTCCGGCGTGCTGGAGGCATCGGCCGCCTCGCGGGCCAGCCGCGCCGCCGCGAGGTTCAGCTCGCGCGAGATCCCGGCCAGGCCGTAGTCCTCCTGCGCGATCGCATTGGCGCCGAAGGTGTTGGTCTCGATGATGTCGGCGCCGGCCGCCAGGAACCCCGCGTGGATGTCGCGGATCACCTCGGGCCGGGTCAGCACCAGCAGCTCGCTGTTGTTGCGCACGTCCTTGCCGTGGTCCCGGAACCGCTCGCCGCGGTAGTCGGCCTCGGTCAGCTTCAGGCGCTGGATCATGGTGCCCATCGCCCCGTCCAGGATGAGGATGCGCTTCTCGAGCAGGGGCGGCAGGGCCTGGCCGCGGGTATAGGCTGGGGACTTCATGGGACCGGGATTGTAGGAACAAGGGCCTAGCCGCGTGGCCGCAAGGACAATCGCCGCATCGTGAGCAACGCCCTTTCCATCCTCCAGCAGGTCTTCGGCTACGAACGGTTCCGCGGCCCGCAGGCGCAGATCGTCGACCACGTCATCGGCGGCGGCGACGCGCTGGTGCTGATGCCCACCGGCGGCGGCAAGTCGCTGTGCTACCAGATCCCCGCCATCGCCCGCCAGCGCGCCGGCCAGGGCGTGACGGTGGTGGTGTCGCCCCTGATCGCGCTGATGCACGACCAGGTCGGCGCGCTGCACGAGGCGGGGGTCGAGGCCGCCTTCCTCAATTCCTCGCTCAGCTACGAGGAGGCGGTCGGGGTCGAGCGCCGGCTGGCGCGCGGCGAGCTCACGCTGTTGTACGCGGCGCCCGAGCGGGTGACCACGCCGCGCTTCCTGGAGCAGCTCGACGCACTGCATCGCCGCGGGCAGCTGGCGCTGTTCGCCATCGACGAGGCGCATTGCGTGAGCCAGTGGGGACACGACTTCCGGCCCGAGTACCGCGCGCTGACGGTGCTGCACGAGCGCTATGCCGACGTGCCGCGCATCGCGCTCACCGCCACCGCCGATGCGCTGACGCGCGCCGACATCGTGGAGCGGCTGCAGCTGCAAGGCGCGCAGCAGTTCGTCAGCAGCTTCGACCGCCCCAACATCCGCTACCGCATCGCCGAGAAGAAGGATCCCTCGGCGCAGTTGCTGCGCTTCATCCAGCACGAGCACGAGGGCGAATCCGGCATCGTCTATTGCCAGAGCCGCAAGCGGGTCGAGGAGACGGCGCAGTCGCTGCAGCAGCACGGCGTGGACGCGCTGCCGTACCACGCCGGCCTGGACGCCGCCGTTCGCCAGCGCAACCAGGACCGCTTCCTGCGCGAGGACGGGCTGGTGATGGTGGCCACCATCGCGTTCGGCATGGGCATCGACAAGCCCGACGTGCGCTTCGTCGCCCACCTGGACATGCCCAAGAACATCGAGGGCTACTACCAGGAGACCGGCCGCGCGGGCCGCGACGGCCTGCCCTCCGATGCCTGGATGCTGTACGGCCTGCAGGACGTGGTGAACCAGCGCCGCATGATCGACGAGAGCCCGGCCGGCGAGGACTTCAAGCAGGTGATGCGCGGCAAGCTCGACGCGCTGCTGGCGCTGGCCGAGGCGACCGATTGCCGGCGCGTGCGCCTGCTCGGCTATTTCGGCGAACTTTCGCAGCCCTGCGGCAACTGCGACAACTGCCTGGCGCCGCCGCAGGTCTGGGACGGCACCGACGCCGCGCGCAAGCTGCTGTCCACGGTCTACCGGGTGCAGCAGATGAGCGGCATCGGCTTCGGCGCCGGCCACGTGATGGACATCCTGCGCGGCCGCCGCACCGACAAGGTGGCGCAATACGGCCACGACCAGGTCTCGACCTTCGGCCTGGGCGCCGAGTTCAGCGAAGCGCAGCTGCGCGGCGTGCTGCGCCAGCTGGTGGCGATCGGCGCACTGGCGGTCGATGCCCAGGCCTTCAACACCCTGCGGCTCACCGACGGCTCGCGCGCCGTGCTGCGCGGCGAGCGCACCGTGCAGTTGCGCGAGTCGGT
This sequence comes from Ramlibacter sp., assembly GCF_035627355.1. GTDB lineage: Bacteria > Pseudomonadota > Gammaproteobacteria > Burkholderiales > Burkholderiaceae_C > Ramlibacter. The sequence goes on from NZ_DASPLW010000080.1 coordinate 60,365, forward strand.
GGCGCAGGGCGCGAACGGTCGCAAGCGGCGCGAGCCGCGCACCGCCTCGGGCCTGCCGGCGGTCGCCGCGGCGCTGACCGGGGACGGCCAGGCGCGCTTCGCGGCGCTCAAGGCCTGGCGCGGTGAAGTGGCGCGCGCGCACAACCTGCCGGCCTACGTGATCTTCCACGACGCCACCCTGGCGGCGATCGCAGCGTCGGCACCCCGCTCGCTCGAGGACCTGCAAGGCATCAGCGGCCTGGGCGCACGCAAGCTGGAGGCCTACGGCGAGGAGGTGCTGCGGGTCGTGGCATCCTCCTGAGCCTGGATCTCACCTTGCTGCCGCCATGAAGAACTCGCTGCATCGCCTGGCCCGCGCGGGCTCCACGTTGGCGCTGGGCGCCGTGCTGTGGGGATCGGGCGCCGCCCTTGCGCAAGCGCCGATCGCCAAGCTGGTGGTGCGGGATCTGCTCACCGGCGGGATCGAGCGCATCCCATTGCAGTCCTTCACGCTGCCGGGCGGCAACGTGCGCTGGAGCAGCGGCGACATGGCCTCGCCCCAGGGGCAGATCCTGGCCTGGCGCATGGGCCAGCGGGTGTACGTCCCCCAGGACGGCTCGCTCTGGAAGGTCCCGCTGCAGCCAGGCAGCAGCGGCGAAGCGCGCATCGAATCCCGGAAGGGCCGTGTCGGCGGGACGATCCGCTGGAAAGCCGTTGCCGCTGCCGAGGGGGAACTCACGCTGGAGGCCGACGTCACCCTCGATTCGGTGGGCGGCCGCTTCATGCCGCGCGTCGCCGCCCGTGGCAGCTGGACCGCGCGCTACGAAGGCCTGGTCCCGGTGCCGGTGGAGGCCCGCACGGTCATCCGCGGGGCGTCGCAAGGCGGCCCGGGCAGCGACCGCTCCGAGTCGCAGCTCGAGTGGCCGGCGGTGGAACCCGAGCGCGGACCCGACGAGCCGGCCTGGGGTTTCGAGCCCCTGAAGGAGCCGCCGCCCGAAACCGCGGCCGAGAGCCTCAGGTAAAGCCCATGGGTCGGGCCTCGCGCACCTCCGGCTTGATGCGGTGCTCGGCCTCCAGCTGCTCCAGGAATTCCAGCGGCCCGTAGTCGGCCGCAGCCAGGATCTGCACCTGCCGCTTCACGGCCGCGAAGTCCCCCGGGCACAGCAGGTCCAGCCGCGCCAGCCGCGCGCGCATCGCCGGCGTCAGCGCCGCCGCTTCGCCGCCCAGCGCCTCGGTCACGAACATGGCCTCGCGCTGCGCCGCCGCCAGCGGCTTGAAGCGGATCTTGAAGGTGAAGCGCCGCAGCGCCGCCTGGTCCAGCCGGTCCAGCAGGTTGGTGGTGCAGATGAAGATGCCGGCGAAGCGCTCCATGCCCTGCAGCATCTCGTTGACCTCGGTGACCTCGTAGGTGCGCTGCGCGCCGCGGCGGTCCAGCAGGAAGCTGTCGGCCTCGTCCAGCAGCAACACCGCCTTCTCGGCCTCGGCCTCGCGGAACATGGCGGCCATGTTCTGCTCGGTCTCGCCCACGAACTTGCTCATCAGGTCGCTGGCCTGCCGCGCCATCAGCGGCTGGTCCAGGCTGCGGGCGATGTGCTCGGCCAGCGCCGTCTTGCCGGTGCCCGGCGGACCGTAGAAGCACAGCGTGCCGTGTCCGCGCGCCTTGAGCGCGTCGACGATGCGCGGGACCTCGAAGCGGCTCTCCACGTTCAGCATCGCCAGGTCGTAGGCCGTGACCGCGGGCCGGATCGCGCCGGGGGCGCGATTGCCCAATGCCTGGTCGGCGTTGCGCAACTGGCGCTCGATCAGGCTCTCGACGCTGGTGCCGGCATCCGAGGCCAGCCCGGCGAAGCGCACGGCGGTGCGGATCTGGGCCGGCGTCAGGCCCTTGCGCGCAGTCAGCCGAGCGACGAAGTCCTCCGACACCGCCACGCCTTCCAGCGTCTTGCGCACCAGCCCCTCGCGCGCGCCGGGCGGCGGCGACTTCAGTTCCAGGTGGTAGGCGAAGCGGCGCCGGAAGGCCGGGTCGATCTGCTCGATGCGGTTGGTGACCCACAGCGTGGGCACCGGGTTGGATTCCAGGATCTGGTTGACCCAGGCCTTGCCGCTCACGCTGTGGCTGGCGGGCGCGGCCACCTGCTCGGCCCGCGCCATCAGCTGCGCCGCCTCCGAGCTGATCGGCGGGAACACGTCCTCGACCTCGTCGAACAGCAGCGCGGCCCGCGCGCTGCCCTTGAGGAACACCTGGGCGATCTGCAGCGAGCGGTAGCGGTCGCGCCCGGACAGCGAGTTGCCGTCGCGGTCGGCGTATTCCACCTCGAACAGCTCCAGCCCCGCGGCCTGGGCCACCACCTTGGCCAGCTCGGTCTTGCCGGTGCCGGGCGGTCCGTACAGCAGCACGTTGACGCCCGGCTCCTTGCGGTCCACCGCGTTGCGCAGCAGCGCGCACAGCACCTGCGCCTCGTCCTGCACGAAGGCGAAATCGGCCAGCACCAGGCCGCTCTTGCTGCTGGGGCGGGTGAACACCGCCATCAGCTCGTTCTGGTCGCGGTACTCCCGCATCAGCACCGGCGGCAGCTTCTCGCTGACCTTCATCAGGTCGGCCAGGTCGGTGATGTTGTGCTCGGAGATCAGGTTCTCGACCAGCCCGATGCGTTCCAGCCGCGAGCCGGCCCGCAGCGCCTCGCCGATGTCGGCGGCGTCGACGCCGGCCAGTTCGGCCAGGGCCGCATAGGCCTCCGGCGCGTTGTTGACCTTGAACTCCACCAGGATGCTGCGCAGGTCGCGCTGGTAGCGCGCCAGCGTGCCGTACAGCAGCAGGGCGCGCTCGGCCTGGTTCAGCTGCAGCAGGCCGGACAGGGCGTCGATGTTCTTCTCCACCAGCGTGGACTGCTTCTTCAGCGCGCGCGTGAGCCACTCGCCCGTGGCCGCCAGCACCGACAGCAGGTCCTTGGGCTGGTCCTTGGCGTATTCGTCGAGGTAGAAGAACAGCGTGCCTTCCTCGTAGGGGCCGCGCCAGACGCCGTGCCGCTCCAGGAATTCGGCCACCGGCAGCTGCTCGTGGCCGCGCCAGAACTCGTTGTCCTTGCAGCGGCGCCCGAGGAATTCGCGCAGCCGCGCGAGCGCCGGTGCCGGCCACACCAGGTGGCGGCCGGCCAGCGACAGCAGGCCATTGAGGTCGCGCCGGACGTTGAACTTGCCGCCCTGCTTGGCCGCCAGCGTCAGCACGAAGTGCGAGCACATCAGATCCAGCACCGGCGCGTCCTTCAGACCGGGTGACACCAGCATCTGCGCATCGACCATTCGCTTGACCATGGGCGACCTCCATTGCATGTCACCAGGACATGCGGCGCCTACGATAACCCGGCTTCATCCGCCATGGAAGGCATTGATGGGCGAGCGGGGTTGCCGGCCGCGGCCTGACAATGCGCCATGCTCGAACTCGCCGACATCCGCGCCGCGGCCGGCCGCCTGCAAGGACAGGTGCTGCGGACACCCTGCGTGGCCTCGCAAACCCTGTCGCAACTGACCGGTGCCCGCATCTTCCTGAAGTTCGAGAACCTGCAGTTCACGGCCTCCTTCAAGGAGCGGGGCGCGTGCAACATGCTGGCCCAGCTGTCGCCGGCCGAGCGCTCGCGCGGCGTGATCGCGATGAGCGCCGGCAACCACGCGCAGGGCGTGGCGTACCACGCGCAGCGGCTGGGCATCCGGGCGGTGATCGTGATGCCGCGCTTCACGCCGGGCGTGAAGGTCGAGCGCACCCGCGGCTTCGGCGCCGAAGTGGTGCTGAAAGGCGACACACTGGACGAGGCCCGCGCCCACGCGACGGCGCTGGCCCGCGAGCAGGGCCTGGTGTTCGTCCACCCCTACGACGACGAGGCCATCGTGGCCGGCCAGGGCACCACGGCACTGGAGATGCTGGAGGACGTGCCGGGGCTGGACGCGCTGGTGGTGTCGGTCGGCGGCGGCGGCCTGATCGCCGGCATGGCGCTGGCCGCCAAGGCGCTGAAGCCGTCGATCGAGGTGGTGGGCGTGCAGACCGTGCGCTTTCCCAACATGTACAACGCGGTCAAGCACACCCGGCTGCCGCAGGGGCCCTCGACCATCGCCGAGGGGATCGCGGTGGGCACGCCGGGCGAGATCCCGCGCGCGATCATCGAGCGCTGCGTGGACGACATCCTGCTGGTGGACGAGGGCGACATCGAGCAGGCCATCGTGATGCTGCTGGAGATCGAGAAGACCCTGGTGGAGGGCGCCGGCGCGGCCGGGCTGGCCGCCATGCTCAAGCATCCGGAGCGCTTCCAGGGCCGTACCGTCGGGCTGGTGCTGGGCGGCGGCAACATCGATCCGCTGCTGCTGGCGGCCATCATCGAGCGCGGCATGGTGCGCGCCGGCCGGCTGGCGCGCATCCGGGTCTGCGCCCGCGACGTGCCCGGATCCCTGGCGAAGATCACCGCCACCGTCGCCGACGCCGGCGCCAACGTGGACGAGGTGCACCACCAGCGCGCCTTCACCATGCTGGCCGCCCAGAACGTGGAGATCGAGCTGGTGATCCAGACGCGCGGGGCGCAGCACGTGCAGGCGGTGCTGGACGCCTTGCACGAGGCCGGGTTCCAGGCCGAGCGGCAGTGAGCGCCGGGCGGCTTCCGCCGGCGGCAGCCCGTCCGTATGATGACCGGCCATGACGCTCGACCAGCTGCAAGCCGCCCTTCCCGACTATTTCGCGCCGTGGGTGCAGGCGCTGGGGCTGAAGGCCGAGGCCTTCGACAACGACAGCGTCACGCTGCGGCTGCCGCAGAGCCCGCAGCTGGCCCGCACCGGCGCCATGCTGTGTGGCCAGGCCATGATGGCCGCCGCCGACACCGCGATGGTGCTGGCCCTGATCAACCTGTTCGGCGAGTTCCGGCCCTGCACGACGGTGCAGATGAACAGCAGCTTCCTGCGCCCGCTCAGCGGCCAGGACGCGCTGGTGCAGGCGCGCGTGGTCCGGGCCGGCAAGGCGCTGGCTTTCGGCGAGATCGACATCCGGGGCGCCGAGGACGGCAAGAGCGTCTGCCGCGCCAGCACCACCTATGCCCTGCTCTAGGGTGCGGCTGTCCGGTCGCCGCTAGAATGACCGTTTTCGAAGCACAAGCCAGACACGAGCCAGAGCCATGACGAGTACCGAACAGCGCCACAGCCACGGCGAAGCCACCGAACACCAGGACCCGATGGACGCCGTCGTCCACGCGATCCCGGTCGTGATCCCCGTCGTCGGCGGGCTGCTGATGTTCCTGCTCGCGTTCATCGCGGTCTACATGGCCTGACGCCACCTGCTTTCCCCAACTTCCGACAGCCCGGCCTGCGCACGCAGCCGGGCTGTCTTGCTTTTCGGCGCGCCGCCTCTGCCTTGCATAAAGTCATGAGTCTTTTGCATGGAATCGCCGGGATCGTCGAGCCAGGGGCCTCTCCCCCTACCTAAAATTCCCCTTCCCCAGCCGACCCGCGGAACGCCCCCGGCGGCCCTGCAGCGATCCTGCAGCCGCCCTTCGCCCACCGCACGCCGACTGAGCCAAGCCCGGTTTCAAAAAGGCGCGCTCGGCCCGTTGCAGAGCTCCGCCTTTCTGAAACCCGGTTTTCGTTTCAGGAGCTTCGTGACGATGAATTCACCCGTGATGCAGGGGCTGAGCCTCAATACGCCCGCCCATGTGCGCAATGCCCGGCTGATCGCCTGGGTGGCGGACATGGTGGCGCTGTGCAAACCCGATTCGGTCCACTGGTGCGACGGCAGCCAGGAGGAGTACGACCGGCTGTGCCAGCAGCTGGTCGACGCCGGGACCTTCAAGCGCCTGAACCCCGCCAAGCGCCCCAACTCCTACCTGGCCTGCTCGGATCCGAGCGACGTGGCCCGGGTGGAGGACCGCACCTTCATCTGCTCGCAGAAGAAGGAGGACGCCGGCCCGACCAACAACTGGATGGACCCGGCCGAGATGCGCGCCACCCTGCAGCCGCTGTTCGACGGCTGCATGCGCGGTCGCACCATGTACGTGGTGCCGTTCTCCATGGGCCCGCTGGGCTCGCCGATCGCCCACGTCGGCATCGAGCTGTCCGACAGCCCGTACGTGGCGGTCAACATGAAGATCATGACCCGCATGGGCAAGGCGGTGTACGACGTGCTGGGCGTGGATGGCGAGTTCGTGCCCTGCGTGCACACCGTGGGCGCGCCGCTGCAGCCGGGCCAGCAGGATGTCAGCTGGCCCTGCAACCAGACCAAGTACATCGTCCACTACCCGGAGACGCGCGAGATCTGGTCCTACGGCTCGGGCTACGGCGGCAATGCGCTGCTGGGCAAGAAGTGCTTCGCGCTGCGCATCGCCTCCACCATGGGCCGCGAGCAGGGCTGGCTGGCCGAGCACATGCTGATCCTGGGCGTGACCAACCCCGAGGGCCGCAAGTACCACGTGGCCGCCGCCTTCCCCTCGGCCTGCGGCAAGACCAACTTCGCCATGCTGATCCCGCCCAAGGGCTTCGAGGGCTGGAAGGTCACCACCATCGGCGACGACATCGCCTGGATCAAGCCGCACGCCGACGGCCGCCTGTACGCGATCAACCCCGAGGCCGGCTACTTCGGCGTGGCCCCGGGCACCAACTACAAGACGAACCCGAACTGCATGGATTCCCTGCGGCGGGACGTGATCTTCACCAACGTGGCGCTGACCGACGACGGCGACGTGTGGTGGGAAGGCATGGACGGCGAGCCGCCGGCGCATGCCATCGACTGGCAGGGCAAGGACTGGACGCCGGAGATCGCCAAGAACACCGGCGCCAAGGCCGCGCACCCCAATGCCCGCTTCACCGTGTCCGCCACCAACAACCCGGCGCTGGACCCGGCTTGGGACGACCCGCAGGGCGTGGCGATCGACGCCTTCATCTTCGGCGGCCGCCGCTCGACCACGGTGCCGCTGGTGACCGAGGCGCGCAACTGGGTGGAAGGCGTCTACATGGCGGCCACCATGGGCAGCGAGACCACCGCCGCGGCCACCGGCCAGCAGGGCGTGGTGCGGCGCGACCCGTTCGCCATGCTGCCGTTCACCGGCTACAACATGAGCGACTACTTCCAGCACTGGCTGGACCTGGGCCGCAAGCTGCAGGCCGCGGGCGTGAAGCTGCCGCGGATCTACACCACGAACTGGTTCCGCAAGGGCGAGGACGGCAAGTTCGTCTGGCCCGGCTACGGCGAGAACATGCGCGTGCTCAAGTGGATGATCGACCGCATCGAGGGCCAGGCCGCCGGCCACGACCACGTGTTCGGCGTCAGCCCCTCGTACGAGGACCTGAACTGGACCGGGCTGGACTTCTCGCGCGAGCAGTTCGAGCGCGTCATCAGCATCGACAAGGCCGCGTGGCAGAAGGAACTGGAACTGCACGCCGAGCTGTTCCAGAAACTGGCCTACCACCTGCCGGCCGAGCTGAACCAGACCAAGGCGAAGATCGAGGAACGGCTGGCCGCCTGACCGCCTGATCGCTGCCGGCACCCATGGAAACAGCCGCCCGAGGGCGGCTGTTTTCGTTCATGGGGCGTCGCGGTTCAGGCCTGGCGTGCTGCCAGCAGCCGGCGGCGCCGGCGCTCGGCCCGGCGCCGGGCGCTGCGCTCGGCCCAACCATCCAGTCGCTGCAGCAGCGAGCGGGGTGCCGAGGCCAGTGCCCAGGTCCAGGCACGTCGGAGGGCCAGCATCAGCATGGCGCGCTTACCGGTAGCTGCGCAGGTCGACGGCCACGTCGGAGGAGGCCATGGCCCGGCTGATGTCGGCCATCACGCGCGGGTCGGTCAGCGCGATGTCCCAGTATTCGCGGTCGGCGCGGGCCTGGCGACGGGCCTCGGCCAGGCGCTCCCAGCGCGCGCCGAGGACACGGCCGGCGCTGCGCACGGGGGTGGCCAGCAGCGCGATGGCGGCGAACGCGACGGTCCACAGCACGATCCAGGCGGCCAGCAGGTGGCCCTCGGACCAGGTGTCCACCACCTGGTTGGCCACCACCACCAGCGAGGAGACGATGGCCGCCAGCAGCAGGGTGGCGGCGCTGCGCGAGCGGTCGAAGCCCTCGGCGGTGTGCTTGATCGACTGCGCGGCCCGCTCCATGCGGGCGACGCCGGCGTGCTGGGCGGGGAATTCGATGCGGGCGAAGCTGGTCATTTGATTTCTCCTGTCGGTACCGCTAGGGGTGCTGGGGGATGACGTGAGATTAGGGTTTCCACTGATATATTGCAAATCAATATTGGTTATCCATACCATTCACCAAAGGTATTGATGTGGCAAATTTCCGAACCCTGGACCTGAACCTGCTGCGCGTCTTCGACCAAGTCATGGCCGAGCGCAACCTCACCCGGGCGGCGCGCAACCTGGCGATGACCCAGCCGGCAGTCAGCAACGCGCTCAACCGGCTGCGCGATGCGCTGGGCGACAAGCTGGTGGTGCGCAGCGGCTACGGGGTGGAGCCCACCCCGCGTGCGCTCGCCCTGTGGCCCTCGGTCAGCGATGCCCTGCGACAGCTCGAGAGTGCGCTGCTGCCGGGGCAGTTCGACGCCTCCCAGGCCGTCCACACCTTCGTGCTGGCGATGGCGGATGCGACGGCCGCCGCCCTGATGCCGGGGCTGGTCGGGATCATCGAACGGGATGCGCCCGGCATCACCCTGCGGGTGCTGCCGCTGACCACCCGCGATCCGCGCCACCTGCTGGACGAGGGCGCCATCGACGTGGCGGTCGGTTTCTTCCCCGCCGTCGTGGCCGACCTGACGGCGCAGGCCCAGGCCAGCGGGCTGGCCGCCTTCAACCACCAGCGCCTGTACGAGGGCCGCTACGTCTGCGTGATGCGGCGCCAGCACCCGCTGGCCGGGGAGCCGCTGACCCTGGACGCGTTCTGCGCCGCCCACCACCTGCTGGTCAGCTTCTCGGGGCGGGCCTACGGGTTCATCGACGAGGCGCTGGCGGCGCTGCGGCGCAAGCGTCGGGTGGTGCTGACCGTGAACCAGTTCTTCACGGCGGGACGGGTGGTGACGGGCTCGGACCTGCTGACGGTACTGCCGGAGCACTTCGTGCCCGCGACGGGCATGGCGAACGAGCTGCTGATCCGCGAACTGCCGTTCGAAGTGCCGCGGGTGCACGTGGAGTCGCTCTGGCACCACCGGCAGGAACAGCGCAGCGAGCACGCCTGGCTGCGGCTGGCGCTGTTCACGGCGGCGCGCCAAGCCTTCGCGACCGGGCACTTCTGAGCCGGCCGCCGAGCCCAGGGCCTGCGGTTCAGCGGACCACGCGCAGCCAGGCCGAGGCGGCCTGGCGCAGTTCCGCGGCCTGCAGCGGGTTGCGGCCGAAGCGGGCGCCAGCTTCTTCCATCAGTTGTTGGGGATAGTCGGCACCGGCAGGAGCGGAGCTGAACAGGCGGGCGATCGAGGCGAACAGGGTGTACATGGCGGCATGCACCGGATCGGTGCGAATGGGATGCTTTGAAGAATAAGGGTTTTCCCTCATTCTTCCACTGCCCAGCCAGCGATTTCCCATGCCAGGTTGGCATGGGTCCTGCCTTCCGGCGCATCGGCCGGGCATCCCGCGCCCTCCACAATCCCCGGGGTGAAATTCCAACTCGCCTCCGACCTGCACCTGGAAACCCAGCCGGAAGCCCGGCTGCTGCCGGCCCCCGGCGCCGAGCTGCTGGTGCTGGCCGGGGACATCGGCTCCTACCAGCCGGGCAGTGCACTGCCGGGCACGGACTTCGGGCTGGAGCGCTTCTCGCCGCGCCACGGCTGGCCGGTGCCGGTGCTGTTCGTGCCCGGCAACCACGAGTACGACAACCTCGATTTCGACGCGACGCACGCCCGCCTGCGTGAGACCTGCGAGCGGCTGGGCATCACCTGGCTGGAGCGCGAGGTGGTGGTGATCGACGGCGTGCGCTTCGTCGGCACCACCTTGTGGAGCGACTTCGATGCGCTGGCCGCCCAGGCGCCGGACACTACCGGCGCGCTGCGCCAGCGCCACAAGGCCTTCCGGGCGGCGGACTTCTACCTGGGCAAGGCGGCCGCCCACCGCCGCGGCGAGCCGCTGATGGCCGAGGGCTGGCGCGAGCTGGGGCTGGAGTGCCAGCAGTGGCTGCGGCAGGCCCTGTCACAGCCCTTCGACGGGCCGACCGTGGCCGTCACCCATTTCGCCCCGTCCCTGCGCAGCGCCGATCCGCGCTATGGCGTCACGCCCGGCACGGCCGGCTTCTGCAATGCGCTGGACGAGCTGCTGCCGCGGGCGCAGCTGTGGGTGCACGGCCACCTGCACTGCCCGCAGGACTACCGCGCCGGCGACTGCCGGGTGGTGGCCAATCCGCTGGGCTATGCGCGCAAGGGCGAGCAGGACGGGTTCCGGCCTGCGCTGGTGCTAGAGGTGTCGCCGGCCGGCCATCCGTAGTGGCGCGGGCCTGGATCAGCTCGGCCCGAGGACCGCGGCCGCGGTGCTGCGCAGCGCGCCCGTCAGCGCATCCAGCACCTCGGACTGCAGGTTCCAGCAGTGCCAGTAGAGCTGGATCGACAGCCGGTGCCCCGGCAGCGCATCGACCAGCTGGCCCTGCTCCAGCAGCCCCCGAACCAGCAGTTCGGGCACCACGCTCACGCCCCAGCCCGCGAGCACGGCGCGCACCTGCCCTTCGGAGCTGGGCACGAACAGCTGGCGCAAGCCGACCCGGCGCAGGCCGAAGGCCCGCGCCACGAACTCGGCCTGCATGTCGTCCTTGCGGTTGAAGGCGATGAAGGGCAGCTCGCGGAAGTTGTGCGGGGTCAGCCCGCGCGGGCAGCGCGCCTGCAGGTAGTCGGGGGTGGCGATGGCGAGGTATTCCATGGCGCCCAGCGCCGCCACCTTGCAGCCGCGCAGGGCCTGGCGCAGGGTGGTGACGCAGCCCAGCACCTGGCCTTCGCGCAGCCACTCGTCGGTGAAGTCCTGGTCGTCGGTGATTACCTCCAGCGGCAGTCCCTGGCGCGCCAGCTCGCCCAACGCCGGCAAGGCCCAGGTGGCGATGCTGTCGGCGTTGATCGCGATCGAGATCCGTTCGTCCTCGCGGTTGCCGCCGGCCATGCTGGGCGCCAGTTCGCTCAGGTCGCGTTCGAGATCGGCGCGCAGCAGGCGCAGTTGCCTGGTGTGCTTGAGCAACAGGTGGCCGGCCGCCGTCGGCCTCAGCGGGCGGCTGCGCACGATCAGCACCGTGCCCACCTGCGCCTCCAGCGCCCGCAGCCGCTGGGATACCGCCGATTGGGTGATCGACAGCCGCCGCGCCGCCCGCTCGAAGCCGCCCTCCTCGACGATGGCGGCCAGGCATTCCAGGGCGGCGGGGTCGAAGGTGCTCATATAAGGATCACTGATGGACGGACTATCAGCTTAACTTTGCTTTATGGAAGCCGCAATCGGGCCGACACTGGATGCATGAACGTCCTCGTCCTCGGCGCCGGCATCATCGGCACCAGCACCGCCTGGCACCTGCTCGAGCGTGGCCACGACGTCACCGTGGTCGACCGGCAGGACGCCGCCGCACGCGAAACCAGCTTCGCCAACGCGGCGCAGATCTCGGTCAGCTACTGCGAACCCTGGGCCAACCGGCAGGCGCCCGCCAAGCTGCTCAAATGGCTGCTGCGCAAGGATGCGCCGCTGCTGTTCCGCCCGCAGTGGGACTGGCAGCAGTGGCGCTGGGGCCTGCAGTTCCTCGCCCAGTGCCACGACGCCGCGTTCGCGCGCAACGTCGGCCAGCTGGTCGCGCTGGGCCGCTACAGCCATGCGGCGCTGAAGGACCTGGTGCGCGCCACCGGCATCGAGTACCAGCGGCTGCAGCGCGGGATCGCGCACTTCTACACCGACGAGAAGGCGTTCGCGGAAGCGGACGAAGCGGCGCGCCTGATGCAGTCCTTCGGCGTGGCGCGCCGGGTGGTCGGCCGCGACGAGCTGCTGGCGATCGAGCCGGCCTTCCGCGCCTTCGGCAACCGCATCGTCGGCGGCACCTACACGCCCAGCGACGAGAGCGGCGATGCCCGCGTGTTCACCGAGCAGCTGGCGCAGCGCTGCGAGGCGCGCGGCGCCCGCTTCCTGTTCGGCCACGACATCGAGCGGCTGGAGCGGGCCGGCGGCGCCATCGACGTGGTCCGCGTGCGCGACCGCAGCACCGGCGGATTGCGCCGGCTGCAGGCCGACGCCGTGGTGGTGGCCTGCGGCTCCTATTCCGCGCCGCTGCTGCGCTCGGTCGGGGTCGACCTGCCGATCTACCCGGCCAAGGGCTACAGCGCCACCTTCCGCATCCTCGATGCGGCGCGGGCGCCCACGGTCAGCCTGCTGGACGACTCGGTCAAGTGCGCCATCTCGCGCCTGGGCGACGAGCTGCGCGTGGCCGGCACCATCGAGGTGGGCGGCTGGGACACCCGGCTGGACACGCCGGTGGCACGGGCACGCTGCGACATGCTGGCTCGGCGCATCGAGGAAGTGTTCCCCGGCGTGTGCGACACCCGCAGCGAAGCCGAGGGCGGCAACCCGCGCTACTGGGCCGGCCTGCGTCCGGCCACACCGACCAACATCCCGTACATCGGCCGCACCCGCGTCGGCCGCCTGTGGGTGAACGCCGGCCACGGCACGCTGGGCTGGACCCACGGCGCCGGCTCCGGCAAGGCGATGGCGGCCCTGATCGACGGCGAGCGGCCGGACATGGCGTTCAACTTCCTCGGCTTCGAGGCACCGCGCGCCGAACTGCACCCGCGCGCGGCCTGAGCGATCGATGCGAGGAGGGCAGCGGAGCTGCCCTCCGGGCCGGACCGTGCGGAATAACATGCAGCACGGTCCCCCTTGTGAGAAGGAGCCGGCTTTGCCGGGCCTTCTCACACATGCTGGGGCCTGAAGAAAGTCGCGCAGCGACTTTCTTCAGAATGGCCTCATGGATTCGATCACCCAGTTCGGGCTCGGCGCTGCCGTCAGCGTCGCGGTGATGGGCCGGCGCACGGCCGTGTGGAAGGCGGCGCTGTGGGGCGGCATCGCCGGCACCCTGCCCGACCTCGACGCCTTCATCGACCATGGCAATGCGGTGGCCAACATGACCTACCACCGCGCCGAGAGCCACAGCCTGTTCTGGCTCACCGTAGCCTCGCCGGTGCTGGCCGGGCTCGTCAGCCGCGTCGCCGGCGAGGCCGACCGGTTCCGGCGCTGGTGGCTGGCGCTGTGGCTGGCGCTGGTCACCCACCCGCTGCTGGACACGCTGACGGTCTACGGCACGCAACTGCTGCTGCCCTTCACCGACCACCCATTCGGCGTCGGCAGCATCTTCATCATCGACCCGCTGTACACGCTGCCGCTGCTGGCGGGCCTGGCGGTGGCCGTCGCGAGAGGCCGCAGCCATGGCGGGCTGCGCTGGAACACCGGGGCGCTGGTGCTGACCACCGCCTACCTGGCGTGGAGCGTGGTCGCGCAGGCGCAGGTACGAGCCGTGGCGCAGGACACGCTGGCCGCGGCGGGCCGGCCGGCGCAGCGACTGCTGGTGACGCCGACCGCCTTCAACACCCTGCTGTGGCGAGTGGTGGCGTTGCGCGAGGACGGCTACGAGGAAGGCTTCCGCTCGCTGCTGGACGAGGGCCGCAGCATGCGCTTCGAGCACTTCCCCACCGACCGGGCGCTGGAGCGCGAGCTGTCCACCTTGTGGCCGGTGCAGCGCATGCAGTGGTTCACCCACGGCTTCTACAAGGTGCACCGCCAGGGTGACGGCGCCTACGTCACCGACCTGCGCATGGGCCAGGAGCCGAACTACTCGTTCGATTTCCGGGTGGCGCAGCGCGAGGGCGGACAGTGGGCGCCGGTGCCGGCGCAGAACCAGGGCTTGCGCGGCGACGTCGGTGCCGCGCTGCGCTGGCTCTGGCGGCGCATGCTGGGCGAGGACCTGCCGCCGCCGCGCTGACCGGGCGCGTTCAGTCCGGCCGGGCCGCCGCCATCAGCTCCCACAGGCGACCCGGCGACAGCGGCATCTGCAGCTGCGGGGCGAGTTCCGCGTAGCCGCCGGCCGCGAGCGCATCCGCGACCGCATTGACCACGCAGGGCGTGGCGCCTATGGTGCCGAGTTCGCCCACGCCCTTCACCCCCATCGGGTTGTTCCGGCACGGCGTGCTCTCGTCCATGCTCGTGACGAACTCGCAGGCCAGCAGGTCGGCGCGCGGCGCCGCGTAATCCATCAGGCTGCCGGTGATCGGCTGGCCGCTGCCCTCGTCGTAGACCATCTGCTCCAGCAGCGCCTGGCCCATGCCCTGCACCGCACCGCCGTCGAGCTGGCCGCGCACGATGGTCGGGTTGACCACGCGGCCGACGTCGTTGACGCTGCTGTAGGCCACCACCTGCACCTGGCCGGTGGCGGGATCCAGTTCCACTTCGCTGACGTGGCAGCCGTTGGGCCAGCTCGGCCCGGCGACGGCCGTCGTGCTCTCCAGGTGGATGCGCTGCTGCGGCTGCCTGCCGGCGAGCGCGGCCAGGTCGATCGCCAGGTCGGTGCCGCGCACCGAGAAGCGCCCGGCGCGGTAGTCCAGGTCCTGGGCACTGGCCTCCAGCGCCTGGGCCGCCAGCCGCCGTGCCTCGTCCAGCGTCTTCTGCGCGCCCTCGCGCAGCGCCGAGCCGCCGGTGAAGAGGGAGCGCGACCCCGCGCTGCCGAAGCCGTCGCCGCGGTCGGTGTCGCCCAGCACCACGCGCACCTGCTCGATGGGCACGCCGAACACGTCGACCACCAGCTGCGCCAGCGTGGTGGCGATGCCCTGCCCCATGGCGTTGACGGCCGAGAAGGCCTCGATCACGCCATCGGGCAGCACGGTGACGGTGACGCGCTCCTCCAGCGCATTGCCGCCGGTCCATTCGAGGAAGGTGGCGATGCCCAATCCGCGCAGCTTGCCGCGCGCGCGGCTCTCGGCGCGACGTGCCTCGAAGCCGTTCCAGTCGGCCTGCGCCAGCCCCTGGTCCATCACGTGCTCGAAGCGGCCGACGTCGTAGGTCTGCCCCATCGGGTTGGTGTAGGGCATCTGCTCCGGCCGGATGAAGTTGCGCCGGCGCAGCGCGATGCGGTCGATGCCGGCCTGTCGCGCGGCCTCGTCCATCAGCCGCTCCATGATGTAGATCGCTTCCGGCCGGCCGGCGCCGCGGTAGGCGCCGGTGGGCGCGGTGTTGGTCAGCACCGCGCGGAAATGGAAATCGACGACCGGGATGTCGTACACGCTGGTCTGCACCCAGGGGCCGATCAGCAGCTGGATCGCGACGCCGGTGCCGGTGGCGTAGGCGCCGACGTTGGCCAGCGAATGCAGCCGCAGGGCGAGGATGCGTCCGTCGGCGGCCAGCGCCAGCTCGGCGCGGGTGCGCAGGTCGCGGCCGTGGTGCGAGGACAGGAACTCCTCGCTGCGATCGGCCGCCCACTTCAGCGGCCGCTTCAGCTGCCACGACGCCCAGGCCAGCGCGATGTCCTCCGGATAGGCGCCGGTCTTCATGCCGAAGCCGCCGCCGACGTCGCCCACGGTGACCCTCACCTGCTCGCGCGCCAGGCCGGTGGCGTCGCAGATCGAGTTGCGCACGCCCGAGGGCATCTGCGTGCTCATGCGCAGGGTCAGGCGGCCGTCGTCGGCGACCCAGGCCAGCACCGTGCGCGGCTCCAGCGCCAGCGCCGCCACGCGCTGGTTGGCCAGGTCCAGCTCGACCACGTGGGCGGCCTTCGCGAACGCCGCCTCGGTCGCGGCGGCGTCGCCATAGCGCGCCTCGGCCGCGACGTTGTCGGGCGCCTCCTCGCACAGCACAGCCTCGCCCTCGACGGCCTGCCGGACGTCGGTCACCGACGGCAGGTCCTCGTACTCCACCCACACCGCTTCGGCGGCGTCGCGCGCCTGCTGCAGCGTGTCGGCGACCACCAGCACCACCGCCTCGCCGGCGAAACGCACGCGATCGAAGGCCAGCACCGGGCGCAGCGGCGAGGCACCGGGCGCACCGCCCGCGCGCTTGAAGCCGGCGTTGACCGGCAGCGTCTTCACGCCGGCGCGCTGCAGGTCGGCGCCGCTGGCCACCAGCGCCACGCCGGGGATGGCCGCCGCGGTGGCGGTATCGACGGCCGTGATGCGGGCATGCGGATGGGGCGAGCGGACGAACACCGCGTGCAGCAGGCCCTCGGGCTGCAGGTCATCGGTGAATCGGCCCTGGCCCTGCAGCAGGCCCTCGTCCTCGATGCGCGGCACGGCGCGCCCGCTGCCGAAGCGGGCGGCGATGGCTGGGGTATCGGATTGGCTCATGCGCTCCTCGCGTGGATGCGGCCCATTGTGCCGTCCGGGCCGCCCGGCTTCAGCGCGAGGCTTCGGCGGGCGCGAGCAGCCGCTCGCCCATCCAGCGCAGCAGGTCCAGCCACATCTGGCGCATCTCGGCGTCCAGCGGCGTGCGCATCGCATTCGGCAGCTCGATCGTCACCACCGGCACGCGCTTGTGCACGCCCCCGTAGTTGCCCAGCGAACCGGGGTAGATCCCGACCTGGTCCAGGTACAAGCGCCCCAGCCGGGACGGCGGCACCGATGGGCCGTCGAAGTCCAGCACGCCGTAGGGCGCGTGGATGGCCACGATCAGGTGCGGCCGGAAGCTCTCGATCTGCTCGTGCAGGAACCGGCTCTCGGGCTCCGACAGCGGGTGCGGCCCGGGCCAGCGGCGCGGATCCTTGCGGGTGCGCTTCTCCCAGTACACCTTGGCTTCGCGCGCCCACTCGGGCGTGGGGAAGTTGCGGTTGAGGTCGACGCCATTGGCATTGGTGCGGCGCGGCCGACGCGCGAGCGTGCCGTCGGGGTTGAGCAGCGGGATGAAGCGCCAGTGCACCGGCTGGGCCAGGCGCGCCTGCTCGCCGGCCAGCCGGATCCAGTGCAGGGCCACCGAGGCCGAGGACAGCTCGTCGCCGTGGATGCCGCCGCTCACCAGCACGCGCAGCGCGGCCTTGGGCTGCACCACGTCGCGCAGGTACAGCGGCAGTCCGCGCACCGAGCGCGCCCCGCTGTCGACCAGCGCCGCCTGCTCGCACAGCGCGCGGCTCACGTTCGGCAGCCGCACCAGGCTGTCGCAGGGCGCGGCCGCCTGCGCCGGGCCGAGCAGGCCGCCGAGCAGCAGGGCGAGCGCGGCGACCGTCCGCCGCCCCGCCCTACTCATCCTTCTCGCCGGGCTCGTACAGCGTTTCGCGTCCCATGCGGTCGAGCACCAGCTCGGCCGTCCACGGCAGCATCAGCGAGCCGCAGCGGCTGTCGCGGTAGATGCGCTCGATCGGCAGGTGCTTCATCATGCTCTGGCCGCCGCAGGTGCGGATGGCCAGCCGCGCCAGGTCGTTGGCGCCCTCCATCACGGTGTACTGGGCGGCGTACAGGCGCATGCGCTCGTCCTTGGACGGGTTCGGCCGCGCTTCGCGGATGGCGCGCAGGAAGATGCTCTTGAGGTTCTCCAGCTGGATGCGCATCTGCGCCACCGCGACCTGCTTGGTGGGGTACATGCGGCGCTTGACCGGCGGTTCGCCCGGCACCTCGCCGCGCAGGTACTGCACGGTGAAGTCGTAGGCCGCGTTGGCCAGCCCCAGGTAGGTGGGCGCCAGCGTGAAGAACATGGCCGGCCAGGTCTGAGCGCCCTTGAAGTAGACGCCGCGCGGCATGAGCTGCGCCTCGTCCGGCACGAACACGTCCTTGAAGGCCAGGTTGCGGCTGACGGTGCCGCGCATGCCCAGCGGGTTCCAGTCGCCGCTGATAGCGAAGCCTTCACTGGTCGCCGGCACCGCCAGGTACAGCGTGTCCTTCGGATCCGGCTTGACCCCCTCCTGGTCCTCGGTGCACAGCACGCCGTAGTAGTCGGCCGCGCCCGACAGGGAGGCGAAGATCTTGCTCCCGTTGACCACCCAGCCGCCCTCGACCTTGCGTGCCGTGGTGCCGAACGGCGCCCGGCCGGCGGCGGCGGCGCTGCCCTCGGAGAAGGGCTGGGCGTAGATCGCGCCGTCCTGCACCACCCGGCGGAAATGCAGCTCGCGCCGGCTGGCATGTTCCCGCCGCTGCGCCTCGCTCATGGGGATGCCGTCGGCGAGCACGCCGGTCCACATCGTCGAGCAGATGTGCATGTTCCAGGTCAGCGCCGTGGCCCCGCAGAAGCGGCCGATCTCGGCCGCCACCATCATGTAGGTCGCGTAGTCGGCGCCGCCGCCGCCGTAGGCCGAGGGCACGCACATCGCCAGCAGGCCGGCCTCGCGCAGGTCGTCGTAGTTGGCGAACGGGAAGCTGGCCTGCTCGTCCCAGGTGGCCGCGCGCGGCGCGAAGCGCTTCTCGCCCAGTTCGTGCGCCAGCGACAGCAGCGAGCGCTGCTGCGCGGTGAGTTCGGTGTCGCCGACGGCGGGCGTGAAGCCCAGCGAAGTCATCGCGTCCATGGGTTCGTCGTCTCCTTTGCGGCGGCAGGCCGCGGCTAGTGAAGCAGCTGCCCCGGCAGGGCCAGGAAATTCAGGACCGCGGCGTCGAAGGCCTCCGGCGCCTCCAGGTTCTGCAGGTGGCCGACGCCGGGCATCTCCAGAAAGGTGCTGCCGGCGATCGCCTGCGCCATCTTCTTCATGACCGCCGGCGGAGCATTGCGATCGTGCTCGCCGGCCAGCAGCAGCGTGGGCACGTGGATGTTCGGCAGGTTGGCGCGGCGGTCGAAGGTGACCAGCGCCTCCAGCGCGCGCCGGTAGGTGGAGGGATTGACCAGCCCCATGCAGTGCTGCGCCAGCCGCACGCCTTCGGCCAGCGCGCCGGGCCCGATCATCTCCGGCACCAGCACCTCGGCCAGTTCGGCCATGGTCTTGCCGGCCTCCAGCGGCGCGGTGCGCTCGGCCACGAAGGCCCGCTGCCATTCGCCGTCGCGCTTGCCGAAGGCCGGCGAGGTGCCGCACAGCACCAGTCGGCTGACCCGCTCCGGCCGGCGCGCCACCACCTCCTGCGCCACCATGCCGCCCATGCTGTGCCCCACCAGCACCACGTGCTCGCACTTGAGTCCGTCGATCAGCGCGATGCAGCTTTCGGCCAGGCCCTTGAAGGTGTAGGGCTCGATCGGCGCGCTGTGGCCGTAGCCCGGCATGTCCCAGGCGACGGCGCGGTAGCCGGAGGAGGCGAAGCTCTCCACCTGCGGCGCGAAGGCCAGGTGGCCGCCGCCGATGCCATGCAGCATCAGGATCGTGGGGCCGGAGCCCAGCGTGGTGAAGGTGGGCAGCAGGCTCACCGGGAACCCCGCGTGCCGCGCACGGCGGTGCGAACGCCTGCGGGCGGCCGGGCGACGCTCATGGCAACAGGCGCCCGCGCTCGACCACCGGCTCGCCGTCCAGCGTCACCGTGCAGTGGCGCAGCGGCAGGTCGAAGTGCCCCAGCGTATGGCGGCCGGCGACTTCGTTGGCGCCGGTGCTGTACAGGAAGTTGCCGGCGAAGGCGCGCAGTTCGGTGCCGTTGCAGTCGCGCTTGTCGTACAGCGCCATGCTGTCCCAGCGCGCGGCGGCGTTGAGCCCGTAGCCCACGTGGCTGACCGCATAGGCCTCGCGGTCGCCCCAGGCGGCGATGTAGCTGCGCATCAGGTCGGCATCCACGCCGCTGCCGTCGATGCGCGTGACGTAGTCGGTCTCGATGGCCAGCGTGACCGGCTGCTCCAGGTAGCGCTTGAAGGTGAGGTTGACGTCGCCGGGCGCCAGCACCAGCCGGCCGTTGACGCTGCCGGCGGCCGGGAAGGCCAGCGCCAGCCCGCCGGGCCAGTGCGTCATGGTGCCGGGGCGGGTGGTGTAGCCCCAATTGCCGCCGGCTACCGCGCCCTGCAGCGAGATCACGAGATCGGTTCCGGCTTCGGACACGACGCGCATCTCGCGCGCCGCGCGCAGCCGCTTGACGTGCTCCTTCACCAAGGACTCCAGCGAGCCATCGTCCGGAGGAGCCAGCCGCGCGATCGCTTCCGGGTGCTCGTTGCTGACATAGAGCACGCGCGCGCCGCCCTTGAGGATGGCGGGCAGTTCCGGTGCATGCATCAGCCCCTCGACCGTGCAGTCCACCACCAGCGTGCTGCCGGCCAGCGCGGCCACCACCGGTGCGATGTTCTGCAATGCGTCGGAGGCGCCGGTCGACCGGGTCTGGGGGATGCCGCGCGCGAACACGCTGGGCATCGCGAGGCCGAACACGCGCGCGCCCAGCCGCGCCGCCGCCAGCCGGGCCAGCTCCACCAGCACGGGGCGGCTCTGGCTCTCGCTTAGCACGGCCACCACGTCGCCGGGCTGGACGGCGCAGCGGCGCAATACCGCCTCGAAGGCGTCCAGCCAGGCCGGTTCGATTCGTTCCTGCAACATGGGTCGGGCGTCTTGGTCCATACTACATGAAAATTCATGCAAACTGCGCTGATGAGCCCGCCCCGGAAGGCCCGGCCCCCGACGTTCTCGTCCAGTGAGTTCCGCAGCGCGCTGGGCATGTTCGCCACCGGCGTCACCATCGTCACGTCGATGACGGCCGAAGGCAAGCCCATCGGCCTGACCGCCAATTCGTTCAACTCGGTGTCGCTGGAGCCGCCGCTGGTGCTGTGGAGCCTGTCGCGCGCGGCCGCCTCGCTGGCCGCCTTCAGCGCCGGCTCGCACTACGCCATCAACATCCTCGCCGCCGACCAGAAGCTGCTGGCCGAGCGCTTCGCGGTCAGGGGCGGCGAGCGCTGGAACGGCGTGGAGTTCACGCGCGGCTGCGGCGACGCGCCGCTGATCGCCGGTGCCGCGGCCACCTTCGAGTGCTTCAACCGCAGCCGCTACGAGGAAGGCGACCACGTGATCTTCGTCGGCGAGGTCGAGCGCTGCACCTGGCGCCCGGGCGCCGCGCCGCTGCTGTTCCACGGCGGGCGCTTCTACACCGAGCTGCCGATCTGAGCGCCATGGCCCCTCCGCGCTTCATCGACAACTACCTGGGCTACCTCCTGGGCCAGGCCAACCACGCGCTGTACAAGGACTTCGATGCGCAGGTGCGCGCGCGCGGGCTGTCCTCCACCGAATGGCGCGTGCTGGCCACGCTGCACGACGGCGACCCGCTGACCATCAGCCAGCTCGCGGTGGAAGTGCTGGCCAAGCAGCCCACCGTCACCAAGCTGGTCCAGCGCATGGCCGACCAGGGCTGGGTGGCGCTGCACGCCGACCCGGCCGACCAGCGCCGCACGCTGGTGGCCGCCACCGCCGCCGGGCGCCGGCTGGTGCGGCCGCTGGTGGAAGAGGCCAAGGCGCACGAGGAGCGCCTGCTGCGCGCACTGGGCAGCACCGAGAAGAAGGCGCTGCGGCACCTGCTCGAGAAGCTGGTGGCGCTGCGGGCCTGAGGGGATGTCGCCAGAGCGACGGGCGCCGGCCCGCTACGATCGCCGGCGATGAGGCAAAGACAAGAACACCTCGACGGCCTGTCCGTTTCGCTGCTGCTGGCCTGCTGCCTGTTCTGGGGTTTCCAGCAGATCCTGATCAAGACCA
The DNA here is from genome assembly GCF_035627355.1 of Ramlibacter sp. Taxonomy (GTDB): domain Bacteria; phylum Pseudomonadota; class Gammaproteobacteria; order Burkholderiales; family Burkholderiaceae_C; genus Ramlibacter. The sequence continues at coordinate 81,830 of NZ_DASPLW010000080.1, forward strand.
CCGTGCCCGAAGTGCCGCCGTTGTGGCAGGCCGCTCTTCGCTTCATCGGCGCGACCGCGCTGCTGTGGATCTGGTGCGTGCTGCGCGGCGTGCGCCTGTTCGAGCGCGATGGCACCGGGCCGGCCGGCCTGCTGGCCGGGCTGCTGTTCGCCGCCGAATTCGCCTGCATCTACCTGGGACTGCTCGACACCACGGCCTCGCGCCTGACCGTGTTCCTCTACACCTCGCCCTTCGTGGTGGCGCTGCTGACGCCGCGCTTCGTGCCGAGCGAGCGACTGGGTACGGTGCAATGGGTCGGGCTGGTGATCGCCTTCGCTGCGGTGGCGGTCGCCTTCAGCGAAGGCTTCACCGGACAGACCTCGGCCAGGCAGTTGCGCGGCGATGCGCTGGCGCTGGCGGCCGGCACCCTGTGGGGCCTGACGACGCTGGTGATCCGCGCCTCGCGCCTGGCCAGCGCGCCGGCCGAGAAGATCCTGTTCTACCAGGTGGCCGTCACCGCGCTGGTGGCGCCGCTGCTGTCACTGGCCCTGCGCGAGACTTGGTCGCTGCAGTACTCGGCCTATGCCTGGGGCTCGATCGCGCTGCAGACGGTGGTCGGTGCGTTCGCCAGCTACCTGGCCTGGATGTGGCTGCTGCGGTACTACCCGGCCACCCGCATGGCCTCGTTCACCTTCCTCACGCCGGTGTTCGCACTGGTGTTCGGGGTCGCACTGCTGAAGGAGCCGCTCACGCTGCAATTGACGCTGGCACTGGCCGCCGTCGCGGTCGGCATCGTGCTGGTGAACAGCAAGCGAAAGCCCGCTACCGCGTGAAGGCGCCTGCAGCGCCTCAACCCGGCGCCGGGCTCCACTCCGGCCGCTCGCCGCGCTGCGAATCCAGCACCAGCATCAGCCGGCCCGCATAGGGCAGCGGCTGCTCGCCCCGGCGGGCTTCCCCATCCAGCAGGCCGAGCTCGTCGATCAAGCGGGTGAGCGCGGACGGCAGCAGCACGCAGCCGTTGGAGCAGTTGCGCCCCAGCGTGAGCCGATGCGGGCCGGTCGCGGCCCGGGCCTGCAGCCGCGCCGGCAGCAGCGGCCCCTGCCCCGTGGCCGCGCGGGTGCGCTGCCAGCCGAAGTCGAAGACGCGTGTCCCGGCCGCTTCGCGCTGCGAGGCGCGCACCTGCTGCTCGAAGGCGCCCAGGGGCGTCTCCAGGTGGCCCGGCCCGGTCGGGCCGCCGGTGGACGCCGGCGCGGCCCCCAGCAATTCCCAGGAACGGCCGGACAGGCGCCAGTAGAGCAGCGCCGCCTGCACGTGCGGGTCACGGTCGACCACCAGCAGGTACTGCGGCTCCCACAGCGGGCGGCCGGCATCGAGCAGCTGCAGCTCGGCCAGCCAGGCGTACACCGCCGCCTCGGAAGGCGGCACCGCCAGGCGCTGCTGCACGCGGGTGCGGAACGCCTCGGCGACCTCGTGCGGGGTGTAGATGGCGGCCGCGCGGGCCGCCAGCGGGCTGGCCGCGAAGGCCGCCGCAGCCAGCAAAAGGGAGCGGCGGCCGAGGCCGCCGCAGATCGGTGCGCCCATGCGACCGCATTCTTCGCGGCCGCGCGGGACGCACCTTGAAGTGCGTCAAGGAGAGGGCAATCAGACGGGCGTGAAGCCCACCACCTTCACCAGCCCGGCCCAGAACTCGTTCTCGGCCTTGAGCATGGCCGCCAGCTGCGGCGCCGGCGTGTGCATGGGCTCCATGTAGGCCGCAGCCAGCGACTCGACCACGTCCGGCGCAGCCAGCGCCGTGCGGATGCCGGCGTTCAGCCGCTGCACGACCTCGGGCGAGGCCTTGGGCGGCAGGAAGATGCCGTACCAGCCCATGTAGGCCAGGTCCCTGATCCCCTGCTCCGCGATCGTCGGCACTTCGGGCGTGAACTTGCCGCGCTTGGGCCCGCTGGTGGCGAGCAGGCGCACCTTGCCGGCCTTCACGTGCGACATGAATTCGCCGGTCGGCCCGACCACCGCGGCGATCTGGCCGCCGATCATGTCGGCCACCGCCGGCGGGGTGCCGCGGAAGGCGACATGGCGCAGGTCGGCCTGGCCCAGGCGGCCGATGGCGCCGCCGATGAAGTGGGCCGCCGAGCCCTGGCCGGCCGAGCCGAAGTTGGCCTCGTTGGGATGCGCCTTGCACCAGGCGATGAAGTCGGGCAGCGTCTTGACGCTGGCCGGCACCATGGGCCCGACCGCCAGCGCGTAGTCGAAACTCGCGGCGCCCGACACCGGGGTGAAGTCGACCGGGTCATAGGGCAGCTTGCGGTAGGTGTACTGGTGCAGGCTCAGCGGCGAGGTCGGCGTGATCAGCAGCGTGCCGCCGTCCGGCGCCGCCATCTTCACCGCCTGCGCGGCGATCTGCCCGCCCGCGCCGCTCTTGTTCTCGACGATGGCGACCTTGGCGAAGCCGGGCTGCAGCTTGTCGGCCAGGCGGCGACCGACCAGGTCGATGGTGCCGCCCGGGGCGAAGCCGACCACCACCTTGGCGGTCTCGATTGCCTGGGCGGCCGCCGGGAACGCGGCGGCGCCGAAGGCCAGCGCAGCGGCGGAGCCCTGGAGGAATTGGCGGCGGTCTAGGGTCATGCGGGTTGTCTCCTGTGGGTCGGTTGGGAACCGCGAAATGGGGGTGTAACAATCCTAGGAAGCGCCTTGACGTGGATCAAGGCTCCCTCATGGCCACTGTGTTCCGAATCCTGAACAATGAACTGGGACGACTTCGATGCCTTCTGCCAGGTGGTCGACCACGGCGGCTTCACTGCGGCGGCCCGGGCGCTGGATCGGCCGAAGTCCAGCCTGAGTGCATCGGTGGCGCGGCTGGAAGGCCAGCTGGGCACCCGGCTGCTGGAACGCACGACCCGGCGCCTGCGCCTGACCGACGCCGGCGAGTCGCTCTACCGGGACATCTCCAAGCCCTTCTCGCAGCTGCGCGAGATCGCGGTCGACGCGGTCGCCCGGGGCGAGCGGGTGCACGGCACGCTGCGTGTCGCCGCGCCCTATGAGTTCGGCGCCCACCACCTGGCGTCGGTGACCTGCCGCCTGCTGGCGCAGCACCCACAGCTGAAGGTGCAGATGGACGTGGAGCACGACCAGGTGCCGCTGTTCGACCGCCACTACGACCTGGTGTTCTCGGCCATCGAGCACAACTTCGCGCCTTCTTCGGTGGTCGCCCGCCGGGTCTATTCGCTCGAGCGCGGGGTGTTCGCCTCGCCGGAGCTGATGGCGCGCTTTCCTGATTTCGCCTCGGCCGAGGATTTGAACGCCCTGCCCCTGCTGGCCGGCGGCGAGGACCAGGCCTGGTCCTTCTCGGGGCCGGACGGCGTGGTGAAGGTGGAAGTGCGCAATCCGCCGCTGCGCAGCGGCAACGCCGAAGTGCGGCTGAAGGCCGCCATCGCCGGCCTGGGCGTGGCGCGCATCACCGCGACCTTCTGCGCGCCGGCGGTCGCCGAGGGGCGGCTGGTGCGGCTGCTGCCGCAATGGACCTGCGAGCCGCTGCGCATGTACGCGCTGCTGCCCGGGCGCCGGCTGGTGTCGGCCAAGGTGCGGGCGTTCCTGGACGGGGTGGAGCAGGAAGCGGCCCGGCAGGGCAGCGTGGCGGAAGCGCCCTGAGGGCGCCTCGTTCAGGCGCGGGCCGCGTTGCGTTCCTGGGCGAGACGAACGAACCAGTCCAGGCTGGCCGGATTCGCCATCGCATCCTTGTTGACGACCTTCTCCAGCGGCTGCCCGAGCAGCAGCTTCTTGACCGGCAGTTCCTGCTTCTTGCCGGACAGCGTGCGCGGGATCTCCGGCACCGCGTAGACCTGGTCGGGCACGAAGCGCGGGCTGAGCGCCGCGCGCACCGCACCGTTGATGCTCGCCCGCAGCGCGTCGTCGAGTTCGACGCCGGGCCGCAACACCACGAACAGCGGCATCCAGCTCTCGCGTCCCAGGTACTCCAGGTCCACCACCAGCGAGTCCAGCACCTCGGGCAGCGCTTCGACCGCGCTGTACAGCTCGCTGGTGCCCATGCGCATGCCGTGGCGGTTGATGGTGGCGTCGCTGCGCCCGTAGATGATGCAGCCGCCTTCGGGCGTGATCTTCAGCCAGTCGCCGTGCCGCCAGACGCCGGGGTACATGTCGAAGTAGCTGGAGAGGTAGCGATGGTTGCCCTCGTCGTTCCAGAAGTACAGGGGCATGGAGGGGATGGGCCGGCGGCACACCAGCTCGCCGACTTCGCCGACCACCGGCTCGCCCTGCTCGTTCCAGGCCTCCACGGCGCAGCCCAGCAGCCGGCACTGCATCTGCCCCGGGACCTGCGGCAATTCGCGGTTGCCGCCGATGAAGGCACCGGCGAAGTCGGTGCCGCCGGAGATGTTGCACCACCAGATGCCGGGCACGCCCAGCGCCTCGAACTGCTGCGTGCCCCAGCGCTGCACGTCCTCGGACAGCGGCGAGCCCGTGGTGCCGAGGGCACGCACGGACTGCAGCCCGGGGTACTGCGACAGCTGCACGCCGGCCTTCATGCAGTTGGCGAAGAAGGCGGCGCCGGCGCCGAAGAAGGTCACGCCCAGGTCGGCGGCGAAGCGCCACAGCACCGTCCAGTCCGGCTTCTCCTTGCTGCCGCCCGGGTTGCCGTCGTAGATGCAGCAGGTGGTGCCCAGCGCGAGCCCGGCCATCTGGGCGTTCCACATCACCCAACCCGTGGAGCTGTACCAGTGGTAACGCTCGCCGAAGCTGTTGGCGTCGTAGCTGCAGCCGATGTCGTTGTGCAGCGCCATCATCAGCAGCATCGTCATCAGGATGCCGCCGTGGCCGTGCACGATCGGCTTGGGCAGCCCGGTGGTGCCGCTGGAATAGACGATCCACAGCGGATGGTCGAAGGGCAGCCAGCGCGGCTCGAAGGCGGCCACCTCCGGGCCGCTGCGCGCGACGGCTTCGGCGAAGTCGGCGTGCGGCGGCAGGCCGGCGCCAGCTTGGCCACCGAGGTTGCGCAGCACCAGCAGGTGCTGCACGCTGGGCAGCGCCGCCTGCAGCTGCTCCACCACCTCGCCGCGTTCGTGGTCCTTGCCGCCGTAGCTCACGCCGTCGCAGGCGATCAGCACCCTGGGCTCGATCTGGCGGAAGCGGTCCAGCACCGCGTTGGTGCCCATGTCGGGCGCGCACAGGCTCCACACGCCGCCCAGGCTCGCTACCGCCAGGAAGGCCACGATGGTCTCCGGCACGTTGGGCAGGTAGGCCGCCACCCGGTCGCCCGGCTGCAGCCCCTGGGCCTGCAGGTGCAGGGCGAGCGCGGCGGCCTGCCGCTGCAGCTCGGGCCAGGACAGCTCGCGGTGCTGGCCCTTCTCGTTGCGGCTGACCAGCGCCGGCAGGCCGGCGGCCTGTGCCGGCTGCACGTGGCGGAACACCTGGCGCGCGAAGTTGACCTGCGCGCCCTCGAACCAACGCGTGCCCGGCATCCGCTCGTCGGCCAGCACCTGCGTGGGCGGCGTGGGCGACTGCAGCTCGAAGTAGTCCCAGATGCTCTGCCAGAAGCCCGCCAGGTCGGTGACCGACCAGCGCCAGAGCGCGTCGTAGGAGTCGAAGGCCAGCCCGCGCTCCGTGCGCAGCCAGTCCTGGTACAGCCTCAGCCGAGGCACGAAGGGGGGCTTGCTCATGCGCGCAAGCGTAACGCCGAACGGCTGGCCCTTCGCCGCACCGCCCAGCCAATAGCGGTCCGAAACGGCCGCGCTTGCAACTTCGCACGGGCGTGCTAAAGTGCGCCGCCATGGAAGCCAAGACCGCCCGCAGCGAGCTGACCCGCGCCGCCATCGTCGGCGCGGCGCTGGACCTTGCCGCGGCCGAGGGCCTGGAATCGATCAGCCTGCAGGCCGTGGCCGACCGCATCGGCCTGTCCAAGAGCGGCGTGTTCTCGCGCGTGGGCTCGCGCGAGTCGCTGCAGAAGGCGGTGGTCGAAGAGTTCGGCCGCCGCTTCATCGAGGAGGTGTTCGTGCCCTCCATGCAGCAGCCCAAGGGCCTGCCGCGGCTGGAGGCCATCGTGCAGCGCTGGATCGTGCGCACCCGCGACGTCGATGCCCGCACCGGCTGCATCTACTCGGCCGGCGCCTTCGAACTGGACGACCGCCAGGGCCCGCTGCGCGACCAGCTGCACGCCGAGGTGGTGCGCTGGCGCACGGCCCTGCGCCGCACCGTGCTGCAGGCCATCGAGGCCGGGCACCTGAAGCCGGACACCGACCCCGACCAGCTCGTGGCCGAGCTCTATGCGCTGGTGCTGGGGCTGGTGCACGACACCCGCTTCCTGCGCGACGGCCGCGCCGCCGATCGCGCCCTGGCCAGCTGGCAACGGCTGCTGGCCAGCTACCGCGCCTGACACCCCATTCCAACGACAACGGAGACATGCCGTACCGCCTTCCCACGGACCCATTTCGCACGACTGTGCGGAGAAAGGATTTGCCATGCTGATGATCCTGACCCTGGCGCTCGGCTGGGGCGCCTACGAACTGGTGCGCGCGACCATCGAGTCGGTGCGCGCCCTGCCCCGCCGCAACGACGACATGGTGTTCTGGTGAAGGAGGCCGCCATGACGCCACGCACCGCCCTGCAGGCGACCTCCGCCTTCTACCAGGCCAGCCCCGGGCTGCGCCTGTTCCGCTGGGGACTGGCCGCCTCGCAGCGCCTCTCGCCGGCGCTGGCCGTTCGGGCCGCCTTCCGCCTGTTCTGCACGCCGCTGCCGCCGCGCTGGCTGCAGCGGCGCTCGCCCTGGGACCCGGAGTGGCGGCGCGAGAGCTGGCCGTTCGAGGACGGCAGCCTGACCGTCTATGCGCCCGCCGCCGCGCCGCACGCACCGCTGGTGCTGCTGGCCCACGGCTGGGGCGGGCATGCCGGCCAGATGCTGCCGCTGGCCGAGGCGGTGGCGCGCGCCGGCCTGCGCCCGGTGCTGCTGGAGATGCCGGCGCACGGCGCCAGCGCCGGCTCGATCAGCAACCTGCCGCAGTTCGCACGGGCGCTGGAGTACGCGGCGGCGCGGCTGCAGCAGCAGGGGCACAGCCTGCACGCGCTGGCCGCGCATTCGCTGGCGGCCAACGCGGCGGCCTACGCCGCCAGCCGCGGCCTGCCGGTGCAGCGGCTGGTGCTGCTGGCGCCACCGTCCTCGCCGCTCGAATACACCCGCCTGTTCGCCGCCGTGTTCGGCCTGTCGGAAGGGACCCGCGCCCGCATGCAGGCCCGCATCGAGGCGCGCGAAGGCATCCTGATGCGCCAGTTCGAGCCAGCCCAGGTCGGCCCGCGCATCGCCCGGCGGACGCTGGTGGTTCACGACCGCGCCGACAGCATCAACCGCTTCGCCGACGGCGAGGCCTTCGCCGGCGCGATCGCGGGGGCGCGGCTGCAGGCCACCGAAGGCCTGGGCCACCGCCGGATCCTGCGCGATCCCGGCGTGCTGGAGCAGGTCGCCGCCTTCCTGCAACCCTGAAAGTCCGCTGCGGGATCGGTCACGTTCCCGGCTAGCATCGCCGCACCTCGACAACAAGGAGCGGAGAGATGGGAATGTTCAGCTGGGCCGAGCGGCCCGCGCAGGTGCTGCAGCAGGGCGGCGTGATCGGGCCGGACGAGCGGCTGCCCTGGGCGCAGACGGCGGCCATGGGCGTGCAGCACGTGATCGCCATGTTCGGGGCCACGGTGCTGGCGCCCATCCTCATGGGCTTCGACCCCAACCTCGCCATCCTGATGAGCGGGATCGGCACCCTGATCTTCTTCCTGGTGACCGGCGGCAAGGTGCCCAGCTACCTGGGCTCCAGCTTCGCCTTCATCGGCGTGGTGATCGCCGCGACGGCGTATGCCGGCAAGGGCCCCAACGCCAACATCGGCGTGGCGCTGGGCGGCATCATCGCCTGCGGCGTCGTCTACATCGCGGTCGGCGCCATCGTGCATTCGATCGGCACCGGCTGGATCGAGCGGCTGATGCCGCCGGTGGTCACCGGCGCGGTGGTGGCGGTGATCGGCCTGAACCTGGCCGGCATCCCGGTCAAGAACATGGCGGCCAGCAACTTCGACTCCTGGATGCAGGCCGTCACCTTCGTCAGCGTCGCGCTGGTGGCGGTGTTCACCCGCGGCATGGTGCAGCGGCTGCTGATCCTGGTCGGCCTGCTCGTGGCCAGCGTGATCTACGTGGTGCTGGCCAACGGACTGGGGCTGGGCAAGCCGATGGACTTCTCCGGCATCGCCGCGGCGGCCTGGTTCGGCATGCCCCGCTTCGTCGCGCCGGAGTTCAACGGCCCGGCCATGCTGCTGATCGCGCCGGTGGCGGTGATCCTGGTGGCCGAGAACCTGGGCCACATCAAGGCGGTGACGGCCATGACCGGCCGCAACCTCGACCCCTACATGGGCCGGGCGTTCATCGGCGACGGCATCGCCACCGTGGTCAGCGGCGCGGCCGGGGGCACCGGTGTCACCACCTATGCCGAGAACATCGGCGTGATGGCGGCCACCCGCATCTATTCGACCGCGGTATTCGTGGTGGCGGCGCTGCTCGCCCTCGTGCTCGGCTTCAGCCCCAAGTTCGGCGCGCTGATCCAGGCCATTCCGCTGCCGGTGATGGGCGGCGTGAGCATCGTGGTGTTCGGCCTGATCGCCGTGGCCGGCGCCAAGATCTGGGTCGACAACCGCGTGAACTTCGCGCAGAACAAGAACCTCATCGTCGCGGCGATCACGCTGGTGCTG